>PLYN01000002.1 GCA_003151815.1 Bacteroidota bacterium | reverse complement strand
CAAATATAAGCATAAAGTGTTAAGTCTATTCCTTAACTTTCCAATATTTGATAAAAAATATTGGAAAGTTTAACAAATCATCAAATAATTGTTTTTTTAGAAAACCAAGCTCTTTTTTATCTCTAATTAAATAATTATCACGTTTTTTCGTCTTAGTATCATTTATTTATTCACAATTAGTAAAAAAAACAATGATTTTTATCATTATATTTAAAAATAAATTATTTTTGTATCGAAAAACACTTTTTAAAAATAATAGATAATAATTCTTAATCCCCTAAATGACATGAGTAAAGTTAAACTAGAGTACATTTGGCTGGATGGTTACCACCCGACTCAAAACATGAGATCAAAAACCAAAGTTGAAGAACACAAAGCTTTTAAAGGAACATTGGCAGAAATTGGGAATTGGTCGTTTGACGGTTCATCTACAAAGCAAGCTGAAGGCGGATCTTCCGATTGTATATTGGTACCTGTTGCCATTTATCCTGACCCAGCCAGAGAAAATGCTTGGTTAGTAATGTCTGAAGTTTTAAATGCTGACGGAACTGCGCATGTATCAAATGGCAGGGCAACTATCGAAGACGAAGACGACGATTTCTGGTTTGGTTTTGAACAAGAGTATTTTATTATGGATACCAAAACAAGATTACCAATTGGTTTCCCAGTGAATGGATATCCTGCTCCTCAAGGGATGTACTATTGTTCTGTAGGTGGTAGAAACACACATGGCAGAGAGCTTGTAGAAAAACATGCAAATTTATGTATTGCTGCCGGTCTAAACTTTGAAGGGATAAACGAAGAGGTTGCTTGTGGACAATGGGAATTCCAATTGTTTGCAAAGGGTGCAAAAAAAGCCGGTGATGAAATTTGGGTTGCTCGTTATTTATTAGACAGACTTACTGAGAGCTATGGTTACTATATTGATTACCACCCAAAACCACTTGGTGATACGGACTGGAATGGTTCAGGAATGCATGCCAACTTCTCAAATACCACCTTAAGAACTTGTGGTTCTAAAGAAGTTTACGAGAAAATTTGTGAAGCTTTTAGACCATTTGTAAAAGAGCACATTGCAGTTTACGGAGAATTTAATGATAAAAGATTAACCGGAAAACACGAAACGGCTTCTATCCACGATTTTTCTTATGGTGTATCTGACAGAGGGGCTTCAATTAGAATTCCTCTTATCACTGTACAAAAAGGATGGAAAGGTTGGTTAGAAGACAGAAGACCGGCATCAAACGGAGATCCTTATAAAATTGCAGCACGTATTATTAAAACAGTTAAAACTGTTGATTTAGTTTTAGCATAAACTCAATAATTTTTAAACAAAAAAGCTCTCTGATAAATCGGAGAGCTTTTTTTTATACTTTTATTGTATCAGGACCAGAGACATTTACATCCTTCTTCTCAGTCTCAGTAGCTTGATTCATATGCCGTTTAATACTTTGTCCAATTTGTTCAATTTCAGTTTGTACTTCGGTTGTATGCTTTACAAATTCTTCTTTTATATTACCGGTACTTTTTTGAATTTCAGATGTATGTTTTTCAAATTCTTCTCTTACGCTGCTTGTGCTTTTTTGAATTTCGTTTTGAATTTGGTTTTTTGCATCATTAATTTCACGTATTCCTTTTCCTAGACCTTTGACTAATTCAGGCAACTTATCTGAACCGAATAACATAATAATAACAAGCACAATGAGAACGATCTCACCTCCACCCAAATTTAAAAACAAGAACATCGAGCCAATCATTTTACAAATTATTTATAACGATACAAAGCTACATAAATAAAAAACCGATGCACATGCTGTGCAACGGTTTTTTTTAATAATTAAATTTCTAAATTAGTTTTTTACTTCGTCTTTCTCTTTTTCAAAATCAATAACAATTGGTGTTGCAATACAGATTGATGAATATGTTCCAATAACAATACCGATAAGTAAAGCGAAAGAGAAGCCTCTGATAGTTTCACCACCAAAAATAAAGATCGCCAACAATACAAAGAAGATGGTTAATGATGTATTGATGGTACGGCTTAATGTACTATTCAATGCATAATTAATTACTTTCACTTTTTCCGTTTTGTCTAATTCGGTTTTATTACGCTCTGTCAAATATTCTCTAATACGATCAAAAACAACCACAGTGTCTGTCATGGAATAACTCATAACTGTTAAGATGGCTGCAATGAAATCTTGAGTTATCTCCAATGAGAATGGTAATATCCCATCAAAAATAATAAATACAGATAGTACAATCAACACATCATGAAATAAGGCCACAACGGCACCCAAACCATATGTCCATTTTTTAAATCGAATAAAAATGAACACAAACATTACCAAACACGACAATAAAACTGCCCAAACCGCTTTTGTTTTAATATCACGTGATACCGTTTCGCCCACTTTTTGTGAACTCATTACCTGGTATTTAAGGCCTAATGTATTTAATCCTTCATTCAACTTGGCTTCTACTTTTGCTTCTGCATCTTCTGAAGCATCTTCAATTAAATAAGTAGTAGTAATGCGTTGCTGCGTGCTTTCTCCATACGTTTTTACTTCCGGAGCTTCGCCAAACGATTTAGTTAATGCTGCTCGAACATCTTCTGTTGGTCTTGATTCATCAAAACGAACAACATAAGAACGTCCGCCTTTAAAATCTACACCTAAGCTAAATCCCCCTTTTTGAATATAGGCAAATATACCTGCGGCAATAATTAAACCTGAAAACACATAATACATTTTTCGTTTTCCAACGAAATTAATATTGATTTTTTTGAAAGCATTTTCAGTAAAATTATTTGCAAACGGAATTTCTTTATTGTTGGTTAACCAGCGATCGAAGACTAAACGAGTAATGAAAATAGCGCAGAATAAAGAGGAGATGATACCAATAATCAAAGTAGTTGCAAAACCTTGAAGTGGTCCTGTACCGAAAATATATAATATGATACCAAGCAATAATGTAGTAACGTGTGAATCAATAACAGATGACATTGCATTGTGATAGCCTTCTTTTATTGCATGGGCAGTAGATTTACCAAGTGCCAACTCTTCCCTAACACGTTCAAAGATTAAAATATTCGCATCTACTGACATGGCAATAGTCAGAACAATACCGGCTATTCCAGGCAATGTTAATACTGCACCGAATGATGCGAGAATACCGATCACAAAAAAGTTGTTTACAATCATTGCAAAATCGGCAACCCAACCAGCTTTATTGTAATAGAAGCCCATGAACAACAAGACCAACATTAAAGCGATAAGAGTTGAAAACAAACCTTTAGAAACAGCTTCGGCACCAAGCGTAGGGCCAACAACATTCTCTTCCACAATGTGTGCAGGAGCAGGCAGTTTCCCTGCCTTTAGAATATTAACCAAATCGTCTGCTTCTTCAATTGTAAAATTACCAGTAATAGAAGAAGTACCTCCAGCAATTTCACCTTGCACAGTCGGGAATGAATAAACACTATTATCTAATACAATGGCTATAGATTTACCAATGTTATCTTTCGTTAAATGCTTCCAGCTAATTGCTGCATCGGCAGTCATACTCATTGAAATTTGTGGTGAACCTCCGCCTCCCTGATCAAACATTTTACGTGCTTCGGTAATGATATCGCCGGCTAACGCAGCTTTTCCCCTGTTTCTTGCACCATCAATTGCAACTAATTGCACTGTAGTTTCTTCTTTATCAATTGCTTTAAACGACCATAAGAATTTGGTATAAGGTTTAAATATTGATTTTATCTTAGGATTGCTTAAATACTCATTTAATTTAGCAGTATCTCCAATTGCGGCATAGCCAACTACAGGACCTTCTGATAAAACAGACTGACCTTGTTCATTTTGTCTGATTGCGGCACGCATTAAGGTAAATAATGGATTATCTTTTCTCAGTTTTGCTAAAGTATCAGCTCTCGTGTCGCCGACTTTTTTAGTAGTATCTTTTGAAGTACCTAATTGAGCTGATAAAGAAGATGTTTCTGTTTTAGCTGTATCTTTTTTTACAGATATTTTTGCTTTTCCTTTCACAAGGAGAACTGAATCCTTTTTAACAGTATCCACAACTGGAGATAAAATCTCCTTTAAACGAATGTTAGCCTGCTCCAATAAGGGATAAATATCTTTGTTGTCATAGGTTTCCCAGAACTCAAGATTGGCTGTACCTTGCAATAATTTACGAACCCGTTTTTTATCGGTAACACCAGGCAACTCAATTAATATTCGACCTGATGATGGCAATAACTGAATGTTTGGTTGTGTTACACCAAATTTGTCAATACGAGAACGCAAGGTGTTTTCAGAAGTTTCGATTGCATCTTTAACGCGCTCACGCAAAAATTTCAATACATCTTCATCCGAAGTATTAAAATCAATTTTACCTTTTAGTTCAATTGTTTGAAAATTGATTGCCAATTTTGCATTTGGATTAATTTTCTTGAATTCTTCTCCAAAAAGAGTAACGAAATCCTGAGGCTCTTTTTTCTGTCTTTCTATTGCTTTTGTAATAGCTTGAGTAAAAGTGGGGTCATTACTATTATTTGAAAGGGAACGAATAATATCAGCAACCGAAACTTCTAAAGTAACATTCATCCCGCCTTTTAAATCCAAACCAAGGTTTAGCTGACGCTTTTTAACGTCATCATAAGTATATTCAGTAATGAATATATCGTAAACAGGTTTATTTTTTATTGAATCAAAATAAAAATTAGTTCTGGCGGTACGAACTGAATCTAAATATGTTGTTTGATCAGAAAGATTTGCTCCCCTCTTTGAAGCTTCTATTACTTTAGCGTTTGACACGTAATTTTGAGCGTAGGTTTCAGCATCTTCTTGAATTCCATAAGCAACCCAAGTAAACATTAAATAATAAGCACAAGCTAGTGCCAGTAAAATTGCAAAAAGCCTAATAGCACTTTTGTTTTGCATAATTCTTTAATTTAGAGATTTAGTGATTTGGAGATTTAGTGAATTTGAGGTTTAGTGAATGGACTTTTTAAAATTCCACCAATCCTCTAATTCTCTATTTCTCCATTTTTTTTTAATTTGGAGTGCAAATATAGAATAACAATTTTATTATTTACCAATTTTATAATTATTATACGTCACCTTAACACTAATTTGACTTTAATCAATTTTTTAAAAAATATATCTTATTCGCTTTCATGGAAAAAAAACAAGTATACCTTTGCGCGAAATAAAATTTCCAAAAATAAAAATATTGGATATATTTGTCCGGCAACACTCTTGTAACAGGGTAATTAAGTAAATTAAATCAAAAAAATGATAGAATTAATTAAACAACCTTGGCATTGGTTTATTTCAGGTGCTTTGATAGCATTCATAATGTTTATGATGCTTTTTTTCGGGAAAACCTTTGGCTTTTCGAGTAATTTTAGAACGATTTGTGCGGCATGCGGTGCGGGCAAACGTGTCAGCTATTTTGATTATGACTGGAAATCACAAATGTGGAACCTTGCGTTTTTAGTAGGATCTATAATAGGGGGAACTATTGCCCATCTTTTTCTTTCAACAGGAGAGCCGATCCTAATCGCACAAGCTACTTTAAAAGACATTGCAGATCTTGGCTTTTCGGCCCCAACGGGCATGCAACCAACTGAGATCTATAGCTTTCAGGCATTAATGACAGTAAAAGGTTTTTTAATTTTAGCTTTTGGAGGCTTGTTAATTGGATTTGGAACACGGTATGCTGCGGGTTGCACTTCAGGTCATGCTATAAGCGGATTATCCAATTTGCAATTGCCTTCCCTTATAGCAGTGATCGGCTTTTTTATCGGAGGCTTGATAATGACATTTTTGATTTTTCCGCTAATTTTTTAAAAACTACATATATGAAATTATTAAAATTTATCGCCGCAGGTATTATATTCGGAATTATAATGGCTAAATCCGAAGCCATTTCGTGGTATCGTATTCAAGAAATGTTCAGATTTCAATCTTTCCATATGTATGGAATTATAGGTACAGCAGTGATCCTTGGTGCTATTGGAGTTGCTTTAATTAAAAAATTCAAACTTCGTGATATAGATGGTGTTCCGATTGAAATTCATCCTAAAGAAAAATCTGTTATTCGTTATTTAGCAGGAGGCACTATTTTTGGATTAGGATGGGCTTTAACAGGCTCATGTCCAGGTCCGCTGTTTGTTAATTTTGGTTATGGATACCCTGTTTTTCTGCTAGTTATTATATTTGCTGTAATAGGAACTTATATTTACGGAGCGATGAGCGACAAATTACCTCATTAGCGTTTTAAATTAAATTTACTTCCAACTTTATAATCCTTCCAAAATAACTGTTGCCATTGCCATATCTTTAACATGTGATAATGAAACATGAATAGTTTGAATATTTTTACCGAAAATAATTTCAGAAGTTTTACCAATTAAATGTATGGAAGGTTTACCCAAATTGTCGTTCACAATTTCTACTTCATTAAAAGCTATCCCACCACGTAAACCTGTTCCGAGAGCTTTAAAAAAAGCCTCTTTGGCAGCAAATCGGGCAGCATAGCTTTCTGCTATATTGGTTTTAGAATCGCAATATGCTATTTCAATTTTTGAAAACACTTTTATTTTAAAACTATCATTTTCGATACTTTTTGCAATGCGTGTTACCTCTGTTATGTCAGTTCCGATGCCTAAAATCATACTATAAATCTAAACAAAATTTAGGACAAAGGACGTAAAGTTTTTTCGCAAAAAAGTATAAAGTTCGAAAAGAACAGGTTCATATTATTAATTTGTTCCATACCATACAATTAAATAATTAAAAACCAATGTTTTACAATTTTCATCAATTCCTTTTGTATTTCTATTATTTTCTTCATTATCAAAAAAAGTTGATTCATCTATACTTTGTCAACAGTCATAGATAATTGTCAGTATATTATCTAAATGTTTCATTATTAAGGATTTATTTACATATCTTTGTTTTCCCACTAATATTCTATAATCATGTTTGAGATTTTAAAAAGTTTTGAGACTAAGTATGGTTACCTTAAGAAAAAGGGTTTAACTATTGAAGGGTTAGCAATTGTAGATGTAAAGAAGAAAAAGCATGTGATCAAGATCAGTCGCCCGTTGATATTTGATAACCGTTTGATTCCGAAACGTTTTGAAGGATTGGATGTAAAAACCAATATTAAACTAAGTGCAGATATGCCGGTGGAATTTGATGTTGATCGTAGTCAGCCCGATTGGCATAAAAAGCAATATATATGGGCACCTGAACGCTTTGAAAAATACGTAGATCGTTGTGAGAAAGAAATCAAAGATCAGTTGAACAGTCCTCAAATAACAAAACTGGAGATATTGGATGCTTTATGCTTCGGTAATTTTGAGGAACACAAACAAAAAAGCATTCAATTAATTAAAGAAGGCAAATTGCCGGCTTATTGCGAGAACTAATTTATATTTAAATAAGGGTTAAACTATTAGTTAGTTTATTAAAGCACTCTGAGTAATCAGGGTGCTTTTTTATTTATATTCGCGGTAGGAAAAAAATGGAGAATTGGAGAAATGAAGAATTAGAGATTTAAAATTCTTCGGTTAACTATTCTTAAATTTCAACAATTCTCCAAATCTCTAATTCAACAATTCGGTAAAAGATGGAAGGATACGTTAAATCAAATATAAAAAATGGTATAAGTATTATCACTTTTTTTCATCCGCAAAGTAATTCTTTACCGAGCGTATTGTTAAAGCAATTGACTGACGAAATTACCAAAGCGGGAAATGATGAGAACGTAAAAGTAATTCTTTTACAAAGTGAAGGGGATGGTGTTTTTTGTGCAGGAGGTTCGTTTGACGAAATCCTTGCTATCCAAAATGCAGAGAGCGCTAAACTATTTTTTTCGGGCTTTGCTAATGTGATCAACGCCATACGAAAGGCACCAAAATTTGTAATTGCACGCGTGCAAGGCAAAACTGTTGGTGGAGGCGTAGGCATTGCCTGTGCAGCTGACTATACGTTAGGTATAGATTCGGCATCAATAAAATTAAGTGAACTCGCCATTGGCATTGGTGCTTTTGTGATCGGTCCGGTTGTTATTAGAAAAATAGGTCAGTCCGCTTATACTTCTTTAAGCATCAACGCTACAGAATGGAGAAGCGCGCAATGGGCCATGGAAAAAGGATTATATGCTGATATTTATAAAACTATTGAAGAAATGGATACTGCCATTGCTGCTTTAAAAGAAAAACTTTCTAAATCAAATCCGGAAGCAATGAAAATGCTAAAAAAAGATTTTTGGACAGGAACCGAAAACTGGGATACGATTTTAATTGAAAAGGCAGCTATTGTCAGTAAATTAGCACTTTCCGATTTTACCATCCATGCTCTCACCAAATTTAAACAAAAAAAATAATGACAGACAACTCTATAAAAACTCCATTGGGAAGATTATTAAAAATTGGTTTTGCGGAAGGTGTTTCCTTTCTTGTTCTATTGTTCATCGCAATGCCATTGAAATACATGGCAGATATGCCAGCACCGGTGCGTGTAGTAGGTATGCTTCATGGAATTTTATTTGTGATGTATGCCTTAGCATTGTTACAAGCCAAAATCACTTATCAATGGAAATTTAAAAAAGCGCTGATCGCTTTTCTTGTGTCTTTTCTGCCTTTCGGGACGTTTTTTTTGGAGAGGATATTGAAGAAAGAGGATTGAAACGCCTAACCCTCTCAGCCTCATCCGCCTTCGGCACCTTCTCCAATTGGAGAAGGGAAGCGGAAATAATTTCATGGAGAGGGAGAAGACTTAACACTCCACCACTTTCTCTTCTTCAATATATACCAACAATTTTTCAGTAACGGTATAACCCATTTGATTTAACAAATCAGCATACTGAAGTATCTGTTTTTTATGTGCAGGTTTTTCTTCCCCGGTTTTATAATCAATGATGACGGCTGTTAATAATCCCTCCTGCCCTTTTTGAAAAGGAGAGTTAAGGACAACACGATCCGGACGAAACATTTCTCCCATTCGTGTAATGACCTCTGCTTCATTCTTTATTAATAAACCTTGAGCAAAATGAGGTTGTAATTTAGGAAGTTCTATAATTTTTATGATGGTAATTAATAAATCTATTTTTTCTTCAAGAGATATTAAGCCTTCCGAGAACATCGAATTTACTGATGATTCAACATCGGCAGCCGTTTTTATTTTTGCCATCGCCGTATGAACCATCACTCCATAATCTTTTTTACTTTCTGTCATTTCAAGATTCCAGATACTTGGAGCCGCTGCACGCATTTTAATATTATCGCGCCATTGGTTGGAATTGAATGTTTCAAGTTTAAAGTTTGTATTTGCTGATGTTTGCGAATGTGCAATATGTTTCACTTCTGCACCAAACGTGTAAACTGCTTTATCTTCTTTCCATTCGCCTTTCACCTGATAATAATGGGCAAACATATCACTCACTGTGTTTAAATTAGCAGGCACTTTTGATGGCTTTCCTGTAAGTATATACAAACGCTCTTCCGGACGAGTGAGCGCAACGTACAATACATTGAGTGAATCCAAAAGAGATTTATTTTTTTCATCCTCATACACATCAGCGTAAGGTGTATCCATTAAATCTCCGCTGGCCGAAACCAATGCGGAAGTAAGTTCCGGAATTTTTTCATTTGCAATATTCACCCATAAATGATCTTTTCCTTTTTTTATTTTGCCATTAGAAAAAGGTAATATCACTACCGGAAATTCCAAACCTTTAGCACGATGAATAGTCATGATGGTAACAGCATTCATACCTTGAGGAACAATAAGTGATGCTTTTTGTTTTTTATCTTCCCAAAACTCAATAAAATCTTTGAGATTATTATTTTGTTTGATAGAATAATTTAATACCTCATCCAGAAAAAACTGAATGTAAGCATCGGGAGTTTTATTGAGTTTAAACAAACGTACAAGCTCTTCGCTTAATTCATACAATGCCATTTTTGAAAGAGAAGAAACGCTGAACTCTTTACAGATTTTTTTGATCATTGAAAGAAAATTTTGTTCAATGCCCCCAGCCCCCTTTGAAAGGGGGAGTACATTATCCTCAACGAGCAATTGATTTAAATTTGTGTTTTCCAAACGCCCTGAAGCAACAAGATATTCTAATAGTTCGGCCTGAATAATTTGATCACCTGTATTGTTTAAATATCTAAACAGAGAATAAATAAAATTGACTTTGGCTGAATTACTTAATAACAGGGAATCAGAAGAGATCACTTCAATTCCTTTTTTTGATAAATAATTAGCAACTTCACTTCCATCGGTATTTTTACGCAACAATATTGCAATATCTTTTAATTGATAATTTTGTTCCAACAGATCCTGAATGATCAAATAAGTACGTTCTAAATTTTGTTCGCGCACTTCCTCTTTCTCCCCTTCCAAAAATTCGACTTGCACATATCCACCTTTATTTTCAGGATTAAAACCTTGTTCTAATGAATCATAAATACTTTTAAATTTATCATTCAGCTTATCGGAAAGTGTTCTGAAAATGTCATTATTAAATTCTATTATTTCGCGTTTACTACGATAATTTTTATCCAGTACTTGTGGATCGTGATTTCGCTTTAGCGCTTCCTCACGCTCTAATACCAATGGATTGTTATTGTGCGCAAACACTTCCGGCAAAATGGCAAACTGCTCTACCTCTCCTCCACGCCAACGATAAATTGCTTGTTTCCCATCTCCGACAAGCATCGTGAAATGCCCGGCAGCAAGGGAATTATCGATCAATGGCAATAAATTTTGAAATTGTAAAACGGAAGTATCCTGAAATTCATCGATCAGATAATTATTGTATTTTTCACCCAAACGCTCATAGATAAAAGGGATTGGCTCGTTCAATACAATTTTAGCGATCATTTTATTGAACTCCGAAATATGTAAAATATTATTTTGTGCTTTGTATTCATTCAGCAATTCTTCTATTTCATTTAAAACTGCCAAGGAATAAATTGTTGAATTTATTAATCTGAATAATGTTACTTCCTGTAAATTAGTTTGGATATGATCCCAGGCTTTATCGTAGATAGCAGTTAAATTATTTTTTATACTGTCAATCATTTCTTTATCCTGCGGAACAGTTTTTGAAGCATACCAATTATCAGAATCAATATTTTTTTGGATGGTGTTGGAAGGTATTAATTTATTAAATCTGACCTCCGACAGGTAGGTAAAATACTTACCAATACCATTGGCACCTCCTGCAAACTTACCATGTTCAATGCCCAAATCACTTATCATTTTCAGGGCCTCATTCCCGCATTTACTAATGAATGCTTCAAACTTTCCTAACTCAGTTGCTATCGTATCTTTTATTTTAAAAAAATCATCCAGGCTTAAGCTCCTTAATTTTTCTATATGTATAGCACCTTCTTCATTCAGAAGATTTTTTGCAAAATATTTTAAATCATTTTCGATGTGCCAACTTTTTTCATCATCGGTTTTACTTTCGGTAAATTCCACTAAGGCTTTTGTTAAACCTTCATCGGTGCCGATCTGTGCTATCAATAAGTCAACCGCTTGTGCCAATAATTTATCATCATCCATCTCCAATTCAAAGCTCATTGGTATTTTAAGATCGAAAGCAAAAGTGCGTACTATCTTATGTACAAAGCTGTCAATGGTCCCAATTGCAAAATCGGAGTAATTGTGCAATACGGCGCTTAATACGTTGTTGGCTCGTTTGCGGATGATCGTATCATCCAGCTGCTGATGGAGATTTAATTTTTTATGATTCTTTAATTCGACCAGCAATGTTTTTGTTCCACCGGAAAGTTGTGTATAATCATCCTGAGAAAGTTCTTTCAACGCTTTAATGATGCGCTCCTTCATTTCAGAAGCAGCCTTGTTGGTAAACGTGATGGCTAATATATGGCGATAGGATCTGGGAGGATTCGCTTCGTCATTCAATGCCAACGCCAGATACTCTTTTACAAGTGTAAATGTTTTTCCTGAGCCGGCAGAAGATTTATAAATTGTAAAGTTTTTGTTTGACATATTGACCTCACCCCAAGCCCCTCTCCTTGAAAAAGGAGAGGGGAGCGTTGGATTCATGTTTATAATTGTAATTATTCTTCAAAATGAACAGCATTGCAATTTACACATTTTTGAGTATTATTGTAAGTAGGAAATCTAAACCATGAAAAGAATTTCGCAGTATTTTGTTACTATCCTTATTTTTACAAACAGTTTTCTTTTTGGGCAAGAAACTAATATTATTCCTGGAAATATTATTGTAATGCTTAGTTCTGCGGCCGACACATCATTGCTGACAAATGAATTTAAAAATATTGGTGAAAGCGAAACTAACCTTAAAGTTGCCCGAACACTTTCAAAATCAATGCATATATATTTATTCCAATTCGATCCGTTGAAGGTAGATCAATACACAATGCTATCTGCTTTTAAAGTTAACAGGTTGGTAAAATTAGCGCAATTCAATCACACATTTCAAGAACGCAACATACCCAATGATCCACAATTTGGTTTACAATGGAACATGAATAATACCGGACAAAATATTGGCAATGTAAATGGATTGATTGGTGCAGATATTAGCGCAACCAAAGCCTGGAACATTGCTACAGGAGGATTAACATCGGCAGGAGATACAATTGTTGTTGCGGTTATTGACGGAGGATTTGATTTAACACATCAGGATTTGAATTTCTGGAAAAATTACCATGAGATACCTCATAACCACATCGATGATGATCACAACGGCTATATAGATGATTTTAATGGTTGGAATTCTTCAACAGGGAATGATAGCCTCACAGTTATAGATCATGGCACGCATGTGTCAGGAATAATTGGCGCCAAGGGAAACAACTGTATTGGTGTAACAGGTATTAATTGGAATGTAAAAATAATGCCTGTATGTACCGATGGCAGTGTTGAAGCTGATGTAGTTGCCGCATACGCTTATGTGATGAAGCAACGCAGAATATATAATCAAACCAATGGCGCTAAAGGAAGTTTTGTAGTTGCTACTAACTCATCATTTGGCGTTAATCTTGGGCAGCCGAGCGCGTATCCACTTTGGTGCGCCATGTATGACTCGCTTGGTTCGGTAGGCATTTTAAATGCCGGAGCAACGACTGATTACAACATCAATGTGGATGTTCAGGGTGATATCCCAACCGCGTGCCCAAGTAATTGGCTGATTACTGTTACTAATACCGACAATACCGATACTACAGTGGGAGAGGGTTATGGAGCAACAACAATTGATTTAGGTGCTCCCGGAACAAATATTACTTCTACCACTATGTCAAACACATATTCAAACCTATCCGGTACATCAATGGCATCACCACATGTAGCAGGAGCCGTTGCATTGATGTATGCCGTCGCTTGCCCTCAATTGATGATAGATTGTAAAAGCAACCCTGCCGGAATTGCCCTGATGGTAAAAGATTCCCTGTTAGGAGCTGTTGATAAAATTTCTGCATTAACGGGTATCACTGTAACAGGAGGGCGATTAAATTTATATAAATCCTTAAAATCAATTCAGCATCATTATTTTAATATTTCCTGTCCCGCCATTACCATTGCGAATAATGACACCTGTCCTGCAGTTTATATTGCTGAGTATGGACAGGCAGGAACTCCGTTTGAAATAATAAATATTTATCCTAACCCTGCCACGAACATATTAAATATTGTGTATTTCAGTAATGAAAATATTGAAATAAGTATTATAAACACATTGGGTCAGGAGGTAAAACGAATTAAAGGAAATGACAATTTAAAAGGAGTTCAGAATAACACTATTGATATGAGTGCTGTTGGACAAGGTGTTTATTTTTTGAGTCTTCATACTTCCGATAAAAAATCCAATGTTGTGAAGGTGGTTGTTTATTGATTTGATTAGAAGATGTGCTGATTTGAAAATGCAAAAGGAAGCATAAAATAGAATATTTAAAAATCTTATAAATGAATATTAGTTTTTGGGAGCAGGATACTTATTTTAATAACATTGATGTTGTCATTATCGGAAGTGGTATTGTAGGACTGAATGCTGCATTCAACTTAAAAAAGAAACATAAAAAATTAAAGATAGCGATACTGGAACGCGGAATGTTACCGATGGGTGCCAGCTCCAAAAATGCGGGTTTCGCTTGCTTTGGCAGTGTGGGTGAGTTATTAGACGATCTGAAAAACCATTCAGAGAATGAAGTGTTCTCTTTGGTTGAAAAACGTTGGAAAGGATTACAACGCTTACGTAAAAATTTAGGCGACAAAGCCATTGATTTCAATGATTTTGGTGGATACGAAGTGTTTGAATCAGAGCAAAAATTTGCGGTATGTGATGAAAAAATAAATTATCTAAACAAACACATTGCTCCCATTATCGGCAAAAAAACTGTATATAAAAATGCCGACAAACAAATATCAGGATTCGGGCTGGGACAAGTAAATCACATGATAGTGAATACTGCCGAAGGACAAATAGATACCGGAAAAATGATGGTGGCACTTATTGCAAAAGTGCAAGAATTGGGTATATACATCATCAATAATTTTGAAGTAAAAGATGTAATTGATAATAAAAAAAATGTAACTATACATTCTGCAAACGGAATTACAATTACTTGTAAACGAGCCATCATAGCCACTAACGGATTTGCAAAACAGTTGTTGCCGGATTACCCAGTAAACCCTGCAAGAGCACAAGTTCTGATAACACATCCAATAAAAAATTTAAAAATAAAGGGCTGCTTTCATTACGATAATGGTTATTATTATTTTAGGAATGTGGGTGATAGAATTTTGTTTGGGGGCGGGAGAAATCTTGATCTAAAAACAGAAGCAACAACTGAATTTGGATTAACAACATTGGTTCAAAATAAACTGGAAGAGTTGTTAAAAAACATGATCCTTCCAAATACAAAATATGATATCGATATGCGCTGGAGCGGAATTATGGGTGTTGGACCGCAAAAGAAAAGCATTGTGAAGGCTGTGAGTAAAAATGTATTTTGTGCTGTGAGAATGGGAGGAATGGGTATTGCTATCGGCAGTTTAGTTGGTGAGGAAGTAGCTGATATGGTTGGAGGAACACTTTGATAAAAATACACTTTCAAAGCCAACACACTTTCTCGACTTCGCTCGAAATGACAGCGCACGGGTCATTTCGAGCGAAGTCGAGAAACGAGCGCCGTATCGAAAACTTCTAATTCTATTACTACATCTTTTTATATCCTGACGACACAATATACTTCGCCATGAATCTTAATTTATTTACAAAATAATTAAAAAAATGAGCATCAATACCAACCAATATTCTTGATTTCTTTGATTTCATTCCATTGATAATTATTTGAGCTGCTTTTTCAGAAGAAGTGAAAAACATTTTTTCAAAATTCTTGATCGTTTCAGGATCCGCTTCTGCTCCTCTTGCAGCTTTTGCTATGTTTGTTTTGATACCACCGGGATGAACACAAGAAACTGCTACACCTGTTTTATGAATTTTCTCTTCTAATTCCAAAGACTCGGTAAATCCTCTGACAGCAAATTTAGCAGTAGCATAAGGTGTTTGGCCGGGTATACCATGTAATCCGAAAATACTTGAAAAATTAACCAAGGCTGATTCTTTTTGTTTTCTTAAATAGGGTAAAAATGCCAAAGAGCCGTACATAACACCCCACATGTTGATTCCAAGTATCCATTCATAATCCTCGATAGGCACTTTATCGGTAGTATGTTTTGCTATTGCAACACCTGCATTGTTGATCATTGCATCAACCCTTCCGAATTTTTTAACTACATCGTCAGCAAATTTAAACATATCGTCTTTTTTGGAAACGTCGAATACGGAAGTAAAAACTTCGGCGGAAGTAGGCAACATTGCTGCTGTTTCTTTTAATCCTTTTTCGTTAAAATCGTTCAATGCTAATTTTGCACCTTGCTTTGCAAAATTGATTGCCAATGCTCTACCCATCCCTGATCCGGCTCCGGTAATCGCAATAACTTTATTTTTAAAATCTTTCATGGATATATATTTTAGGATTAATGATGTTGCAATATAAAGAAGAAAACTTCATGAAAAAAGTAAATAGGTTACTTTCTCATTTTTGTTATTCTTTTACCGATGTCAGGATGGCAATAATTCCTGAAACCAAAAACCTCTAGTAATATTATTGCTGGTGCAAATATCATCGCTTGTGCGGATTTCCAAAGGACGATAAATCTTTTCTCCTACTTCAAATTGAATCGGCTTTTTAAATATTGGTCCGTCATAACAAAATGTATGAAACTCACCATTTTCACCACAAGGGTCAACATTGGAAGGAAGATCTTTTATAAATTCAGCATTTATCTCCGCTCCTACTTTATCTTCACCTAAATAACCATCATTCACACAACAAGTAATAGTTTTAAAACCGAATTCTAAAAATTCATTTATCAATTCTTTCGTATCCCTTTTCCACAAAGGAAATTCGGCTGTCAAACCCACTTTAATTAAATTATTTTCGCGATACAATCTTAAATCTTCCAAAAAAATATCTCCGAAAATAACTTTTGTTATACCTTTTGCTTTGTATTGCAAAAGCAAGGTTTCCATTGTTCTTTCGTATTCTGAATTTGTTCCTTCGCTTACGTACATTTTAATTAAAGGCAAACCTATTTCTGCGGCTTGCTTATCCAACAATTCTTCACGAACGCCATGCATCGAGATACGTTTGAAATTTTCATTCAAGGTAGTTAACAAAGCAATTACTTCATATTTATTTTCCTGCAATACCTTGTATAAAGCTAAAGCAGAGTCTTTACCTCCGCTCCAGCAAAAAATGGCTTTTGGTTTTTTATTCATTTCTATTCAAGTTTTTTAGTCCGATGGCAACATTATTTTTAATTGATAAATAATTAGAACTAAGTTTTTCGGGTACTTTAAAAATAGTTGGATGAAACAATGCAGCTAATAATTCAATGCCATCAACAAGCTTGGTGCTGGGTTGCGTAAAATATTCTGCATCGGCTAAATACACTTCATTATTTTTTACCGCGAGCAAATCATCCCAGCCTTCTTTTGAAGATAATATCTCTATTTCTTTTGATGTACGATCAACATTAAAACCACAAGGTGCGATCA
The DNA here is from genome assembly GCA_003151815.1 of Bacteroidota bacterium. Lineage (GTDB taxonomy): Bacteria > Bacteroidota > Bacteroidia > 2-12-FULL-35-15 > 2-12-FULL-35-15 > 2-12-FULL-35-15. Next base: position 43,621 of record PLYN01000002.1, on the reverse strand, counting down.
CTAAAACTTCGGGGTTGTATAATTTAACTTTTTCCCAAGGTGTAACAATAGAATAACCAGAAGGATTAGAAAGCATATCAACTCCACCCGCTTGCGAAATTTGATAGGGAATCCAATGCCCGCAATTATAAATAGGGTCAAGCCATTCCATAACCATCACTCTGCGAAGAGGAGCATTATGTTCTCTTAATGTATCAATAATTTTATCGGTGCGTTTTTTAAGTTCCGATAAATGTTGGTAGGCTGCTTCTTCCTTACCAAGTGATCCAGCAATGGTAACAGCATTCTGATAAACATCGTTTAACGTTCGCGGAATGAGTGGAATTATTACAGGTTGTTTCTTTAGTTTATAAATAGACCTTTGAACATAACTTGTATCTATTTGACAAACATCGCACACATCCTGAGTAAAAATAATATCCGGCGAAATATCTTCTAACAATTTTTCATCGATGTAATATAAACTTTTGCCTTGTGCTTTTGATTGAGAGACGATCCGATCAATTTCTTCGCTAGTATAATTGTTTCCTTCAATATAAGAACGAACCACCTTTGGCTTGTCAGATGCACATTCGAATGTTACTCCACATAAATGCTCCTGCAAATTCATATCATAGATCATTTGCGTAGCAGCAGGTAGAAACGAACAAACTTTCATGATAAAAATATTTATTTTGAATGAATAAATTTTAGAATAGGATAACGTTGTTGTAGCAATGCAAACGAACCAAACAATACAGCAGAGTAAAACAAATTACCAAGTAATGTTCCTGATAGGAATGGAACACCAGCTAAATAACAAATCATAAGACCGCCAAATTTTTTCGGATAGATTGGATTACTGAGAAAGCAACCAAAATTAGTAATTATAAAAAATATTGTTGTGGAAATTAAAGCTCCGGCTAAAACTTTTTGTGTATCTACTTTTCGAAAAATAAAGAGTCCCGTAAGTGTAATCAAAGCATAGCTACCGTATTGCCAATAGAACCCTTGGTAAAACCAAGTGAATGACGGATAATATTGTTGATAGATCACATTGATAATGAACAAGTCGCTTATCCAAATAGCGGCAATTGGAATTAAAAAAGCTTGCCACTTTTTTGTAAAGTGGGCTGCACCAAATAGTCCAATTGCACCAACTGGCGAGAAGTTGGGCATATGAGGAATTAATCTTGAAATAGCGACTAATCCAATTATTGCAACCAATACACCAAAACGTATATTTATTTTTTTTGCTTCCATATTAATTATTAGTTAAAATTTTCATTGTTTTTTTATTTTCATCAATGGCAACAAATGTAAAATGACCGGTAATCGCTTTTTCACGATGGTCGGAATACATTTGTTCTACGTAAATGTCCACTTTTACTTTCAGACTTGTGTTGCCGATATGGGTTACTTTACCTATTAATTCTACAATCGTTCCGGCTGGAATTGATTTTTTAAAATCGATTCTATCACTTGAAACAGTTACCATTCGCATACGAGTAAAGCGTGTAGCAGCAATAAAAGCTACTTCATCCATCATGTGCATGGCAGTGCCACCAAACAAGGTGTCATAATGATTTGTAGAGTTTGGAAACACTGCTTTGAATATATGTGTTTCTGAATTTTCAATGCGTTCTTCTAATGTCATTGATTAAATATTATATGGTTTATTTGAAACAAAAATTACCCGGAATCACACCTACTGTAAAACTATCAACAACAACTCCTGTTGTATTGTAACGCAATACTTTACCTTTACTTACATAGTCTCCGGCATCAGTACCATAGAAATAATCATTGGTTGGATCAATGCCAAATCCATAAAAATTTCTATTTATAATAGCTGTAGAATTTAATGTTGAAGCGGTAGAACTATGAGCATATACTTTTCCATTATATGAATAATACAATGAAGTTTTTGTGCTATTAATAACCAAATTGGAAGGTTGCGAAGAAGTTGAAGCAAATGGCAATGACAGATCAACAGTATCCGCAGTTGTATTGATACGTACCAATTTTCCTGTTTTAACCAATGCTGAATAACTTCCATTCCATTGTCCGATACACAATACCCATACTTTTCCATTCGCATCTACCTGAATGCTTTTAGGGTTTGTTCCTACATTAATTGTTTTTACAATAGCGTTTGTTGTAGCATTTATAACTGTTACCACACTGTCATTATCGTTACCTCCACTACAAGCTATATACACGTTGTTACCCGATTTTACCATCCCTTCGGCACCTTTACCGGTTGCGATGCTCGAAGTAATAGTTTTGGTATTTAAGTCAATTACTTCTATAGCTCCTGCAACACCACCTGCGCCCCATTCAGAAACATAACCTTTATCGTTAGTTATTCCTAAAAAATAACGAGGGTTTGTTAAACCATTAATCACACCACCACTTGCAAACGAGCCTGCATCAACAACTTCTATCTTGCCTGAATTATTTACAACGATGTAACCTTTACCATTAAAAACCGACATTGATTGAACAACATTTCCTAACGGATAACTATTTTTAGATTGGAAAATATCGTTGACAACAGTAGAACTACTGCGACTATAAAAACTTACTGTTCCGGTTCCAGATCCAAAAGGACCTTCGTTTGTAATAAATACACCGTTATCATACGTTGCAGCGGATGTTGTTGTTGAGACCGGCGCATCAGGCTTGTCTTTTTTACAGCTTGTAAATGTAATCGCCAACGCGAGTGTACTTAAATAAATGATTTGTTTTGTTTTCATTTTTTCGGTTTTTTTATTATTGATTATATTTTAATTATTTACTTCTCTCTTTTCTATATTAACGACTTACTATACGTATCACAAATTTTTAATCTGTTTTTTTATTTTTTCACAGGTTAGAAACCTGTGTTACTATTTACCATTCGGTTGATTTTCACAGGTTACAAACCTGTGTTACCATTTGGTTGATTAAAATAAAATGTCAATCCAACCTGATAATTTAATAATGGCATTGCATAATATGCTATAACCTGATAGGCCTCTTGCCAAATATTATTCAAAGTTGCATACACTTTTATTTTTGAAGTTTTTAATGAAAACAATTGAGCAATACTTAAGTTGCCTATGGTATATGGTTTCAGATACTCAGTATTATCCGATAAAGTATAGCGATAACCTGTATAGATCTGTGTATAACTCAGAGAAGTGCCCTTATATGAAATTGTAGCATTTCCTTGTCCGTTTTGCACAGGCACATAGATCAGTTGTTTGTTCAATGATGCATCGTTGACTGTTGTTGATTTTTGATTGGTTGATAAAACATAATTATACATTCCGGATAATTGAACCTTAAAATTACCGAGCAAATAATTTAATTTTAACTTATACTCCGTACCACGTGACCATACTTTAAGAACATTTTCGGGAGTCCAAATGCCATACTCATTAGGCAACCATATTATCCAATTGTCAATATTCCGATTAAAAACAGTTGCTCCCAATTCCCAGGAAAATGCTTTGTATGCATGTTTGTGAATTAAACTTGCTTCTTCACTCCATCCTTTTTCCGGCTTTAGATCAGGGTTTCCGCCTTGGGCCCAATAGAGATCATTAAAAGTGGGGATACGATAATGCTGAGCAGCATTGGCTTTAACCACAAAATATTTTAATAGCTGCCCTTCTAAACCAAGAGATGTAGTGAATGGCACAGCTTTATTATTAATAAATTCCTGACGGGCACTTAAAACGGAGTTCCATGTATTTTTTGTTGAATGAATTTTATAACTGGCAAATACTGCGGTTCTATTTTGTTTAGGATCACTGGTGTAATCCTTGGTATTGGCTCTGCTATACGTATTGTTAATTCCAATATTTATCAAATCGAATTTGGTGATACTAAATCTATTTTCAGCCTCAGTAATAAAAACGTTGGTCCTGCTTTTTGATCTTAGGTTTATTAATGAATCGGAATACAATAAGTTCTCGTCAAAATATGCCGAGCGAAATATAGATTGTAACTTCTCTCCTTTCCTTTCCCACTCAGTTGTTACTCTGAATGATTCATCTTTTTGATTTGACACATTTACATTTTGAGTCATTGAAGGAGGAATATTTCTATCACTGTGCTGATACCAAAAACGTGTATTTATTTTTTGACGCAGATTAATTTTAAAATAATTTTCCTGCAAAAAACCATATTGTTTCAACTCCGCATTACTTTGTTTTTGTTCAGGTTTACCGTATTGAGCAGTATTTATAAAAGGGAAATTATTTTTCGCGTCGTGATCAAATAATTTAACAGAAGAGATAATTCTTTTTTTACTTATCTCAATACTTACCTGTTCTTGTTTATCTGAAAAGCTACCGAGTGAAGTATTCGCCATTACAGAAATCCCTTTGTTGAAAGTTGCGGAATTGTTTAAATGAATTGTGCCACCAACAGCTCCACTTCCCCATAATGCGCCGGCTCCGCCATATTGCAATTTCACTTCATTTAAAAAATTTACAGGAACCAACGACATATCCAACAAACCATTCATCGGACTTTGCAAATTAAAACCGTTCCATAAAACAGCGGTATGACTTGCTCCTGCACCTCTGAAAGATGTAGTTGCCAGACTTCCTAAACCATACGATTTTATAAAAACCTGACTTTCATTAGAAAGTAGGTCGGCTAAGTTCCTTGCAGAATAACGGTTAAGAAGTGTGCTGTCCAATGTCTCGGTTTTATTTCCGGAAGAAAATTTTGTGAGGCGAGATGATGATACTTCAATAGGGGACAATTGTTTTACGGAATCCACACGCACCTGCGCATAGCCCAAAAAGGCATACAAAAACAAACAAACGAATAAACCAATTTTAAATAAATTCATTTTATTACAAACGATTAATCCAATTATGACGGACAATCATTTATAACAAACGGTAAAATTGTAAGGATAGAAAAAGTGTAAACAATTAATCTATTCTTCGCCTTTTCTCCGAAAGCTACAAATGGTATTGCAAATGGCAGGTCTTCTGACTCGTCCTGTTTTTAACGCCTTCCCATCTTTTACAAATCGAATCAAGATGTAAGAATCAAGACTCAGGATTTAGACAGTGGCAATGAATGTTAAAAACCGTATTCAGATAAAGTGAAACTTTCAACTTTGAACTTTCAAACTTTAAACTAAATAAGAACTTACAGCATCGGGAAATGTTCAGGATTTACACCTGATTCCCTTTTAACCTTTCCAAATAATAAAATGGAAAGGACCAAAAGCGAGACAAATGTAAACAAATATTTCAATTGCACTGATCACAAAATTATCTTTGTAAAAATTTCAAAACATGTCGCAAGAAAATAAATTCGTTTACATCGCTTATAATAAACCGATCGGCATTATCTGCACTACCGAAAAATTGGAAGATAATATTATTGATGCTATCAAACATGCCGAAAAAATAATTCCGATAGGACGATTGGATAAAGATTCAGAAGGTTTGATATTATTAACCAATGATGGCAGTATCATCAACAAAATAATTCATCCCGATTTTGAACACGAAAAAGAATACATCGTTACCCTAAACCTTCCTTTACGTAATCAATTTTTAAAACAAATGGCTGAAGGAGTCAATATTGGTGATGCGTTGACAAAATCGTGCATTATAAAAGCAGAGCCAAATGCAAAACGAATATTCCGTATCGTATTAAAACAAGGCCTAAACAGACAAATACGCAGGATGTGCAATGTATTTAATTACCAGGTAATAAAATTGCAGCGGGTACGAATTATGAATATTAAATTGGGGAATCTGAAGATTGGAGAGTGGCGCAATTTATCTGAAGAAGAACTTCACAATTTGTTAAATAGCCTTTAATATATAAATCTATTATGTATATTTTATTCTCCAAAGGGAATTACAAAAAGGTTTTTAACCATTCTATCGCTTCCTCTTCCTCGTTAAAAACTTTGTAAGGTGATTTTGGTTTATTTATTAAAAGATAAAAATTTGCGATCAGTTTATATGCAATTGAGGGTGCAACAACTGCGCTCGCCAAACCCGGATATAAAGCTTCCATTATGATGGAATGTTCACGAGTCTCTTTATTAATTGAAACGTAATTGGAAGCTGTAAAAAGAAATGGTTTTTTATCATCTCCACAAATTTCATTGTAGATATCATACAACTTACCTTGCAATTCAATGGTAATCTCTACTCTTTCTTTAAAATGGACATTTACAATTCCATCTTTTCTTTCTGTTATGGTAGCTTCGTCAATCTCTATTGTCATAAACCTAATTTAACGGTGTTTTATGATTTCCACATGGGCAATAATATGCTAATTTTCTGAAACTTCAAATTTTTCAATTTGTAATTTTTGTATCCAAAAATCTCAAAAGAACTTTTTGAAAGTTTTTTTGAGATGTAAGGTTTTTCGTGTTTTTGTATAATAATAATTAAGTAATGTTCAATTTACAAAATTAAAAAAAACTATACAAATCCACTATTAAATATAATTGCACGGCAAATGTAAATATTTTATTTGGATAAACATAAAAACAACCTTGTGGTATTTACAATATTTCAGATGTAAGGTTTTGCTAATTTGAAATAATAATTTCGGGAAATTTTTATAGATTCAATGTATCAATGATGTTGCATAACTAAAGGTTATTTCGAAATTTCAATCTTCACCTTCTTATTTTTTATTTTTTCATTCTTAATTAATCGAACGAGAGCTTCAATTTTATTGGCATTTACAGCAGCGTATGATGAATGATCAAGCACTTCGATCAAACCTAATTCCTCTTTTTTTAAGTTGCCTTTTTGAAGTAACAATCCAACAATATCAATTTTGTTGATCTTGTCTTTTTTTCCAGATGCAATGTAAAGCGTTACCCATTGCGATTTTTCAGGCAACACATTGTTGATTGGCAACGTTTCAACCTCTGCCGATTCTTTAATAAAAGAAGGTAGTTTTTCCCCTTCCGACAAAATCAAATAGGATGTCCCTTTTGCATTCATGCGTGCTGTACGACCATTCCTGTGAATAAAACTATCTTCGGTGAATGGCAATTGATAATGAATTACAAACTCTATTTCCGGAATATCCAAGCCACGTGAAGCAAGGTCGGTTGTAATTAATATTTTATGACTTCCGTTCCTGAACTTTATCAGCGCACGCTCTCTATCCTCCTGCTCCATTCCACCATGAAAAACACCATGCGCCAAACCTTTATCCCAAAGCAGTTCGCTGATGCGATCTACGGATTCACGATGATTACAAAAAACCAATGATGCTTTGTTTCCCAACTTACATATCAATGCAAACAAAGCATCCAGCTTATCTTTGTTCACCGAATTAACCACTTTCAATTTTAAACCTTGTGGTTTTGTTGGTGTCTTACTTAAAAAGTTAAGTTCGATGGGATCTTTTACACCTGTAAAATCAGGTATCTCCTCCATCATGGTTGCAGAGGTCAAAATACGTTTATTCAAATTTTTCAAGAAATGAATGATATACGACATGTCTTCCTGAAATCCAAATTCCAAGGATTTATCAAATTCATCCAACACCAAAGTTGTAACGGTTGATGTATCAAAACTTTTATTACGGATATGAAAAGCTATTCTTCCGGGAGTTCCAACAAGTATGGCAGGCGGATGTTCCAGGTTATTTTTTTCGGTTTTTGTTGAATGTCCGCCGTAGCAGCAATTCACTTTAAAGCCTGTACTCATTGATTTAAATACCTGTTCGATCTGTATCGCAAGTTCACGCGAAGGAACTAAAACCAATACTTGCACTCCGGTTTTATTCGTATCTAAATTATTTAAAACAGGTAATAAAAAACCCAATGTTTTTCCTGAACCTGTCGGAGAAAGAAGAATAACATCGTTCGGCTTTTTAGCGGCTTCGATAGCTGCTAATTGCATTTCATTTAATGAAGTGATCTTTAGATTCTCAAGTACTTTTTTAATCATCATGATGCAAAGGTACTTAATTTGGTTTAAGTGATTTGTCAAGTAATTTAACCACATAGAAACATAGGTATGGTTTTATAATATTTATGAGTTTACATAGCTCTTCCAAAGTTTGGAAGAGTAAACATAATGAACAACGTTAAATCTAATGTTTGAAGCTTGCTTCAACTATGTAAAACTTACCAAATAGAAATTCTATGTATCTATGTGGTTTAAAATTGTTATGTTATCTTTGTATTCAGAAAAATTCAAATACCTATTAATGTTAACCAATAACGACATATTAAAAAAACTCCGCGTAGCACTCGAACTGCGAGATGATGATGTAGTTAAGATCCTTAAGTTAGTGAACTTTGATATCACGAAAAGTGAAGTAAATGCCCTCTACCGTAATGCGGAACACGAAAACTACAAAGAGTGTGGAGACCAATTATTGCGCAATTTTCTGAACGGATTGATCATTTTTAAACGAGGACCTATGCCGGAGAAAAAAAATCCGGATAGCCCTCAGGATAAAAAAGCAACATGATGGAAATGGTTGAAAAAGAAATTGAACCCGCATTATTTGTTTCTAAATTTATTTCTCAAACAAATAAAAATATTTTTCTTACAGGCAAAGCAGGAACCGGCAAAACTACACTTTTGCATCATATCGTAAAAAATACCTACAAAAAATGCATGGTGGCTGCACCTACCGGTATTGCTGCAATAAATGCGAAAGGTGTTACACTTCATTCATTATTTCAATTGCCTTTCGGAAGTTTTATTCCTGTAATTCAGTCAACAAAAACAGTTAATGAAAATTCAAAATTTTCTGATCCGAATTCTTTAATTAAAAATTTGCAAATGTTTGATGCAAAACGAAAACTTTTGCGTGAAATGGAATTATTAATTATTGATGAAGTTAGTATGCTGCGTGCCGATCTGCTTGATGCTATTGATTTTGTTTTGCGACATGTAAGAAGAAAAAATCATCTTCCGTTTGGTGGTGTTCAGGTATTATTTATTGGTGATTTACTACAACTTCCTCCAGTTGTAAAGGATGATGAATGGGAACAATTGAAAAATTATTATAACAGTATTTACTTTTTCGATGCGAAGGTTTTGCAACAAAATAAACCTGTATATATTGAATTGGATAAGATTTACAGGCAAGCAGATGAAACATTTATAAACCTTTTAAACCATCTCAGGAATAATGAAATGGTGGATAAAGATTACGCTTTATTAAATAAATATTTCAAACCAAATTTCATTGCAAACCCAAATGATAATTACATTTTTCTTACCACACATAATTACAAAGCAACCGAATTAAATAAAAATTTCTTAAACAGGTTAACCAATAAATCATTTTTCTTTGAAGCAAAAATTGAAGGCGATTTCAATGAATATGGCTATCCTATTGAAAAAACGTTGGAATTAAAAAAAGGATCCCAAGTAATGTTTGTAAAAAATGACCAGAGCGGCCAGCAGCGATTTTTCAATGGAAAGATCGGTATTGTTAGTGATCTGAGTAACGAAAAAATTGAGGTCGAATTTAGTGATACAGGAAATAAAATAATTGTAGAACACTATAAATGGGAAAATGTAAAATACAAATTGAACGCGACAAGCAATGAAATTGATGAAAATATTGCAGGGACGTTTTCGCATTACCCAATAAAGTTAGCTTGGGCAATAACCGTTCATAAAAGCCAGGGACTTACATTTGATAAAGCTATAATTGATATTGGTAAAGCTTTTGCGCCAGGTCAGGTATATGTTGCATTATCGCGGTTACGTTCCTTAGATGGTTTGGTGCTGACTTCAGAAATGAATATTAACAGCATTTCTAAAGATGAAAAAATAAATACGTATTCTAAAACGCAAACAGAAGAACAAAATTTAAACCAATTATTATCAAGTGAAACTGACCTGTTTCTGAAAAACTACGTGTTGAGAAGTTTTGATTTTGATGCACTTATCCGGAAAATACAGGAACACGCAGATAGTTATACAAAAAAGGATGAAGCAAAATCCATCAAACAAAGGTATCATCAGTGGGCGAAAGAATTGGAGAAACAAATTTTAGAAATTAAACCAGTTGCGGATAAATTTAAAAATCAAATAATTGCTATCACAGAAAAAAAAGAAAAAGGTTATCTGGATTTTCTTCATTCCCGGGTGCTGGCTGCAACAGCCTATTTTTCGCCGGTTTTAAAAAGTATGTCGACTATTATTTTCAGGCATATTGAAATTATTAAATCTGAAAAGAAGATTAAAGCCTACCTGGAAGAGTTGTTGGAACTGGAAATTACTTTATTTGAACAGCAAAAAATAATTAATAAATCTGCCTTAATAATTCAGGCAACCATTACAAATAAAGAATTGACCGGCGAAGAAATTAAAAAAATATATACTGATGTACAACGTGAGGAAAATTTAAAAACATTATTTACAATGCCTTTAAAAGATAACGGCGAAGGGAGAACAGAGACAATCGCTAAAGAAAAGAAACAAAGAATCAGAAAACCAAAGGGCGAAAAACCTGCCCGTACGTCAGGCGGGAAGGAAAAGATAGATACAAAAGATGAAACATTAAAACTGTATAAACTTGGCAATACCATTGGAAACATTGCTGCGACAAGAGGAATGGCAGCGACAACAATAGAAGGACATCTGGCGCATTATGTTGCAAAAGGAGAATTAAAAGCAAGTGAATTTATTGCGCAAGAAAAAATTGAAAAAATTATTGCCGCTTCCAAAAAATTAAATACTCTTTTCTTTGGTCAGATAAAAAGCGCAATGGGAGAGGAATATACATATAGTGAAATTAAATTTGCAATTGCTTCCCACTTGGCCAGTAATGGGTAATGTATAGTTGTTCCTGAAGATGAGGCTAAGCGGCATTTGCAATGCCGCTTTAATAGTTGGATAATTTGTAATTATCCTTTGCCTGTGTGTGCAGAATTACAAATTCTGCTGTGTTCCAAGCGGCAATATTGCCAATTTATTTTGTAGCAACAAAAAAGCCGCTCCAAATCTGAAACGGCTTTCTAAATATTATCTGCGAAACTCAGCGTTTAATTTGCGAGCATCTGCGAGAGACTTTCCTTAAAATTTCTTCAATATATTTTTTACGATATTATTACCTGTGTCCATGTCCACCACCACCATGTCCACCACCTCCATTCATATGTCCGCCACCATTATATCCACCACCATGGTTTCCGCCATTGTTTTGACCACCATAATTTCTGTTTCCTCCACTATTGTGATACCCACCGTTGTTCCGATTCCCCATATTGCTCCCTCCATTATTTTGTCGATTACCACCCTGTTGTTGCCTTTGACCATTGTATGATCTTTGGTTCCCTGTTGAACGAAAACCTCCATACACCCTGTGCCCATAATAGCTTCCGGGATTATTTCTTGTTCTTTGAACATAAGAAGAATTTACTCTTCCCCTATTATAATATCCGGAATATGCTCCTCCCATTCGATTATAGTTTGCCCTGTGGTAATAACCATAATAGCCATATCCCATCATGCGTTGGTGATAAGCATAAGGTCCGAAAGGAGACCAGGGGTTCCACCACCTTGGATAATATCCCCAATACCATGGTGAAACATAATACGAATAACTCGGAGAAAACATATATGATACAGAAGGCCAACCCCAAACATTAATATATGAATAAGGTTGTTGATTATTATAATCGTTATTAATAACAAAATTATTTGAGTTGTACCCAGAATTTACATTTGCATCAGAATATGGAGGAGGCGTTGTTGGTTGATAATAAATATCGTCCGAATTACTATTGATTTGCTGTGCCTGAGTTGGTTTATTGGCACTTTTCAATTGGGCTTGATTATTATTGTTTTGAGGTTCAATGATGTAATTTTTACCATACAAGGTTTCGTCCCCTACAATTTGAACATGTACAGTTTTATCATTCTTCTTTAGAAGCTGAATTACAGCAACATCTTGCGATTCAGATTGACTTATCGGAACTTGTAAAACCAAATTATGCAAACTATCATTTCCTGATTCAATTACTCTTATATAATCAACCTGTCCATCTTGGTTCAAATCGAGGTTATTTACTTTGGTATCAGCAGCATTTAAATTCTTTTCAAATTCTTCCACATTTTTAGATTGTTTGAAAATATTTAAAACCGAAGACAGATCTAAATTATCACCTGCTAAGCCCTTCGTATCTCTATTAGTTTGAATGAAATCACCTGTAGCTTGGGATACCAATTCATTTTTCGCCTGCGTATTTAATGATGTTGAAACAATCATTGTAAATACAACTACTTTTAACGTTTTCATGAGTATTGTTTTAAATTATATTAAACGTGATTTCACAGTTATGCAAAACGCATACCAATTGTTAAGACGACCTTTTTAATAAATAAAAAAGCCGTTCTAAATCTGAAACGGCTTTCTAAATATTATCTGCGAAACTCTGCGTTTAATTTGCGAACATCTGCGAGAAAACTTCCTAAAATTTCTTCATCACATTTTTTACAATCTCTACACATTCCATAACCTGCTCTTCGGTAATAACCAATGGTGGCGCAAAACGTATCGTATCACCATGCGTAGGTTTGGCTAACAAACCATTTTTCATTAATTCAATACAAACATCCCAAGCGGTTTTGCCATTTCGTTCAGCAATTACCATCGCGCAGAATAAACCTTTACCGCGTACTATCTTTACCAGTTCAGGATTTGCTGCTTGTATCTTTTTAAATTCATTCAATAATATTTTACCCAAGCGTTCTGAATTTTCCACTAATTTTTCTTCTTTCAAAACGGTAAGTGCTGCAATACCCACTTTACAAGCAATTGGGTTACCACCGTAGGTAGAACCATGTTGCCCAGGTTTGATGCAAAGCATAATATCATCAGAAGCCAATACCGCAGAAACAGGATATGTTCCACCGGAAAGCGCTTTTCCTAAAATTAAAATATCAGCGTGAACACCTTCGTGATCGCAAGCTAACATTTTACCTGAACGCCCTAATCCTGATTGGATCTCATCAGCAATGAACAACACATTATTTGCTTTACAGATGTCGAAACATTTTTTTAAATATCCTTCGTCCGGAACATATACACCGGCTTCGCCTTGTATCGGCTCCATTAAAAATGCTGCAATGTTTTTATCTTTCGATAATAGTTCAGCCAAAGCATTTGCATCGTTATAAGGCACAGAAATGATTCCCGGTGTAAACGGACCAAAGTTTTTCTTTGCATCCGCATCGTTACTCGCAGAAACAATGGTGATGGTACGTCCGTGAAAATTATTTTCACAAACAACTATTTTTGCTTGATTTTCAGAAATTCCTTTTTTCTCATATCCCCATTTACGCGCCAACTTCAAAGCTGTCTCGACACCTTCGGCACCTGTATTCATTGGTAATACCTTATCGTATCCAAAATAAGAAGTAACAAATTGTTCATACTCACCTAATGAATCATTATAAAATGCACGCGATGTAAGTGCCAGTTTTTGTGCTTGTTCGATCAATGCAGCAGTGATCTTCGGATGACAATGCCCTTGATTAACGGCACTATATGCCGCTAAAAAATCAAAATACTTTTTGCCTTCTACATCCCAAACAAACACGCCTTCGCCACGCTCCAGTACAACAGGCAATGGATGGTAATTGTGTGCTCCGTATTTATCTTCCAGCTCCATAGCTCTTTTTGCTGTTGTTGTATTGCTCATAGTTGCTTCCATAATAAAATGTTTGAAGGGCAAATTTATGATTTTTAATCGAATTAAATAAAGAATAGAACGCGGATGACGCTTAATTATCTTTCGCACGTTCTCGACTCCGCTCGAACTGACTCCATGCGCTGTCAGTTCGAGCGGAGTCGAGAACGTGTGTAGGTTTAGTGGCAGTTTTTTATCCATCAAAATAACAGGAATTTGAGTTAAATTTGCAGCTTATGAGAAATAACAATAAAAAGCCTTTGCCGATACTTGAAAATGTAAGTGTGATGGATGCCAGTTCAGACGGGCAATCAGTAGCACGAACCGAAGAGTATGTAATATTTATAAAAGGTGCCGTTCCCGGTGATATAGTTGATGTTCAGATCACCCGAAAAAAAAGCAAGTTTAGGGAAGGTAAAGCCATTGCTATTCATAAGTATTCAGATAAAAGAGTCGAATCCGTTTGTAGTCATTTTGGAACATGTGGCGGTTGTAAATGGCAAAACATGGATTATAAATGGCAGTTGTTTTACAAGCAAAAACAAGTGAGCGATGCACTTACCCGCCTTATTAAAATTGAGCTTCCCGAAATTCAAAAAATTATTCCTTCAAAGAAAATTTATCATTATAGAAATAAATTGGAGTTTACATTCTCCAATAAAAAATGGTTGACCGAAGAACAAATTAAAGATAAAGACATCGCTTACGGAGAAGGTGAAGGTGAAATATCCCGCAATGCATTGGGGTTTCATATCCCGGGTTCATTCGATAAAATATTAAATATTGATACTTGTTATTTGCAGGAAGAGCCTTCCAATGCTATCCGCAACGAAATAAAAAAATATGCTTTAGAAAATAATTTAACCTTTTTTGATCTCCGTGAACAAATTGGGTTTTTACGCAACATCATTATCCGAAGCGCTTCTACAGGTGAGTGGATGCTGATCGTTTCTTTCCATTATGATGACAAAGAAGCGATTGAAAAATTATTAAATCATATTTCGGATAAATTTCCACAAATAACATCCTTACAATACGTTATTAATTCGAAACGCAATGACACCATTGGTGATTTGGAGATTCAATTATTTAAAGGGAACGACAGCATCTATGAAAACATGCCTCCCTACGCATCTGAGGATGCTTTGGAAGGTAAAGAGAGGTTAAAATTTAAGATCGGTCCGAAAAGTTTTTATCAAACCAACTCTGATCAGGCTTATGAATTATATAAAATAACGCGTGAGTTTGCCACTATAAAAAACAACGAAGTTGTCTATGACCTATACACTGGAACCGGAACCATTGCTAACTTTGTGGCACATCAGGCAAAAAAAGTGGTGGGTATAGAATATGTTCCTGCTGCAATAGAAGATGCAAAAATCAATTCTGAAATTAATAATATCAAGAATACCGTTTTTTACGCAGGCGACATGAAAGATGTGCTGAACAATGATTTTATAAATGCCAACGGTAAACCGGATGTAATCATCACTGACCCGCCACGCGCAGGAATGCACGATGATGTGACCAACAAAATATTGGAGATAGAACCTCAACGAATTGTTTATGTTAGTTGTAATCCCGCAACACAAGCGCGTGATCTGCAATTGTTAGATGCGAAATATAAAGTAACAAAAGTGCAACCCGTTGATATGTTCCCGCAAACGCATCATGTGGAAAATGTTGTTTTGTTGGAGCTTAAGTAACGACGAATAAGGAATGGGAACGCAGATGACGCAGATAGTTATGATTCGCACAGATAAAAAATTGTTGCTAAATCAATCCACGTTCTCGACTCCGCTCGAACTGACAACGCACGCCTGTCAGTTCGAGCGGAGTCGAGAACGTGCGGGCGCATATTTTCAAAAAACATTATCAATCTTTATACTTTTTCTGTTTCTTGCTACTTCCGCCCAAGCGCAGGAAACCATTATCAAAGGCAGAGTTACAGAGCTTGGAAGCAACAACGGAATACCCTTTGTAAATATTTTTTTTAAAGGAAAACTTATTGGCACCACTACCGATTTTGAAGGCAACTATTTGATCTCAACTTCCACACCTACCGATTCAATTTACGTTTCACTGATCGGATATAAATCAAAAGCCAAAGCCGTTAAAAAAAACGAAAGTCAAATTATTAATTTTCAGTTAAGTCCTGAAGTGCTTAATCTCAGAACTGTTGAGATACTTCCCGGGGTTAACCCTGCATTGCGGATCATTAAAAATACGATCAACAATAAAAACAAATACAACAGAGATAATCTGCAATCGGTTCAATATTTGAGTTACACCAAACAGGAAACTGATGTAGATAATATTTCAGACAAGATGAGAGACTGGAAATTATTTCGCCCGATCACTTCCATGTGGGATAGCCTGGACCGCGTTGCAGGAGAGGAACATGAAACCAAACTACCTGTGGTGATGAGCGAAGTTATTTCAGAAATTTATTCTTATAAAGAGGCCAAAAAAAAACATGAAAATGTAAACGCCGTGCTTATTAAATTTGTAGGAATGAAAGACGGAAGTGCTGTTTCTCAGCTAACCGGAACAGATTTTCAAAACTATAATTTTTGTAATAATAACGTTGCGATCTTGAACAAAGATTTTCTTTCGCCTATCGCAGATGATGCTTTATTATTTTACAATTACTACTTAGTGGACAGCCTCTTTATAGACAGCACCAAATCTTATCGCATAGATGTGCGACCAAAAAACAAAAAGGATCTAGCATATACCGGCACCTTATGGATCACTGATACCACCTTTGCGATCAAACAACTGGATCTGGAAATTACCAAAGAAGTAAATTTCAATTTAGTGGACAGGGTGCGCATTCAACAGCAATTGATACCAACAGAAGCCGGACCATGGGTTCCAACACAAATTCGTGTAATGATAGATTATACCAACATCACAAAAAAACTGGTAAGTGTGGTGACAAACACATATAACAGCAACCGTTATTTTGTAGTGAACAAACCAAAAGAAAAAAACTTTTATGATACGCGCATTCAATTCGCTGAAGATGCAATTGCGAAAGATTCTTCTTATTGGACGAAAGAACGCCCCAAACAACTAAGTCCTCTCGAAATCCAATCATACAAGATGATTGATACGATTCGTCAGATGCCAGTGGTTAAAAATTCGGTCGACATATTGTACTGTATGTTTTCGGGATATAAAGATGTTGGCCCTATTGATTTTGGACATTACACGCAAGTATATGCATATAACAAGTATGAAGGAACGCGCCTTCGCTTAGGTTTTCGTACCAATGCCAAGTTCAGTAAAAACTGGATCATCCGGGGTTATGGTGCTTATGGATTCCGTGATGAAAAATTTAAATATAATATACAGTTGGAACGAATCCTCACTAGGTACCCATGGAGCAAAGTGGGCGTTCAATACCGCAACGACATTGACCAAATTGGTATCAACAATGATTTTACGCGTACCATGAATTTATCTCAATCACCTAACTATTTATACAATACTTTTTCTCAAATAGGCAATGTTTCCAAATTAGTTCGTAAACAAGAAAGCCGAATTTGGTTTGAAAAAGATTTTAATTTAGGGTTCAATACTAAAATTACATTTCAAAATATACGCACCACTCCCCTGTTTCCAGTGTCATTTGGCGACCAGTTCACGATCTTTCAGCAAAGCAAATATACCATTACCGAAATAGTTTTTGATACCCGCTTATCAGCAAAAGAGCGGTATATTCAAAATGGAACTGAAAGAATAAGTTTGGGAAATAAATTATCTCCCATCGTGTCGTTTAACTATACCTTGGGAATAAAACATTTATTAGGTGGCGACTTTAATTATCATAAAGCTAGTGTATCCATCGCTCACCGAATCAGAATGGCCACATTTGGATATTCACAGGTATTAATAAAAGCAGGTAAAGTTTTTTCTGAGATACCTTATACATCGCTTGAAATACCGAGAGGCAATCAAACATTTTTTTTTGCCAACAATACCTTTAACCTCATGAATTATTTCGAATTTGTAAGCGATCAATATGTTCAGGCTTTTTGGCAACATCATTTTATGGGATTGATCTTTAACCGTATTCCACTCATAAAAAAAATGAATCTTCGTGAAGTAATTGGTGCCAATATGGTTTACGGCACATTGAGTGATAAAAATAAAAACTTCAACAGCAACAATGTTTTTACGGTGATGACCGATACACCTTATTGCGAAGCGAGTTGCGGAATAGAAAACATTCTCGATGTAATCAAAATAGATTTTATTTATCGACTAACGTATATCGATAAAACATATAAAGCCAATTATGCGCTTTCCAATCCTGGAATTACTATAAATAATTGGGGTGTTAAAGTAGGCTTGCAGTTTGCCTTTTAAAAGCCAATTAAATCATCACGGAATGTTTAAGTTCATAGGTTAAAAAAAAAGAATTATTTTTTTTTGTCTTGCAGAATACAATAAAGTATTCTGTTCATGTAAAACATAATTTTTTTATGAACTCAAATAGATAAAACAATTAAAAATAAAAACAAATGAACCAATTCGACAAGGAATATTGGAGTAAACGGTACGAAAATAATGATGCAAATTGGGATTTAGGCGCAGTATCAACTCCATTAAAAGAATATATCGACCAGTTAACCGACAAAAATATAAGCATTTTAATACCCGGTGCCGGCAACGCTTATGAAGCGGAATACCTTTTTAATAAAGGATTTAAGAATGTTACAGTAATTGATATTGCAGAGCAACCCCTAAATAACATCAAAAAACGTTTACCATCTTTTCCAAAAGAAAATTTAATACACGTTGATTTTTTTGAACATGATAAACAATATGATCTAATACTTGAGCAAACATTTTTTTGTGCGCTGGATCCTTCTCTCCGAAAGAAATATGTTGATCAAATGTATCAGCTGTTAAAACCAAAAGGTAAATTAACAGGTGTTGTTTTTACTGACCCTTTAAATAGCGATAAGCCGCCTTTTGGTGCTGAAAAAGAGGAATACATTACATTGTTCTCAGCTAAATTTCATATCAACGTTATTGAAAAGTGTTATAATTCAATAAAGCCAAGAAGTGGAAGAGAGTTGTTTATTATCATGAAAAAAAAATAAATCCATATCTTTACTGAACAATGAAAATACGACTTACACTTTTATTGATCCTGTTGCCTTTGTTCATCTTTTCACAAACAAAAAAACATAAGCATAAACAAAAATACAAAGTGCAAAACTTATCATACGAAGAATATTTTTCTGCAAATCACCTGCAACCTGATTCGGCTATTTCGCCTTATCTTTATTCGCAAGTTTACAATTGGGTGGGAACACATTATCGGTATTCGGGAAATACAAAAAAAGGAATCGACTGTTCAGGTTTTGTAAGTGAAATATACAAAAAAACGTATTGCATTGATCTGCCCGGAAGCTCCCGTGAAATGTGGCCGACAGTTGATCCAATTGAAAAATGTGATTTGAAGGAAGGGGATATTTTATTTTTTAAAATTAAAAAAGGAAAAATATCACATGTTGGAGTTTACTTAAGAAATAATAAATTTGCACATGCTTCTGTTAAAACAGGAGTAATTATAAGTGATCTGGATGAAGCGTATTATAAAAAATATTTTTACAAAGGCGGGAGAATTGTTAATTAGTTATTAGTGGTTAGTTATTAGTGGTAAAAAAACTCAATTATGAATAAAACATTGGTATTGAACAGCAAGCAAATTCAGCAAAAAATTAATCGTATTGCTTATGAAATATATGAGAACAATTACGATGAAAAAGAAATTATCATTGCCGGTATTGCCGATAATGGCTATTTACTTGCCAAACGAATAGCTGATGTTTTACAAAATATTTCACCTATCAAAACAAAATTGATTGGAATTGTTATTGATAAGAATGATCCTATCGCCAACAAAATTGAAGTTTCATTGACTGAAAAAGAATTGAAAAATAAAGTAATTATTTTGGTTGATGATGTTTTGAATTCTGGAAAAACATTGATTTTCGGAGCAAAGCCATTTTTAACCAGTTCGGTTAAACGCCTTACAACAATTGTTCTAGTGGATCGCGGACATAATCGTTATCCTATAAAGGCTGATTTTGTTGGTGTATCACTTTCCACAACATTGCAGGAACATATTACTGTGGAGATAAACAAAAAAGGTAAAGAGGCCGTTTATTTAAGTTAGTTGTTAGTTATTAATTGTTAGTGGTAAAGTTATTAGTAAATAATTATTATGCAACTGGATGCAATAACTAACAATTAATAACTAACCACTAACCATTAACAACTATTACAATCCAACTTGTTCCTTTACAAACAAAGCAAGTTCGTCAACATTCAAATCTTTACCTTTTACGGTGTATTGCGCCTGATGATAAAAATCTTCTCGCTTTTCAAGTTGTCGGCTAACAAAAGCTCTTAATTCAGCTTCCGTTTTATTTTCAATCAAAGGACGTTTTTCTTTTGCAACCAATAGCCGACTAATAAGCGTATCAACACTCATTTTTATGTAAACTGTAATTCCATTATTATTCATCAACTCCATATTGTTGTAATAACAAGGAGTTCCTCCACCGCAGGCAATAATTAAATTATCTTTTTCAATTAATTTTTTCAGAGAATTGTTCTCCATTGCTCTGAATTCGCTTTCGCCTTTAGTAGAAAATATTTCAGGGATCGTTTGTTGATATTCTGCCTCAATAAATTTATCCAGATCAATAAAATTGTAATTTAATTTGGATGCCAATTTTTCACCTAAGGTAGATTTACCGCTACCCATATATCCTGTTAAAAATAATCGAGCCATCAGTTCGGAAGTATTAGTATTTGTGAATCCTGAATTAATTTACCATAATTGATCGATATTAGTTTATTTTTCTCAAAATAAAAATCAATGTTTACATCATCAAAACTCAATCGTTTTTCACCCCAATCATGCTCCTCGGTTTCGTATCGGATGATACCTTTGCTTTTAAATAATTCGATGATCTGTTTTTCTTTCAGATCAAAGATCTTTTGTCCCCATAATTTAGATTCCGGATTATCAATATCTACGCAGTTAAATAACTTCTTGTTTTGCTCCTCGAAAAACAAAGTAAAACCATTTTCACAATAATACCATACAGTAGTTGGGCATTCTTCAATATCGTCTATCAATTCCGTTTCTTCGGCTATACCGAAAACTTTTTCAGCATCTGCCATCGATGCGCCAAACAAGAGCTTTGAAAGCCCTACACCAATTTTTATTTCCAAAGATGCGCTCATTTAAAAGTGTAAATTTATGCACAATTATACTATATTTTTACGACATAAGCACACAATAACCATATAAGTTTACCTCAGAGTCCTATGAATCTATAAAAGCCTACAACACCAATAAAATCAATCAAAAATGAGGAATAAAAATATATTTTATGTTTATTTTATAAAAGGCTTTGCAAAATTAAATAATGATTCTATATTTGCACTCCCAAAAAGGCATTGGGAAGTAATTAAAGTGTAGATTAGATTCCGTAGCTCAGCTGGTAGAGCATTACACTTTTAATGTAGGGGTCCTGGGTTCGAATCCCAGCGGGATCACAGAGTAAAACTAAAGCCATCTAACAATCAATATGTTAGATGGCTTTTTGTTTGTTTACGGTAAGCCCAAACGATTATTTAATTGCTCCTGATATAGTTCCCAATTTTCAATATTGTGTTTTGCAACGCCTGATTCTATGGCAGCTTTTGCTACCGCAGGTGAAACAGTATATATAAGCCTAGGTCAATTGGTTTAGGGATTATATAATTACTTCCAAAAGACAAATTTTTATTTCCATAGGCCAGATTTACCGAATCCGGAACCGGTTCTTTAGCCAATGAAGCAATGGCATAAACAGCGGCTAACTTCATTTCTTCATTAATTTTTGTAGCTCTCACATCCAATGCACCTCTAAAAATATATGGGAAGCCCAATACATTATTTACCTGATTAGGATGGTCGCTTCTTCCTGTAGCCATTATAATATCAGGTCTTGCGGAAACAGCCTCATCGTATGGGATTTCAGGGTCAGGATTAGCTAAGGCAAAAACAATGGGATTCTTTGCCATACTTTGAATCATTTTTTCATTCACGATATTTCCCTTCGATAATCCAATAAAAACATCTGCACCTACCATTGCTTCGGTAAGGTTCTTTAATTTTGTTTTTTGTGCAAAAAACTTTTTACTTTCATCTATATCTTTTCGATCAACTGAAATTGTTCCTTTGCTATCGAGCATCAGAATATTTTCTTTTTTTGCACCTACATTTATGTAGAGTTTCGCACATGAAATCGCCGCCGATCCTGCACCATTTACCACAATTTTCACATTACTGATATTTTTTCCCGCAACTTCACAGGCATTAATTAGTGCCGCTGAAGAAATGATAGCCGTTCCATGCTGGTCATCATGCATGAGTGGTATGTCTAACTCTTCTTTTAATCTTCGTTCGATTTCAAAACATTCCGGAGCTTTAATATCCTCTAAGTTGATACCACCAAACGTTGGCGCCAGTATTTTTACTGTTTCAATAAATTTATCTACATCTTTTGTATCTAATTCCAGATCAAAAACGTCAATATCAGCATAGATTTTGAACAACATAGCTTTACCTTCCATTACGGGTTTTGAAGCAAGCGGACCAATGTTGCCTAATCCTAAAACAGCAGTCCCATTAGTTATAACTGCCACTAAGTTTCCTTTCGCTGTATATTTATAAACATCATCCGGATTTTTCTCTATTTCCAAACAGGGTACAGCTACACCTGGAGAATATGCCAGTGACAAATCCTTTTGTGTGCTATGAGATTTTGTAGGAATTACTTCTATTTTGCCCAGCTTTCCTTATGAGTGGTATTCTAAGGCTTCGTCTTGTCTAATTTTTTTCATGAGTTATTTTGCTTTTAATAGCATTTGGATTATAATTAATAAACATATTAACCCAAATGGCTCTGGAACTTCTAAATATGATGGGGAATAAACCTAAAATTACAACGATGAGAAAAAATACATTTGGAGCAATTTCCCAACCATAAAAATAAAATACAATCAGGTGAACAATAACGGCAATTACGGTTGTAGTGGCATGACTTATCATCATTGCGCCATAATAAAACCCCACTTCTTTTTGCAGGTCTTCCCCACATTCAGGACAAAAATGTGGCATTTTATCGAGGTACTTTAATCGATAAGGGTTTTTAACAATAAATAAATCTCCCTCCTGACAGCGTGGGCATTTAAATTTTAAAATGCTGTATAGTTTAGTCCCTTTTATCATAAGTGTAATTTCCGCTTACTACCCATTAATTTTTCATCGTCACAGAAAAAAAATAGCAGCAAAAATCATTATAATAATAATTACCAAATATTGCCATATATCTACGAAGTACTTGCCATATTTTTCTCGTAACTCTCTGAACATTGTATTTTATTTTAAAGTTGATTTTATAAATGGTAATTTCTGAACACGGGCTTTAATTTTATTATCCCGAATTTTGATAAATATTTCTGCATTGGGTTTTGAAAATTCCGATTTAACATAACCCATTCCTATTCCTTTTTTAAGGGTAGGCGATTGAGTTCCGCTTGTTACATGACCAATGAGATTACCTTCGATATCTACTATTTCATAATCGTGACGAGGAATTCCTCTATCAATCATTTCAAATCCAACCAATTTTTTTGATATGCCATTTTTTTTCTGTTCTAATAAGTGCCTACTGGAAGTAAATTCTTTATTAAACTTGGTGATCCATCCAAGCCCTGCTTCTAATGGGCTGGTAGTATCATTAATGTCATTACCATACAAACAATAACCCATCTCTAAACGTAGCGTATCCCTTGCACCTAATCCAATAGGCTTAATACCAAATTCTTTTCCAGCTTCAAATATTTTATTCCAAATTGTTTCTGCTGCATCATTTGGAAAGTATATTTCAAAACCGCCCGAACCTGTATAACCTGTTGCAGAAATAATGACATCTTTTATTCCTGCTAATTCACCTATTCTAAAATTATAATAAGGAATAGATTTTAAATCAATTGTAGTTAATTTTTGAAGTGTGTCTATTGCTTTGGGTCCTTGTATTGCCAATAAAGATGTTTCTTCCGATAAATCTTTCATCTCCACATTGTATGTATTTTTCGAAGTGATCCATCTCCAATCTTTATGAATATTGGAGGCATTAACTACCAACATATACTCCAGATCACCTATTCTATATACCAATAAATCATCAACAATCCCATTGCCATCATTTGGCATGCATGAATATTGTACATCTCCAATTTTTAGTATTGAAGCATCATTGGTAGTTATTTTTTGTATTAACTGTAGAGCCAACAGCCCTTTAATTCTAAATTCACCCATGTGCGAAACATCAAAAACACCAACTGAATTACGGACTGTTTCATGTTCCGAATTTATTCCTTCATAAAGTATTGGCATATTATAACTGGCAAAAGAAGCCATTTTAGCGCCAAGTGACTGGTGTATTTTTGTTAAGGATGTATTTTTCATTTCTTGTATTGAATTAATATTTTTTCGAGTTCCTTACTATCTATGTTTATAACTAATGTTTTGTATTGATTGTTTCCTCCTTTTTCAATCGTAACGCCACTTTTATTAATGTTAAACTGTTTCGACAGATATTTTATCAAATACTTATTGGCTTCCCCTTCTATTGGTTTAGCTCTTATTCGTACAGTCCAGTTATTTTTTTCATCTATTAAAATATCATCCTTAAATGAACCGGGTCTAACTTTTATTCGTTGCGTTATCATAATCAATTATGAAAAAGAGGGTTTAAAATTTGGCCAAGCAACATCTTGTTTTTGAATGTTTTTCAGCACGGGATTAGATTTTTTTATAGCCATTGGTAATGTATTATAATAAAGCAAACTGTTTTCTGTATTGTTCGCATATAATTTATGAATTATTGTACCGGGAAAAACATGTTCAAAATTTTCAAATAATCCGGTTAATTCTTTTTTATGAATAGGAGCCTTGGTCATTTTATTATAAATAACACAACATGTATCAGTTGATATTTTTTTTAAGTTGGTCAGGTATTCATTTGTCTCAAATTTTTTAGGCACATTGCTTTCAATAAAGAGGTCGGATATTATTAAATCAAATTTTTCTTTCGTTCGATGAGTGTAATCAAAAGCGTCCTCATTGATTATTGTTAAAGACTTGTACTTATTAATATTAAAATATTTCTTCGCTAACTCAATCACAACTTTATCTTTCTCAATAGCTGTTATATGACAGTTTATTTTGTATTTTTCTTCTAAAAGTGAAACGATACTTCCTGCTCCCATGCCAAGTATCAGAACATTTTTAAAATCATATTTTTCAATGTCAATTTTTTTAAATAATTGTTCGAAAATTAGATGTAATCCACCAAAAGAGTAATTAACAGTAAAGCTATTAAGTACATTTTTTCCTTTAAATCTAATTACCTCCAAATGGGTTGTAAGGTCTCCTGATCTTGAATCAACTTTTATAGGATATAGAAAGCTCCATGCGTCTTTAAGTCTATTCATTTATCTTGTTTATCTATTAATGAAAATAATTCATTTATTGCAGTATCCTGTTCCTCGTTCTGGCCTGACATAACAGACATAAATTTTTTAAAATGATATTTGTAAACATCATCTTCAAAAACATTGTTTTTATTTGCGTAAACAAAACCGAAATTTTTGAGTTTTTCAACGCCCATTTCTATAAGTTGATCTTTTGAATAGTTCATCAAAGTAGTTTAATAATAGGGTTATCGGTTTGTTCCCAACATCTCAATAATCCTTTAAAGTGTGAACTTACCAAGCGGTATGAATTTGGAATTTGAAAATTATACCCATGATATATAACTAAGCGTGTGCCCTGAGGTAATTTTTCAAATTGCTTTATTAAATAGTCCGTATACTTTTTAAAATTATCTTCATTAAGTTCTATCGTATCATCCAGTTTTGCAGTTACATCAATTTGTTCCTGAAAGGAATTAAAAAAATAAAAACTGCTAAACTGGGTGAAATCGATATCCATAATATCAGCATGAATAAAATTCACATTTTGGAAACGGTGTTTAACTTTTAATTTATTACAAAGGTCAACCAAGTGTTTTCTGAACTCCACCCCTGTGTAAAAAGCATCTGAATAAGATCCTGCTACAAAACAAAATTTACCTGCTCCACTTCCGATGTCTAATATCCTTTGCTTTGGTCTGGTTACTAATAACTGAGCTGCTTTAATAGCAACCTCCACTTCTGTAAAATGACGCATTGACATTTTTTTGAGCTCTGCCGGATAAATCACATCAAATTCTTTATCTTTCAGCGGTATGTTTAATCTTAGGTACTCCGCTATCATCGTTTTATCCATAATTTAAGTGATCCATCTTCTGTTTCCTTTATTTTTTGGAAGGATTCCGGAATTTCAAAATTGTTGCCATGAGAAGTTACCAGGCAAATTTTTTCAAATATTCAGGGAGAAGCATACTAAAATTCTTTTCCGTTAATTCAAGATTTTGTTTTAGTTCCGTTTTAAGCACCAATCAATTTTTTATAGGCGTCCACTGATAATAAATCTTTCTTTTCTTCCACATTCAAAACTTTAATTTTTATTATCCAACCATCGGTGTAAGGAGCCTTATTAACTAATTCAGGGGATTCAATAATTTTTTGATTGATTTCTATAACTGTTCCGGTAACAGGAATAAAGAGATCCGAAACTGTTTTTACTGCTTCTACGGTTCCAAATACTTTTTCTTTTTCAATTGTATCATTTAAAGTTGTTATGTCTAAATAAACAATATCGCCTAATTCTTTTTGAGCGAAATCGGTTATTCCTACAATTGCATGGTCGCCCTCAAAGCGAATCCATTCATGGTCTTTGGTGTAAAATAAATTATCTGGATATTTCATAGATTAAAAATTTGTTTTTGTTAATTAAGTTTGGCAACATAAACTAAATGGTCATCCGTAAATAAAACGGAATACAAAACACTTTTGGGTCGACCGCTATCTAGTTTAAAGATTAATTTCTCATTTTCTTTATGAGAGCAATGCTCGATTTTAAAGGGCTTTCCAAGTATGCCTTTCACCTCATCTTTTGACATCCCTTTTTTAAACCGGATAAATTCACTTTTGTATGTTATGATGAACATTTTAGAGAAATTGTTTTAATTATTTTGTTATTTTTTCAACTATGCTAACTTTAGGACCACCAGCAATTATTTCTTCATTAGCGGCATCTTTATACTGTTCGAAGTTGATATTAAATTCTAAAGCGAGTTTTTGAGCCGTTTCTTTATAAAGTGTTTTGTTTTTCCATGTGTTTTCAGGATTGAGAATTTCTTTAGGAACGCCCGGACATTCTGTAGGCATGTTTAACCCAAAAATATCATGCTCCTGATACTTTACGTTGGTAAGCTTTCCATTCAGAGCCGCTGTAATCATGGCACGCGTATAACTCAATTTAATTCTCTCACCTGTTCCATAACTTCCCCCTGTCCATCCAGTATTGATAAGCCATACATTAATGGATGAATCCTTTAATTTTTTACCTAACAATTCCGCATATTGTGTTGGATGTAATGGTAAAAAAGGTTTCCCGAAGCAAGCAGAAAATGTAGTTTGAGGTTCTGTAACACCTGCTTCTGTTCCTGCAACCTTAGCAGTATATCCACTAATGAAATGGTACATGGCTTGCCCCACGGTAAGTTCAGAAATTGGAGGAAGCACTCCAAATGCATCAGCGGTCAAGAAAAAAATATTTGTGGGTATTTTGCCTATGGATGGTTCTATTGAGTTATCAATAAAATCAATAGGGTAAGCAGCTCTTGTGTTTTCCGTTTTGGTAACATTTTCATAATCCACTGTTTGAGTACCTTTGTAGAATTCAACATTTTCTAGCAGCGTACCAAACTTGATCGCACTAAAAATTTGTGGCTCTTTTTCCTGACTCAGGTTAACACATTTTGCATAGCATCCACCTTCAAAATTAAATACAGAGTCATCGTCCCAACCATGCTCATCGTCACCAATTAATATACGATTGGGATCAGCAGATAGTGTTGTCTTACCTGTTCCTGACAAACCGAAGAATACTGAAGTATCACCATCTTTGCCAATATTTGCGGAACAATGCATTGATAAAGCTTTGTGCTTTATAGGTAATAAATAATTTAATACCGTAAAAATTCCTTTTTTAATTTCGCCTGTATAAGCTGAACCTCCAATTAAAATTGTTTTTAAGGTGAAGTTGATGATTGTAAAATTATGAGCACGAGTAAAATCAACTTTAGGATCAGCTTTAAAGCCGGGTACGCATAAAATTGTCCACTCAGGACTAAAGTTTTTCAATTCTGATTCGGTAGGACGTAAAAATAAATTATGTGCAAATAAATTTTGCCATGGATACTCTGTAATAATCCGGATGTTAAGTTTGTATTTATCGGATGCGCAAGCATAGGCATCCTTTATATAAATATCTCTGCCAATTAAATACGCATTCATTCGTTCATGAATTTTCCTGAAAGTGTCTATCGAAATTTGATTATTTACATCTCCCCACCAAATAGTTTTTTTAGTAGTTTCATCAAAAACGACAAATTTATCTTTTGGGGAACGTCCGGTAAATTCACCTGTATCACAAGCTAATGCGCCTGTAATCGTTAATACACCTTGTCCTAATGAGATAGTTTTTTCCACCAAAGCCGGAACGGTTAAATTCCAAAAAGCATTGTTAATATTGCTCAATCCTAATTGTTCTAACTCTTGTTTTCTTTTATTTTCCATGTCTTTCTTGTTTTATTTTGTTAATGATTTTTAATATAATCCGACCATCATTTTACACGACACTTATATCTTTAACGGAATACTTTCCTGCTTCTAAATTTTCTTTTATTGCAGTAAATACATCAACAGTTCGTTTCACATCAGCTAGTGTGTGAGAAGCGGTCGGAATCAATCTTAAAATAATGATGCCTTTTGGAACTACCGGATAAACAATCATTGAACAGAAAATGCGGTAGTTTTCACGAAGGTCTTTCACTAATTCTGTTGCTTCTGCAATTGTTCCATTTAGATAAACCGGTGTAACCGGTGTTTCTGTATTTCCAATATTGAATTCGGCCGACTTTAAACCATCTTGCAACGCTTTTGTAATTCTCCAAAGTTGTTCTCTATATCCAATCTCTTTTCGTATTAACTCCAAACGCCTCTGTAAGCCAAATACTACAGGCATGGGTAAAGCTTTAGCGTAGATTTGCGAACGCATATTATATCTTAAATGATCTATAACATTTTTGTTACCCGAAACAAAAGCTCCTATGGCAGCAAATGATTTAGCAAAAGTTGCAAAATATAAATCTATGTTTTTTTGAACTCCTTGTTCTTCTCCTGAACCTGCACCTGATTCACCCATCACACCAATGCCATGTGCATCATCCACTAAAAAGGTAAAATCGTATTTTTTTTTAAGAGAAGCGATTCCTTTTAAATTACCCATGTCTCCACGCATTCCAAAAACACCTTCAGTGATCACAAGTATTCCACCGCCCGTTTTATTTGTTATGTTTTTTGCATGTTCTAGCTGTTTTTTCAGACTCTCCATATCATTATGTGCATATACAAATCGCTTACCTACATGTAATCTAACGCCATCGATAATGCATGCATGAGCTTCGGCGTCATAAACAATTACATCATGTCTGTCAACTATACTATCTATAATGGATAACATTCCTTGGTATCCATAATTCAATAAAAAGGTATCTTCTTTTTTTACAAAAATGGATAGCTCTGCTTCCAGATGTTCATGCAAGGATGAATTCCCTGTCATCATTCGAGCACCCATTGGATAAGCTAAACCAAAAAGCGAAGTACCTGCTGTGTCCGCTTTTCTTACTTCAGGATGATTGGCTAATCCTAAATAATTATTTAGGCTCCAAACAATATGTTCTTTACCATTGAAAATCATTTTATTGCCTATTTCTCCTTCTAATTTTGGAAAAGTGTAATACCCGTGGGCATAATGGGCATGTTCACCTAAAGGACCTTTTTTAAGTTTTAATTTTTCTAGTATGTTCATATTTATTAGATTGTATATTATTTTTCAATAATTATTGCAACACCTTGTCCACCAGCTGCACAAAGGCAAATTAAGCCTCTTCCCGAACCTTTTTGGTGAATCATTTTTGCCAACGAACCAATCATTCTCCCTCCAGTAGCCGCAAATGGGTGACCGGTAGCGATACTACTTCCTTTGACATTTAGTTTATTCATGTCAATGCTTCCTAATGCACCAGGTAATCCTAATTTTTCTTTGCAAAATTTCTCATCTGCCCAAAGTTTAAGATCAGCTCCTATTATGGCTCCAAATGCTTCATGAATTTCATAAAAATCAAAATCCTGAAGTTTTAATCCTGTTTTTTTTAATAATGACGCAACAGCATATACCGGAGCAATCAATAGGTCTTGTTTATTTTGAACAAATTCAACAGCAGCTGTTTCTGCGAAAGCAAAATATGCTAATACTGGTAAGCCGCGTTCTTTAGCCCATTCTTCGCTTGCTAATAAAACACACGATGCCCCATCTGTTAAAGGTGAGGAGTTGCCGGCTGTAAGTGTTCCGCTACCACCAAACACACCTTTAAGTGTTGACAGTTTTTCAAGTGTTGAATCGGGTCTCAAACAGGTATCTTTAGTGACCCCTAAAAATGGAGTCATCAGATCATTAAAAAAACCTTCATCATATGCTTTTGCTAAATTTTTATGGCTCTTAAAAGCTACCTGATCTTGAATTTCTCTATCTACTTTGTAATAATCAGCAGTAAGCTGCGTATGCGCCCCCATTGATAAACCTGTTCTTGCTTCTTCATTTTTAGGAGGCGTAATACCAATATCACTGAACTTTATTTTCATCAATCTTTTGAATCTGTCACCGGTTGATTTAGCTCGGTTAACATCTAAAAACTTTACCCTAAGCTTATCTTTTATAGCTATTGGAGCATCGCTGGTTGTATCTGTTCCACCTGCAATACCAACTTCTATTTGACCTAATGCAATTTTATTGGCGATATGAATAGCTGCTTGTAGGCTGGTAGCGCAAGCTTGTTGAAAATCTACGGCAGGAGTTTTAGGGGAAAGTTTTGTACCTAAAACAGATTCGCGCATTAAAAAGGAATCTCTTGTATGTTTTACAACCGCACCACCGGCAACTTCTCCCAATGTTAATCCTTGCAAATTATATCTTTCAACCAAACCATTTAAGGCTGCTGTCATCATTTGTTGATTACTTGCGTATGTATATACAGTGTTTGAACGAACAAACGGTATTCTGTTCGAACCTATAATTGCTACCCTTCTTACATTTTTCGACATTAACATTTTTAATTTTTATAAGTAAATAATTTAGTTGACTATATATAGAATTCAGCTTATAGAAAGCAGCTTATACTATCTAAAAACAAAGGTATCTTGTCTCATTTGAAATAACTTTGACTTAAAAGGAGGGTACAATGAGATTTTTATTCAGGTCTAAATGTGACTTTAGTCACATTTGCAAGGAAATAAATCAAAATAAATGTGTATTTTTATACTTTCATTTTATACTTACTACCTTATGCAAATCATTGATTTTCCTTATGATAACTTCAATTTTAATAGCGATTCTATTTTTAAAGGATTGCCGGAAAATGATTTAGCATTATTAAACAAGAATATGGTCACCCATAATTATAAAAAGGGTGAAATTTTGTTTAGAGACGGAAGTTATCCAACAGGAATTTATTATATAAAAAAAGGAAAAGTAAAAAAGTATAAAACCGATAAAGATGGAAGAGAACAAATATTTTATGTCTGTCGAAAAGGAGAATTATTAGGATACCATGCATTAATAAGTGAAGAAAAATTTACAGATACTGCTAGTACAATAGAAGAGTCAACTATTTCCTTTATTCCAAAAGATGATTTTTTAAGTGCCATACAACTTTCTCCTATTTTATCAAACCGACTACTTAAAGTAATGAGTCATGAATTTAGCGTTTTAACAAATAGCCTGGCGGTATTTGCACAAAAAACCGTTAGAGAACGCTTAGCTTTAAGTTTATTGTTACTGCGTGATAAATACAAAAAAGAAAATCAGGAAAAAAAACCTACAGAATTAGATTTATCTAGGGACGACTTGTCAAAGTTTGTTGGAACAGCTAGAGAAACATTAGTTAGACTGCTTCATGATTTTAAAGAAGAAGGATTGATTGAAACCAATGGCAGAAAAATAATTCTTAAAAAACCATTGGAGTTATCAAAAATTGCGAATCTATACTAAAATGTCAAAAATGGTTACCTCCTTCGTTGTGCCGGTCGCATAAATCCTGAAGAAATTGCGTTAATTCTTACTATTTTCTTTCTTTACCATCTTCTTTCCACCATTCTGTTGCCCAATCCGAAAGTTTAGTTAATCCTTTGCCTTGTATTTTAAACAATGATTCAATTTGAGAATTAATGTTTTCCTCGAATTTTTGGTTAAAATTTATAGCAAGGTTGGTGTGTTTATTATAGAATTCCAAAATCTCTTTTGTGTTACGAATAGTTAATTGACGAGACGCTTCAAAATTTTCACGTATCAAATCCAATACTTTTTCAGGATGATCGATTTTTGTTTCTTTGATCGCATCCACCAATTTAGTATTAAAATCAACATTCATTTCCATTTGACTCGTATATGCATTAATAATGCTATCAAGAGCCTCTTCGGCTAATTCAATGGATTTTCCGAACGTTTCTTTAACAGTTCCAGTAATAGAGTCTTTCATATCTTCTTTATCAAATTTTTCTTTGATAGAGTCCACTATTATTTTGCTGGAGTCAATCGCTTCATCAACATGTTTTTTATTCGAATCAATAAATTCTCTTATTGTTTCTTTTGATTTTTCGGCAGTACCTTTGATGGTGCTTTTGATTTTATCTGCCTTTTCGTTTAATGTAGTATTCATTTTTTTAGAATTTTAAATTGTTTATTGTTGAATTATTCTGCATCCTTGTGCACTTAACGTAAAGAGAACAGCTATTGTACCTGCACCTGTTGTAATAGGAAATGTGATTGGGTAAAAAAGTTTATTTTCTACTTCTGATATAGGTTTAAAAACTGTTTTGTCAACTGAATTGGCTGATTGTACTTCCGGTTCTTTATCGGAAGAAAGAAATTCCCAACCTATTTTACAAATCATAATTCCTCCTGCTAATTGAATAACTGGAACGGATAAACCGAATAGTTCTAAAATCCAATGTCCGGTGAACAATATAAATGCACAAATACTGAATGCATATAAAGCAATACGCTTTACTGCTTTTATTCTTTCCTTATGAGATAATTCAGAAAAATAAGGACTTACAATAAAAGCTGCCCCGATTGGATTAACAACCGGAAATAGGGCAATAATACCTATAAATACCAAATGAATAAATGAGTGAGAATTTGTATTCATAATCTTTTCTTTTAAAGTCTAACACTTAACACCTTAATCCTATAGTAGAGCAAGATCACCGTCAGGTGAAGTGGAAAATACAGCGTGGATTGGGATTAAAGGAATTTGAATCAGCATAAAGAACACTAGCGGGGATGGAAATTGTTCATATGATAAAGAAATCAAATCATTGATTCTAAATCAACATGGTTTGAAACTTTTAAATCTTTAGCTGCTTAAAATAAATTTAGACTTGAATTTTTTACATTTACGTTAAGCAAATATGACAGAGCCATCTCCAATAATTTTAATACTTGCTTATCCCAGATGCTAACCATTCAATATTGTCTATATCTACGTTTTCAACATTAAATGGAAACTTTTCTTTAGAGAAAATGTTTTTACCAATTCTGTCACTTTTATACAGTCCTACCCCAATTTCAATAAAGTTCAAGAAAGGTTCACGTTTGAGTTTACTATTTACTCCTTTTTGAATTTCTAATTCGATTTTCATCTTTTTATGATTTTTATTATTAATTATTTGGTTTATTAATGGCAAATATGTTCATCTGCTTTTTCAGTTATTTTTCGGTTTACCAAAAAGAATTTATATTTTCAAGTTGTTTTTTATTTTCAAGAATGCCGTAGAGGTAGTTTGTCCTCTCCTCAAAGGCTTGAATTTTCCCATAAGCACAAGCGATTTCGCAATTTTTGATAAGCGTATGAACGTCTTGTTTTAACTCGTATGAATTCGATATACCCAAAACATTATTTTGGTAAATATTTTTCAATATTTTTTTTGAATTGTCAATAATTTCTTTTATTATTTTGCATTCTGTGTCATGTAAATCTTCGTGAAGAATGAAAAAATGCTGATTTAGATTTTCGATTTGGTTACAAATGTTTTGTACGGATTTGTCCAATGTCATTTTCATTTCTTTTGATTTGATTGCTTCGTTCATTGTTACATTTCGTTAGTTGAAACTATGCACTTTAGTGCAAGCCTTTCAGGTTCTACAAATATTTATAGTTCATAAAATATAATTGATATACTCTCAATCGCAGTGTTTTTAAGTTTTGTAGAAAGACTTTTAGTCTTTCTTTGCCAAACCTATGCACTGGAAGTGCATAGGTTTAGTTAATTTCTCTCATTTTCATAGTAATTAGAATTTTCAATATTTTTATAATTATTCCATACTTCTATTGAAACTTCATCAATGCTTAATAATTGATTATTTTTTTAACAAATGCACTTTCGTTTTTTGCAACTATACCATGAAAAATATTCCGTATTTCTCCCCTTTTATAAAATTCAATTGATAATAAGTCTGCTTTAGATATCATTCTTATTCGATATAAACTCTATTATTAAATTTTTACATTTATTTTACCTTTATTTTTTGTTCCATAACAGTAATCTCTGTTTTTTCTTTTTTAATACCTTGCCTTAATAGGCCTAAAAAACCCATATAAATATTTGCAATCCATACTAAAGAGAAGCCTGCAATAATATAACCCCTCCAGCCATCTAACAGTAATTTATAATTTGTTAGAAAAAGAAATAAAATTGTAACATAATGACTAAAACAATACTCGCACGTAAACAAATAAAAGAATTTACGTTTTAAAAGTGTTTTACCGGTTTTACATTTATCGGCGCAATATTCGCGTGGTTCTTTAAAAACTTCTTCTTTAGTTATTGTCCATGTAACGCATGCAATAGGTATTGCCAGTATAAATAGCCAAAGAAGTTGTATGTATATTGTCATGTATTTTTAAAAAAATTAATTGCTATTTTAATTTTTGCTTATTCGTAATAATTATGCTCTAACTCTATCATAATTATACAGTTTAGTTTCTACTTCAATAAACCGATTTTCATTTTTTTTCGCTATTTTCTTTTTTGTCTCGAGCCATTTACTACCCAATATTTTATTCATTAATTTATCGAATTGCATATAAATAGCAATATTCATAAAACCTTGCAATTTTGCTTGAAATGTTGGAGCTATTTTTCGATAACTCACAGAAAAACTACCTTCCAAATAAGTCATATAATGCCAATAACCACTAGGCATGAAAATAGAATCACCGTGTTCCAATATAAAATCATAACCTTTTACAAATTCTAAACCGGGATATTTACCATAATCCGGATTATCTATGTCAATCAATGAATAGGTATTCAAGGGCAAACGATATAACAAATCACTATATTCAGGAGCAAATAAAACAACTCTCTTCCTTCCACCAAAATGCGTATGCATTACGCTGGACATATCAATATCATAATGAATCCTGACAGTAGTATCCTTTCCACCGAAAAACATATAACCGACACCATCCAAAATCCCTTTCATTATTTCAGGACATGGAAACTCATCCCTCAATTTTGGGTTGTATTTGAAAAGATTAAATAGAAAAATTCTTAAATCAGTATGTTCATCTTTAGCAATAATATCAAGATAGTTGCCCAAATTCATTTTAAGATCAGGTGTGCTAAACGCTGATGCCGCACTTTTAACATTTTTGTTATCATAAACATCTATTACCACATCACCCATTGTTTCTTTAAAATAATTAATAGACCACTTCCTGCCCGCTATTTCGTTATCGGCAATACCTTTTATTACAACAGGCTTTTGAGGCTTTAAATATTCTTCATTAAACCTATTTGGGCTAATATTTTTTACAACATCTATTTTTAACGATAAATCCATTTTAGTAAATTTTTAGTTTATTTATAATACCAAATAAGTTTTAAAAACTATTTGAATCTATTAATTCTCCTTATTTTAGTTCGTATTATATTAGCTTTACTTGATTTTTGTTGTGTGTATATCCTTATCTGAAAATTTAGTTAATTCAGTTACCGGTTTCATTGCAGTTTTTAACAATTCAGTAGCTCTTTCAATGTTTTTTTGAAAAAGTTCAGATATTGCTTTACTTGAAGTACTGATAGAATTATTTAAGTTATTAGTCACATCTATTTGAGAAGTTGCTAAAACTTTATTAAACATATCGGTTGCCGTTTTCAT
Source organism: Bacteroidota bacterium (assembly GCA_003151815.1). Lineage (GTDB taxonomy): Bacteria > Bacteroidota > Bacteroidia > 2-12-FULL-35-15 > 2-12-FULL-35-15 > 2-12-FULL-35-15. The sequence goes on along the minus strand of PLYN01000002.1, from coordinate 7,436 downwards.
TTGTTGTTTTTGTATTTCAACTAATTTCGTGTTAGTATCTTGCATCCAATTCATACCTTTAGCTACATTATCTTTCAATGTTTCAGATGTTCCTGTAAAATTGTTTTCTGTTGTCATTTTGTTTGTTTTTTAGTTTAGTTATAATTTTAGTTTTATTTATCAAAGCTTTTCTCTACATAAGTTATTGCGTTGTTTGATTGTTTCGAGAAATCTGTTGGTGCAAGGGTTGCTTTCATATATTGCTTTTTGACAGTACAAGATTACAAATGTGAAAAGAGCATAGGTTATGAGCTAAATCATGAGACAAACTGACATATATCATATAACCGTGTTTTGGATTCGTTCTCCTCTCCTTTTGGAAAAAAAGTGGATAATAGATTGGAAATCCCGCAATGCGAGACCCCACTTGACCGGCATTTTTAGCCCCCACCGTTAAACTGGTGATGAAGTTCCTTGGTATATATAAGGAAGAAATTTTAAATAGGATACTAGAAAGAAATGCAAAAACACTAAATGAATACTTTTTATTTCTTGAACAACGTGAAATTGAATATAATATTCACCATCTTACAATAGAACGTTCAATTGGATTATAGTATTTCAATTCATTTTACCCCAACTATTTTGATTTTAATTTCGTATACTTATTATAAGATTGGTTTTTAAAATAATCCATTTCCTAAATCTTAAATTTGAAAAATTGATAATTATAATTTAACATGAGATATATTTCAATTCTTCTTCTTTTTTGTTTATTGTTATGTTTTGCAATTAATGCAAAAGCGCAAAGTAGTTTAACTATTTCCAATGTAACAACTTTAACTGCTAATACCACTGCTCTTGCGACAACTGTTATTGGTGGTACCATTGGCATATCTTTGCCGATTTCTGCTTGCCCTAATGATCAGTTATTGATCACTATTGATACTTTAGGAGTCTTCGGTTCTAACAATGTATTAACAGCCCAATTGGTAACAGATCCTACCGGGGGCTTAGGGGGGCTGCTGGGAGGATTATTGGGAGGTTTAGGAGGAGGCTTAGGTGCAGGTCTAGGAACAACAAGTAATCCGCCTGTCAATATCGGAGCTACGCAACCTGGAGGAAGTCCAATAGATGTTATAGGGGGTATTTTAGGAAGTTTAGTAGGAGGCTTAGCAGGTGGTGGATTAATAGGTGGTGGGTTACCGACAGGAGGCGGAAGTGCCCAAACCATTATAGGTACAATACCCAATAATATTAAGAATGGCACGTATTATCTTCGGATAATATCCTCAAACCCAAAAGATACAAGCGCCAATTATAAATCTTCAATTTCAATACAAAGAGCATTAAAACCTACAATTAGCCTAGGTTGTATTGGCGACTCTATAAAACTTAAATCCAATACTGCAAGCTCATATTCATGGTCCACAGGCAATACCACTTCTTCTATTGAGGTTCCTAATACAACCAAAAATTATTCATTAACAATTACAAATGCTTCGGGTTGTAAAGCCAGTTCTGATACATCTATAATATTTAATTCAATTATAATGGAGTGCAACAATCAAATTATGACGCTAACTTCCAAAATTACTGCAGATTCTTATTTATGGTCAACAAATTTTACCGAAAATTCAATAGTCGTTGATAATGTTCAAAGTGAAAATAAACTGATTACACTTTCCACATCTCAACCATTTTCATGTTCTGCAATAAATTCTCCTGAATGCCCTATTCCTATTGTAAGTCATCCTATTGTAAGTCAAGGTGAAGTAATTGCACCAAATGTTTTTACACCTAACAATGATAATGTAAATGATTTGTTTGTCATTAATAATGCGGGAAACAATATAAAATCTGTTTCTGTTTTTAATATTTGGGGAGTAAAAGTATTTGAAACAGAAACTTTAAGTAATAGTTGGAATGGATATAATAAATTGGGTATTGAATGTACTGAAGGCACATACTATTATGTGTTAGAGCCTAATTCTAATGCCATTAGTAATATGTCAACAAAAGGCTTTGTCCAGTTAATAAGATAAAGATAAAAGTTGGTGTTTGGGTCTCTGCCTGTGAAATATCCAACAACCTCTCTTAAAAAAATTTCAACACGGTTTATTTTACTGCCTTGCTCGCATTACAATAAAATATTTGTTTTTAACGTAAAATATTATAAATTCGTAAATAATGATCTTAATGTTAAAGGAAATTGATTTTTAAAATATTTTTTAAATGAAGAAATTAACTATTTTATTTTTTTGTATCACCTTGCTAAGCAGTAAGGTGATAAAAGCACAGTGTGTCGCAGATTTCACTATTTCAAGTGATAATTGTACAGGTTTACCTGTTACCATTAATTTTGCTTACAATGGAACGAGCAACAATGGTTGTTTAACTTTTAAATGGAATTTTGGTGATGGATCACCTACTTCCAATTCACAAGACCCGATCCATATTTTTGCAACTGCCGGTCCTTTTAATGTTGTATTAACTGTAACTAACCCTGGAGGATTTGGGTGCGGTGGTGGCTGTGGTGGTGGAGGCACAACTGTTACTAAAGTCGTTAACATCACTCCGAAACCAAATGTAAGTTTTACATCAACAGCCCCAAAATGTGTTAATGTTCCTGTAGATTATACAAATACAGCAAGCAATTCAGGTCAGGATTCTTTAAAATATAATTGGGACTTTGGTGCCAATGCAAGCCCTAGAATTTCAACAGCAGAAAATCCTAAAGGTATTGTGTATGCTGTAGCTGGAACAAAAACGGTAACCTTTCAAATCATTAATTCAGTAGGTTGTATAAATACCGTAACTCAAAATATTTCGATAAAGTCAACACCTGATGCCAGCTTTACTTCAACAGCACCTCAATGTACGGGTTTACCCGTTGATTTTACCGACACGGATACTACTTCTGGGGCAACTGCTTATTCCTGGAATTTTGGTTCGGCGGCAACCCCTGCAACTTTGGCATTGCAAAATCCGACAGGAGTGATATACTCCACAGCCGGTTCTAAAATAGTATCTTTCCTTATTACCAATTCAACTACAGGTTGTTCTAATTCCATCACACAAACTATTAACGTTAATCAAACACCTACCGCTACTTTTACTTCCAATGCACCAAAATGTGTTGGAGCTGAAGTTGACTATACAAATACCGGAAGTACCGGTGGAAACTGGTCATACGCATGGGATCTAGGAGCAGATGCTTCTCCTAAACTATCTACATCCGAAAACCCTAAAGGAATAAGTTATGCTTCTGGAGGAGATAAAACAGTAACAGTTACGGTTTATGATGGTGTTTGTACCAAAACGGCTACTCAAACTATTATAACAATAAATGCTTTACCCCTTGCGAATGCCGGGATGGATACCATAATTTGTCCTAATACAAGTGTTCAAATAGGAAGTGCCGCTATTGCCGGTAACACATATAAATGGTTCCCTACTTCTACCCTATCTGCCGGCGGTATATCCAACCCTGTTTCTGCTCCGATTGCAGGTAACTCACAATATTTTGTTACGGTAACGACTTTAGCTACAGGTTGTATCAATACAGATACCATCAATGTAACTATGTTACCTTCTTTAATTCCTAATGCTGGAGTTGACGGGGTCATTTGTCGTTATGACAGTATTCAAATTGGTGCAGGCATCCTGAAAGGACAGCGTTATATATGGTCACCGGCGGCAGGATTGAGCAGCATTACTTTACCAAATCCGGTTGCAAGCCCTGATTCAACTACTACTTATAAAGTAACAGTATCAGGTGATTATTTAACTTCTGGTGTAAGTTGCCCTATTGTAACAGATAATGTAAAAGTTACTGTTCATCAATTACCGCTTGCGGAGGCTGGACCTAATGATACGATCACTATTGGCTCAAGCACACAGTTAACTGCAACGGGCGGAATTCAATATGTCTGGTCACCATCAAAAGGCTTGAACAATATCGGCATCTTTGATCCGGTTGCAGATCCGGTTGATACTACAGATTATACAGTAACAGTTATAGATGTGTATGGCTGCATCAATACGGATACGATGAAGGTGTATGTAATAAACGCTTCGGTTTGGTTGCCAATGGCCTTCACTCCCGATGGCAACGGTGCAAATGATGTGCTCTTTGTTCGTGGAAGCGGTATTTTGCATTTGCAATTTGCAGTCTTCAGTTGCTGGGGAGAGCAACTTTTCAGCACAACAGATATAAAACAAGGATGGGACGGAACGCGCCAAAGCACCGGCGAACAAATGCCTCAGGGAGCATATGCTTATATAGTAAAAGGTGTGATGACAGATGGAAAACCTGTGGATGAAAAAGGATTAGTAAATTTAATCAAATAAATATTCATCAATTCGATAAATTAAAAATAAAAAAAATTTACGACTACTATGAAAACATTCTATATTTTTCAAAAAATAGTATTGACAATAATTGCAACGATCTTAACCTTTTCGATCTTTGCTCAAGATATGAGATTTTCTCAGCCTCTTGCAAATCCATTAAAATTAAATCCGGCTCTAATGGGAATGAATGAAGATATGAAATTCATACTTCATTATAGAAATCAATGGTCTTCAATGGGTAATGGATACAATACAGCTTCTTTCAGCGCACTTTATCCTATTTATATAAAGGAAGGGAAAGGGAGAAAGAAATTAGATGTGGGGGTGAATGTAATGCAGGATCAGGCTGGCGCACTCAAATCGCTGGATGCATCATTGGCAATAGGTTATAACTTACAAATTTCAGACGCCGGTCATTTAAGCTTTTCTGTGATGGGCGGGTATGTTCAGAAATCTCTAAATACAAACAATCTTTCTTTCGACAATCAGTATGTGCTTGGATCTTACAGTGCCAGCAATCCAAACAATGATCCTGTTTTAAATCAGAAAGTTGCTTACCCCGATCTGGGAGCCGGTGCAATGTGGTACTACAATCCCGACAGAGATTTTTCAAAACTCAATGCGTATCTTGGTGTATCCGCATTTCACCTGAACCAGCCGAATGAATCATTCACGGCTGCTAACGGAAGGCTTCCAGCCCGTTATTCATTTCAGGGAGGGGTTAAAATATTTGGAAATAAAAAAATTGATTTCACACCCAATTTTATTGTCAATTCGCAAAATGGAAATGAAAATATATCAGCCGGATTGCTGATGGATTATCATATTGGAGAAGCCGGATCAAAACTAATTGTAGGTGCATGGTACCGCAGAACGGATGCTATTGCTTGTTCTATTGGCTTTGAACATAAAACATTTTATGTCTGCTACAGCTATGATATCGTGACATCTAAGATTAGCAGTTATACCACGGGGCTCAATGCCCACGAGGTATGTCTTGCAATAAAGTTTAATCAGTCGAACAAAGGAAGCACAATAAACACCCAAAACTGAGAAAAAGCAATAATGCTTTTTACACATGAATAATTAAAGTATTGGAAATCTCAGACTGAGAGCTCCCACTTGACCGAAAAAAATAGCTCCTCCTGCAAATATAGTCTTATTCGATTGATTTCACAGGTCTTTCATCAGGTTAATGGTGGGGCTAAAAATGCTGGTCAAGTGGGGGCTGAGAAAATGAAATATCCAGCAAAGACCACCAAAGGAATATTTACCCTAACTTTGTATGTGTATTTTCAATATTTTACCCTAACCTTGTGTATTATAATTGAATTAATTACCCTAACTTTGTGTCATGTTTAAAAGAAGCGTAATACAAGAGCTCGAAATATGGGCTAAAAAAAATAACAGAAAACCTTTAGTAATGAGAGGTGCGCGGCAGGTTGGCAAAACTACCCTTGTAAATCAATTTGCCCAAAAATTTGATCAATACATTTACTTAAACTTAGAACTTCCTGCCGACCGAAAACCATTTGATGACTTTAAGGATCTGGAAACACTTGTCCAAGCTTTGTTTTTTTTAAAAGACAAAGAGTATTCAAAAAGAAAAAAGACCTTATTATTCATAGATGAGATTCAGGAAGTACCCGAAGCATGTAATATTTTACGTTTTTTTTTCGAACAGATGCCAGAGATTCCGGTTATTGCAGCTGGTTCTCTATTGGAAACAATTTTCAATACCAAATTAAGTTTTCCGGTTGGCAGGGTTGAATTTCTAGTTGTCAGACCTGTTTCTTTCATAGAGTTTTTGGAAGCCATAGGTGAAACATCAGCGTTAGAGCAAGTAAATAATATTCCATTAAAAGTTTTTGCACATGAAAAATTATTAAACCTATTTCATACATACGCGCTAATTGGTGGTATGCCCGAAATTGTTAAGGAATACGCAGAAACGAAAGATATTACTTCGTTAAAAACTTTATACGACTCATTGATCGCTTCCTATATGGATGACGTAGAGAAATACGCACAAAGCAATGCACAAGTGCAAAGCATCAGGCATGTTATCAAAGCAAGTTATTTTGAGGCTGGAAAACGAATAAAATTTCAAGGCTTTGGTAAATCCAGTTATGGTTCAAAAGAAATGGGAGAAGCGCTAAGAACATTAGAGAAGGCTTTGCTACTAAGTTTAATTTACCCGACAAGCAGTGTCAAATTGCCAATTGTTCCTGAGCTGAAAAAATCACCCAGATTACAATTATTAGATACCGGCTTAATGAATTATGCTGCCGGCTTACAAAAAGAAATAATTGGAACTACTGATTTAAATAATGTTTATCAAGGAACAGTAATTGAACATTTAGTAGGTCAGGAATTACTATCGTGTAATTATAATGCACTTAGCGCTTTAAATTTCTGGGTGCGAGAAAAAAAAACATCAACCGCAGAAGTTGATTATATAATAGCTCATGATGGTAAATTGATTCCGATAGAAGTGAAATCCGGCAAAGAGGGTAAACTAAAATCCTTACACATATTTATGGATGAATCGCCGAGTAATATTGCTATTCGTTTTTATGCTGGAGAGTTGCTGGTAACGAAAGTGTTAACACCGAGTGGCAAAAAATATCACTTATTGAATCTGCCATATTATTTAGTCTCTCAACTATCGAAATACATTGAATGGTTAAATAAAGATCTTGCTAAGACTAAAGGCAAAAATAAATGATCCTATTAATAAAATGGAAATTAGAAATAACAACAATGAAAAACTTAATTATTATTGGAAATGGATTTGATTTAGCCCTCTTCCAGCATTCAAATTGATTTGAGTTCTCCAACCAAGTGGAGTTTATTTCATGCAGTTAAAAACAGAGCTGCCACATAAGGCTTGTAAACATTCCAATAATGATTACATAAAACAGTAAACTTTTTTTCATCTTTTAAATTTTTTTGAAAATTACAAAATTGTTTTTTATTTTCCTATCTACATTTGCAAATAAAAAATTCGAGATAATTGAGGAAAATAATTGATTATTATTCCTCAATCTGCAATATAGGTGGATGGGTTACTTATTAACCTGAGTTCGATTAATAAACAA
>PLYN01000018.1 GCA_003151815.1 Bacteroidota bacterium | reverse complement strand
CATACCATGTTTGAAATGCTTGGTAACTGGAGCTTTGGCGATTATTTTAAAAAAGAAGCAATCACATGGGCTTGGGAATTATTAACGGAAGTTTATAAAATTGATAAATCACGTTTGTATATAACGGTATTTGAAGGAAGCAAAGAAGATATGCTAGCTCCTGATCAGGAATCTTATGATCTTTGGAAAGTACTTATTGATGAAGACCATATTTTAAAAGGAAATAAAAAAGATAACTTTTGGGAAATGGGTGATACTGGACCTTGCGGGCCTTGTTCAGAAATACATTGTGATATTCGTACGGATGAAGAAAGAAAAAAAGTAGATGGTAGAACCCTTGTAAATGCAGGACATCCTCAAGTAATTGAAATCTGGAATAATGTATTTATGAGTTATAATCGAAGAGCTGACGGCAGTCTAGCATATTTACCCAATAATCATGTAGATACCGGAATGGGCTTTGAGCGATTATGCGTGGTGTTGCAAGGCAAACAATCAAATTATGATACGGATGTTTTTAGTCCATTGCTAAATAAAATTTCTGAACTGAGCGAACTAAAATATATTTCAGAAAATGAAAATGATGAAAAAAATAAAGAGCAATTAAAGATAAACATCGCCATGCGTGTGATTGCCGATCATATTCGTGCTATTTCATTTAGCATTGCTGACGGTCAGTTACCTTCCAATACCGGTGCGGGTTATGTGATTCGCAGAATTTTAAGACGCGCAATTCGTTATGGTTATCAATCATTAAATTTGAAAGAACCATTTATGAACCAATTGGTTTCTGTGCTTGCAAACCAAATGGGACAGGCTTTTCCCGAATTGATTTCACAAAAATTATTGATTGAAAAAGTAATTAAAGAAGAAGAAATTTCTTTTTTTAGAACATTGGAAAATGGTATAAAACGATTTGAGCGTTTTTTGAATGCTTTAAAAGAAGAAGATGAAAATAAAAAAGGAAATAATGTGAGTGCAAGATTCTTGTGGGATAACAAAATTTTTGCCGGCGATGTAGCTTTTGAATTGTTTGATACTTATGGATTTCCTATTGATTTGACAGAATTAATGGCTCGCGAAAAAGGCTGGCATGTTGATATCACTGGAGAGGTAAACAGTAATTCAGGATTTAATTATTTTATGGAACAACAAAAAGCCCGTTCACGTGCAGCTACATCCATTGAATACGAAGATTGGAGTAATTTTGATGGAACAGGAAATAATACTGAATCTTATACTAATGAAGAAATAGAAAAATTATTCAGAGATGTTAGAACGCAGTTTGTTAAAACAGATTTTGTAGGTTACAAATCATTACAATGTGAAAGCAAAATTATTCAATTCCGAAAAGTAAAAACAAGAGGTAAAGAGCAATATCAATTAATATTGGACAAAACTCCGTTCTATGCTGAAAGTGGCGGACAAGTTGGTGATATAGGAGTTCTAGAATCAGCCAATGAAAAAATTATTATAACGGATACCAAAAAAGAAAATGGTATGATAATTCATATTACCGATAAATGGTCAGAAGATTTTAAACAAACATATACTGCAAAAGTAAATTCTGAAAGACGTCATTTAATAGAGAACAATCATAGCGCAACACATTTGTTACATGCTGCTCTGCGCAGAGTATTGGGAACGCATGTAGAACAAAAAGGTTCGTTAGTAAACGATGATTATTTACGTTTCGATTTTTCTCATTTCTCTAAAGTAACAGATGAACAAATTGCAGAAATAGAGACTATCGTAAATCAAAAAATACGTGAAAATATTTCTTCCGAAATAAAAGAAATGTCTATTGATGATGCTAAAAAAACCGGTGCCATGGCTTTGTTCGGAGAAAAATATGGTGAGGTAGTTCGCGTGGTTACATTTCCCGCCCGAACGACTGACGACCTTCAGTCGGGCGGGGATAAAAATTATTCAATTGAACTATGCGGAGGTACGCATGTACCAACAACCGGACAAATTGGATTATTTAAAATAACTTCCGAAGGAGCTGTTGCAGCCGGTATCCGAAGAATTGAAGCAATCACCTCAGTAAAAGCGGAAGCATTTTTTAACGAGCAAACGGCTTTAGTAAAAGAAGTAAAAGAATTGTTGAAAAATCCAAAAGACGTTGTTAAAAGCTTGCAAGGTTTGATGGAGCAAAATTCCGATCTGCAAAAACAGGTTGAACATTTTATGCGTGAAAAAGCGGTTACCATAAAAGGTGAATTGATGAATAAATCCCAATCAATAAATGGCATTAATTTTATCGCGGAAAAAATTGAATTGGATTCTGCCGATGCAATTAAAAATTTATCATTTGATATACGAAGTCAGATTGATAATTTATTTATGGTGTTAGGCGCTGATGTAAAAGGCAAACCAAGTTTATCCATTATTATTTCTGATAATTTGGTGAAAGATAAAAACCTGAATGCAGGAAATATTATTCGCGAGATAGCGAAGGAAATTCAAGGTAGTGGAGGCGGACAACCATTTTATGCAACGGCAGGTGGCAATAATTCTCAAGGCATTGCAAAAGCGTTGGAGAAAGCAAAAACGTATTTGAATTAAAAGTAATAGAACGCAGATGACGCAGATAATTATGATAAAAAAAGGATAAAAAAAATCTTAAATTATCTGTACTTAAAAAAACTACAAAATCTTATTTAATCTTAATAATCAGCGTTATCAGCGTTCCATTTTTGTTATTCGCTCGCTGTAGCTACTCAATCCTCCAATCAATAGGCTCCAGCCCTTCTTTTTTGAGAATCTCATTTGTTTTTGAAAAATGTTTACTCCCGAAAAATGCCCCACGAGCTAATGGTGAAGGGTGTGCAGCCTTTAAAATAAAATGTTTATTCTTATCAATTAATTCTTCTTTCGTGTGAGCAAATCGTCCCCAAAGTAAAAATACCACTCCTTTCTTTTCTTCCGATATTGTTTTTATTACCGCATCGGTAAATGTTTCCCATCCTTTCCCTTGGTGAGAACCTGCCTCACCTTCACGAACTGTTAAGGTTGCATTGAGTAATAAAATACCTTGGTCGGCCCAAGGCTCCAGGTTTCCGCTCTGAGGGATTGGAATATCCAGATCGGTTTTTAGCTCTTTAAAAATATTTATTAAGGAGGCAGGTTTCGCAATACCCGGACTAACCGAAAAAGATAAACCGTTGGCCTGTCCTTTTTTATGATATGGATCTTGTCCGATAATTACAACCTTTATATTTTCAAAAGGGGTATGGTTAAATGCTGCGAATACCAATCCTTTTGGAGGATAAACTACAAAATGTTTTCGTTCATTGATCAAAAATTGGGTGAGTGTTTTGAAGTAAGGTGCAGAAAATTGATTTTTTAATAAGCGGTTCCAGCTTGCGTGAATTGTATAATTAAATGAATCCATATTCCGAATATATATTTGAATTCAAAGATAGGATCAAAAAAATAAGGATACTTATCATTGAATAATTGTTTATAAAATATTTTAAACAGACATTTGCCTGAGTGAAGAATTATCATATCTTTGCATATATTATAAAAAACCAAAATAATTTTTATTTAACTACCATGAAAAAGATTCTTGTAATTGCTCTATCTGTTGTCTTTATTAATACCGTTATGGTGTCATGCAAAGCAGGTCACACGCGTTGCGCGGCATATGGTAAAATAAATAAAATAGATACCGGTAAATCTATCACCGACAAAACAGCCAAATCACTATAATTAGTGTTTTTGATCGTATTGTTTAGATGAAAAAATATTAATACACCTATTTTGGTGTATTTTTTCGTTTAGTATTGTCTCTATAAGTCATTAGGTGGCTCATACCCGATGTGTTTATTTCCTAAAGTAGATAAATGAAATTTTCCAAATTACAAAACCAATTTAATCCTTGATCTTATGGATTGGTTGCCGCTTATTGCTGAAGATCAGTTGGAAGAAATAAATCAAAGATCATTCGATCCGTTAATTAAAGGTGTTTTGCTTTTTAAGCATAGTACCCGTTGTTCCATTAGTTCCATGATACTTAGTCGCCTTGAGCGGAATTGGGATCTTGCAAGTGACCTATTTCCCACTTATTTTTTAGATCTGCTTAAACATCAATCTCTTTCCAATAAAATTGCCGGTATGTATAATGTAAGACATGAGTCACCGCAAGTACTTGTGATTAAAAACGGGAAATGCATATATACGGCTTCTCATTCCGATATTAGCTTTGCCGATATCAGGGATTTGTCTTAATGGAAACACATTTTTTTAATGGATAAACAGGGCAACACGCATTATAAATTAA
>PLYN01000046.1 GCA_003151815.1 Bacteroidota bacterium | reverse complement strand
CATTGTTCGAGCGGAGTCGAGAAAGTGCGCAGGCTTTCAAAGATAAATAAAACATTAAAATGGATTCAACCAATCACCTTGATAAAACATTCGAGAAGATATCTTTCTCAAAAAAAGATCTAAAAAATCTAACATTCGAAAACTGCATTTTTAATAATTGTGATTTTTCGGAAAGTAATTTATCAGCGAATAATTTTATTGAATGTAGTTTTGTTGGCTGTAATATGGCTATGGCAAAGCTTAACAGAACAAAGTTGACGGATGCGAAATTTAAAGATTGTAAATTGATCGGCATTAATTTTTTTGAATGCAATGATTTTATGTTCAGTGCAGGTTTTGAAAATTGTATGTTGGATTACGCTTCTTTTGCGGCTAAAAAAATGCCCAAAACAAAGTTTAAAGATTGTTCTTTAAAGGAAGTTAATTTTGCTGCTTCCGATCTTTCAGGTGCCGCATTTTTTAATTGTAATTTAGAAAGAGCTGTGTTTAACGAAACACAATTAAAAAGCACAGACTTCACAAATGCCTATAATTATAATATTGATCCTGAAATTAATTTTATGAAAAAGGCAAAGTTCTCTAAGGATGGATTGCAGGGGCTTTTAGGTAAATATGAATTGGTGATAGAGTAATGGAAATTAATTATTTTCTGTTCAAAAAATCAGGTTTTCCTTTTTTGAAATTTGCTTTCATGGCAATGCCTTGATTTTTACCTAGCAATAAACCCAATTGGATCATTCGTTCTCTGGCAAATGCATAACTTTCGCTTCTCGACCATGTTTGGTGAAAAAGTTTTTTTGTTGCAACAACACTATCAGGCGAGCGTTGTTTTAATTCTTCCACCAAAGCTTCAGCCATAGCCATTGGATCAAGGCTCACGTTTGTTACTAAGTTTAGTTGATGAGCCTCTGTTCCTGAAATTATTCTGCCTGTCATAGTAAGCAATTTTGCCTGGTCAATCGATACGAGTTCTCTTAACGTAACGGTAGCACTCATATCCGGTATCATTCCCCATTTTGCTTCGAGTATTGAAAATTCACAATCAGGAGTTATAAATCTAAAGTCGGTAGCCAGGGCTATTTGTACTCCACCACCAAAGCAAAAACCATGTATAACTGAAATAACAGGTATTGGAATTTCTCTCCAGCACCAGGCTATTTCTTGAAACAGATTGATCTTTTTAAAGGGTGATTTTATAAATGCAAAAAATACTTTTTTCTTTTCTTTGGTAAATGCAGGAAAATCTAAACCACTGCAAAAAGCTTTTCCTGCGCCTGATAAGATCACAGCTCTTAGTGTTTTGTTTTTCTTGATCTTATTTGCAGCTTCTATAAGCTCATCAAACATTTCAGGGTCTAGCGCGTTGTATTTGTCAACCCTGTTCATAGTTATATAAGCAACATCGTTATGTACTTCAAACGTTATCCTGTTTCCCATTTTACTTTTCTTTAATGTTTATAGTAATTATCGCTGTATCTACAATTTCATTATTACTGTTATAGATATCGATCTTGATATCTAAATTACCCGGTTTAAAATCTTCTTTTTTTGCTGTAGCGATGGCTTTAACAGTTCCTGTTGTTTTCTTTAAATATTTTATCTCCATGCCGGTAGGCAGCCAACGCAAATTATTTGGTATTGTAGCTTCAACAACCATCCCCATTGCTAATTCACACAAGTTACAAACGGCTATTGCGTGAATTGTTTTAATATGATTTTGAATGGCGCGATGTTGAGTTATTGTGGCTTCAACCCTGCCTTCCTCCATAAGAAGTATTTTGGGTTTTATGGTTTTGAAATAAGGCGCTTTGATGCAAACGAAGAAAGTAAAAATGCTATTTCCGAAAGGAAATTTTGTGATTTTTTTGTACAATTCAAGTGTGTTCATTTTAAAATAAATTTAGTTTGGGATGACATTAAAACTGTTTGAGTAAGATTTATATTAATCAGCACATCAACTAATTCTTAATCAGCACATCCATTTTATCAGCACATCAGCAAATTTTTAATCAGCACATCGTTTATGCAAACATCTTATCAGGATTCAATATCCCATTGGGATCAAAAACTTTTTTAATATTTTTTTGAAGTTCGATTTCTTTTTCTGAAAAAACAATTTCCGTATATCCCTTTTGAACCCAGCCAATACCATGTTCACCACTTATTGTTCCTTTTAATTTTTTGCAAAGCGTAAACAATTCAGAAATAGCATTTTTCATATGTTCGCCATTCCATTGTTCATCCGTCAACTCTCCTTTTATAAGTCGTATATGTAAATTCCCATCACCGGCATGGCCATAACAAACACTTTTGAAATTATATTTATTGCCTAACTCTTTTACGCCTTTCATTAGTTTAGGCAATTCAGCACGAGGTACTACGGTATCTTGTTCTTTACTAATGGTGGTGGCTCTTACGGCTTCATTTATTTTTCTTCGAAGTTTAAATAATTCTTGTTTTTGTGCAGTTGATTCAGCAAATAAAATTTCACCAACATCATATTTATCTGCCAATTCAGCAATGGCTTCCATATCCTTTGTTAAAATTCCAATATCATTTCCATCCACTTCTATCAGCAAATGAGCTTCAATACCGTCTTCTACCTTTACTGCAGAGCTATCGATAAATTTGCTTGCAATAATTAATGCATCACGTTCCATCATTTCCATTCCACTTGGCGTAAAGCCTGCACGAAAAACCTCGCTTACAAATTCGCAGGATTGTTCTATACTTTTAAACGGAACAAGCATCAACAGATCATGTTTGGGAAGAGGGATCAGTCTAACGATTATTTTTGTTACTACTCCTAAAGTCCCTTCACTACCCACTATCAGCTGGGTTAAATTATATCCGGTAGAATTTTTTAAAGTGTTGGCTCCGGTATAAATAATTTCTCCGGTAGGTAAAACAACTTCTAAATTTAAAATATAATCTTTGGTAGTTCCATACTTTACACATTTAGGGCCACCCGAACTTTCGGCAACATTGCCTCCTAAAAAACAACTTCCTTTACTTGCCGGATCGGGAGGATAAAATAAACCGATCTCTTTTACTGCGTTTTGAAATATTTCGTTTATTACTCCGGGCTCTACCGTTGATTGCAGACTATGTGTATCAATTTCTAAAATCTCATTGAACCGTTCCATAGAGATAAGAATACCGCCTCTTACCGGCAGCGCTCCACCTGTTAAACCTGTTCCTGCACCACGCACCGTAACAGGAATAAATTCCTTGTTAGCCATTTTTAATATGGCAGAAATTTCTTCCGGGGTTCTTGGTTTTACAACTACTTCAGGTAAAAACAAATGAAAGTCGGTTTCGTCATGACCGTAATTGTTAAGGCTTTCATTGTCAACGAAAACAAAACCTTCTCCTGAAATTTGTTGAAGATGCTGAATTAGTTGAGATGTAACTTTGTTGAAATTCATATATTTTTTACACCCTTATCGAATGGATTTTTATATTTTCGCTTGCTCAAAAGTAGCCAAATATAGTTTAAACAAAATTGGATTACTATCAGATTTTATTAACATGAAAAGGGCATAAAAAAACGTTAGATTATATGGCGGAAGAAAAATTGAAACACCCGAAAGGGCTATATGTATTGTTTGTTACAGAGATGTGGGAGCGTTTCAGTTATTATGGAATGCGTGCTATTTTCACCTTGTTTTTAACTAAAGCTTTGTTATTCGACAAAGCCTTGGGATCACAAATATACGGCAGTTACACAGGTTTGGTATACTTAACACCCTTGGTTGGAGGGTATCTGGCGGATAGGTATTGGGGGAATCGCAAATCAATTATAATTGGCGGTATCCTTATGGCCATAGGTCAATTTTTAATGTTTGCCAGCGGAACGTTTTATCTTCAAGTTGGAACCTCAAGTTTAATAATGTATGCAGGTTTGGCATTTTTAATTTTTGGAAATGGTTTTTTCAAACCAAATATTTCCACCATGGTCGGTCAATTATATCCGAAAGGGGATAGGCGCATCGATTCTGCTTTTACCATTTTTTATATGGGAATTAATTTGGGTGCATTTATGTCGCCCTTAATTTGCGGCACTTTGGGCGATACCGGAAATCCTGCTGATTTTAAATGGGGCTTCCTTGCAGCCGGAATAGGTATGTTAGTTGGCCTAGTTTTATTTGTTTGGTTAAAGGATCATTATATCGTTACTCCGGAAGGTGAAGCGATTGGCGGTAAACCTAAAAAAACAGTCCGCACACAAGGTATTGATACCATGGAAGAAATAAGATCAGACTTTTCAAAAGGTCAGATATTGGCATGGAGCGGTATTGCTGTTGTGTTGTTTTTTGTGTTTTTATTTGTTGCCGATTTAGATATAATTGGCTCTTTTATATTTTCTTTAACTATTGCAGCACCTGGATTAATAGTATCCGACAGATCATTAACAAAAGTAGAGAGAGATGGTATTTGGGTTATTTATATTGTTGCCTTTTTTGTAATTTTCTTTTGGTCGGCCTTTGAACAGGCAGGAGCCTCTTTAACTTATTTCGCCGAGGAGCAAACGGATAGAGTAGTAGATTCTGTTATTTCAAAAAATGCAGTATCGTTTTTGTTGACCATTTTGACCGCGATCTTTGGCTATTTATTTTACAAAGTAATAACTACAATGAAAAATGAACAAAGAGGAGTAAGGGCGCTTTTTGCAATTCTATTGGGTATTTGCATGGTAATATGTATTTATTGTATAATCATTATTCCTTCGGAAGGCTTGTATATAAAAGATGTTCCTGCAAGTTATTTTCAATCCATCAATGCTGTAGCCATTGTAGTATTTGCTCCTGTGTTCGCTTTAATATGGGTTTTTCTGGGCAAAAAAAATATTGAACCTTCATCACCTGTTAAACAATCCATCGGTTTATTTTTATTGGCTGTCGGTTATGCCGTGATTGCAATGGGCGTTAAAGATGCTGTTCCGGGTGTTAAAGTGAGCATGTTGTGGTTATTTAATTTATACATCATTCATACTTTTGGTGAATTGTTTTTATCACCAATTGGTTTGTCGATGGTGAATAAATTAGCTCCCGTAAAATTCGCTTCTTTGTTAATGGGAGTATGGTTTTTATCGTCGGCTACCGCTAATAAATTTGCCGGTATGTTAAGTGCCTTGTATCCCGAAAATGGAATTGTTACTAATTTCCTGGGATGTAAAATGGCTAACTTGTACGATTTTTTTATGTTATTTGTTATGATGGCAGGTATTGCAGCAATCATCTTGTTTTTTCTGTCGCGTAAGTTGTTAAAGATGATGCATGGTGCAAATTAATGTGCTGATGTTTTTAATAGGGAATGTGCTAATAAAAAATAAAAGAATTGGAATAATTATTGACAAACCATGAACTCAAAATAATCAAACCATGATAAGAAAAACACTTTTTGTAATCGGTATCCTAACTGTTTTTATTACAGTTCAGAGTTTTACTTCAATTCCAAAATTTTCTTCCGACGAAACAGATGGACCGGTACATTGGTATACGTTTGGTCAGGCTGTAGAATTGCAAAAGAAAAATTCTAAAATGATAATGGTGGATGTTTATACCAGTTGGTGCGGCCCTTGTAAAATGATGTCGGCTTATACATTTGGTCATCCTGTTATAGCTAAATACTTAAACGAACATTTTTATCCTGTAAAGTTTAATGCTGAAACACGCGACTCAGTTATCTTTAATGGCAATATGTTTGTAAATCATAGTCCGGAAGGTACGCCGCGTCCTGTTCACGATTTTGCGATATCCATTTTAGATAGTAAACTCATGTACCCTTCTATCGTGTTTTTGAATGAGGAAATAATTCGTGTACAAACTATGCAAGGCTATTATAAAGCGGATCAATTTGAACCAGTGTTGAAATTCTTTGGTAGCGGTAAATACAAGGATACTAAATTTGAAGATTTCCAAAAAACATTTGTTCCTGAAGTTAAATAATGTTCCCCCTCTCTTAAGTCAGAACCCACCGGACAAAAAATTACCATACGCATTTTTAAATTTCCTTGAATAGATCCGGAATTGAATGATCTTTTGTCAAATGATTCCTTATTGCTCTTGATTTAAATGATTGGATCTATGGTAGTGAAACTGAATATCTTTTATTATCGTATTAAAAGTTGTTTGAAAAGATAAGTTTTAGGAATTCAATTTACTAACATTATATAAAACTAAAAACTTGTAAATGAAGTTGTTTAAAGTTGGCGTAATAAAATCACAGCAAAAGCCAATATATTTAGTGATTTCCAATGAGTTTTTTTTGTTTCAAAACGAACTAAAATAGCTTTGAATGCATCTAACCAAGCATTCGTTCTTTCCACCAAAAATCTGCATTTGTAAAGCAATTCATCAAAAAGATAATCTTTTTCACCACCTTTTCTTTTGTTCACATCAATATTTCCAATG
>PLYN01000001.1 GCA_003151815.1 Bacteroidota bacterium | reverse complement strand
GGTTGCTTTACCGATTTAATTTCGTTTAATCCTTTTGTTATCGCCAGCCCGTTTCTCAATCGAAGCTGTGGTGTCGCAAGTTAGCACTTTCTCCGTTACGCTGTGCCGCGTGCGTGGGCTTGCAAGCTCTTTTTTATTTTTCTTCATTAAAAAATAAGTGGAGGAAAAATAAAAATGTGCTTGCAAGTGCGTTGGCTTTCGGAGATAGGGTGAAATGTGATTTACTTGATTACCGAAAAGATTGTTTTACTTTTGTGTTGTTTTGAAAAGTGAAGTTGCTTAACACCCATGCAAAGCGCGAAACTTCGCCAATCGGAGTTAAAGGCACTTAATGAAATAGTATATACGGGGATTGAGATAACGATTTAAGTATCATAGATTGCATTAGCATATGAAAAGTATAAAAGGACTTGCCTTTGAACATAATGAAGATGGTGATTTAGTTTTTCAATCACCAACTTGTAGTCTTTGTTCAATATTATCTACAACTGAAAATATTCTTTTAGCTGAAAATTTGAACAACTTTGCATTAAGTTATTTCAATCAAATAAAATTTACTATTGAAGCATACACCAACGTTTATAAACAAATCCAAACTTTAAATAATTTTTCAGATGAAGATGAAATTCCAAACAATTCTGGTTTGACATTCAGTTCATATGAAATTGAAACTTTGAAACATCAGGATAACCCTCTGATTGCTCTTTATGGATACATTTTTTTTATAACGGCTAAAACATCAATTGATATTTTAGTTTGTTTAGTGGACTTATTGATTAATCAAAAGCCAAGAGAAGAAGAATCAAGGTTACCTGATTTCAACAGCTTTTATTG
This sequence comes from Bacteroidota bacterium, assembly GCA_003151815.1. GTDB lineage: Bacteria > Bacteroidota > Bacteroidia > 2-12-FULL-35-15 > 2-12-FULL-35-15 > 2-12-FULL-35-15. The sequence continues at coordinate 2,678 of PLYN01000001.1, read as the reverse complement.
TTCAATAAAAAATGCATCAAAAAAACAATTTAATGAAAGCGGTCATATCTCCATTTTAAAACCTGCGTTCGATGATTTTAAAAGTAATTTATTAACGAAGCATTTCCTTGATATTAGAAATAAACTTGTCCATAAAGGATATTTGTGCAAGATTTCATTTGGTTTTAAAAAATCTGATGGTTACAGAATAGGTATAGAGCAAGGTTTGAATGTGATTAATCCCAAAAAAGAAGTCATAGATTTTGAGAAGATTGCTAAGAGTTTCTTTGAGGCAATTCGAAAACTGGATAACGACATTTTTCTTTTGATAAAGAAAAATATATTAGAATTCAAGGATGCATCAAATAAAAGTTCTAAAATACGTTTTAACGGTTCATTTGCTACTTATGAATTAGGATAAACCATTTTTCAAAAATCGAATAAATTTTAAAAATCAAATAACTACAATGAAAAAACAATTACAACAAATCAGCAATAGTAAAGCAAGTAACAGTAGGCTGCCAATTCTCTTTACTTTAGTTCTAATGCTTGTGAGCATGATTGGGATGACGCAAACGGCTTATATAACAGGTTGGGATGGTAATGTATATGTTATTAATGTTGCTACAAATACGGTTATTGATACAATTAAAGTTGGTGCTCTTCCTATTGGTGTATCTGTGATCTCTGATGGAAGTAAGGTATATGTTACGAATCAAAATGCTAATACAGTAAGTGTAATAAACACCTCCACCAATACTGTTGCGGCTACAATTACATTGGGTACTTATAATAATCCTGTCGGTGTATCTGTTAGTCCTGATGGAAGTAAGATATATGTTGCAAATTCTTTTATTCATACAGTAAGTGTAATTAATGCTGCTACAGATACCATTTCGGCTATAATTGAAGTTGGCTCTTATTCTGAAGGTGTATCTGTTAGCCCCGATGGAAGTAAGGTATATGTTGCGAATTGGATGGACAATACAGTAAGTGTAATAAACACCGCTACCAATACTGTTTCGACAACCATTACAGTTTCTCCAAGTGGTCATAACCTTTTTTCTGCTCCTCTTTTCCTATCTGTTAGTCCCGATGGAAGTAAAGTGTATGTTACGGATAATGTTTATTATGATGGTGCAGTCAGTGTAATAAACACTTCTGCCGATACTATTTCGGCTACCATTACAGTTGGTCATGACCCTACTGGTATTTGTGTTAGCCCCGATGGAAGTAAGGTGTATGTTACGAATTGGAATAATGATAGTACAGGGACATTGAGTGTAATAAACACCGCTACCAATACTGTTTCGGCTACAATTCCAGTTGGTAATGGTCCTACTGGTGTATCTGTAAGCCCTGATGGAAGTAAGGTATATGTTACGAATTCTGATAGTGTAGGTACGATTAGTGTAATAAATACAGTTACCAATACTGTTTCAGCTACAATTACTGTTGGTTATTATCCTGAAGCAGTTGGCAACTTTATTTCGACTCACATTCCCGCCGGCATTCCTTCTCTTAGCATTGATGCGTCAAGCATATCTATCTATCCAAATCCCGCCACGAACCAACTCACTATTCATACTTCATCTTTTCAAAATGAAGCGTTAACAGTATCAGTAATGAATGTGCTTGGGGAAACTATGCAGGAAGAAAAAATAAAGTGGAGCAGCGATATACGTGTGAACATTAAAAACCTTGCGGCAGGGATTTATTTTCTTGAAATGAAATCGGAGAATGGGAGCGTTGTTAAGAGGTTTGTTAAGGAATGATATAGAAATAAATATGAATAAGCGAATTCAAATATATCTTGATACTTCGGTTATCAATTTCCTGTTTGCTGATGATGCACCGGAGAATAAGGCGGTTACTATCGAACTGTTTGATAATTTTATTAAGACAGGTATTTATGAAACATATATATCTGATTTTGTAATTGATGAAATAGAACAAACAACGAATGAGGAAAAGAGGAAAAAGTTGATTGGTGTTACGCAAACTTATTCTCTTGAATTTGTTGAATTAAACAATGAAAAAGAGATTCAGGAATTGGCTCAGCAGTACATGGAAGCAAAAATAATTCCTGAAAAGAAATACATGGATGCTTTGCACGTTGCGGTTGCGGTAACCAAGCAAATTCCGTATCTTGTAAGCTGGAATTATAAGCACCTTGCGAATATCAATAAGGAGCAACAAATCAGGATTATTAATATGAGGAATCATTACCTTAGCGAATTCAGAATTATTACTCCTTTAGAACTTATATACTATGCAGGCTAAAGTTTCAAAAGCGCAGACAGAAGTTTGGGAATGGAAGGAAAAGCTTTATGAGGAAATAAAAAATGTTCCTTCATCGGAGCGTATTAGTTATTTGATAAAAAAAGCTCATTCCACTGTTGCCGCTATTAAGAAGAAAAGAGGGAAACTGGAAACCTAAATATTGAATTTTCGATAAGAAAATGCGCTTTTTTGGTAGCTATAGGCGTTTTCTACGTATGACATGGACATATTGACGTAACGCATGGGCTTTTGGACGTAAATTACTGATATAATTACGTAACTTCAGGGGTTTTCGAGGTAACTTCAGTGCTTATTTAGGTAAGTGTCGCATTTAATTAGGTAATACTTCAACATAGGGACGTAACGTCAGAGGTTATTTAGGTAACTTCAGTGTGTAATGCTCCCCAAAATTTAGA
>PLYN01000047.1 GCA_003151815.1 Bacteroidota bacterium | reverse complement strand
ACAAAGATCTGATGGATGGTTATGAGAGTATCACGCGTGCGTTTCCTTTACCGCAATATCAGGTAAGCATTGTACACGGACAAATGAAAGCGGATGCGAAGGAATATGAAATGCAACGTTTTGTGAAAGGCGAAACAAATATTATGGTTGCAACTACTGTGATTGAAGTAGGCGTGGATGTTCCGAATGCCAGCGTAATGGTGATTGAAAGTGCCGAACGTTTTGGTTTATCACAATTACATCAGTTGCGTGGGCGTGTTGGGCGCGGTGCAGAGCAGTCGTATTGTATTTTGATGACCTCGTATAAATTAAGCAGCGATGGTAGATTGCGTATGGATACGATGGTTCGAACGAACGATGGTTTTGAGATCGCGGATGTGGATATGAAATTACGCGGTCCCGGTGATATGTCGGGCACGATGCAAAGTGGTGTGTTGGATCTGAATATTGCTGATCTGGCGAAGGATGGACAAATTTTACATGCTGCAAGAAATATGGTGATTGAAATTTTGTCGGAAGATCCGAATCTTGAACAATCTGAAAATAGTAATCTTGCGTATTACTTTGCTACGATGAATAGTAATAAAACCAATTGGAGCAGGATTTCATAAGGAATAGAACGCAGATCTTTATGATTGTTAAGATTTAAAATGATTTTTATTTTTTTAGAATCAAACATCTTTTTTATTTTTATATCCTGATTTATCTTAAAAATCATGAAGATCTGCGTTCTATTCTTAATCAGTAATCTCCATTTTCTTCATTAAATAAGAAGCATTCATAGTAGAGCAAACACCTTCTTTTATTTTGTAATCGAAATTTAATTTATCATCATTAATGGTTATTTCGAAACACAAATTTCGAACATTATTGGGATATGTTAAACTCAGTTTAGATAATTCAACATCGTGTGTGGCAATAATTCCGGTACCATTTAGATGAATTATTTTTTTGATCAAGGCTTCCGAACCTGCATGTTGGTCTTTGGAGTTGGTGCCCTTTAATATCTCATCTAATAAGAAAAAAACAGGTTCACCTTTTTTATAATGTTCGATCAATAAATGTAAACGCTTCAATTCGGCATAAAAAAATGATTCATTTTCCTGTAAAGAATCGTTCGTTCTTAAACTTGTAAATAATAATATTGGAGTAAATTTAAATTTTGTAGCACATACCGGAGCGCCAACCATAGCAAGGGTGAGGTTAACACCAATAGTTCTCAGGAAAGTGCTTTTGCCTGCCATATTTGCGCCCGTCAATAGATCGATTTTTGGCAAGCCTTCCATGTGATAATTATTTTTTACCAGTTTATTTCTATTGATCAATGGATGCCCGATATTTTCTGCATTGATGATAAATTTATCAGTATTCACTTCAGGAAACGCATAGTTTGGATTATTATAAGCATACAACGCAAGACTAATAAATGCATCAAATTCTCCGATAACATCTATCCATTTTAAAAAATTAGTTTTGTGTTTGATGCGCCATTTTTCAATCTTCTGCATTACATTTATATCCCACATTAAAGTGCCATTCAAAAGAAGTGCAACAATAATGTTCATCCTTGCATCCAGCGTATCTACTAGTTTTTTCAACTTCTTAATATCATTGCTCGCACCTTCTTCACTGTTCTTGAAATTCGCTTTTAAATTGTTTAAAATGGCTGCATCCAATTGTTCAGATTCAATTAATGCGATAAGTGCGCGATACTTTTCTATGGAATCAAATTTTCGACTCAATTTATCGTGTACATGATTTATTTTTTTTGTGCGAGATCCAACAGTTAGTAATTGAATAAAAAATAGAATTGTAAACGCAGAAGAGTTAATGATACCAACTAAATACAGGCTAAGAGCAAGGATTGTAAGTATTGGTAATAGTATTGAAACTGTTTTTAAAAATGCTGTTGAGAAATTATTTGTTTCATCAAGCCATTCCTGAATCATATCTTTATCGGATGCTTCCTCTTTATTTGCAAATCCCAAGGCAATAAAGTGCTGACACCAGTCCGGTTTTTCGGCAAGGTTTTTTATAGCTTCTTGTCGCAGAAGTATTTCATTTTTTATCTCAATGGGATTAGTGAGCCATCCTGCAAGCTTCGTTCTTCCTGAATAAGTGGATGTTCTGTTTAAGATTTGAAAAATAGATCTCCTTCCAAAAATATCGAGGTCTGCAATGAAATTATGATGTTTATCAATGAACTCATTTCCTTCATTTAGTTTTTCGTAATTATTGTTTAACAGATCGATTTCGAGTTCATTTACTTTAATAAGATTCTTTAAAAACATTATTTTTCTTGATGTTTTAATTTCAAAATTCAGAAGAAAAAGAAAAACTATTATTGTAATTGAAATGATGATGAAAGCTAAGGCAGAATGATTTCCGACGAGATAAAGGAATAATCCTATTGCCGCAATGAATGCGATCAATCTACTATAGAATACGATATTGATCCTGCTTTTTTGAAAAGCAATTTGTTTGTTGAGATCAACAATTTTGTTTGTATAGTATTCAATTAATTTATTCATCATCAAAATTGTTTTTTTTACAAATCCCGTCATGTGTAAAAAGGCTTCCGAAATTAAGCATTTATTATTGTTTCGGCCGGTAAAATGATGATTTGTAAACTGCTTTTTCCTAATATATACTTCGATTAATTTCTTATTTTTGCACTACTTATGGATTTGGGCGAGGTTTATTCTCTCCCAATAATTGAAACGATTTAACATAGTAAAATGAAAATATCATATAATTGGCTGAAGGAATATTTATCTGATGCTCCCAATATAAGCAATGATCTACCGGTAGAAGAAGCAGGTAAATTATTAACCGATTGCGGACTTGAAGTGGAAAGCATTGAAAAGTTCGAATCGATAAAAGGCGGTTTGGAAGGCTTGGTAATTGGTGAAGTGATCACCAAAGAAAAACATCCTGATGCTGATCGTTTAAGTGTAACTACTGTTGATATTGGAACAGGAACATTGCTGAATATTGTTTGCGGTGCAAGCAATGTAGCGGCAGGACAAAAAGTAGTGATAGCAACAATAGGAGCCATGTTATATCCAAGTGTTGGTGAACCTTTTGAAATTAAAAGATCAAAAATACGCGGACAACTTTCGGAAGGAATGATCTGTGCAGAAGATGAAATAGGTTTGGGCTCATCACATGAAGGCATTATGGTGCTTGATGCGAATGCAAAAATCGGAGCACCTGCAAAAGAATATTTTAAAGTAGAAGAGGACTATGTGCTGGAGATCGGTTTAACTCCTAATCGCGCTGACGCTGCTTCACATGTTGGCGTTGCGAGAGATCTGGTTGCTGTTTTTAATTGTAATAGAGATTTAATATCTGCGAAAAAAGGCGGATCGACTGATAAAAACATTGATCACAAATCTTTGAATCTTCCGGACATAACTTCGTTTAACATTGATTCAACTAATTTGGAAATAGAAGTTATTGTAGAAGATTCGGTTGCTTGTCCGCGTTATTCGGGATTAACAATTTCTAACATAACGGTTGCTGAATCGCCGGAATGGTTGAAGAACAGATTAAAAGCAATCGGTGTACGTTCCATCAATAATATTGTTGATATTACTAATTATGTGTTGCATGAATTAGGACAACCAATGCATGCCTTTGATGCGGATAAAATAAAAGGCAATAAAATTATTGTAAAAAAATTCAACTCTCTCGATAAAGAACTCAATAACATTAGAAAAGAGATTGGCTTGCCTAAATTCAAAACATTGGATGGAGTGGAACGTGAATTATCTGCAGATGATCTGATGATATGCGATGCAGAAGGAGGAATATGCATTGCAGGTGTGTTTGGCGGAATAGAATCGGGCGTTACTTCATCAACAAAAAATATTTTTTTAGAAAGTGCTTACTTCCATTCAACATCTATTCGCAGATCATCAAAGCGTCATAGTTTAAAAACGGATGCTACTTTTCGTTTCGAACGAGGTACGGATCCGAACATGACTGTTTACGCCTTAAAACGCGCAGCAATATTAATTAAGGAAATTGCAGGTGGAGAAATTTCATCAAATATTATTGACATCTATCCAAAGAAAATTGACAATTTTAAAGTACCATTTTCCTTTGCACATTGCAATCGTTTAATAGGCAAGCATATCGATCCGGAGATCATAAAAGATATTTTAAAATCGCTTGGCATTGAAATAGAACACGAAGGTCATGATGCATTGTTGCTTTCTGTTCCTCCGTTTAAAGTGGATGTTCAGCGCGAACAAGATGTGATCGAGGAAGTATTGAGGATATATGGTTACAACAATGTGGAAATTCCCGAAACGTTAAATTCCTCCATTCAATTTGCTGAAAAACCGGATAAGGAAAAAATACAAAATACAGTTTCTGAGTTGTTGACGAACAATGGTTTTTCGGAAATGATGTGTTTATCACTTACCAAAGGCGACTATGCAAAAAGTTTACAATCATTGGATCCTGATAGAAGTGTTGCCATGATGAATCCTTTGAGTAGTGATCTGAACGTATTGCGTCAAACACTTTTATTCAGTGGACTAGAAACGATCGCGTACAATCAAAATCGTAAAAATGCAGATCTGAAATTGTACGAATTTGGTAAAACCTATATGGCTGTGAAAGGTGGAGAAGCTGTAAAGCCTGCCCGAATGGACGAATCCCTGCCCGACCTTGTCATTCAGGCGGGCATTCGTTCGGGCGGGTATATTGAAACAAAACATTTATCTGTTTTACTTACCGGACGTAAAGAGGAAGAAAGTTGGAATTCAAAAAGAGAAATTGTTAATTTTTATACCTTGAAAGGTCATGTAGTCGCTATTTTGGAGCGATTAGGAATTAATGATGTAAAGTTAAGCGAACTGGACAATGATACATTTTCAAATGGATTAGCATTCAATTGGAATAAAAAAACATTGGTTGAATTTGGTTCTGTTGCCAGATCTGTTTTAAAATTAATGGACATCAGGCAAGAAGTATTTTATGCAGATTTTAATTGGGATCTGATAATCGATGCTGTAAAGAAAACGAGTGTGATGTATACTGAAGTGCCTAAATTCCCTGAAGTAAGACGAGATCTAGCCTTGTTGATCGATAAAGCAATTCAGTTTGAACAATTGGAACAATTGGCCTATCAATCTGAAAAAAGCATTTTAAAAAACGTGAATTTATTTGATGTTTACGAAGGTGACAAATTACCTGCCGGAAAAAAATCGTATGCCTTGAGTTTTACTTTGCAAGATGAAACAGCAACCCTCACTGATAAGCAGATCGATAAGATCATGGAGAAGTTGATCAAAACGTATCAGGAAAAGGCCGGGGCTGAGATACGGTAATACTTAATAGAACGTAGATTTTTATGATTTTTAAGATAAATTAAGATTTTGAATTGTATAGTAGAAGATTTATTAAGATTATAGTTTTTTAACAAAAACATAAATCATTTTTTTTTCATAACAATCATAAAAATCAGCGTTCCATCCTACCACACTATGCGTTTACAAGTAATTCTGATTTCCTTTTTTTTATGCATGTGCGCTTCGCTGTTTGCGCAACAGAATTATGTATTAGAGATCCAGTCATTAAAAGATCCGGCATTGCTCAAAAAAATTTCCTACAATAAAACATTCTCTTCCGAAACAGAACGCGAAAAAGAATTGCAAAAAGTCCTGTTCACTTTATATGATAACGCCTATTTAACTGCTTCTTATGATAGTATAATTGGTGATTCAGTAATTCAGAAAGCTTTTTTGAATATAGGTGCGCAATATAAATGGGCGTATTTAAAAAAAGGAAATGTTGACGAAGGAGTATTGAGTGAAATTGGTTTTCGTGAAAAGTTATACAGCAAAAAGCCGGTTTATTTTAAAGATGTAAAGCGGGTTCAGGAAAAACTGATTACATATTTTGAAAACAATGGCTTCCCATTTGCTTCTGTAAAGCTGGATAGCATTGTAATTTCAGCGGATAGTATTTCAGCGCAACTTAAGCTTACAAAAAATGAAGAAAAAATAATTGATAGCATAGTCATTAAAGGAACGGCAAAAATTGCACCGGTTTATATTTACAATTATTTGGGAATTAAACCTGGTAGTTTGTATGACGAATCAAAATTAAAAAAAGTAAATACCCGCATTGCAGAGTTGACTTTTGTTCATTCCTCCAAACCTGCAACTATAAATTTCACTAAAAGATTTAACAAACTTGTTTTGTACCTCGATAAAAAAAATGCCAGCCAATTTGATGGTATTGTTGGAATTTTACCTAATGCTAAAACAGGAAATATATTATTAACAGGTAATGCTCATCTTAAATTACAAAATGGATTGGGTAAAGGTGAATTAATTGATTTTACATGGGACCGACTTCAAACGCAAACCCAGGATTTAATATTACGTTTGGTATATCCTTTCATATTTCGCACTCCTTTTGGTGTTGATTATAATTTCAAACTGTATAAAAGAGATACAACATTTTTGGAGGTAACTCAAAATATTGGGTTGCAACATATTTTAAATGGTGGTAATTATATTAAAATATTTTACAGCAATAAATCTTCTTCATTACTTTCTACGAAAGGTTTGGAGTATATAACTACTTTGCCAACTTATGCCGATGTTTACGCAAATATGTATGGTATCGGATTAAAATATGAAAAATTAGATTATCGTTTAAATCCCAGAAAAGGCTTTTCTGTTGTGATAAATGGAAGTGCCGGAACAAAAACCATTAAAAAAAATCCGAATGTGAATCCTGTGGTATATAATAAATTAGAACTTAAAACAGGTCAGTATTCCGGCGATTTCTCCGGAAGTATATTTATTCCGATAATAGGCAGAAGCACAATTAAAGTTGGAAATCAGTCCGCGTTTATATACGGACAAAATATTTTTCAAAATGAATTGTACCGTATTGGTGGTTTAAATACATTGCGAGGATTTAATGTTGAATCTATTTTCGCATCAGCATATTCTATTTTTACGTTGGAGTACCGTTTTATTCTAGAGAAAAATTCTTATCTGTATGTGTTTGGTGACGGTGCATGGTACGAAAATAATAGTTCGAATCAGTATGTACACGATACTCCTTACGGGTTTGGAACAGGTATTAGTTTTGAAACAAAGGGTGGTATTTTTTCTCTCAATTATGCACTCGGCAAGCAATTTAATAATCCTATTCAGTTAGGAAATGGAAAAATTAGTTTTGGTATCGTGAATTATTTTTAGCCGCTGTCGTTTTTTAACCACATAGAAACATAGTTAATAAAACTTTATTACCCAATAAATTAAAAAGAAGTTTTACATAGAAAAATAAATTTTTGCATAGAGTGTATTCATCTGATAAGTATTGTGAAAATTTGAAGAATAGCTTCAAAACTATGTAAAACTCAGTTAGAATAAACACCTGAAAATTAAACCTATGTTTCTATGTGGTTTAAATTACCTAAACAAATAATTCAAAACCAAACAAGCAAATTAATCCGTAAATTAGCATTCGATAAAATTAAAAATAAATGGAGTTTTTATTTATAGCAGTAGGTTGTATTTTTGGCTTGGTGATTGCATTTTTGTTTTTCAAATCAAAACAAAATGCAAATCATGACACATCAGCATTGGATACAAAAATTGTTGAACTGGAAAAGGAGAAAATTGCTGCCGATGAAAAATTAAAAAATGCTGTGGATTCAAAAAAAGAGATTTCAGATGAGTTGACTGAACATCGGAAAAAATTAAATGACGCAAATATTCGACTGGCAAAGGCAGAAGAAGCATTTGAAAATCAAAAAGAAAAATTAGCCACACTTAAATCCGAACTCGAAAACATTAATCAAAAATTTACTACCGAGTTTAAAAACATTGCCAATACGATATTAAATGACAACTCGAAAAAGTTTACTGAACAGAATAAAACACAGATTGATGATATTCTGAAACCACTTGGAGAAAAAATAAAAGACTTCGAGAAAAGAGTGAATGAAGTCTATAGCGATGAAACAAAGGAGCGAACTGCTCTTAAACATCAATTGGTAGAACTCTTGCAAAAAAATCAGCAACTCAGCAAGGATGCACAAAATTTAACGAACGCCTTAAAAGGAGAAAATAAATCTGCAGGCAATTGGGGGGAAATGATTTTACAAAGCATCCTTGAAAAATCAGGATTGCGGAAAGATGAACAATATCGTGCACAGAAATCATTTACTAGTGAAGATGGAAAAATATTTCAACCTGATGTCATCATTGATCTTCCTGGAAACAAAAGCCTTGTTGTTGATTCAAAAGTTTCACTTGTTGCTTACGAACGATTTGCGTCTGCGGAAAATGAAGATGAAAAAGTTGTTGCGATAAAAGAACACGTTGCTTCTGTCAGAAAACACATCAAGGATCTCAGCGATAAAAATTACCAGAAAATTTATCAACTCAATACACTCGATTTTATTTTACTTTTTATGCCAATCGAACCTGCATTTTCTACAGCGTTACAAAATGACCGAGAACTTTTCAATTATGCGTTCGATAAAAATATTGTTATTGTTTCTCCTACAACTTTGTTGGCAACACTTCGCACGGTAGATAATTTCTGGAAACAGGAATTGCAAAATCGAAATGTTTTGCAAATTGCTGATGAAGCAGCAGCGATGTATGAAAAGTTTGTTGGATTTACAGAAGCAATGATTGAGGTTGGCAAGAAAATGGATTCCAGTAAAGATTCTTATCAAACAGCTATGAACAGATTGTCGACCGGCACTGGAAATGTAGTGCGACGAATTGAGAATCTGAAAAAACTCGGATTAAAAGTTTCCAAATCAATTGATCCGAAATTAGTTAAGCGTTCTAACGAAAGCGATTTGCCAGAGGAAAATGAAAAACAAATTCCGTCTAAGTTTATAGATAATGACGAGCCTTCACTATTAACTGATGATAGCGATTTGTAATGAAAAAAATAATTTTATTCTTGTCCGCTCTATCGATAATGACCTCTTGCAGATCACCTCGAAAAACCGTTGCAACTACAAAAACATCACCATACAAACATGATGTAAATACTATTCACCCTCTATTTTCTGTGTTTCATTTGAGTGACATTTTATCCGAATTGCATTTTAAGATCAGCAGCAAAGAACTATTATATACACGTTCGGATGGTATTAATTTTTCTTCCAACGTGTTAATTTCTTATCGTTTATTACCATCTTACGATTCAAAAGAAATAATAGATAGCTCCTCCTCTCGCCTTGTTGATATCAATAATGATAATGCTGACAAATACTTAATAGGAAAAATTAATCTTATTTCGAAAGCGCCCAATAACTATTTTTTAAATGTTATCATAACCGATCTGAATCGTAATATCAGTGTTACAAAAATTATTGCAATTCAAAAGGAGAATGATTTAAATCGTCAGAATTTTATAGTTAAATCAGCTGATACAGATGTCCCACTGTTTCGAAATTACATAAAATTAGGAGAAAAACTTACTATTCATTACAAAATCAGAATGCCTGAAAAAATATATGTACGGTATTATAACCGGAACTTTCCTTTGGCTGCGCCTCCCTTCTCAGATATGTTACCAAAGCCATTTCAATACAAAGAAGACAGTATTTTTATACTTAAATTATCACCTGATGGAATAATAAATTTTACCGCGAACAAAAAGGGATTTTATCATTTTCAATGCGACTCATCTTCTCACGAAGGTTTAACATTATTTAATTTTTCAGATACCTTTCCTGAAATAAAAAAAGCGGAAGATATGGTTCCCCCCTTACGTTACATAACCTCAAGGCTGGAGTTTGATGAGTTAAATACAAACCCCAATAAAAAAGCCGCCTTTGAAAAATTTTGGTTAAATAGCACTAGCAATCATGAAAGGGCTAGGGATGTGATCAGGAAATATTATAGTCGTGTACAAGAAGCGAACCAATATTTTTCATCGTATATTGAAGGTTGGAAAACTGATAGGGGGATGATTTTTTTGATTTACGGCTCGCCAACTATAACCTATAGAACCGAGAATTCTGAAACATGGATTTACGGAGAAGAAAATAATGTTAATTCACTTTCGTATTCATTTTTAAAAGTCAACAACCCATTTACTGATAATGATTTTACATTGGAGCGTTCTCCTTTTTATAAACAATCATGGTTTATGTCAGTTGATGTTTGGCGGCAGGGTAGAGTATTGGAGGATTAGCCTCAGCCCTTAATCCCCTCTCCTAAAGGAGAGGGGGCGATAGTTAATAAGTACGACATCGATAGTTGAAAATAAAAAAGAGATAGTTACACACAGTACTTCATACACAGTTTCCCCTCTCCTTTGGAGAGGGGCTGGGGGTGAGGCTTTATAAACAACAAAACATGCAAACAAAACAACAAAAAAAAGAAGAAGAAAGTTTAATATTTGGTTTACGACCAGTTATTGAAGCGGTACGTGCAGGTAAGGAAATAGATAAATTATTAGTTCAAAGTGGTTTGAAAAGTGAATTGTTTAGCGAGATGATGGGCTTGCTAAAACAAAACAATGTCGCGTTTCAATACGTACCGGTTGAAAAATTAAACCGCCTGACTACTAAAAATCATCAAGGTGTTGTTGGATACATATCAGCGATTAGTTACAAAAAAATTAAAAATATTTTACCAACTCTTTTTGATGAAGGAAAAAATCCTTTGATCTTGATCTTAGACAGAATAACCGACGTACGTAATTTTGGTGCTATAGCCCGTACTGCTGAGTGTTCAGGCGTTCAGGCAATAATAATACCTGCGCATGGTGCTGCACAAATTAATGCGGACGCTATAAAAACTTCAACAGGAGCTTTGCATAAAATTCCTGTTTGTCGTGAAGAAAATTTGAAATCGGTAATTGATTATTTAAAAGAATGCGGACTGCAAATTATTGCTTGTACCGAAAAAGCAACCGACTATTATTACCAAATGGATTTTACTCTACCTACCGCCATTATTGTTGGTTCAGAGGAAGACGGGATTTTAAATGAGTATCTTCAAAAATCGGATGCAAAAGCAAAAATTCCAATGATGGGTGAAATTGGTTCATTGAATGTTTCAGTTGCAACAGGAATAATTTTATACGAAGCGGTAAGTCAGAGAATGGTAAATGCTTAACATGGAATTTGTCATCCAGAGCGCAGCAATGGATCATAATAAAAGATGTTTCAAGCGTTCAATATGATAAATGATAAAAATATTACTAAATTTACTTTTATCTAAATAATTAAATAAAAAAATATGCCAACAATTCAAAAATCATACGAGATGAATGCCACGCCTGAAGAGGTATTTGAAGCATTGGTAAATCCGGAATTAATTCAGGAATGGTCGGGCGATGAAGCAAAAATGGGTGCAGAAGTGGGTGATAAATTTTCATTGTGGGGTGGACAAATGTTTGGTTCAAATTTAGAAGTTACAAAAAATAAAAAGTTGGTTCAGGAATGGTGTTATGATCAGTGGGATAAACCTTCGAAAGTAACATTCACTATTAAAGTGAAAGACAAAAAAACAATTGTCGATCTTTTGCATGAAGAGGTTCCTGAGAAATTTGTAAATAGCATTTCAGATGGCTGGGACTCCTACTATTTAGGGGCAATGCAAGAAATGTTTGAAGAGGCAAAATAACAACATCTTCTTATGGGATATAAAAATACGCAGGAGTGTGTTGATGATCTGGAAAAACACGGACAACTAATTCGTGTAAAAGAAGAAGTGAGTTCTGAGTTAGAAATGGCTGCCATCCATTTAAGGGTATTTGAAAATAACGGTCCAGCGATCTTGTTTGAAAATATCAAGGATTGCAAATTTAAAGCGGTATCCAATTTATATGGTTCTTTGGAACGAAGTAAATTTATTTTCAGAGATACAATTGAAAAAATTAAAATACTTATTGATCTGAAGAATGATCCCTTAGAGGCGATCAGACACCCTTTTAAATATTCAAATGTTGGACTAACTGCATATTCCGCGTTACCGAAAAGATCAAGATTCAACAATCCTGTTTTACAAAATCAAACAACCATTTCTCAATTGCCACAAATTAAATGCTGGTCAAATGATGGCGGAGCTTTCGTAACGCTTCCACTTGTATATACCGAAGATATTGATAAGCCGGGTGTGATGAATTCCAATTTAGGAATGTATCGAATACAATTAAGTGGCAACGAATATATTCCTGATAAAGAAGTTGGTTTGCATTATCAACTGCATCGAGGTATCGGTGTGCATCAGACAAAATCAAATTTTAAAGGTGAAGCGCTTAAAGTAAGCATTTTTGTTGGTGGTCCGCCTTCACTCACATTAGGTGCTGTAATGCCTTTGCCGGAAGGAATGAGCGAACTCACGTTTGCAGGTGCGCTTGGTAACAGAAGAATTCGTTATACGTATGATGATGGTTTTTGTATTGCATCGGATGCGGATTTTGTAATAACAGGAGAAGTATTTCCGAATGAAAATAAGCCGGAAGGTCCATTTGGCGACCATTTGGGGTATTACAGTTTAAAACATAATTTCCCTTTGATGCGCGTTCATAAAGTGTATCATCGCAATAATGCCATATGGCCCTTTACAGTTGTTGGCAGGCCACCGCAGGAGGATACCAGTTTTGGTGTATTGATCTATGAAATAACAGGAGCTGCTATTCCGAAGGAAATTCCCGGACTAAAAGATGTGTATGCAGTTGATGCCTCAGGTGTTCATCCTCTGTTGTTAGCCATTGGCAGTGAGCGTTACACACCTTATAGCAACGAGCGTAAACCACAGGAAATTTTAACCATTGCAAATCATATACTTGGTAAAGGTCAATTGAGTTTGGCAAAATATCTTTTCATTATTGCCGGTGAAGACAATCCTAAAATAACCACGCATAATGTAAAGGATTATTTTATGCATGTTCTTGAACGTGCTGACTGGACAAGAGATCTGCATTTTCATACACGCACTACCATTGATACATTAGATTATAGTGGTACCGATTTAAATAGCGGAAGTAAAGTTGTTATCGCAGCTGCAGGAGAAAAAAAATGCGAATTAGGTACAACATTCACAAGTGATTTTTCTTTGCCTGAAAATTTTTCTGATCCGCGTATAGTGATGCCCGGAGTGATTTCCGTGAAAGGTTCAAAATATTCTGATGCTCAAAATGCAAAGAATGAAATCGAAAAATTTGATCAGCTATCATCAAGCAATCTGCAATTTTTCAAAGGTTTTCCTTTAATTATTATTTGTGATGATAGTGAGTTTGTTTCACAAACGTTAAATAATTTTTTATGGGTTACGTTTACCAGAAGCAACCCTTCGCACGATATATACGGAATAAATAGTTTTGTGGAAAATAAACACTGGGGTTGTAAAGGTTCATTGATAATTGATGCGCGTATCAAACCACATCACGCACCTCCATTAATCAAAGATCCTAAAATTGAAAGATTCGTTGATTCCCTTGGAGTAAAAGGGAAGTCGTTGCATGGTATTATTTGAAATAGCCGTATTAAAACCTAACACTTTCTCGACTACGCTCGAAATGACCACGTGCGCAGTCATTTCGAGCGTAGTCGAGAAACGCGGGAAGCATGCAGGATCAGATTTTTGAAGATATGATGATATAAATAGTCGAGAATTGTGTTGGCTTTGAAATATTAGACTAAAAAATATATTTACAAAGGCAAAGCATAAAAAAAACCGATACATTTTATGTATCGGTTTTTTGTTTTCTGAAATGGTTTTTTAATGGAAAATTACTGCCTTATATTGATTAGCATCTGCCATTGGTATAGTTGAACCATATAGTTTATTGATTTCTACAATACAATTATTAGCGAATGCCGCTTGCCCCAAAGGACCTATATTAAGCCCATCCAATGAAAAATAATTACCGTTTACAAGTTGTGCATTTAAGGTTATACCTTCAAATTGAGTTCCGGTTTTAATTGCATGAAAAGAAGTATTGGCATCAACAAAAGCAAAATTATACGCTAAGGCAGCAGCTTTAATTATGGAATTGTATTCTGCTACTGTTGTATTGATGATGTTAATTTCTGCGGCATCCAATACCCATCTGCTCCAAATAGGTAATTGCGCTCCTAAAGAATGGCATCTTAATGAATCCTGCGGTATTTCAATTAATATAAATTCATCTGATTTTATTTGTCTTTTCCCATTTAGGGCAGAACCATCTTGAATTACATAAGCATTTGCACCTGCATGAAAATTGAATTGATGGTTATGAAAAGTATTAAGGGCAGTAGCTCCTGCGGCGTCTAATATCAATCCATTCCATTTGATATATGTTACGTAAGGGAAAGAATTCAGATCAATTAAATTGGGGATAACTCCTTTTACATGGTTAGCAGGATTTGCAGGTTTTAATGCGGTTCCCGTTCCTCTTCCTGTTAACGCATTTAATATGGAATAAAGGCTATCGTGAAATTCCGACTGCGGTGTAATCATATCGTCATCACCGGCAGGGTCCTGACCGCCTCCTGATTTCGCAAATCTCATTACGTCAACGGCTCCAGCATTAATGGAAACGAATGTCGGCTTTTGTGCCAGAGCATCGTCAAGCATTGTAGAACTGGCTGTTGTAGCTATTTTTTGCCAATAAGTAGCGGCTGTGCTTGACGCTTTTGGTGCGTGAAACCAACCTGGTATTTTATTAATATAAATTAATTTTGCTCCTTGCGCCGCTAAATTATTATAAGGAGGATGTGTTGCAATTTTTAGCGAAAGTATATTATAGGTATTGCCGGGAAAAATTGTGCCAAGGCTTGCAGTAGATAAATGTTTAGGAAATAATTCAGTTTTGCCATCGCAAAAAAGTGAATCGAGTAATTGAAGTTTGGTACATACTTTATTATCTTCGTAACCATAACTTTCACCCGGCTCCACTAAAGGCTGAACAAAATCCCCTTGCATTCCTACAAGTTTTAATTGTGTTGCAAGGATGTTTGGGAATGCAGCCATTTGTCCATCCCTGTTTAAGGAAGCATCTGCATAGCCTCCTGCTGTGCCATCTCCAATTGAAATAAATTTTGAAAAATCGGCAGATCCGGGACTTGGGGCAGGTAATGCTGTAAAGGTTGGCTTACAAGATATAATAGCAGTGCTGCATAGCGCCACTAATAATGATTTATGTATGAAATTTTTCATGTGTGTTTTTTATTTTAAAATTTATAAGAAAGTGACATTCCTGCAATGGAAGCGTATGTTTTATATTCACCAACTAAACCATAGAAATTATTATGATCTTTTCTATATATACTTTCAAATGAGTAGGAGGCATCAACTGTAAAATGTTTGTTGATGTTGTAACCAAGACCACCGCATAAAATCAAATGATCTGAATCCGCGCCTTCAGCGGTGGTATAACCATTTGGAATCGGAGTTAATGCATAACGAATTCCCAAACGAACTGCCAATGCATCGATAACTTTATATTGTCCCCCTAATTGAAATGAATACGTATTTTTATATCCGCGTGGATCGGCAATATTTTTCAAACTCCCTGTTTGGTTTGCAAACTGAACACGCAGTGTGTCAAATATTTTAAATCCAATATAATTGATGTCTAAGGCAAGTGAAAATTTATCTGTTACTTTATATCCAAAACCTAATGAAATTACTGTTGGAGTCGGAAATGTCAGTTTTGCTGCCCCACTGGGAACACTATCTTTCAAACTGGCAGGAACAGTAAAGTTTGCCTGCCCCCCACTCGAGTTCAATTTCATTTGTGAGCGATACGAAAGTCCGATAGAAAGATCGTCAGTAGGTTTAAAATAAACTCCTGCATTTACGCCATATCCGGCTAATTTTGCAGTGATATTAGCTGTCGATTCTCCTCCTGATAGAGTAGATAAATAAAGATCTTTATTAACAGCGATCGAGCCTGTTGAATATACGAAACCTACTCCTAAACCAATTTTGTCGTTAATTTTGTAGCTGACAGTTGGTTGTATATTAATAACTTTAAGGTCTAAGGAATTTAATACATATCGTCCTGTCCAGCCGGAAGGATAATTAGCCGAACCGCCAAATGGAGTGTACACACCCAATCCGAATTTGAAATTTTGTAAAACTTTAGCCTTGGTGCTATCAACTCCATATACAGCATAAAAAGTAATCGGAGTAGCAACAGGTATTTTTGAATTCGTTACCTGACCTGTTAATGAATCGCGAAAAGAGGTATTAACAATGGCAGCATTTCCACCTGCACTTATACTGTTTTCTTTAAGAAATGAAACTCCGCCGGGATTGTAAAATATGGCAGCACCATCTTGTATAAGTGCTGTTCCGGCATTCCCCATGGCTTGTTGTTTTTGTCCCTGAACCTGCACCTGGTAGCCTTGTGCAGATAACAGTATGGGGCAATAAAGAAGAGATAAAGTGATCAGTCTTTTCATTTTTTTGTTATTTGTTGTTTTTAATTAACACTTATTTTTATTTTACAATGATACAAAACATTTTATAAAACAATCTATTTTATTTTGGTTCAATATTAATTTATTTTGGTACAAAACTAAAATTATCATACTATTAGTAATGCAATCTAAATTGCATTGTTATCAAATTGTTATTATAGATTTTTTACTACAGTAAAAACGCATTTTTTAGGTTTATGAGGTATCAGACCATCTCATTTAGCAGTGTTCGAAATTGCTTTGGAGAAAATCATAATCATTAAATAAACTTTAAAAGTAAAAAGATCGGAACTATTAAAATTAAATAACCCTTAAACAATATAGGTATATTGTTTAAGGGTTATCTTCTATCGTTATTAAACTTTTTTATCCTTTCGCCTCTATGCTGGCAATTTTCTTTTTGATGCCTTCGGTAGTCATGGAGCCTGGTCTTTCAATTGGATGACCCAGCGCGCGATCCCAAATTAATGAAGCAAGAACGCCCAATGCGCGTGATACACCAAACAAAACAGTATAAAAATCATGTTCAACCATTCCGTAATGCGTTAATAATACACCTGAATGTGCATCTACGTTTGGCCATGGATTTTTAATTTTTCCGGTACTTTCTAATATAGGTGGAGCAACTTTATAGATCATTTGTACAATTTCACACAAATCATCTTTCCCGTTAGGTCGGATATAATTGTTATAAAAATCTTGTTGTGCAGTAAAGCGAGGGTCGGTTTTGCGAAGTACAGCATGACCATATCCCGGAACAACTTTACCATCAGCAAGAGTTTTTTTGATATATTCTTCAATTTGAGATTCGCTTGGCAAACCTCCACCTAATTCTTCACGCAATTTTAATATCCAGCTTAATACTTCCTGATTAGCTAATCCATGCAATGGACCTGCAAGTCCCGTCATCCCTGCAGCAAAAGCCATGTATGGGTCACTTAAAGCGGAGCCGACAAGATGAGTTGCGTGAGCAGAAACATTTCCACCTTCATGATCTACGTGAATAGTCATATACAAACGCATTAAACTTTTCATGTTATCCTCATCGTAACCCAACATATGAGCAAGGTTTCCTGCCCAATCTAATTTTGGATCGGGTTCAATGTGAACACCGTTTTTATATTTTCTACGATAAATATATGCCGCAACACGAGGTAGGCGGGCTATCAGATTCATCGAATCTTCATAAACATAACTCCAATATTCTTTTTTATTTACACCTTTTGCATACGCAGCAGCAAATATTGATTCTGTTTGCATTGCTAAAATTGCAATAACAAATTGTGTCATCGGGTGTGTAGATGCGGGTAATTTATCCAATACATCAAAAACATGTTTGGGTACAATGGCTCTGCGTGCCCAATCATTACCTATGTGTAGCGCATCTTCCTCAGTAGGAAGTTCACCTAATAACATTAAATAAAAAATCCCTTCCGGCAAAGGTTCTGTGCCTCCGGGAGTTTTCGGAAGTTTTTCACGTAATTCAGGAATCGTGTATCCTCTGAAACGAATACCTTCATTTGGATCCAGTTTAGAAGTTTCTGTAACCATACCAATCATGCTCTTCATGCCTTGATATACTTGCGCTACGGTATATTCACCTAATTTAACATCGCCTTTTTCTTTGATTAGAGCTTTCACTTCTGCCGCTGCAGGTCCTGCTTTTGCAGCAAATTTCTCTTTTAATGAATCCATAAGTATATAAGAATATATTTTGTTCTATTTTTTCGCAAGATAAAAGAATTTATTCATATTAAAAAGCGAGGCACTCAAATTTTACATTTTAATATTATTAAAATTAAATATTAATTTTTACTCCTCCTTTTTTTATGAGGACTTTTTTAAAAAATATTCAATTTATTTTTTATTGAAATATTTAAATTTATCTCCTAAATAACGCGCAGTATCTCCTAATTGTTCTTCAATGCGCAGCAATTGATTATACTTTGCAATACGGTCGGAACGCGAGGCAGAACCAGTTTTTATCTGGCCACAATTCAATGCTACAGCAAGATCAGCAATAGTGGTATCTTCTGTTTCACCTGAACGGTGGCTCATTACAGAAGTGTATGAATTATTTTGCGCTAGTTGAACCGCATTAATTGTTTCTGTTAAAGTGCCAATCTGATTTACTTTTACCAAAATAGAATTAGCAATTCCTTTATCAATACCTTGTTGCAAACGGGTTACGTTGGTTACAAAAAGATCATCACCTACCAACTGAACTTTGTCACCGATCTTATCGCTTAATAATTTCCAGCCTTTCCAGTCATCCTCTGCCAAACCATCTTCGATAGAAAGGATAGGATATTTTTTTGTCCAGGAAGCCCAATAGTCAACCATTTGAGCCGGAGTTAATTTATCACCGCTGGATTTTTTGAAATGATAGACATTTTCTTTTTCAATATAAAACTCCGATGAAGCCGCATCCATGGCAATGAACATATCATGTCCCGGTTTATATCCTGCTTTTTCAATTGCTTTTAAAACAGATTCAATTGCTTCTTCATTCGATTTTAAGTTAGGGGCAAAACCTCCTTCATCACCTACGTTTGTTGAATAACCTTTATCTTTCAATACTTTTTTTAGATGATGAAATACTTCGGTACCCATTCTGATCGCATCAGTGAAGTTAGTCGCACCCACCGGCATGATCATAAATTCCTGAAAATCGATGCTGTTATCCGCATGCGAACCACCATTGATAATGTTCATCATTGGTATGGGTAATAAGTTTGCATTTACACCACCAACATAGCGATACAAGGGCTGACCTGCCGATTCAGCCGCAGCTCTTGCACATGCCAATGATACTCCAAGTATTGCATTTGCTCCTAAATTCCCTTTATTATCAGTACCGTCAAGCGCGATCATTTTTTTATCGATCGCATTTTGATCATAAATATACACTCCGTTCAATTCCTCACGGATAACCGAATTTACGTTATGAACAGCTTTTAGCACGCCTTTGCCAAGATAAAAATTTTTGTCATTATCACGTAACTCTACTGCCTCATGGATGCCTGTAGATGCTCCTGATGGAACAGCGGCACGTCCAATAACACCGGAATCGGTAATTACATCTACTTCAACTGTTGGGTTGCCACGTGAATCCAATATCTGACGAGCTTGAATGCTTGCTATAAAACTCATAATTTAAAATGATTGATGATTGTTAATTTTCGATTTAAAAAGAATCCAAATGTAGAAATAAAAATTGAATCTAATTCTCCATTTTGTTTAAAATAAAAATGCCACAGATTACGCAGATTCGCACAGATTTTTTTTCACAGATTATATTCAAAAAAGAAATTTGAATTTTTTCAATCTGTGAAAATTTGTGTAATCTGTGGCAAACTAAAAGTTCGCAAATTTAGAATTTAGAGATTAGCCCGATAGCTATCAGGATTAGAATTTTTATTCTATATTCGTGGCATGGTACTAAATTATATCTGGATCGCATTTTTTGTTATAGCCTTTGTAGTGGCTCTGTTAAAGCTTGCCCTTACAGGCGATACCGAAGTTTTTAAAACTATTGTAGATGCAACATTCAGCTCATCAAAAATGGCGGTGATGGATATTTCCTTGCCCTTGGCGGGAGTCATGACATTGTGGTTAGGCTTAATGAATATAGGAGAAAAAGCAGGAGCCATTAATTTTTTATCCCGCATTGTGGGGCCGTTCTTTAATAAATTATTTCCTGGAATTCCGAAAGATCATCCGGCAAACGGACAAATTATGATGAACTTTTCTGCAAATATGTTAGGCTTGGGAAATGCTGCAACACCGCTTGGGTTAAAGGCAATGGATAGTATGCAGGAGTTGAATCAGGATAAAGAAACAGCATCCAATGCACAAATTATGTTTTTAGTTTTGAATACAGGAGGGTTTACTATTATACCTGTATCCATTCTGGCAATGCGAGCGATAAATCACGCGGCCAACCCTTCGGATGTATTTCTCCCGATCTTGATCGCAACGTATTGTTCCACATTAATAGGACTTTTGACGGTTGCCATCTGGCAAAAAATTAATTTATTTAATAAGGTAGTGATGTCCTGGTTGATTGGGATCAGTGCTGTTGTGGTTGGAATAGTATGGTATTTCAGCACATTACAGCAGGAACAAATTTCAAACATTTCAAAAATTGGGGCCAATGTAATTTTGTTTTCCATTATCATCGCTTTTATTCTGGGTGCTATGCGTAAAAAAGTAAATGTGTATAGCACTTTTATTGATGGAGCTAAAATGGGTTTTGAAACTACTCTAAAAATAATTCCTTATTTAGTTGCTATGCTCGTTGGAATTGCGGTGTTTCGTGCTTCCGGTGCAATGAATTATTTAACAGATGGGATCGGATATATTTTTAGTTCACTGGGTTTTAATACAGACTTTGTGCCGGCTTTACCTGTGGCATTTATGAAGCCATTGAGCGGAAGCGGGTCGCAGTCAATGATGATCAATATGATGGAAGTACATGGCGCCGATTCATTTGTTGGTCGATTATCTTGCGTTTTTCAAGGTGCTGCCGATACTACTTTTTATATTGTAGCATTATATTTTGGATCGGTAGGAGTGAAAAACACACGTTATGCGGTAACAGCAGGTTTGATAGCTGATCTGGCCGGTGTGATCGCTGCTATTTTTATTTCCTATTTATTTTTTCATTAAGAGATTTTACTATACTTATGGCAAGATGCCAAAAAATAATCGGCACCCCGATGTAGTATACTAACACTCTTGTGGGCTGAAATGTTCTTGTTTGAATTGCTCATCTGCGTCTTTGCCAATACATAAAGCACCTAACCACAAAAATATAATTGCAATAATTCCAGATAAAATTCTTAAACTTGTCCTTTCCGTAAAAAAAACAATTTGGAAGAAACCGAACCATATTGTAAACGCACCACAAAAAATAAAAAGCCAAAGCCAGAAGCCATTGTAAGGGCTACTTGGGCTTTGGTTATTGCTACTTTGCTATTGGTTGCTGTAACTATTGCTTTGTGGTTTGCAACATGGAGGATTTTTAAAGAAGCCACTAACCAAACCAAATTGGTTGAGAAAAGGGATTCTATTGCTAATGTCGAAGCAATGGTTTCCGATTCTAATATTAAAAAATCCATTGCTATTTCTGATTCTTCTTTGAAAGTTACTAAAGAAGGAATTGAATTGTCTAATGCGAACGAAAATAAGAGTTTGGAATTGGCACAAAATGCTTTTAATGCCGAGAATAGACCTTATCTTTATATTAAGGAATTTACATTGGCAAATGTGGTAATAGGGAAAGAATGGACTTTGAAATCTGTTATTACTAATGTGGGTAAAATTCCTGCTTTGAAAGCACGATGTACTTATATCATTCGACTCGACACCTTTATTTATCATCATGAATTTCCATTTGATAAAAGCGTTACAATACAAATACCCAGCACCCCTCCGACTGGAGGTTTTAATCTTAATCCCAATACTGCGGTAATATCGCAAGAGCGTTTCGATGCAATTAATAACAAGAGAATTTACCTTTGCTTTTATGGTAAAATATCTTATACTGATATTTTTAAAGGGGATTATTTCACAACTTTTTGTATTATTTACGACCCCGAAAAGCCCACTGAATTTATTTACAATCCCATCTTTAACGATGTAAAATGATAGAAAAAAAAGGCATAAAATTAGAAAAACTTTAACCCGCTTGGTTAGCCAAGTATGATAGTTGCCAAAATTTATCCCCCCGCAGACGCGAGTGTTAGTGCGTTATGCAGGCGCGAAGTTTTCAACTCGTGCCGATTATTTTTTGGCATCTTGCCATAGCAACAAGGATGCATTTTACACATTTATTATTTTTTAATTCTTTGTTATATTTTTACTCAGGGTAAGCAGGAGTATCGTGTTACCGTTTCTTTTTCCTCATAAATAACACATCCCCTTCTTTCGGTTCTTCACCAGCTTTCATATTGTTTTTTTTGTAAAGAGATTTTAATTTTATCCCATACAGTTGAGAAATAGATCTCATTGTTTCTATATCTTTTACCAAATGAAAAGGCTCTTTCGCTTCGTTTCAGTATTTTAAAGTAATTGTTGATTGTGAAAGCAAATGAAATACTTTAGCTGCAAATGTGTCTTTATTTTCATATTTTAGTCGGATTAATAAAAAAACGAAGCATGAAAAAAGCCCTTTTTCTTATTTTTATTTTTGGATTTATCTTTTCACCTTATAAAGTTTTAGCTCAATCTGTATCGTCTTCTGTTATTGGATCAGCGGGAGCATATGCAACATCTTCTGATGGTTCTATGTCGTGGACAATTGGCGAAGTGATGACTGAAACGTACTCTTCAACAAGTAAATTTTTCAGTCAGGGATTTCATCAGCCAAATACTATAAATGTAACCGACATTCAAAGATATTCTGTTTCTAACATTACCATTTTTCCTAATCCATCAAGTGGAACTTTTTTTATTAATATTTCTCAGGCTCTCGGAAATTACACTTTTGAACTTTATGATCTGCTTTCCAATTTGGTACTGAAAGAAACCACTTCTGCAAGCGTTCAAAATAGTATAGAAATTTCTGTTCATGATCTGTCAAATGGAATTTACCTTTTAAGAATTACCAACACCATCTCAAATATATCTAACACTTATAAAATAGAAAAATCCCAGTAAATATGAAAACCATAAAAACCCTTTTTACTTTTATCCTTGTCGGATTGTTCTCCTCCTTTGCATTTGGTCAGGTTCCGCAGGCTTTTAAATACCAATCTGTTGTACGTGATGCTTCAGGAGTACCATTGGCATCAACGGCGATCAGTGTCAGAGCAACCATCCATAATAGCTCAGCTGCCGGAATTGTTGCGTATCAGGAAACCTTCACAGTAACTACCAATACATTGGGATTAATAAATCTTGAAATAGGAAATGGAACTCCTGTAACAGGAACCTTTGCAAGCATTGCGTGGGGAACAGGAACAAAGTGGATGGCTATTGAGGCCGACTTCGGAAGCGGTTATGTGGCGATGGGATCATCACAATTGTTAAGCGTACCTTTTGCTTTATATGCTCTGAATGGAGTTTCTAGTGCAACAGCTTGGGAAACAGTTGGGAATACAGGAACATCGGCAACAACAAATTTTATCGGAACGACCGACAGTACAGCTCTCGCCTTTAAGGTAAACAACAATAAAGCCGGACTTATTGGCTTAAATGGAACTACTTTTCTGGGTTATACTGCCGGTAACAGTAATAGAGGAAATGACAATTCCGGTGTTGGATCAGGAGCTTTATATACAAATATTAGCGGCACTAAAAATACGGCGTTTGGAACCGAAGTACTTTATTCTAATACCGCCGATGCAAATACGGGCATGGGATACCAAGCGCTTTATTCCAATACAACAGGAAGCGGTAATGTGGCAAACGGTTACCAGTCGCTTCATTCCAATACAACAGGCAATGCGAATTCGGCCAACGGAAAAGATGCCTTGGCATTCAATACAACAGGAAGCAACAATGTGGCGAATGGTGTTGAAGCACTTACTTCAAATACGACAGGTAATTTCAATACAGCCAACGGAGCCTATTCCCTTCATGAGAACACAAGCGGCCTGGATAATACCGCTACAGGTTCCAACTCGCTTTATTACAACACCACAGGGAGCTATAATACGGCAAATGGGTACAATGCACTCATCACCAATACAACAGGTAATTATAATAATGCGATCGGGATGGATGCTCTTTATTATAATACCACAGGTAACCAAAATAGCGCATGTGGTATTTTTGCACTTTATAAAAACAACATAGGAAACGACAATACAGCAAGTGGTTACGGTTCATTGTACGCAAATACTTCAGGGAACCATAACACCGGTATTGGAAAGTTGGCCGGTAATGCTATTACAACCGGATCCAACAATACTGCGATCGGGCATAATGCACAAGTGCCAAGTGCAACAGCCGATAACCAAGTAATGGTAGGAGATACCAACATCACGTATGCAGGAGTACAAGTAGCATGGACAATTACTTCCGACAGCAGATTGAAATCGGATATCAAAGAATCAAACCTTGGATTGAACTTCATCAATAAGTTAAAACCTGTCTCCTATATCCGCAACAACGATTCAAGTAAAAAACGTGAATATGGTTTTATTGCACAAGGGATCGAAGAGGCTTTAAATGAATCAGGAGCGGCTGATAATGGAATAATAAAAATTGATGATAAAGGAATGTACAGCGTTCGTTACAATGATTTGATAGCTCCTTTAGTAAAAGCAGTGCAAGAACAACAGCAGCAGATAGAGTCATTGAAAACTGAAATTGCAAAGTTGAAAAAATAAAAAAATACAAATCTTCAGAATAAAAATTCAGTGTATACTACAATTACTTTATTGTTTCAGTTCGTTAGTTCAAAATTATATGTTGTCGTTATTGCGAGGAACGAAGCAATCTCTAATTAATACTTTACGTTGAGATTGCTTCGTTCCCCGCAATGACGTATTTTGTTTTAAAGCATCAAGGTTTACTCTTCCTCATATAAAGTATATCTCCTTCTTTAGGTTCTTCATCGGCTTTCATATTGTTTTTTTTGTAAAGAGATCTTAATTTTATCCCATACATCTGAGAAATGAATCTCATTGTTTCTCCACTTTTTACAGTATGGAAAGGCTCTTTTGCTTTGTTTCTTTTTGGCTGAAGAAATAATTTTTCTCCCGGCGTTAATTTATCATCAGGTGATAAATTATTGTATTTATAAAGTTGCCAAAGGTACTTGTCGGTTTCCTTTGCTATTTTAGAAAAAGTATCGCCCTCTTTAAGAATGATATATTTTTTTATTCCTAAGCGAAATATTTCCCGTTCCTGAATTTTTTTAGAAGCATTTGATGGTTCGCTTTGCGCCTCTTTTTTTACTTTCTTTTTTTGTTTATTCGGCGAATCAAATTGGAATAATTCATACTTCTCAATAAGAGTAATTAAACGTTCAGGGTATTTCGGATCTGTTGCATAACCCGATTGTTTTAATCCTTTTGCCCAGCCTTTGTAATCAGTTGTTTTTAGTTCGAATAGTTTTGAATAATTAGAACGGGATGTTAAAAATTGTGCGTGATCATTAAAGGAGTCGAGTACATCATCATATTTTCTAAAACATTCGTCTTTTTTATCATCATCCATTATAAAGGTTGCACCTTTCCAGTCGTTATGACATTTAATTCCAAAATGATTGTTTGCTTTCAATGCCAGATCACTATTTCCATTTCCACTTTCAAGCATTCCTTGCGCCAGAGTGATACTTGCGGGGATGTTGTGCGATGTCATTTCTTTAATTGCATCTTCTTTATAATTTTCAATATATTGTTCAGCAGTCATCTTAGGTTCAATATTTCCCGCGAAAACTGATAGTTGACAAACAATTAGGAAGAATACTATTCTGATTTGTTTTAGCATATCTTTTAAAGATATTAATAGAATTTTAAAATAAACAATAAATTTTTCGATTTCGAAATGCCAAATCCGCAATCAAAAATCCACATTCCGAATTCTTGTATCGCCTTGTAAACCTCCGGTATGAATCGCAATCACTGATTGATCTTTTTTGAAAAAACCTTTTTGGATCAGATCATAAATACCAAACATCATTTTTCCCGTATAAATACGATCAAGCGGAATGTTGTTAGTTTGTTCGAATTGATCTATAAAATCTTTTAGTTCCTGTTTTACTTTTGCATATCCTCCAAAATGATAATTTTCATTTACTTCCCAATTGTTGTTGAGCTGATTTGTTTCCGGGTTGTTTCTGAATTTGTTCAACCATTCCGAAACTTCATTTCTAATATAATTTTCTGCTTTTAATACTTGAAAGCCTATTGCTTTTTGATCGTTTTTTAATGAAAGAACAATGCCGGCCATCGTAGCACCGGTTCCGCAGGCAGTGCATACGTAATCAAAATCAATATTTACAGATTGGGTTATTTCTTTGCAACCCTCTATTCCTAGCGCATTAGAACCTCCTTCAGGGATCATATAAAAATTATTTTCTGAAAAATGTTGATTCACATATTCATAGAGTTCTTTTTTATTCTGATAGAGTGTCCGTGAAACATAATGGATGTCCATACCGCAATCCGTTGCAAATTTTAATGTAGGATTTAAGTCTGAATTTTTTTCACCACGAATAATTCCAATGGTATTAAAGTGATATTCTTTTCCTGCGGCAGCAATTGCGACAATATGATTGGAGAATGCTCCTCCAAAAGAGAGTAGGGTGTTTTTGTTTTGTTTTGCTGCTTCAAGCAAATTGTATTTTAACTTGAATCGCTTGTTACCACTTATGTTCGGATGAGGTAGATCGGTGCGTAAAATATATAAATTGATGTTGTGTTTCTTTGTGATAGAATCATTGATGGTTTGCAGTGGAATGATTTTTGATTCAGATACCATAAAGTAAAAATAGTTAATTTTGAATTAATGAAAGAATTCTCGAAACATAAAGATTTAGATGCAGATGAATTTTATTATAGCTCGGAAGGATATATTATTTTTACCGAAAAATATTTACTCAAACGTGGTTATTGTTGTGAGAACGGCTGTAAACATTGTCCTTATGGATTTGACAAAAATAAAGGACGAATAGATAAAAAGAAATAATTTAACAAACCGGCA
The DNA here is from genome assembly GCA_003151815.1 of Bacteroidota bacterium. GTDB lineage: Bacteria > Bacteroidota > Bacteroidia > 2-12-FULL-35-15 > 2-12-FULL-35-15 > 2-12-FULL-35-15. The sequence goes on along the minus strand of PLYN01000047.1, from coordinate 9,903 downwards.
ATATAAATTGTAAATATACGAACATGAAAAAAATAACTTTATATACTTTTGCAATAATATTATTCGGAACATTATGTTTTACTTCTTGTAAAAAAACTGAAGACACCGCGCCTTCTACTTCAACTGCTAATAATGGATTTTCAGGGAGTTGGCATAATTCAGAAAACAGTTCTATTAATGGTCCTGCAACATATCCTGTTACAATAAAAGCTCCTACTCCATCAACTATTACCATTGATTCTTTATATGGATTTCACACAAAAATTAACGCAACAGTAATTAATAATAATTTTACAATACCGTCTCAAGTTATAGAGGGGAATAGTGTTTCAGGCTCAGGAGTTTTGGCAAACTCAACTCGGATAAATATGATTTATGTTGTAAATAATGGTTTAAATAAGGATACCGTAACAGCAGTTTTAACAAAATAAAATTGCCTGTTTTATTCAATATAAGTTGGGGTATTACAACTCTCACCTCTTTTTTGGAATTGGTATTTTAAACCTACCCGAAGTTCAATATTAATATTTTTTATATCAAGTGTAGGAGTCACATATGCCATCATTACTTTGTATTTTTTTATATCAGGATTGTAAAACCCTTCAACAAAAAATTTAATATTTCCATAACTTATAAATTCAATTCCTGCGCCTACAGCAGCACTTATGTGTAAGGGAGCAAATTTACCTGTTACAGGTGGAGAAGGTGTTTTTTGTGTTAATTTATATTCTAATCGGGGCCCGGCCAAAATGTAGGGAATTATATTAAACAACTCATACCTCAATTTTAAATAATTATTCCAGCAAACGTAGGATAGTTTGTCTTTATATTTTGCTTCCGGTTGTTTATCGATGCAGCCTTTTTGATTGTATTGAAATTCGCTTACCCAGCGAACATATTTATGGCTGAAGAATTCAGCAAACAAGCTCGCATTGTATCCTACAAAATGATAATTTTTTTTTAAAGTTGCATCAGGATTATGGAAATAAAATTTCTGATTATTTGCAGATATACCAACTGTAAAACCGATACTATTTACAAATTGTGCTTTCCCTTGTAAGGAAAGTGAAGTAATAATAATGATTATAAATATTTTTTTCATTTGAAAATAAATTGGACACTAATTTCACGAATTGAACACAAAAAAAATAGTGTAATTCGGTCTAAAATCTTTTGATCAAGCTTTGTGTTTGTAAAATCACCTCTTTAATATTTCGCTCCTATGGAGCTTGCACTATTCTCTATATTTTATTTCTATGATGATTACGCTCCCTTGGAGCTATTAAATACCCCATAGGGGTATAATCATAATAGCAAAAGGAATCCCTAAATCTATTCAGCTCCAGAAGAGCGAAATAAAATCCCTCCATGTTGTAAAATTATCATGCACTCATCGCTTCCATGGCCGGATTTATTTTCTTCACAAGTCCTTGCAATACCTTACCCGGACCAACTTCAGTAAAGGATGTAGCGCCATCTGCAATCATCTGTTGAACAGTTTGTGTCCATTTAACAGGAGCGGTAAGTTGATCAATTAAATTCTTTTGGATTTCGGTTGGACTTGAAACGGCATTTGCTGTTATGTTTTGGTAAACCGGACAAATAGGTTGATGGAAGGTTGTTGCCTTGATGGCGGCTTCTAATTCGATACTTGCCGGCTGCATTAATGGCGAGTGAAATGCTCCGCCAACAGGTAACACCAATGCACGTTTTGCGCCGGCGGCTTTTAATTTTTCACAAGCTATATTTATTCCGTTTATTGTTCCGGAAATTACCAATTGTCCCGGGCTGTTATAATTTGCAGCAACTACAATTTCGCCACTTTGCGTGATTTCAGCACAAATGGTTTCAATTATTTTATCATCCAAATTTAAAATGGCAGCCATTGTGGAAGGGTTCAACTCACATGCTTTTTGCATTGCCAAAGCGCGTTTTGAAACTAAAATTAATGCGTCTTCAAACGTCAATGTTTTGTTTATCACTAAAGCTGAAAACTCACCCAAACTATGACCTGCAACCATTTCTGGTTGAATGGCACTTCCTAATGTTTGTGCTAAAATTACTGAATGTAAAAATACTGCAGGCTGCGTAACTTTTGTTTGTTTTAGTTCTTCGTCGGTTCCGCTAAACATGATATCGGTTATCCGGAAACCTAAAATATCGTTGGCTTTATTAAATAATCCTTTTGCAATAGGAGAAGTTTCATACAGTTCTTTCCCCATTCCAACAAACTGGGCACCTTGTCCCGGAAATACATATGCTTTCATCTTATCAGGTTTTAGTTTTATAGAATTCAAATGTCTGAAAATAAAAAGAGTCCCGACATTCATAGGGACTCTTTTTATTCACAATTTATTGTGTGATTATTTTCTATCTCCAAACAAACGAAGTAACATAATGAACAAATTAATGAAATCCATGTATAAATTCAAGGCTCCCATAATCACTAATTTACTTGCTGTTGCGGTACCTAATTCGATACCGGCACCGATGTTCTTTAATTTCTGAACATCATAAGCTGTTAATCCGGTAAACACCAACACACCAACAAAACTAATAATGTAATCCATTGTTCCGCTGTGCATAAACATATTGATTAAACTGGCAATGATAATACCTACAAGTCCCATCATCATGATAGAACCAAATTTAGTCAGATCAGTTTTTGTTGTATAGCCCACCACCGACATTACCCCGAACATTGCTGAAGCAGCAATAAATGTTGAAAAAATGGATCCGGAGGTATACGCCAGAAAAATAAAGCTTAAGCTCATTCCCATTACTGCCGAATACAATAAAAATAAGAATAGTAAAACAGGGTAGGAAATACGGTTAAAGCCGAATGAAATTAAAAGAACGAATGCTAAAGGTGCGAACATAACAACATAACCAAGAGTTGTTAAACCACCAACTTCAGTATTGATAAGCATGGATAATAATTCAACACTATGCCCGAAGTAATAAGCAACAATTGAAGTAATGGCCAATGCAGCAAACATCCATGAAAAAACGCTAGCCATAAATGTTTTTGACATAGCATCAGTTTGTTCCTGCGATTGAGCGAAATTAATGTTTCTAGTTTCCATAATTTTTTGTTTTAGTTTTCTTTAACAGTACAAAGATAATACCCTTTTGGATTGTATGCAAAAATGTCAGATTTTTTTAATGCAATTTAGAACTGATCAAACTGATAAATTCTTTTCTGGTAGTATCTTTTAAAAATTCGCCGGTAAATGCAGATGTGGTTGTTACCGAGTTCTGTTTTTGAATACCTCGCATTTGCATACATAAATGGGAGCATTCAATTACAACAGCTACACCCATAGGTTTTAAAGTTTCATGAATGCAATCACGAATTTCAGTTGTTAATCGTTCCTGAACCTGCAATCTGCGAGAAAAAGCATCTACTACGCGAGGAATTTTGCTTAATCCTACAACACAACCATTTGGAATATAAGCCACATGTGCTTTCCCAAAAAATGGCAATAAATGATGTTCGCACATAGAGTAAACTTCAATATCTTTTACGATCACCATTTGTTTATAATCTTCCTTGAACATTGCTGATTTTAATATTTCCGCAGGATCCAGATCATATCCATGAGTAAGGTATTGCATTGCTTTAGCAACCCGTTCAGGAGTTTTTAAAAGCCCTTCACGATTGGGATCTTCTCCCATATCGGTTAAAATAGTTTTGTATTTAGATGCAATATCACTAACAGTTTTTAGATTATATCTGTCAATTTTCTTATATCCTTCTACATCATCAAATTCATCGTGATCCATGTTATTAATTTAAAGTTTGAAAGTTCAAAGTTTGAAAGTTGAGTTCCTTTGTCTTCTAAATTCTATCTTCTGTCTTCTTTTATTCTTCACCGAAATATTCAACGTAGTTATTTTCTGTTTCACAAAGTTTGATGGAATGCAATTTACAATCCAGTCCATTTACATGAGGTGTTAATTCTTTCCAGATGGCAATGGCAACATTTTCGGTAGATGGCATCAGGTCCTTCATAAAGGGAACATCCAGATTCAGATTTTTGTGGTCTAATTTATCTGTGATATATGTCCTAATGATAACGCTTAATTCTTTTAAATTAACCGAAAAGCCGGTATCCGGATTTACTTTTCCTTTAACAGTAACATATAAATTATAATTATGGCCATGCCAGTTAGGGTTGGCGCATTTACCAAATACTTCGTTATTTTGCTCTTCACTCCACTTTGGATTATACAATTTGTGGGCGGCGTTGAAATGTTCTCTTCGTGTAATGTAAATCATGCTGCAAATATACTACGAATTACGAATTACAAAGTATAATAGATATAGTATATTTGTGAAAATTTAGATTTTACAAATGAAAATTTTAATTGTATCTGCCACCAAATTGGAAGTCGAATCCTTATTAAATCAAATGGAGGCAACCCGTCATTTTGGTTCGAATTTAATGTCTTGCATGTACAAAAAACTGGAAATAGATTTTTTAATTACAGGAGTAGGGATGGTTGCAACATCTTATTACGTGGGAAAAGTATTAAACGACACCTACGATGTGGCTTTTAATTTAGGAATCTGTGGGAGTTTTAACAGCAATCTCGAAATCGGAACAGTTGTAAATATATATGAAGATCGTTTTTCTGAATTGGGGGCCGAGGATGGTGAGGAGTTTTTATCTTTAGAAGAATTGAAGTTAGAGGGTATTTCCAAAATTGCAAATATCAAATTCGGTTCTTTAAATCAGGTAATAGAAATGTTGCCTAAAGTAACCGGAATAACTGTCAATACAACTCATGGCAATGAAAAGAGTATAGAAAAAGTATTTAAAAAATTTCATCCTTATGTAGAAAGTATGGAAGGTGCCGCCTTTATGTTTGTATGTGAAAGCGAACAAATTCCATATGTGCAGATGCGTGCTGTTTCTAATTTTGTGGAACGCAGAAATAAAAACAATTGGAAGATTCCTTTGGCAATTGAAAATCTGAATAATAAAATGATGGAGATTTTAGATAGTTTATAATTATTAAGGAAAATGCCACGCTCGTTTCTCGATATGTCTGCTTCAACGCAGAATGCTCGAAATGACGCGCATGGGTCAGTTCGAGCGGAGTCGAGAACGTGCGAAGGCTTAAATAAAGAAATAATATCCTATGAATCAATCAACTAATAAAATCACCATAGGTTTCAGTCCCTGCCCAAATGATTGTTTCATTTTTGATGCAATGATCCACGGAAAAATTGATACGGAAGGTTTGCAATTTGATGTGGTGATGGAGGATGTGGAAGCCTTGAATAAAAAGGCATTTAAAGGTGAACTCGATATTACCAAATTAAGTTTTTTTGCTTTTGCCCACCTTACCAAATTTTATGAATTGCTGAATTCCGGTAGTGCTTTGGGAAAAGGGTGTGGACCTATTTTAGTTCAAAGTTCAAAGTTCAAAGTTGAAAGTTTTACAAAGATTGCAATTCCCGGAAAATATACCACGGCAAATTTCCTTTTATCATTGGCATTTCCGGATGTAAAAAATAAAATTGAAATGTTGTTTTCTGATATTGAAGATGCTGTATTAAGTGGAAAAGCAGATGCCGGTTTAATTATTCATGAAAACCGTTTTACGTATGAACAAAAAGGATTAATAAAAATAATTGATCTTGGCGAATATTGGGAAACACTTACAAACGCTCCCATTCCTTTAGGTGGGATTGTTGTGAAAAGAAATTTACCCGATGATCTGAAACAAAAAATAAATAGAGTATTACGTAAAAGTGTGATGTTTGCATTTGCAAACCCATCTTCAAGTCTTAACTTTGTGAAAGCGCATGCACAGGAAATGAGTGAAGGGGTGATATATAAACACATCAATTTATATGTGAATGATTATTCAATTGATTTGGGTGAAGAAGGAAAAAAGGCAATTGAAATCTTATTTAATAAAGCACAGGAGCTGGGATTAATCGGGAAGATCGAAGAGGAAATATTTGTTCCCTCCTAGCCTCCCTGAAGGGAGGAACTAAGAACTGGATAAAACACTAAAATAAACTAACACAAAGCCTCCCTTTAGGGAGGTTGGAGGGCAAACATGATAATAGTAACAGGCGCAGCAGGATTCATTGGTAGTTGCTTGGTTAGCAAACTAAACCAGGAAGGATTTAAAGACATCATCATTGTAGATGATTTCTCTGATCCTAAAAAGATGAAAAATCTGGAAGGAAAAATATATTCTCAAAAAATTCATCGTGATGAATTTGTCCAATGGTTGCGGGATAATCAGAGATTGGTTCAATTTGTTTTTCATTTGGGTGCTCGAACAGATACTGCAGAGCTTAACAAGGAAATATTTGATAAACTCAATTTGAATTATTCCAAAGATATTTGGAATGTTTGTATTGAATTCGGCTTGCCTCTCGTATATGCATCATCAGCAGCTACTTATGGTTTGGGCGAATTTGGTTATGATGATAATGAAGAAGTAATAGAAAAGTTAAAACCATTAAATCCTTACGGAGATTCCAAAAATGATTTTGATAAATGGGCTATTAAGCAAGAAAAGAAACCCTATTTATGGATAGGTTTAAAATTCTTCAACGTCTATGGTCCTAATGAATTTCATAAAAGCAGAATGGCTTCGGTAATTATGCATTCGTATAATCAAATTCAGGAAAAAAGATTGGTAAAATTATTTCGCTCTCATAATCCAAACTATAAAGATGGTGAGCAGCTGCGCGATTTTGTATATGTAAAAGATGTTGTTGAAGTATGTTATTTCTTTTTACATCATCGTAAAGATTCAGGCATATATAATTTAGGTTCGGGCAAAGCGCGTACTTTTTTAGATTTGGTGACAAATACTTTTTTAGCTTTAGGCAAAGAACCCAATATTGAATTTATAGATACACCGATTGATATTCGTGATAAATACCAATATTATACAGAAGCCAATATGTCTAAGTTAAAAGCGATTGGGTATTCCAAACCATTTCATTCCTTGGAAGAAGGGGTGAAGGATTATGTTCAGAATTATTTGGTTGGAAATAAATATTATTAAATGCCGATATTATATATCATAGCCGGACCAAATGGTGCAGGAAAAACAACTTCTGCAGAAAGTTTGTTGCCAAATTTTTTGAATTGTATAGAGTTCGTAAATGCCGATCTAATTGCAAAAGGAATTTCTCCTTATAACACAGAAGCGGTCGCCATTCAAGCAGGTAGAATAATGTTGCAACGAATCAATGAGTTAAGGCATGCAAAAGTTGATTTTGTAATAGAAACAACCCTTTCAACTTTGAGTTATGCAAAATTTATTAGAGATTGCAAACAAGAGGGTTATGATGTGGTTTTAATTTATATTTGGTTGAATCATCCCGATATTGCTGTTCAGAGAGTTGCGCAGCGATTTGCTAAAGGTGGTCATAATATTCCAGAAGAGGTGATAAGAAGACGATATTTCAAAGGATTAAAAAACTTAAACAAAATATTCTTAACTTTGTGTAATGAGTGGATTATCGCGGATAATTCTAACAAGGAATTAGAAGTAATTGCAAGAAAAGATAAGTTTGGTGAAATGATTCTTAATCAAAATAAATTTAAATTGATAAGCAATGACTAAGGAAGAATCTAAAATATTACTGGATAGAATTATTGAAGGTATGAAAGCTGGTGTTGCTAAAGTTTACGAAGATGCCCGTAAAAACGGGACTGAATTAGTTATATCCACAAAACCGGGTGAAGTGCAAAAAATAAAAGTATCGTAACAGATAATTTCATCCTTTCAGATTGAGTTAATAAGATCAATCTTCTAATTTATTTCCCAAATCAATCAAGGTATTCCTGATCAGTTTCAATTTATTTTCAATTTCAGAGAATTGGCTTCTATCTGTTTTTAGCTCGTGTTTTACTTCTTTCCGATTTTCTTTTAAATATTTTTTCGCTCCTTCTAAGGTCAATCCTTGTTCTTTTACAAGATTGTAAATCACTTTAAAATTATCAATATCTTCAGAAGTAAATAATCGATTGCCTTTTTTGTTTTTCTTTGGCTTGATAATATCAAATTCCTTTTCCCAAAAACGAATTAGCGAAGCGTTCACATCAAACATTTCGGATAGTTCACCAATGGTATAGTATAACTTAACGATATCGGTTTCTTTATAAGGCAAATTATTTATTATTTACGAATTATTACAGATTATTTTCGTCAACTTTTTTATAAATTATTTTCCCCCACTTTATTTTATCCCAAATCCTCTCGTGAAAAAAATAACCAATTGTAGTATAAATATTACTCACGATCATAAAGCCCAATGCCACTTTTATTTGTCCGGTAAATAGATAAATTGAGATAAAGTCAAGAACTAAAATAACCAGTCTGTAACTAACGGTTTTTACAATAGATCTGCCGAGTGTTTCTTCTGTAAAATGTTTATTTGGAAGAAGTTTTTCAATCAATGTTTAATATTTTTAGATAATTATATTCCTTTCTTCAACATTCGTCATTCCTATTTTCCTTAGTCGAACGTTTGTGAAGATTGCGAAGATAGCTCTATCAATTTTTGGTATTGTTCAGGTGTCAGATCGTTATAATAATAGTTGACAGGGTTCATCTTCGTGCCGGCTTTTATTACCTCGTAATGCACATGTGGTGCAGTAGAAAGTCCTGTACTACCTACATATCCGATCAATTGTCCACGTTTTACTTTTTGTCCGGGATGTACTACAAATCGTACCATGTGGCCATACAACGTTTTGTAACCATAATCATGATTGATAACCACGTGATTTCCGTAACCTTGAGCCATATCATCAGCACGTTCAACCGTTCCATCTCCGGTTGCATAAATTTCAGTGCCTTGCGTTGCTGCAAAATCCATTCCCGGATGAAATTCAGGCGTTTTATAAATGGGATGTGTCCGCCACCCAAAGCCTGATGGCTGGTGACGTAGATCGGTATTAGATATTGGTTGAATAGCGGGAATAGAGGCCAGTAATTTTTCTTTGTTTTTTACTAAATTTACTACTTCGTCAAACGATTTCGATTGAATGTATAACTGCTTACTCACTCTGTCAAGGCGTTTGCTGGTCTCCACCATTAGGTCAGTATTGTTATAACCTTGTAATTCTTTATATCTGTCAACTCCACCATAACCGGCTTGTCGTATACTTGCAGGAATAGGTTCTGCTTCAAAAATCGTTCGGTATACATTGTTATCTCGTTCTTCGATATCCGCCAAAACTTCCGAAACCTGCCCCATACGATTATTTAAAAAGTCATATTGCAAGGTTAATTCGGAGATCTCGCGTTCCAATTGTTTTTCCTTAGGAGAGTCAAAATAATTGTAAGCAAAAAATATAGTAACACTCGCAAATACCAATCCGGTAGCCAGATAGGAAAGCACCTGCCATATCCTTTTGCGGATGGTAACGGTCACTTTTTCATAGGTAAGCGACTTGGTATTGTATTTATAATTAAAATTGCTCATTATTTCTTTAACACTTCTAATGCGAATTTACACAAATAAACTAAATTTGCAAACTCGTAAATTAGTTTAAAGTTGGAAAGTTCAAAGTTTAAAGTTCAATAGACTCTTTGAAATAACCTTAAACTTTCAACTAAATATAGAGGAAATGGGTAATTGATAAATCATGATGCTTTAAAGCTGCCCAAATTAAACTTTGAACTTTCCAAATTGAACTGACATAAAAAAATATGGAATCAAGTAAAGTACGTCAAACATTTTTAGATTTTTTTAAGTCGAAGGGGCATCAAATTGTGCCATCTGCGCCGATGGTCGTGAAGAATGATCCAACATTGATGTTCAATAATTCCGGAATGGCACCGTTCAAAGATCTGTTCTTAGGCAATGCACCTATCAAATATCCTCGTGTTGCCGATACTCAAAAATGTTTG
>PLYN01000004.1 GCA_003151815.1 Bacteroidota bacterium | reverse complement strand
TTATTAATCGAACTCAGGTTATTAAATAACCCATACAGGGTAGAGATATTACAAATGCTCCAATCCAATATAACACAATATCCCGGCGATATATCCAAGTAATGCAAGCCAGGCAATATTTTTCAAATACCAGATAAAATTTATTTTTTCCATTCCCATAGCGGCAACTCCTGCTGCCGAACCAATAATTAAAATACTTCCACCTGTTCCGGCACAGTATACTAAAAATCCCCATATATAAGAATCCTGAGGATAAATACTTATGTGGTACATCCCCATTGAGGCTGCTACGAGTGGAACGTTATCGATTATTGCTGAAAGTAAACCAATAACGGGAACAATAATATTTAATTTCCCTATTTTATCATTCATATAATGAGCAAGCCCTGTCAACACACCTGTTGATTGCAAGGATGCGATGGCAAGTAAAATCCCCAAAAAAAATAAAATACTTGGAACATCAATTTTGCGCAATGCGTTTACAACTGATAAAGTATCTTTTTTTTCGTCATCTTTTCTGTTGTGAATTAGTTCTGTTGCAATCCAAAGTACTGCTAATCCAAATAAAATACCCATGTATGGAGGTAGATGAGTTATAGTTTTAAATATCGGGACAAAAACAAAAGCACCTATCCCTAAAAAAAACACAAGTTTGCGTTCAAATTCAGTTGTAGGATTTCCAGAAATGGAATCTGTAATAACAGGACGATTTGTATTACCCTTTAATTTAAAAGTTAAAATAAACATTGGTACCATTAGACAAGCTAAACTTGGAATAAACAATTTAATGATAATACTTCCCGCAGTTATTTGTCCGCCTATCCAAAGCATTGTTGTTGTTATATCTCCTATAGGACTCCAAGCACCACCAGCGTTTGCAGCAATTATCACTATCCCGATAAAAAGCAAACGGTCTTCTTTGTCATCAATTAGTTTCTTTAATAAAGAAACCATTACAATCGCAGTTGTTAAATTATCTAATATCGCTGATAGAAAAAAAGTAATGAGCCCGATGATCCAGAGTAATTGTGTTTTTTTTGTGGTTGTTATTCTGGAAGTGATCACATCAAATCCATCATGAGCATCTATCAATTCAACGATGGTCATTGCAGCCAACAGGAAGAATAAAATTCCGGATAATTCGCCGACATGTTCTGTTAATTGTTCAATAATAATTGGTGTATTGTCACCCATCATGATATAAACAATCCAACATAAAACACCCGTTAATAAAGCGCTTGCTGCTTTGTTTGTTTTTATTTGATGCTCAAATACAATAGCAAGGTATCCGATAATAAAGATAATGATAATGAATGTTGTCATACTTTTTAGGATGGTCTTCGAATCACCGAAATTACATAAAAAGAAAATAGTGTTTCGTAGGTTTTAAACATATATATTTGAGGCTTAATCAAAATACAGTATAACGTTTAATTTAAAATTAGCTCTCCATCAGCAAACTTTAAACTTTTAAACTTTGAACTTTAAACTAAATAAACATGGCAAATCTTTGGGCAAAAAAATCAATACTAGACATACAAAAAGAATCAGCTGAAGAAAAAGGGGGATTAAAACGTACTCTTGGAGCTGTTTCACTTGTAGCTCTTGGTATTGGGGCTATAATCGGTGCCGGTTTGTTTTCTATTACCGGTGGTGCAGCAGCCAATAATGCAGGTCCGTCAGTTACCATATCGTTTGTAATTGCAGCATTAGCATGTGCGTTTGCAGGTTTGTGTTACGCTGAGTTCGCTTCTATGATACCCATTGCAGGTAGCGCATATACATACTCATATGCTACAATGGGAGAATTTATTGCATGGATAATTGGTTGGGACCTGGTTCTTGAATATTCTGTTGCCGCAGCAATGGTTTCAATAAGTTGGTCACGGTATTTAGTTAAGTTTTTAGGATATTTTAATATTCACTTACCTGCAGCATATACCTTGTCTCCTTTTGACACAGCTACTTTAACAGATGGAACTATTGTTCATGGCATGATCAATATACCTGCTGTATTTATCATAGTGGTGATGTCTTTATTATTAGTAAAAGGTACAAAAGAATCCGCCTTTGTTAATGGGTTGATAGTGGCTATAAAAATTGCTGTTGTGTTAACATTTGTAATATTAGGATGGAGCTACATTGATACAGCAAATTATGTTCCTTATATCCCTGAAAATACAGGTAATTTTGGAGATTTTGGTTGGAGTGGAATTGTTAGAGCTGCCGGAATAATATTTTTTGCATACATTGGTTTTGATGCCGTTTCAACTGCTGCTCAGGAAGCAAAAAATCCAAAACGTGATATGCCAATTGGTATTTTAGTTTCATTAGTAATTTGTACTATTTTATATCTTTTGTTTGCTCATGTTATGACCGGAGTTACCAGTTATAAAAGTTTTCAGGGGGCAGATGGTATAGCTCCGGTTGCTGTGGCAATTGATCACATGGGTACTGCCGGAGCCAATGGAGTTATTGTTCCCGCATATCCATGGCTAAATAAAACAATTATTATTGCAATTCTCGCCGGATACGCATCCGTAATAATGGTAATGTTAATGGGGCAATCAAGGGTGTTTTATGCAATGAGTAAAGATGGACTTCTTCCTAAAGTTTTTTCAGACGTTCATCCTAAATTTGGAACGCTCGCTAAATCTAACCTTCTGTTCATGATATTTGTAAGCTTGTTCGCAGCTTTTGTTCCCGCTCGTGTTGTTGGCGAAATGACAAGTATAGGTACTCTTTTAGCATTTGTTCTTGTTTGCATTGGTGTAATGGTTTTGCGTAAAACGCAACCTGACCTGCCTCGAGCATTTAAAACCCCATTGGTTCCATTGGTTCCTATTTTAGGTGTCATTTCATGCTTAGGTATGATGATTGCTTTGCCTGGTGATACATGGTTGCGTTTATTAATATGGCTGGCAATCGGTTTTATTATTTATTTTATTTACGGGATAAAAAATAGTAAACTAAATAGAAAATAATTAAAAATTTGTTTTGATTTGTTTGGTCTATGAAACAATTTATCCGGGATTATTTAACATTCAATAGGCGTGAGCGAAACGGCTTGTTTATTTTAATTACAATCATATTTCTTATGATCGTTTATTTAAATACTTCTCATTTTTTCCTAAAACCGGAAGTTGTTGATTTTACAAAATTTGAAAAAGAGATCGAACAATTCAACGCATCAATGCGAGCAGTAAATGATACATTAAAAAATGAAAAAAAATATAGAAAAGAAGGATTTAATCAGAATGGAATTGCCCATAAAGCTGAAAATTCAAATATAGAGCGTTTTGATTTTAATCCAAACGGTTTGCCTGATAATGATTGGAAACGTCTCGGTTTAACAGACAACCAAATTAGATCCATTAATAATTATAAAGCAAAGGGTGGTAAGTTTCGAAATAAAGAAGATGTAAAAAAAATGTATTGCCTACCTGCAAAACAGTATTTGTTATTAGAGCCATATATTCAAATCCCTTCCGAGAAAAAAGAATTCTCTAATTTCGAAACATTAAAACCAAACTCAAAAAAAATCCTTGTTGAATTAAATTCAGCTGATTCCGCTCAATTGATATCCCTAAATGGTATTGGTGCTTTTTATGCAAAAGCAATTATCAAGTATCGAACAATGCTTGGTGGTTTTGTTGATGGAGAGCAATTAATGGAAATATGGAAATTCGATAGTGTTAAATTCGAAGGAATAAAAAAGATGATAATTGTTGACAAAGTAAAGATCAAAAAAATAAATATTAATACCTGTACGTCGAAGGAGTTGAAACATCCTTACCTGACATGGAATGCAGTGAACGTGATTTGTAATTACAGGAACAAACATGGTAATTATAAAACAATTGACGAAATAAAAAAAACCGATTTGGTAGATGAAATAACATATCGTAAAATTGCTCCGTATTTAATTGTTGAATAATTGAATACACTCTCCTTTTGCAAGGAGAGGGTAGGGTGAGGTTAAAAAAAATCACAAAATGTTAGCACAAAAATTAAAAGCCGTTATACGTGATGTCCATGACTTTCCAAAAAAGGGAATTCTTTTTAAAGATATCACTCCTATATTACACAACCAAGAACTTTGCAATGAAATAATAGATGCATTTGCAGACTATTGTGCAAATAAAAATATTGATGCAATTGTTGGTATTGAAAGTCGTGGCTTTTTATTTGGTTTTGCATTAGCAAACAAATTAAACATACCTTTTGTTTTAGTACGTAAAGCCGGAAAGCTTCCTTACAAAACGATCTCGAATGAATATGATCTCGAATATGGAACAGCAAAAGTAGAGATGCAAGTGGATGAAATTAAATCCGGCTGGAATGTATTGATACATGATGATCTGCTTGCTACCGGAGGTACAGCTGAAGCGGCAGCTAAATTAATTCAAATGCAAAAAGGTGTTGTTGCAGGCTTTGCTTTTTTAGTGGAATTGGATTTTTTAAATGGAAGAGAAAAGTTAAAGCAATATAGCAAAGACACGATTAGTCTTGTGAATTATTAAATTCCATATCTTTGAATTCTAAAAATATACGCAAATGGATTTTAGTATCAATGAAAATCAGCTGCAGATAGCCGATATGATTAAAAAGTTTGGCAAAGAGCATATCAATCCTAAAATGATGGAGTGGGATGAATCTCAAGAGTTTCCTGTTGAAGTATTTAAAAAATTAGGGGAGCTTGGATTGATGGGTATTGTGGTGCCAACGCAATATGGAGGTTCCGGATTTTCTTATACAGAATACGTTACTGCCATTGTGGAATTATCTAAAATTTGTGGCTCGATCGGTCTTTCAATGGCTGCACATAATTCCTTATGTACAGGTCATATTTTAGCATTTGGTAACGAGGAACAAAAAAAGAAATATCTTCCAAAATTAGCTACCGGGCAATGGATCGGTGCCTGGGGATTAACAGAATCTGTTACCGGTTCCGATTCAGCAAATATGATCACAACAGCAAAAAAAGATGGGGATCATTATATATTGAACGGCTCTAAAAATTTCATTACTCATGCAATTACAGGCAGTGTAGCTGTTGTAATAGTTCGTACAGGTAATAAAGGAGATACGCATGGCATGTCGGCTTTCATTGTTGAGAAAGGAACAAAGGGTTTTACATCAGGTAAAAAAGAAAATAAATTAGGAATGAGGGCATCCGAAACCGGCGAATTAATTTTTGATAATTGTAGAGTTCACAAAGATCAATTAATGGGTTTAGAAGGCGAAGGGTTTATGCAAGCGATGAAAGTATTGGATAGCGGTCGTATTTCTATTGCTGCGTTGTCCGTGGGTATTGCTAAAGGCGCTTTTGAAGCTGCTCTGAAATATTCAAAAGAGCGTGAACAATTTGGCCAATCAATTTCAAATTTTCAGGGAATATCCTTTAAACTTGCTGATATGGCAACTCAGATCGAAGCTGCCGAACTATTAACATTTTTAGCAGCAGAAAGAAAAAAAGAAGGCTTAAAGATGACTAAAGAAGGTGCTTTCGCGAAATATTACGCATCAGAAGTTGCAGTGAGGGTTGCAAATGACGCCGTTCAAATATTCGGAGGATACGGCTACACAAAAGACTTCCCGGTTGAAAAATATTATCGCGATGCCAAGTTATGTACAATAGGAGAGGGGACATCCGAAATTCAAAAAATAGTCATTGCTCGTAAGGTTCTTGGCCAAAAGCGACTCTCTAAACCTCATTAATTGAGAACCGGAAATAAATATATTTTTTAAATAAATATTTATTCCTATATTTGCAACCCGTTTTAAAAGCGGATTTTAATTTTTCAACAAATTATTAATTATAAAAAACATGTTAATAGTACCAATCAAAGAAGGCGAAGCAATTGAAAAAGCACTTAAAAAATTCAAAAAGAAATTTGAAAAAACTGGTGTAGTAAAGGAATTACGTGAACGTTCAAAATTCACTAAGCCTTCTATTGTTTACCGCGAAGGAAAGAAAAAAGCGATCTACAAACTAAAAATGCAAGAGAACGAAGAAGGGTAGTTTATTTGTTTCACAGATTTTTTATCTGTGTTATTTGATTAGACAATAGTGCAATAGGCAGATTAAATCTGCCATACAAATATTTCTCGAAAGAGGTAGGATCTATTTATTTTGCAACATAACTTTTATTGGTTATGTTCGTTGAATAATCTAAATTTTACCTCTTTTTTATTTCAATGGATATAGAAGCCAATCGCGATGCATTCATAGAATACATCAAATTCGAAAAACGATTTTCCAACCATACTTTGGTGGCATACACCAATGATCTTATCCAGTTCAATCTATATCTAAACACCGTATACGAAATAAAAAGCATTATAGAAGTGAATCATACTGTTATCCGTTCCTGGGTAGTAAGTTTAATGGAGCAAAAAATAACGCCTCGCTCTGTAAACCGCAAGATTACAACCCTTAAAACCTTTTATAAATTTTTATTGCGCCAAGGAATTATAATAGAAAACCCAATGTTGAAAATTCAGGCACCCAAAACCTCTAAGAGGTTACCTGTCTTTGTAGAAAAAGAAAAAATGGATACATTGCTCGATAGCATTGATTTTGGCGATGATTTTGAAGGACAACGAAATAAATTGATCATTGAACTTTTTTATGCCACTGGCATTCGTTTAACTGAATTAGTAAATCTTAAACAAGCGAATGTTGATGTATACCATTGTCAACTGAAAGTGCTCGGAAAGAGAAATAAAGAGCGTATTGTCCCATTTAATACCACTTTGAAAGAGCAAATTAAAAAATATCTGAAAGCCAAAAATGTAACCTCAGATGGCAATTGGGAAGATGAGTTTTTGTTCGTCTCAAAAACAGGAACAAAATTATATGACAAATTGGTTTACAGAATAGTAAATGCCTATCTCGCTCTAATAACAACGGTAGATAAAAAAAGTCCTCATGTATTACGCCATACATTTGCCACCCATATGCTCAACAACGGCGCTGATCTAAATGCGATAAAAGAATTATTGGGCCATGCCAGTCTTTCCGCAACGCAGGTTTACACGCATAATACAGTTGAAAAATTGAAAAATATTCATAAGCAAGCCCATCCTAAAGCATAAAATAATTCCCATCCATAAGTTATAGAGTAACCAAATCGTTAAAATCAGCGTACAAACAACTCTGTTGAAGAAAACTCAGCCATAATTTATAATTAACAATATTAGGATTTTGTTTACTATTTGTTTAGGTTTGGTGGGACAGATTAAGTGCATTGGAACTGGCAAAATATATTTTATATAACTTTAGAACTTTGAACTTTACAAATTATAACTTAAACTAGGAGGACAGCTTATGACAGTTAAAATTCAATCCGTGCATTTTGATGCCGACAAAAAACTTGTAGAATTCATACAAGAGCGAATCGATAAATTAACACATTTTTATGATGGCATTATTACAAGTGATGTCACGCTTCGTGTTGATAAATCAAGTGATTCGGACAACAAAGTTGCTGAAATCAAGGTGCATGTCGCAGGCAATGATCTATTTGTAAAAAAACAGTGTAAGAGTTTTGAAGAAGCTGTTGATACCAGTATAGAAGCACTTAAAATTCAGGTAAAAAAACACAAAGAAAAAATTAAAGGAATATAAACCTTGTAAATTAAAACATTTGCATAAATTTGCAGCCTCAAAAATATTGGGGCTGCTTTTTTTTAAATAAATAACATTTTTTTTGTCAGTCAATAAAAAAATTGTAGCTTTGCAATCCTTTTTCAAGGAGTTCTGTTGAAAATTGACATTGAGAAGTGCTTGAAGTTCTTTTAAAATATAGTGTTGCGGTATAAGCCGATGTAGCTCAGTTGGCCAGAGCAGCTGATTTGTAATCAGCTGGTCGGGGGTTCGAATCCCTCCATCGGCTCTGTTTTTGAGTGATATTATCGGGGGAGATACCAGAGTGGCCAAATGGGACAGACTGTAAATCTGTTGTTTCGACTTCGAAGGTTCGAATCCTTCTCTCCCCACATACTTTGGGAGAAATAAAAAAAGAATCCGGTTTTTAGGAAATATATTAGTTCTTTAAATAATTAAAATTAAAAGCATCCTACACTAAAGCAATGGATGATAAAGAGGATTAACTCAATTTGGTTTGCGGCAGCATTCATTAGTTCTTTAACATAACAAAAATAAAAGCGGAAGTAGCTCATTTGGTAGAGCGTCAGCCTTCCAAGCTGAGGGTAGCCGGTTCGAGCCCGGTCTTCCGCTCTTTTAAAAACTGCTAAGCTTGCATTAAGCTGTTGTAGCTCAGCGGTAGAG
>PLYN01000040.1 GCA_003151815.1 Bacteroidota bacterium | reverse complement strand
TTTCTTATTCGGTATAAACTCTATTATTATTTTAATTTTTTAATTCTAAAAAAGAAAAGCGAGCGTTAGCCCGCTTTTCCGATAGAGATAGTTTAGTGCTTTTTAAGGCGTTTATTCTATCCAGTTCTGTCTTAATTGAATCTCTCCATGATTACGTTTATAGCTTCAATTACATTGGCTAACTGTCGTTAATTAGTTTTGCACTTTTTAAAGTGCTTATTTCTAATTAACCCACCATTCGGATATAATTCAATTAGATGATGTAAAGATATTTCACATAGTAGTTTTTTGCTATGTTATCAATCACTGAATAATAAATTTTTTGTCATTTTTAAACAATATACCGAATATGAAACAATACGCAATGTTATACACATCATGCATAATAAACTTTATATAAGTTAATTTATTAAATAACCGAAAATCCATTTAGCGCGTCATTGCGAGGAACGAAGCAATCTTATAGTTACTTTGTATTGTTTGAGATTGCTTCGTTCCTCGCAATGACGTGGTAAATAGTGACATTTATATTATAATGAATAAAATTTCATAACATTTTAACTATATAAAGTCTAATAAACTTATTCGGTATTAACTTCGATTAAAATTTAAACAGGCTCTAAATTTTACAAGATATTTTGTTATGGTTTTGAAGGCTTTATTAATTTTGGTATTGTTGTTGATAAGATAAAATACTTTTAAAATTTTTATGTTTACATATGATCGAATAAAAAAAAAAATTCTTACCTTTAGCTATCATGATGCGAAAAATAATTTGTTTGTTTATATTACTCGTTCCATTTAAATCCCCTAAAAATATTTTTGGGAAAACGGGAACGGTCATCTCTGAAAAAGCGAACTTAATTACCAGACTATTTTTTGCATCAAAATCCGACAACTCTATTTTACCTGCAAAAAATGTTTTGGAAAAAGCGATAACAGGTTATACTAAACTGGAAAGGCTAGGAAAATTACACTTGCAAAATGCCCTTACTATAATAGATTTTAGCCTCCCTTCATCCGAAAAACGCATGTGGGTTTTTGACGTAATCACAGGAAAAATTCTTTATCATTGTTATGTTGCACATGGGAAGAATTCGGGGGAACAATATGCCCAATCGTTTTCAAACAAGGAAGGTTCACATCAAAGTTCTTTAGGTTTTTTTGTAACAGGAACTACATATACCGGCAAACACGGATTATCTCTATATCTCGACGGGCAGGAAAAAAATATTAATAATCTTGCCAGAAAAAGGGAAATCGTTATTCATGGAGCGGATTACGTTTCGGAAGATTTCATTAAACAACAAGGTCATCTTGGTCGCAGTTTTGGCTGCCCTGCACTACCTACAAAACTTAGCACTGAAATTATCAGAACAATTGAAGGTGGATCGGTGCTCTTCATTTATGCACCCGACAAAAACTACATTTCAAAGTCGGAATTTATTAATGCCATTTGATTTAAAATAAAAAGATCCCTGCCTTACGGGGCAAGGATCTTTTCCATAACAAAACTTTTTTAAGAAACCTTAATTTCTTTTTTCGGCTTTGATATAGTCACTTCCTTTTTGGGAAGTGAGAGGCGCAAAATACCATTTTCGTATTTGGCGTCAATCTTGTCAGGAAGAGAATTGTCCGACAATGTAAATGAACGGCAAAAAGAATTATAAGCGAATTCTCGTCTTTTATAATTCTCCCCTTCTTCAACTTCTTCTTCTTCCTTTTCAGCGCTAACTGAAAGAATTCCATTGCTTATCTCAACCTTGAAATCTTTTTTCTCAAGTCCGGGAGCAGCTAATTCAATTCTGTAATCTTTTTCATTTTCAATGATGTTGGCATCCGGCATCAATGGTGCCCCAAGATCGATTCTACCTCCATCAAAATCGAAAATACTTGGGCTAAAAAAGCCATTTGTTTCAAGTAGGTTATCCACCAAACTTGGCATTAAACTTCTGTTTCTTACTACTAATGACATGTTTTTAAATTTTATAGGTTTAAATATTTTTTAATTATCGCAACAAATATAGATGAATGATAAACTGTCTGAAATGACCGATGTCAAAGATTAAAATGATATTACACAAAAAATTAAAAAATATACTTATTTGTTTTTATTTCTTCTTCTCAATATCAAATAAAAAAACAGAAACGATTTTTACACGTTTCTGTTTGAAAGATATTATCTAAATGTATTGTATTTATTAGATTTAATAAGCAAAAATATCGGTATCAATTTCCAATTTATTTTCAACGATACTAATTCCGGGAGCTAACCAAGCAGCATTTTCGGCTTCTTTCTTTTCAGCCCATGAACGAACTTTACCGGTAAGAGTAACTTTATTTCCAATTGTTTCGATATTGATTTTTTCTGAATCAATAGTAGCGCTGCGGTGAAATGCAGCACTAATTTTGTTTTTTATTTCTTTGGCGGTTATCTTAGGAATTATTTTAATATTATTACTTACTCCAATTACCCCCAATAAATTTTCTGCTGCGCTACCTACAGCATTTTTCTGGAACTCCCACTCTACTTCTCCATCAATAGTTACCCAGCCATCTTCTACTTTTAATTTGACTTTATCTTCTTGGAGGGCACTATGCCATTTTAGGGCATTCAGCAATGCTTCAGCAACTTCTGTATCACTCTTTTTTCCCATACCGGCTAACCTGATCTTAATATCTTCAGCAACAGCTTTTACCCCTGCAACTCGTTTTGCAGCTTTTTCTGCCGAAATCTTTTTTGAATATGTGTCAACCAACCCGGAAAGGGTTACCACTCCATTTTTTACCGCTACACCAATTTCTGAAGAATTTAAGAATGGCTCCCATTTTAACTCTTCCATTACATCTTTTTGAATTTCTGAATCTGTTTTCATTTTGTTAGTTTTTGATTAATAATTAATAAATAATTTATGCTTACAAAGTAAATTCCTAAATCATACTGACCCAATGATAATCGTCAAAGCGATAGGTGATAGGAATCATAACATTGGGATAAATATGTTATAATTTGGTATGGTAGCCAAATAATGATAATCATCAGTACTATTAATGAGATGCATCATTTTTAAATAAAAAAATCAGGGAGATCTTTGCAGGATACAAAGATCAGATATTCATAAGCTAAATACGAATAAATTCCAGAATCTTATTTGAGGGAATAATCAACTACAAACATTATCAAAATGAAAAAAACTATTTTTATTCTAATTCTATTCATAGAAATTATGACAATAAGTTGTAATTCTCGAAGGGAAAAAAGCGCTGAAGAATTACTTGAAAATACAAAAATTGAAAATGAGATATATTCGGCAATTATTAGTAACAAAGAACATTTATCAAAATTTATGAATAAAATGATGATGACAAACAGTTCAGCAATGAATATGATCTGCACATCAGAAAAAATGATGGATAGCCTAATAAATAATAATCCACAAATAATTAAAGATTTGTCAAATAGCCTGATAAAAAAGATGGGAACGGATAGTGCTGTTTGTGATAAAACGTGTACAAAAATGATTGAAAATGAAAATGTAAGAAGATATATTGAGAACAATATGAAGATGAATCAAAAACATAAAATTTAAAATCGATAAAACATAAAACAAAATATATTTTACTCAAATCTCAAATTATTTTCAGATGAAACAATTGTTATTAATAGTGTGTATTGTATTTACATCATCACTCATTCCAAAAGTTGCGTATGCACAATATGGTGAATTTTATAATTCACCCGTTCCGGTATTTCCTCCGCCGCCACCGGTTGTTGTGCCTCCAACTCCTGTGCCTGATTTTGTACCTCCAACACCGGATAATACTCTGGTAAATCCGGGAATAAGCCCCACTCCGCCTCTTGAAAATATTGAACCGAATCCTTTAATAAATAGCACGCCTCCTTCTGAAAATATTGAAATAAATCCCGAAATAGATAACACAACTGCTCCGGTATCTATGCCCGCAAAGCCTTCAAATTTTCCTCCGACAGTTCCAACAATACCGCCTAACATTGGTGTTGATGGTATCACTCCTGTTAATTAAAAATAAAACTGACTGATACCTGTAGAATCTAATATTCAGATAAACCACTACATTATTATTTGTGCGATTAATAATAATAAAGTAATTTTAGAAAAAGTGGTTGATTTAAAATAAATGGACATAAATATATTTAAAGCATTTCGCAGCCGCAACTATAGATTATATTTTTCCGGACAATCAATTTCGCTGATAGGAACATGGATGCAGCGAACAGCAATATACTGGCTTATTTATGTACAAACCCATTCCGCTTTTATGTTAGGCTTAGCTGTATTTGCAGCACAATTCCCATCCTTTTTATTTTCTCCTATTGGCGGAGTAATATCCGACAGATATAATCGCTATCATGTATTGCTTTTTACACAAATAGCTTCCTTAATTCAAGCTGCTTTGCTTGCTTTTATGGTGATGTTTACTCAATATACTTTATGGAAAATATTTGCACTTAGTGTATTGCTGGGCATAATCAATGCTTTTGATGTACCTGCAAGGCAATCTATGGTGCACGAGATAGTTGATTATAAGGACGATTTGCCGAATGCCATTGCACTCAATTCGTCTATGGTAAATTTAGCATGGCTCATTGGACCAGCAATTTCAGGTGTTGTGTTAGAAAAATTTGGTGCAGGAATTTGTTTTCTGATAAACGCTTTTAGTTTTATAGCAGTTATAGCATCCTTATTATTGATGCGACTTCCCAAATTTATTCCTCAAGTGCATACAAAAAAAGTAATCAAAGAATTTAAAGAAGGGTGGGAATATTTAAAGCATACTCCTTCCATTGGTTTTGTAATTTTATTGCTTGCATGTACCAGTTTATTGGTCCTGCCTTTTGCCACTTTGCTTCCTGTTTATGCCAAGGTTATATTTAAAGGAAATGCTTCCACTTTCGGTTATTTGAATAGTTTTATCGGGCTTGGAGCTGTGGGAGGGGCTTTTTTCTTAGCGTCATTAAAGGCAGGTGTCAATTTAAAAAAGATCTTATTTATCAATTTATTCATCTTTGGTGCCGGATTGGTTTTATTTTCACACATGACTAATTTTCCGCTTGCCTTGTTTTTTGCCATGTTGGCTGGTTTTGGAATGATGTCTCAAACAACTATCAGCAATACCATTATACAAACAACAGTATCTGCAGAGATGAGAGGAAGGGTTATCAGTTATTTTGCAATGGCATTTTTTGGGATGCAGCCCCTGGGTGGATTATTGATCGGAACAGTTTCGCAATATATTGGCGCACCCAATACCATTTTAGCCGAAGGAATCGCAGCCATACTAATCGCTATTTCATTTATTCCATTTTTTAGAAATGATATTTTAAAAGAAAAAGATAAAATAAAACTTGTAGAATTAGAAGACCCTTCAGTAAATTTAAATTAATAATTAAAACTATAAAGCATGGAACAAAACAATAAGAATCAAAACACAGCATTGTTAGTGATGGACGTTCAGAGTGCTACCGTAAAGATGCTAAAGGATGCCATGCCTTTTATTAATTCTATTACCAAAGCCATACAAACGGCACGTAGCAATAAAATACCTGTTATATATATAGTAATAGGTTTTAGAAAAGGGTATCCTGAAGTTAGTCCGAATAACAAATCTTTTGCGCTGTTAAAAAATGGAACTATGAATTTAGATATGGAAGAGGCTTTTCAAGTTCATGCATCCGTTGCACCACAACCGGGCGATGTTATCATAACAAAAAAAAGAACGAGTGCTTTTACAGGCAGTGATCTGGAAATAATACTCAGGTCGTTTGGAATAAAACATCTTTTGCTTTCCGGCATTTCAACTAGCGGAGTCGTATTATCGACCTTGCGTGAAGCAGCTGACAAGGATTATGTAATAACTGTTTTTTCTGATTGCTGTGCAGATATGGACGAGGAAGTTCATCGTGTGCTTACAACCAAAATTTTTCCAAGGCAAGCCGATGTGATTAATATAGAAAAATGGTGTGCTGATAATAAGATATAATTTTAAATTTCCTTCTACTAAAAATATTTAATACCAATGTGAATTATAAAATAATCTAATTTCCCCTTCTCCAGAAAATTAATTCCGATTCCCTTCTCCAAAAGGAGAAGGTGTCCGAAGGACGGATGAGGCTGATAGGGATTGGGCTGAGGTCAAAAATAAAAAACTATTTTATAATTCACTTTGGTATAAATTAATAAAAAAAAAACAAAGAAGCGAACTGCGAATGACTTACTAAAATTTAACAGGCATTACAACTTTAATTTTTAGCCGGCTCAGGTTTCTTTTCAGCTTTTTTTTCATCTTTTTTCTCCTTCTTTATTTCTTTCTTCTCCTTCATCGCGTCTTTTTTCTCTTTTTGTGGCTCTGGCTTAGCTTTACGATGCAAAAAAACTCCTGAAGGAGGGAAAACTGCAACAGGCGAATTGGAGAAACTATCATATTGTGCATCTGCAATTTTCGAATTCAACATTGAAATAAGTATGACAAAAAGAAATAATGATATTTTTTTCATTTTTCGTTCAAGATATTATTGATAAAGAATAACTGAAAAGGTTAGTATAAGAAGGTAAAAATGGCAACAGGAAATCCTATTGCCATTTTTACAAAAAAGAAAAACTTGAAATTTATTTTGAAAAAATTAAATCAAATCACTAAATCAAACAGCCATATTTGCATGTTTTCTTTTGCTAAGACTTTCAGAATTTTCTAATTTCTCTTTATCTGCTTTGGTTTCGTTCGTTTTTTCTTTTGATGGAATATTTAAATTCATAGTATCAGACCAAAATTTAATATTAGCATTCATATTCGTTTTAATTTGATCATTAAATTTCTCAAATATATCTTTATTGGAAGCAATTAAGGGAGATACGAAAGAAGTATATGAATCAATTATTTTTTTCATTGTTTCATTGGAAGACGAAACGATGGTTTGCAATTCTTTTTGAAATTGCTCAGTTAAAGGAGTGAAAGATTTTGTATTCGCCTCTAATTGTTTAATTATAATATCAAAATTGGCTTGATTAACTTCAGCCAATTCAGATGTTTGTTTATTTAAAGAATCAATTTGTTTTTTGATTTCTTTTGTAAATGATTCTCTACCGGAATTACTGGCAAACTCAGCCACCGGCTTCATAGTTGTACTCAACAAATTTGTAAAAGATTCATTGTTTTTTCTTAAAAGTTCAGCCAAAGCTTTACTTGAAGCACCGAAAGAATTATCAAGATTTAAAGAACCGTCCAGTTGAGAAGTTTTTAAAGCTTCGTTTAATAGATCGGTTGCGGTTTTCATTTGTTGCTGTTGCGTTTCAACTAATTTTCCGTTAGCATCTAACATCCATCGCATACCATTAGTTATATTTTCCTTAATAGTTTCTGCTGTTGCTGTAAAGTTGTTTTCTGTTGTCATTTTGTTTTTATTTAGATTATTAAATTATTTAGATTATTAATTTAAAACTGAGAACCTCCTCCATGTCCGCCATAATGACTATGATAACATCCACAATGCGGACAGAAATGACCTGCTCCCATATCGCAGGATTTACCTTTCATCCCGGAATACCCGAATTCACTATGACAACAATGCCCGGATCCTTCTTTATTCCAGTTTTCATCACCCATTTCCTCTTTTCCTTTTAAGGAAAGAAGTTCAAATAAAACTGTCCCTTCAGGAGTTTCAGGAGTATTTAAATGAAGTTTAACAACTGTAAATCTTTCTTCTGCTTTCGAAAAAGTTTTAATTACAAATACTGATTTAATCATTGATGAAGGAATTTTTACCCAATTGGTAAAGTCACCTTTTTTAGTAAATAGTACTTCTGAATCTTTATCAGACTTCTTTACGATTCCTTTGAGAACCATTGCGGGTTTCAAGGCGTTTGTTTTGAGTTGATCAAAAAACTCTTTTGATGATAAGGATTCCATAAGTTTTATTTTTTTAGAGTAAAATACTTTTCAGATTTATGGTTGCAAAAATATTTTCATTTTCCCCATAGAACAATGATAAAAGTGAATAATCAAAATGATTTCTGTCACATTTCACAAGATTTCATTTTATGTTAAATAAATCGCTATCATACCTGTTTCACTACTCATTCTGTAAAATAAATTGACAATTTTTATATTTAAAATAAAATTTAATTATGGAATTTTTCTTAGCCATTCTCTTATTTTTAAATGACATTAATTTTGTAAGCAAATGATTTACTTCATTGTAAAAAATTGTCATATAAAATATATTTGCATTGTCAAGATTGAAACAAACCATTCGGTGGGCTGGATAGGATTAATCATCGTCAAAAATGAGAAATTGTATAAGCGACAGGTAGTCAATTAAATTTGAACTATGAATGTAATCATGGAAAATTCAATTAAGAAAGAATTTGATAGCGTTAATGCTATAAATGCACTAAACTATCTCATCGGAAAAGCGAGTTAATACTCGCTTTTCTTTTTTTTGAAGTTTATGTTTTTACATTAATTTAGAGCCTGTTTAAATTTTTATGTTTTTTTTATACAGGTCGCCCCGATAGGGCTTTATATTTACGTGATACTATTTTCTACAAACAGAATGCTCCTCTGGAGCTTTAAAAAATTCTGTAGGGACGATCTTGGTAGAAAGAATAATAGAATAATT
Organism: Bacteroidota bacterium; assembly: GCA_003151815.1. Classification (GTDB taxonomy): domain Bacteria; phylum Bacteroidota; class Bacteroidia; order 2-12-FULL-35-15; family 2-12-FULL-35-15; genus 2-12-FULL-35-15. The sequence continues at coordinate 63,643 of PLYN01000040.1, read as the reverse complement.
ATAAAACCTTTAGGGGTGATATAAATTTCTACGAATAAAATTTAAACAGGCTCTTATTGTTTCTAAATTCGGAATATTCACTATTTAAAATAAAAATAATATGGCTAATTTATTTTCACCCTTAAAAATTAAAAATATTGAACTCAAAAACAGGATCATTGTATCGCCGATGTGCCAATACTCAAGCGAAGACGGTTTTGCCAATGACTGGCATTTGGTTCATTTAGGCAGCAGAGCAGTTGGTGGTGCCGCTTTGATAATTGCAGAAGCTACTGCTATTTCACCCGAAGGACGGATAACTCAAGGAGATCTAGGCATTTGGAAAGACGAACACATCCCCTTTTTAAAACGAATAACTGAATTTATTGAAAAACAAAATTCAATACCAGGTATTCAATTGGCACATGCAGGCAGAAAATCCAGTCAGTTGCGCCCTTGGGATGGGAATAGAGCGCTAACCAAAGAAGATGGAGCCTGGCAAACCTATGCGCCCAGTTCTATTGCATTTAAAGAGGGAGATGTCGTTCCAAAAAATCTAAGTATTGAAGAAATAAAAAAAGTAATACAGGATTTCCAAAACGCAGCTCTAAGAGCAAAAAAAGCCGGCTTTAAAGTTATCGAATTACACGGAGCACATGGGTATCTTATTAATGAGTTTCTTTCGCCCTTGAGTAATAAACGGATTGACGAGTATGGTGGATCATTCGAGAACCGTATACGTTTTTTACTTGAAATAATCGAAAGCGTCAGGAAAGTATGGAAGGAAGACAATCCTTTGTTTTTAAGAATATCGGCTACCGACTGGATGGAGGGTGGATGGACAATCGATGATTCTATTAAACTCGCGGACCTTTTAAAAACAAAAACAATCGACCTGATAGATTGTTCTTCAGGGGGGAATTCACCGGATGCAAAAATACCTGCAAAGCCACTTTTTCAAGTGACCTTCGCAGACAGTATAAAAAAATCTACAGGAATCCTAACGGGAGCTGTAGGCTTTATTACCACTCCGGAAGAAGCGAACAACATAATAGAGGAAAATAAAGCGGATGTAGTTTTATTAGCATGTGAATTCCTGCGTGACCCTTATTTTCCACTAAGTGCTGCAATAAAATTAGGAATGAATATCCCTTGGCCTGTTCAATATGAACGAGCTAAGAAAAGGACTTGATCAATAAAATAATATGATTAAAGTTATTTAATAGTATGATTAAAGCCTTATGAATAAGTTCAATATTTCAACAGATTTGCAAAAATATTTCGACTCATAATAGATTGTAAAAATCTATTTGATTTTTGTAAATTGTTTTTAAGCACACACCATCATCCTATTTTTTTGGTATGTTCAAAACGACACGCTACCGAATATCTATCCATAAATAAAGCTCTTACCCACAATCGAAAATCATTAACAGAAAGTGTTTTTTTTGAAGTTTAAAGAGATAAAACTGTCCCCCGAAAAATAAAAATCCCCCTAAGTATTTTACTCAGAGGGACTTGCCTTTTGGCTTTGTAGCCCTCGACCCAGCTATATCAAACAATTTTATTAGAGATTTGCAAGCAATAGTTGATTTTAAAAAATTTGCGAGGATATAAATAATTGGGGCAAATTTAATAACTGTTGCCAAGTGATTGTCTAATTTTTTAAAATTTCGTTTATTGGAGCGAACTATGGCTAATTGCTTTTTTTTGAAGTTCATAGTTTTCAGTTAACATAAGGTATGTTCCATAAATCATGAGTGGTAAAGAAATAAAAAAATAAATATTGGGTATCTCCTTAAATATTAAAAATGATACTATTACTCCAATAAATGGAGCTGTTCCAAAAATTATGCTTGTCCTTGAACTTCCAAGCCTCCTGAGTGCTAAAACAAAAGAAACGATACTTAAACCGTAACAAAATAATCCTAATAACATTGCCAATAAAATATTATTCATTACTGGAATTGGGTTATTGTATATCCGTGATATGACTATTGAAATTATGCCAGCTCCCAATCCTTTAATTCCCACAATAGTCAATGGGTCTTTCTCAGATATATTCCTTGTAAAATTATTATCCAATCCCCATAAAATGCTTGCAAAAATTATTCCTACTGAACCTAAAGAGAATCCCCAATTATCTTTTAAATCTATTGTCAATAAAATACTTGCAACTGTTATTAAGAATACAGAAATCCAAATTCTTTTTCCTATTTTTTCCCTAAAAAATAAAAACGCTAAAAATGTTGTTGAGACACATTCAAAGTTTAATAGAAGTGAAGCAGTAGCTGCCGGACTATTTTTTAAACTTATCATTAATATAATGGGAGCAATTACCCCTCCAATCAATACGCTTCCTATTAGATATAATATTTCTCTTCGGTTAAAGTCATTATTCAATTGCTGTTTATTTAATAATATTTTAACACCTTTAATTGTTAAAAGAGCAATCCCACTTCCAAAATAAATTAATCCAGCAAGCATAATAGGAGAAATTCCATTGAGCAATAATTTGGATAATGGAGCACTGGCACTAAATAGAAAAGCGGCTATAAATGCTTGAAATACGCCATTCTTTTTTATGTGTTTCATTATTTATCCCTTTCTTCTTTAATGTAAATTGCATCCAATTTATCAACGATTTTAATACTCTAATGTGATTTTTAAAAATTTGTTATGATATAAATAATTGGGGCAAATTTAATCAATCGAAATACAAAGTGCTTTAAAGGATTACTTAAAACATTTTTTCATTCCTAATCTTTATACCAATAATCAATTATTATATTAGCCAATTAAAAAATTCCTTCGCGTTTTGTATTGCAATAAATATCCTCTCTTGCCCGCATCATCCAAAAATGAATGATTTATGAGTATTTCAACCATTTTCTGTTTTTCTATAAATGACTGAATTATCCGCTCCATCCTATTTTCCTGCATACCTATTCTTTTTCCAAACACCGCAAAATCTTTTTTATATGGGTGATTGTTCTTTTTGAATTTTTCAGACTTGAAACCATCAGCAAATAATCCTTTATTAAAAGCAAAGTCGCTATCGTCCACGTGCATCCTTGAATTTATCAAATCATAAGCAGGACTGAGCTTATAATCTCCTTTTGAAGTTTCTAAAAGTGAAAAATTTTTCAGGTGTGCATCGCCATTGCTGAAAAGAAAATTGAAAAGTACCAACGAAAAATATTTTTCAATTTCTACTACCCATGCCGGAACATTTTTCTGAATGAGTAAACCTAATTCTTCATAACTGAATTCGTACTTATAATTTTCATTTGAAATATTTTTGGTTTTACCAGCCAATGTTGCAAAATCTTCTTTACCCAACTTACCACCATCTGGCTTTACATCAAAGCGTTTGGTAATATATGCAGGTGTGCCGTCCTTAAAAAATATCATAGCATTTTCAGCCGTGTTTATTCCATATACCTGTCGTGCTATTTGCATACTGAGGTGTTCATTTGCCGGAAGCATACCGGCTTTTTTCAACAAAGATGGAATTGGTTTTAAAATATGCGTGCCTTGTTCATTTTCATTCGTTAAGCGAAGTAAGTTTTTCTCCTGCACCAAACTTAGTTTCTGTTGCACACCTGAAATAGAAATGTGTTTCATATTTTCCATAAACAACGCTACTATTTCTTCACTTTGTTGTGGTGATTCAAACGGCAATACATGACTTACTTTTTTTCCATTAAACGTACTTCGCAGACATGTTGTACTGTATGTTGTAAATCCTTCTGCTAATGTTCCCGGACAATATTTTATAGTTGGTAAACTCATTTAATTATTGATTGGTTTTACGGTAACGGCTCCAATGGTATCATACTGTGCAGTTGCCAGCATAATTCCAAAATCGTCTCTTTCATCTATTTTAAGTAATTGGCTTTGCAGTTTTCTAATAGCCCCTTCACTAAGCATGTTGCTGAAGAATGGAAATAAAAATTTACTGCGGTATTCCTGTTGTATTTTAGGTAATGTTAAGCTGATGGCGGGTTTATCCTTATCAGCAAAGTAGGTATCCTCATAACGGAATGTATAATTCCGTCCGGGTACTTCTTCTGAAAGTACTCCTGCTAATTCTCTGTTACGATATACTTCTGCTTTTCTCATGGATCATATTAATTCCTAAAGAAATATTGTCTAAAGTTTATTTTTTTTTACTTCTAATTTCAATTCCAAACCTAATACTTCTGCTAACTTAGTTAAAACATCCAAAGATGGATTGCCTTGTCCTCGCTCTAATTTGTAGAGCGTATTTTTGCTCACACTGGCTAACTCGGCTAAGTCGGGCTGTGTTATTCCCAGCTCTTTTCTGCGTTGTTGGATGATTTGTCCTATTATTTTGGCTAACATTATAGTGTGATTATTTATGCAAAATTACGTATTTCATTTCAATTATCAACAAATATCACAACATAATGTGATTAATTCGTAATTACAGGAACCGATTTAATTGCATTTTCTATCGGGGACAATGCCGGATAGAATTGTGCATCCTGACTGTAGTAAGTGTAATTTTCTTTTGGAACGATTGTAATGTTTTGTAGGCAATAAAATTTATCTTCTTCCGGTTTGAACCTTTTAATATCCTTGAGCATTTTTTCTACTTCGACAGACGACCATTTATACCCTCGTTGATACTCGGGGATATTGTAATGCGTTTTTCCATCTTCAGAAAGATAGCTTGAAAAAACTTTTTCTATGTCGTAAACTAAATCGCTCATATTAAAATTACAGTAAAAACCGAAAATGTTCTTATTGTCCGTGATATTTCTTCATCCGGCAAAGTAAATTGTTTTTAATTGTATGTGCAAATAACTAAATTCATCCTAAAATATCGCGTAAAAGTAATACTTTGAGCAAGATTCATAAATAACTTTATATTTTAAAAAAATTTCATAGTGTTATGGTTTTTCAGATTAGTATTTGATAATTATGTATAAAAGACTTTGCAAAAACAACGTCAAAGTTTATGTTATCTGTAAAAAATAACAAAAAAGTTTGTAAAAGTTAATTTAAGTTTGAAAATAGTTTGTAAAACTAAACGGAAAGTTGGGAAAAGTTGAAAAAACTAAGTTGAGAAAGTTACGGAAAAATAGAGGTTATAGAGGTTTCGGCTTTCTTGCCATTGCTTTGCCTTTATCCTGACTACCATTTTCTTTTGTTTCTGAGCAGTTATAGGGTTCTGACTGCGGAGTTTCAGGCAGTTTTATTCAACCTTTCCTGCAATTCGCTCTACACTGTGGAGCGAATCTGCCGAAGTTCAAATTTTATCAATTTAAAACGATATATGGGTTAAAATCAGTTATTTCAATTCACTAAGGTGGGCTTGGTAACGGTAATAATTTTAGGTGTTTTCCATAGCATAGTAATTTTTTTACACTCTGTATAAGAAATATAGATTGTAAAAAACCTGTTTCTAAAAAATATTTTGACAACGTTGAAAACAAAATAAGATGTGGTTGCGGTAGCACTAAATATGATTGGAAAAATTAATCTTTTTCCTACATTTGACAAGTAAAATAACAGCCATGAACAAAATACTTCAGTTTAGAATAACGCTGAACCACAGCAAACCTCTTATTTGGCGGCGCATACAGGTAGAAAGCAACGCTACGTTTTTAGAATTACACATAGCCATACAATTAGCGATGGGTTGGACAAACAGCCACCTGTTTGAGTTTATGGATAGAGAAAAAACTTTTTGCTTACCAAGTGAAGAAAATGATTTGTTTGATAAAGAAAAATTGAACGCATCCGAAGAACGAATTGAAAACTATTTTAAAGAAGCGGGCGATGAAATCACTTATCTATATGATTTTGGTGATAGCTGGGAACATCAAGTCGTATTGGAAAAAACCGTTCCGATACAGAAAGATATGAAGTATCCAGTTTGTGTGGCAGGGGCTATGAATTGCCCGCACGAAGATAGCGGTGGCTTACATGGCTTTTATGAAAAATTAGAAATCATACAGGATGAACACCATCCTGAATATAGAGAAATTATCACATGGCTCGGAAAGAAATACGACCCTTTCCTTTTTGACATGGACAAAGTCAATAAACAACTTGCAAAAACCGCAAAATACTTAAAGGAAATGTTTGAATAGTTTTTACTTTGTAAAATAAAAAACAATGCACCTATCCCTATGATTATTTTTTAATATCCCTTTAATTACTCGTATTTATATACTTTGTTATTTTGTTTCTTATTTTTGTGAAAAAGATAAAAACTAATGTATCCTAAACAATTTATCCAACAAGTTTTTATTACTGAATTTGAAAAACTAACCGAAACTAACCCATACATAACATTTGCTTTAATGGGTATTGGAATTGAGTTTTTGGGCAAATGTTTAGATGTAAACCAGAAAGATTGGAATAAAGGCGGTTCTGAAAAAAATTTCAATAAAGCAATTGACACCTTAAATTCCTTTAAAAAATATAGAACACCAATAAGGGTTAAATATAAATTATGGGATAGTTTAAGAAATGGTTTTGCCCATTCTTTTGTTCCCAAAAAACATCTTGGACTTTCAAGCAAAAACGAAATGAAACACATGATTGAATACGAACAAAATGGCACACCTAAAATAAATTTAAGGTGCGAAGACTTATATGTTGATTTTAAAGGTGCTTGCATTGAAGTTATAAATAAAGATTTTACAATTCATATTAATAACAAGATGAATAGACAACTGTTGTCTGTTCCATCATAGCTAATACGTTATATTGGATTTCCCCCAAATTATGTTTTCTTTTTGGTTTAGACAAGTAGATAAATCTATGATAACATAACCATTCTTTAGATAGGCAATATCACTATCATTCATATCGTCTTCTTTTTTAAGCTGAAAAAGGTAAAGCAATTCAAAATGGCAGGTTTAATCAGGAAGGAGAAATTCGGATATTTAGTGAATGATATTCCCCCTGATTCATTCAAAAGTTCCAATTCAAAATGGCAGATTTAAACGGAATGGAGAGCTAAATGTCTTTTAAGAGGCTTATTAACACAGGCTTATAGAGTTATTAGAGGGTGCGTGTTAAAATACCCTCCCTCTAAATGAAATCTAAATGAGATTTTTTTTTACATTTACTGACCAGCAAACTAATATTTAGTTTGTTGGTCAATTTATAGTATTACATCAATGTCAAAGCACAATTTTCAAAAATTAGACGTAACTGTAAATGACGAATACATAGAACGTATTTCTAATTTATATATAAAACAGCGTTCGGAAACCAAATTCGATTACAATTCAATTGAGAAATCTTTATTGTTTCAATCACACGGATTTAATGGAGAACAATTAGAAAAAATTATTACACGAAATTCGGTTGCAAAAGATATTAATAGAGATGCGGGTAAAACACCTGCTGTAATTAATGATATATACAGAAGTGATTTAGGCGAAATGCTTCTGACTTCTTTTTTTGAAAAGAAACTTCCCGAAAAAGAAAGGTTTAAAATTCCCTACAAAAATATTACCAATCGAGAATTAGCGCAGCTACCGGGAAGAGGAATTGATGCAGTTGGATATAGATTAATTAATGATAAAATTGAGCTACTTATTGGCGAAGCTAAAGTGTCTCATCAAGTTAAAAATCCACCCGATGTAGTTGATTACACTAAGGATTCAATGCACACAACACAACTTAAATTTAAAAACAACAAGCAAGAGTTACTAAATAAATTAAGTGATTATACTCGTAAATTATCGGGCGAAGATGCTACAAAAATTGGCATAGCATTGCTTTTAATAGAGTTTGATAAGAATGACAAATATGATTTAGTTTTTGGTTGTGCCTTAATTCGAGATATAAATTGCGTTAAAGTTGATGATGATTACGGGAAATTTTTTACTCAAAAAACAGATTTTGACCCACATCAAATAAGTTTTTGTATAGTTAATTTTAATCAAAGTATAGAAAATACGGTTGATCTTTTTTACAACAAGGTTCAAGAGATATGTTCTAAATAAGAATGGCAGACCTAATAGATATTATTTTAAACGACTCTGAAATCATTAAATGTATTAATGATAGGGAGGATATTTATTTGGAATCAGAATTAGGATTTAGTCAAATAGAGGAAAGTCCAGAAAGTGTTATTAAAAATCTTCGATTAGCTTCCGTTTTATTAAATCATATATTTTCAGATTCAATTGCAGAGAAAAAGTATATTCAAACTGCTTATACCTTATTGAAATCATACGATATAAAAAGCAATGACTTTAAAAAAACATTCAACTCTGTTTTTGGAATTCAAAAGTTAGATGACGAGTTGTTATATTATTTCTTTTTATCCTCTTTGGCTCTACTTTCAGATAAAACAATTAAAATTAGGCTTGATTTAAGGGAGTTCGATGTAAAGGATTATTCAAGAAATGATTGGGAAGAACGTGTTTTAAATAATTTATTTCAAGCGTTCATTTTATTAGTTAGAAAAGATAAAGGATATACAGATATTAAAACTGGTTTAGAAATTATATCTAAATTAAAAAGTGAACAAAAGGAATTTGAAGAGAAATATTTAAGTAAATTAAATAATGAAATTGAGGTTATCGAACAAGCTCAATACTTGCTTGGGTTATATCATTTAACAAAACCAATAACTGAAACATCCGAATTTTTAATTGAAGGATACAATTATAAAAACAGATTAGATAGCGAAATTAGAATTCACACAAGCGTTGCTCGTGAAATTTTTAAAGCGTTACCAAGATTTTCTTCGATAATAAATATTTTAGAATCAAATCTGCTTACAATTGAACGAAATTCAATTTGGTATTCTACGAATTCTATTCAAATAAAAAAACTCAAAGAGTTTTGTGTCAAGAAAAATCAAATTGAAAATGGAATCATAGAGTTATTACCATCACAAAGGGAGGCACTTAATAAAAACCTATTAGATATTGCGTCTAATGTAACGGTTGTACAAATGCCAACAAGTGCAGGTAAAACATTATTGGCTGAGTTTAACATCATTGTAACAAAGGCGCTAAATAATGAATCTAAGGTTATTTATATTGTTCCATCTCGTGCATTAGTTAATCAAATATATAATGACCTCAAAACTGATTTTGAAGGATTAGATTTCGCAATCGAAAAAACATCGGGAGCAATTGAGGTTGACCCATCAGAAAATGAAATATTAAGCGATAAAATTGATATACTTGTTTCAACCCCTGAAAAAATTGATTTGTTAATTCGTAGAAAACATAAATCGGTTGAAGATGTATCCCTTTTCATAATTGATGAAGCTCACTCCATTCAGAACGGAAGTCGTGGTGCAAGATTGGAATTACTATTGTCAATATTAAAAAGGGAAAGACCTGAATCAAAGTTTATGTTCCTTTCTCCATTTTTAAAAAATTCAGGAGAATTATTAGCCAACTGGATTGGTGGAAATAAAATTAAAGTTCCAATTCAAATAGATTGGAAACCTGCCGAGAAGTTATTAATTGGGATTAAACAAAAAAACAAGTTTAAACAAATATCGTTTACGCATCTTCCTTCTGTTTTTGACCCTGAAGTAATAGAAAGGGAGTTGCCGATAATGAATAATCCTTATGATTTAACAGGTACGGACAAACAGAATTTGATGGAATTTAGTGCCAAGCATTTTACACAGGATAATAAATCTATCCTATTCCTTTGCAAAGGTGCTGGAACAACAGATACTCAAGCACAGTATATAGCATCAAAATTAACTGAAAATAATGTATCTGAGAGTATATCTCTTGTTAAAAAATACATTGAAGATGAAGTTGGACGACCTACTATTTTATCAGATGTATTATCGAAAAGAATTGCAGTTCATCACGCAGGTTTATCTGATGAAACAAAGTTGTTAATTGAACACCTTATTCGCCAAAAAGAAATTAAATATATTTTCTCTACAAGCACTTTAGCTGAAGGGGTTAATTTTCCTGTTTCGGCAGTTTACTTTGATTCCTATCAAAAAGGGCAGGGAGGTGAGTTAAGCTCAAGTGATTTTTGGAATATTGCAGGGCGAGCAGGGAGAACATTAGTAGATAATTATGGTAAGTTAATATTTCCGTTTAATTCTACTGAAAATGCAAATAAAGCCAAAGAAATAATTACAAAAAGCACAACTGATATTGTAAGTGTATTATTGGAGTTTTTAAATGAAGCTGATGACATATTATATATAATTGCTAACTCCGAAAGAAGTGCAATTAATGTTTTGTCAGAAAAATATCATAATTCTTTAGCTCCACTCATTCAATATTTAATCCATTTATTGAACAGTACGAATGAAAGTTCAGTTCTTCAAATAGAAGATTTATTTAAAGATAGTTTAGGTTATTTTCAAATAACCGATAATGATAAACGTAAAAAATTTATTGAAGTTTGTAAAGCAATTTTTGTACATCTTCAAAATAAATATAAAAAGGGGGTTTTGGTTTATGCAGATAAAACAGGGTTCTCTGTTCCCTCTGTATTAGCAATTATGGCTGAAAACTCAAGCAATCCTAAAATTTCATCACCAGAAAGTTGGGAGCCGAGTAATTTATTTAACTTCAATAATGATTACCTCACTGAAAAAATAAGAGTAATTGCACAGCTAAGAGAAACGAAATTAGGTACTGAAAACAGAAGTGCGCAATTCAGCCCTGAATCAGTTGCAAATGTTTTAATTGGTTGGGTTAAAGGGGAGAACTTATTTAATATTTCTTCATATCATCAAACCTTTGCAAATATTGCAAGCGAATCTGATAGAATAAATAAATTTATCAAATACATTAACGATTCAAGATTTAAAGCATCTTGGGGGTTAAGTGCATTAGAAGGCATTGTTAATGGAAGTGAATTTGACATTAAAGAAAATTCATTTGTTCCATCTTTGGTTTATTTTGGAGTTGATAATAAAGATGCTTTATTAATGAGAATGGCAGGTATTCCAAGGCGATTAGCATTCACATTAACACCTATAATAGACCAAAGTAAACCTACTTCCCTTAAAGAAATCCGTAGTACAATTAAATCTTTGACTAACCAAGATTGGGATAATCTTGCCCCAAAGAATTCAAAGCTTTCCGGTCAGGAATGGAAAAGAATTTCAGAAATATTGGTGCATTAAACAGCATCTAACACATATTATATTACCAAATAATACACAAAATAGATGTCAGAAGACCAAAAAAAACAACTTGAACAACAGCTTTGGAATATAGCCAATACGCTAAGAGGTAAAATGAATGCGGACGAATTCCGTGATTATATTTTGGGCTTTATTTTCTATAAATACCTTGCAGAAAAAATGGAGATTTATGCAAATACCATTTTGAAAACTGATAAAATCACTTACAAATCCATTAAAGAAAATACCAAGCAAGGCAAAGAATACATTGAAGCAATCAAAGAAGAAGCATTAGAAAAATTAGGGTACTTTTTAAAACCGTCCGAACTGTTTAGTGAAGTTGCTAAACGTGGCAATAGTGATATTGAAGAAGTAAATAATTTCATTATTGAAGACTTACAAAAAATTCTGACTAATATCCAACTCAGTACAATGGGAACTGATAGCGAAGAAGATTTCGACAATCTTTTTGAGGATATGGATTTGAACAGTACGAAACTGGGAAAAACACCCGAAGCGAGAAATGAAATTATTGCAAAAGTGCTATCACACCTTGATAAAATTGATTTTAAATTGGAGCAAACTGAATTGGATGTATTGGGTGATGCTTATGAATATCTAATCGGAAAGTTTGCAAGTGGGGCGGGAAAGGTTGCGGGAGAATTTTATACACCGCAAGAGGTAAGTAAAGTGTTGGCAAAAATTGTAACCACAGGAAAGAGCAAATTAAAATCTGTTTACGACCCCACTTGTGGTTCAGGTTCTTTATTGCTCCGTGTGGCTAAGGAAGTAAAAGAAGTAAGCAACTTTTACGGACAGGAAATGAATAGGACTACATACAACCTTGCACGAATGAATATGATTTTGCACGGTGTGCATTATCGCAAGTTTGATATTAAACAAGAGGACACACTTGAACACCCACAGCATTTAAACAAAACTTTTGAAGCCATTGTAGCCAATCCCCCATTCTCCGCACAGTGGAGTGCCAACCCTTTGTTTACAAGTGATGACCGCTTTAGCCAATATGGTAAACTTGCACCAAGCAGCAAAGCTGATTTTGCTTTTGTGCAACACATGATACATCATTTGGCGGAGAACGGAACTATGGCAATTGTTTTACCACACGGAGTTTTATTTAGAGGCGGTGCGGAACATGCAAAAAGAAGGTAAAGGAGCGACTTGGATGTTTGATGATTTATACCATCACCTAACAAACATAAAAAAATTTGAATACAAAAATGCTAATTTGGAAAACCAAATAGATAGTGGGATAGAATGGGCAAATAATTATTTAAAGGAATTTGGAAAATACCAACTTAAGAAATTGCCTTGGCTCCGTGAAATTTAAAATTCAAATGAAAAAATAACCAAAAGAAGCCAACGTGGAATGAATTTTAAAAAGGAAATAGCAAAGTTGATTGATAGTAACCTTAAAACCTATTGTGATAACCCCGATAGGTTTTTATCTGATTATAACAGGGAGGTAGAACTTACAAAAGAATATAACGGCAGGCAGTTATTAGAACTTCTGCAAAATGCAGATGATGCAGGTTCTAAAGAAGTTGAAATAAGTTGGAACAAAACCACTTCTCAACTAATCATTTCAAATAAAGGTGAAGCATTTTCAGTTGGGGGAATAAAGTCATTGATGCTTGCCAATCTCAGCACAAAAACTAAAGTAAGTTATATTGGAAATAAAGGACTGGGCTTTAGGTCAATTCTCAACTGGGCAACACTCATAAACATTTGCACCAATGGTTGTAAACTATCTTTCTCTGATGCTATTGCGAAAGATGTTTTCAATAATAAATTAAACTTGTCGCAAAGCGACAAGGAAAAAATTAGAGAGGAAAGAAACCTAACAAAAGAAGCTCTGCCTTTTCCAACATTAGCTATTCCAAGTGTTCAAGACGATGATACAAAAACGAAATGGACAACCAGTATTGAGATTTTTTGCAAACAGGAATTTGAAACTGATATTGAAAACCAACTTGCAGAAATCAAAGAAGAAATTCTTTTATTCCTAAACAACATTCAAAAAATAACAATTCATACTGCCGAAAATGAAAACATAGAATTAGCAAGCATTAAAAAGCCAAAGAGTGATTACGAATCCGTAAAAATAAAAGACAAGTCGTGGAAGGTTTTTTCAAGAGATAATATATTGCCTGATGAGTATCAGGATAAAAACCAAAACGAAAAACAGTCCTTCAATTTAAAGGTTGCCCTTCGTGATAATTTATCAGACGATTATAAGAAACTATTCAATTATTTTCCTACTCAATTATCAATTTCACTGCCTTGTATCATTCACGGCACATTTGAATTAAACAGTTCAAGAAATCACTTGAACGCTTCCAAAAAGAATGAATACATCCTGAAACAATTGGTTAAGTTATTAAAAGATTGTGCTTTGTTTCTCACTACCGAAAAAATAGACTGGAGACCATATAAATTACTAACTCCTACGCAAAGAACTTCTGATTCAAAATTAATTGAGGCATTCTATAATGATTTGGAAACAGTAAAAAAGGAAGCAACTATTTACCCCTGCATTAGTAACCAATATCAAGCATTGAGTGAAGCAGTTTATTACAGCGATGAATTCAATTCGTTTTTTCAAGAAAATTTTCCCACAACATTACCTGGGCTAATTTTACCATTAGGAGAAGTACTAAAAGGGAAATTTGCAAACGATAAATTCAATTCGGAATACTTAGTTCAAAAAATTGACGAGCTATCACTAACAGATATTTCAATTCCCAATCGTGCTACATTAATAATTCAACTTTCAAAAGTCATTTCATTTACTGACGATGCTTTGCGTTTTTCATTGCTTGTCAACGAATCGGATAAGGTTATACCCAAAGATGACTTAGCTTTTACTCCGGTTATAAGGTCAGATGAAAAATTTAGTATTCCGAAATCGGTGAAAGTTGATTTTATGAAATCAGCATTGTTTGATTTGCTTATCTCAAACTTTGAAAGTTCGTTTGATAAAAAAGAACCAAAATCAAGAGAACTTCAACGAGCAATAAAATCCGTTGTCAATTTACAACCATACGACAGCAACAATGTAATTGACAAAATTATTACTGGTACTAAAGACGCTTTAAAGTCCTTTCGCAACAATAAAGAGAAACTCGTTTGCATCAGAGAAATGATAATTGCGTTATATGCTAATTTTAAGCACATAGAGAACAGACAAGAGAAATTAAAAATTACAGTTCCATTAGTTTCAAAAACCAAACAAATTATTGATTCGGAGGATTTGTTTTTAAGCAAAACATATCCAAGCGGACTATTAACAGAAGCCATTTATAGTAATACGATAAAAGCAAACGAATATTTAGCATCAGTTGATTTTTGGAGTTTGGAAGACGAAGAACAAACTCTTGTAGAAACTTTTTTTATATGGTTGGGTGTAAATAAATTTTCCAAAATTGAATTAGTTAATGTGGTAAGCAACTGGTCAGAGCAAAATTATTTCAATTTCATTTTTGCTACTGGATTAGATAAGCCCGATGATTTTGATAGAGGAACATTCGCAAAGAATATTTTCTTTTCAAAAATTATGAACTTTGAACAACTACTAAAAATTCCAATAACTCATTTAATACTTCTTACTCTAAAAGATGAGCAGATTAGATTAAGATTGGAATCCAATAGTGAAAAGATTGATTGGTATTTTACAAGGTGGCGACCAACAATATTCCCTGAATATTCATACATACGCTATCAATTTATTTCTTCTGATATTTTCACAAAGTATGTAATGGAAGAAGGTGGAGAAGAACTAAACAAACTTATCAATGAAAATTTTGAAATTGATTATGAGTTTCTAAATCAATACGGAATTAATAAAACAGAAGTAAAATCCATTCTGATTAAATTAGGTGCTAAAGAATCTTTCAATGAAATTTCACCTGAAAATATTTATGAAATTATTAATGCCATTCCTGAAAGAGATGCAACCAAGAAAGGAAAGGCGACACAGAGTATTTACAAAATGGCATTAGAAAGTTTGGTAAAGCAGGAATCAGAATTTCCTGTTCCTGATGATTTGATTTTTTTTTCTAAAAAAGGGGCAGTTGAAGAATATAAAAAGAGTGATAGTATTTACTACACCGACAACAATATTCTACCACGAAAAATTCTTGATACTTTACACATACTAAACCTTCCCAAAAGAGTTGGGGAAGATAATGTAGAGAAATATTTTGGCGTAAAAAGTTTACGAGAATTTAAAATTGAAATTGACGAAAGCACTATTAAGCATAGCCCATGCGATGCAGAACTCAATAAACTATTTGACCAAATAAAGCCATACATTTTAGCATACAGATTAGATGCACCAAACCTTAAAAAAAAAATAACAGATACCGATACAAAAGGGAAAGAGGCAAAAACTTTAAGGCAATGTAGAATTCATATCGTAAACGAATGCTATTTCAAATTTGGCGACAACGAAAAAATTCCAGTTGAAGAAAAAGAGTTTATCAATGTGAAAGACGAATTTTATTACAGGGACAATAACTTAACTTCACTTAGCGAATTAAGAAAAGATTCAATCTTCTGTGATGCTTTCGCAGAAATGATGTGTATTGTTTTTAAGGTGAACGATTTGAAAAATGATTTCAGACAAATTTTTAAAAATGATTTTCAAGATACTCATCATTTAGCTACACAAGATTTCGGTAAAGAAAAAGTTGAACAAGCATTTCAATTGCTTGGAATTTCAAGAATTGAAATTGACTTTTGGAAAACAATTTTTGCCCTGAAAGGAAAACAACTCCACGAACCAATTGAAAACACAAAAAAGCTAAAACAAAATATTTTGAAAGTTTTAGGAATAGAACTATCTGAAGATTATAAGCATGTTGATTTTGAAAATTTCAAAAACAAAACAAGTTTTGAACTCATCCAAATTATATCCACTAAACTTTCGCTTGGTGTAAAAAAGATTTTACCACAGGGATTATTTAATTGGCATCAAGAAAGATTTAAAGAAACACTAAAAGATATTGAGAATAAATTTAAGCAATCGCTTTGGAAAAAATTAAATGCAGAGCAAGGCGAACAAGCAAAATTTATTTCAACACTTAACAAATACAATCTTGAATTCATTTTTTTAATTGAAGACAAAATTATTTCTATGCAATTTGAGTTGAATGTTGAATATTTAAAAGAGTTAAAGGGATTAATAAAAAAATATTTTCAAATCACTATTGACGATTCCCTTTCTGACAATACAGAGATAAAGAATTACTACACCGACCTTTTGAAAAAATACGGCATTGAAGAAACAGACATTACAGACCAAGCTGTTCGTAGTATTATGTTTTTTAAAGGCAATTCGGAATTAGTTGAGGAGTATTTAAAAATCAATTTCGCAACCGACAATGAGACCGATTCAAATAATAGTGGAGATAATGCAAAAGTAACTGGTAAAATAATTGACGCATCATTGAGCAAAAACGGAAAGTTGATTTCATTTGGCGGAGGTTCGAACGGTGGCGGTAGTTGGGTTCATTCTGGACAAGGTGAACAAGGGAAAAAACGAAAAGGAAAAAATGCAGAGGTATTAGTTTACAATACGCTTGTCAAACAACATGGAGTTGATCATGTGAAGTGGGTATCAGGAAACTCCACAACACCTGATAAAAACGATAAGCTGCATTATGACATTGAATATAAAAACGATAAAGGCGATTGGAAATATTTGGAAGTTAAAGCTATATCTGACGATTACTTTATTATTTCTAATTCTGAAAAAGATAAAGGATTGTCTGAACCTGACAAATACGAAATGGCTTTGGTACAAGATGAAAACATCTATATTATAAAAGATTTATTTTCCTTTGATAAAGGAGAAAGTTTTGAAGATAATCCAAGATTTTTAGCCCGACCAAAAGATTACTACTTCCAATTTAAAATTAAAGATCTATCACCGTGAAAAGGTGTCAATTTTTCAATAATTTATTAGTCCATTCTGGAATTTTAGCTCTTAATTACAAATTAATAAATGTTTTTTTTATTATCTCCCTATTTACGGTCAGAACCGATTTGCTATTTAAACTAAGTTACTAAATAATTCTATATTTGTGAAAATGCTAAATATGGAAATTTTGATTTTAGAAACAATACAACAAATGAGTAATGGAAATGCAGTACTCATAAAAGATGTATTAGTTGAAGTAAATAAAAAACTTTCTCCAAAAAAAACTTTACATTTTACTGAATTAAATGAATACATAGCAATATTTGAAAACGATTTAAAAATTTTATCTTTTTTAAATAATGCTCAATCAATACAATTGAAAGGCAGAAAATCCGAAAGGTATATAGATGCAAAGAAAAAAGAAATTGAAATATATGACAATAGCAAAGAAAGTATTTCGTTATCTAAAAAGAATAATAGTTTAATGATATATACTATTATATTCACATTGTTAGGTATAATTGTTTCTATTGTAATATTTTTAATGTCCAATAATTGTAAAAATTGATTGATATGCTGAAACCTTTTTTGATTCATCGATATTTTACTTGGTAGGATTAAGGAGAACAATTAAAAACTACACATTTTTAAATGAATTTCAATTATTTTCAATCATTTTCAATTACTTCTTAATTCCTACATAAAGATTTTTTTATTCCTGTAAAATTCGTCAAATGACGATTAAAATTGACGGACTGCATAAATTAGTTCTCGCTGAAAAATTATTCATTAAAATTATTTGTCCATATTAATTAAATTATGTAATATTACACAATATTAAAAATAAGAGAAATGAACAAATTAATTCTTGACCCGTTTTTTGGAGCAAAAACATTTGAAAAGTCAATTGAATTGGCTATGTCAATGAATAAAGAAATATTTAATCCGAAAGATGTCGGTGTAACATATACTAATATTAACTATTGGGATAAAAAAGGAATATTAAGTTCACAGAGAAAAAATGAACCTCAATGGCGAAATTTCAGTTTCATAGATTATGCTTGGATAAGGGTAATTTCTGAAATGAGGGACTTAGGTGTTCCTATTGAATTAATAAAGGAATCCAAAGATTTTTTATTTGAATTGATAGATTCAAAGCCATTATACAAAGAGTTTAAAAAGAATATTAATGAATTAAAAAAGACAATGTCCTTTGCCGAAGCAGAAAAAGATGAAATAATACAACTAATGTTGGACGGAGAAAAAAAAGTTAATGAAGAAGGATTAACACATTTTTATATAGCAATAATTCACTCCATACTTCAAAAAATACCGACTTCAATTCTTTTATTTAAAAACGGCGGTGTAGTAATTTGGTATGAAGGGAAAGAGGAGCTTTATGATAAGGAAATTAGAGAATTAAAACTTTACGAATCTCATATTAACATATCTATTTCAAAAATAATTAAAGATTTTTTACTTGATAAAAATTGTGTTTATCTATTTCCTGAATTAAAATTATTAGAACCCAATGAAATTAGATTAATGGAACTAATTCATAATGGTAATTATGATACTATTTCAATTAGCTTTTTAGACAAAAAGATGAAACATCTTAAACTAACAAAATCTGAAAATCCAAAAAAACGAATCGTAGATATTTTACAGGAAGGTTCATATCAGGATATTGAATTAAAGAGCCATAAGGGAATGATAACAAAAATTTCAAATACTGTAAAAGTAATATTTGATTAATAAAAATATTTTTAAAAAGATTTATTAAATGACCTGATACAAGCAGGATATTACAAATAGTGCAGCCACTGAATCACAAGTCAGACCTGCACCTGATTTGTAACTAAAATGTCAAATTTTAAACATGAAAAACTAACAGATGAAGGGTTAAAACAAGAAAAACAATTTGAAAATTTTGCGGATAAAGAAGCATCAGCAGCGAGTACATTTTTCTATTCTCGTATGGATAATTTTGAGAATCCTAAAAAGTTAACTATTAAACAAGTGAAAAGCAATGAAGTATTTGCTGATATTAGTGAACAAGACGCAAAAGAATTAATTGACGGACTATATAAATTATCAATAATATCATATAATATTTTCAATTATGGAACTGGACATCTTTAAATCATTTGTAAATAAATCAAAAGAAGAAAGAAAACAAAACAACGATGTTTGGCTGTACACTCGTGTATCTTCAAAAGACCAAGAAGTAAATAAAAGTTTACAAAACCAAAAGGATTCAGGGTATAAGTATGCGAAAGAAAATGATTACAATATAACAAGCACCTTTGGTGGCACTTATGAAAGCGCAAGTGGCGATTTCACTCGCAAAGAGTTTTCTAAATTAATTCAGGAAATTAGGGATGCAAAGAAAAGACCGTTTGCAATTTTGATATACACAATGAGCCGTTTCTCTCGTACAGGTGGTAGTGGAATATCATTGGCTCATGAAGTCATTGAAGCTTTAGGAGTAAATTTAATTGAAGTATCCACAGGAAAAAACACTATTACAGAACAAGGAAAATTAGAAATATTCAATAGTTTAATCAAAGCAAGTCAGGAAAATATTGATAGGTTGAAGGTAACTATACCGGGCATGAAAAGCCTATTAAAAAATGGTGGTTGGTTGGGAACGGTTCCGATAGGTTATACAATGTATGGTACAAGAGTAAAAAACAGAAATTTGTATAGCGAGAAACAAGAAATTAAAATCAATGAAGTAGGTGAGAAACTACGCCAAGCGTGGAAATGGAAACTGGAAGGAAATAAAGATTTTGAAATCCGCGCCAAACTCTTTGCAATGGGTGTTAATATCAGTAAACAAAAATTAAGTACTATGTGGAGAAAGCCATTTTATTGTGGGGTAAGTGTAAATAAAATGTTAGATGAACCTGTAAAAGGGAACTGGACTAAAATGGTTTCAAAATCTGATTTTTTTGAAGTGCAAGAAATTTTAAAAGATAATAATTTTGGTTTTAAACAAGATAAAGCAAATCCTGCAAGACCATTGAACGCTTTTATACATTGTTCTGAATGCGGTGGTAAATTAACAGGTTATGAAGTTAAAAAGAAAAAAGTGCATTATTACAAATGCCAAATGTGTTTAGGCATTACGATAAATGCTAATACTACCCGACGGGCGAAAGGGGATGGTGCACACAATTTATTTACAAACTTTTTAAAAGACTATCAATTACCAAAAGAGTTAGAAAGCCTATTTGGAGAGCAATTAAAACTTACTTATGAAACACTAAATTCCGAAAAAGTAGAAGAAGAAAAAGGTTTGCAAAAAGAATTAAACAAACAAGAGAGTGATTTAAAAAACATTAAAAAAAAATATGCTTTAGGAGAATTAGATAAAGAGATATATGAAGAAGTGAAAAGCGAGATTGATGGCAAAATTAGCGGAATCGTAAAAAATATGGGAAACGGGAATGTAAAAATATCTAACCTAAATAACTACATTGATTTATCTAAAGATTTGGTGTCAAACATTACCAAATACTGGATGTTTAATGATTTAGCGACAAAGAAACGAATTCAGGAAACGGTCTTTCCAAATGGCATAGTCATAGATGTTAAAAAAAGAGAATATCTAACCAAAAAAGTAAACCTCGTATTTCATATAACCAACACTATATCAGGATTTAAGGAGGGGGAAATAAAAAACGGCAACAGAAATTTTCCGTTGCCGTCCTTAGAAGTAGCGGGGACCGGACTCGAACCGATGACCTTTGGGTTATGAGCCCAACGAGCTACCAACTGCTCCACCCCGCAATATATCGTTGGTATTTAGTAAATCAAAACCTTGTTAAAAACAACCGTTTGTCGTTTAATTTAAGAGCACAAAGATATATTTTGTTTCTTTGTACTCCAAATAAATTTTATTAACAAATTATCAGATGGCACACAAAGCCGGTTTTGTAAACATTATAGGTAGTCCAAACGTAGGTAAGTCAACCCTTATGAATGTTCTGGTGGGCGAACGTCTTTCCATTATTACGTCCAAAGCACAAACTACCCGCCACCGTATCATGGGGATTGTGAATGGTGAGGATTTTCAAATTGTTTATTCCGATACCCCAGGTGTTTTACAACCGCATTATAAAATGCAGGAATCTATGATGGATTTTGTATATACTGCCATCACCGATGCTGATATCATGCTTTTTGTTACAGATATTTATGAGGATATTGCCATTGAAGAAAAAGTACTGCATAAAATTAAAAATGCGAAAGTGCCTGTTTTATTACTGATAAATAAAATTGATTTAGCCGATCAAACTAAGCTGGAAGAGAAAGTAAATAAATGGAAAACAGAAGTACCCAATGCTGAAGTGATTCCTGTATCGGCATTAGAAAAATTTAATGTCAGCTATATTTTTGATCGCATACTTGCGCTGTTGCCTGAAGGCCCCGGTTTTTATGATAAAGATCAATTAACGGATAAACCCGAAAAGTTTTTTATCTCGGAAATCATTCGTGAAAAAATATTGATGAACTACAAAAAAGAAATTCCATATTCTGTTGAAGTGGTTGTAGAATCATTTAAAGAAGAAGAAAAAATAGTGAAGATACGTGCTGAAATATTTGTGGTTCGTGATTCTCAAAAGGGTATCATCATTGGGCATCAGGGCAAAGCTCTTAAAAAAGTAGGCACCGAAGCGCGTAAGGACATGGAGATATTTTTACAAAAACAAGTGTTCCTGGAGCTCTTCGTAAAAGTTAACAAAGACTGGCGTGATAGCGATAACCAATTGAAGAAATACGGATATACCAATTAGTGAATTAGAGAAATGAAGAGCTCGAGAATTAAATAAAGCCAAATCAACAAATCTTTACTTCAACAAATCTCCAATTAAAAAAAATGGCAAATATAGTAGCAATAGTAGGTCGCCCGAATGTTGGAAAATCAACACTTTTCAATCGGTTGACCGATAGTAGAAAAGCAATAGTTGATGCGGAATCAGGAGTAACACGCGACAGACATTACGGAAAATCGGAATGGAACGGCTTGGAATTTTCGGTGATCGATACCGGTGGATACGTGAAAGGTTCGGACGATGTTTTTGAAGGTGAAATTCGTAAACAAGTGAAACTCGCCATTGATGAAGCGAATGTAATTTTATTTGTTTTAGATGTATCAGAAGGCATTACGGAAGACGATAAAGTAGTTGCTGATATATTAAGGCGTGGTAAAAAGAAAGTATTTCTGGTTTCTAACAAAGTGGATAATTACGAACGTCAGGGTTTGTCGGGCGAGTTTTATGCATTAGGTCTTGGAGAGCCTTATAACATTTCTGCCATCAGTGGAAGCGGCACCGGTGAATTATTAGATGATGTTGTAAAAGCATTGGAGCCAGATCTGGAAATAGAAGAATTGAACATTCCCAAATTTGCTGTTGTTGGTCGCCCTAACGTTGGTAAATCATCTTTCATCAATACATTGCTGGGCAAAGAACGCAACATTGTAACACCAATCGCCGGAACAACACGTGATTCCATCAATACGAGATACACTTCTTTCGGCCACGACTTTTTATTGATCGACACTGCCGGTATCCGTAAAAAATCAAAAGTAGAAGAAGATCTTGAGTTTTATTCGGTGATGCGTTCCATTCGTGCCATTGAAGATTGCGATGTGATCTTACTTTTAATTGATGCTACTTTAGGATTAGAAGCGCAGGATATCAACATTTTCCATTTGGCTGAAAGTAACCGTAAGGGCATTGTAATACTCGTAAACAAATGGGACTTAGTAGAAAAAACAACTAACTCCACAAAAGAGTATGAAGAAAAAATTCGTGAGAAACTGATGCCTTTTAAAGATGTACCCATTGTATTTACATCAACATTAACCAAACAACGTGTTTTAAAAGCGATCGAAGCTGCTGAAAAAGTAAATATAAATCGTACTCAAACAATTAAAACCCGTCATCTCAATGATGTGATGTTACCAATCATTGAGAATCAACCTCCGGCAGCGATCAAAGGAAAACATGTAAAAATAAAATTCATCAATCAACTACCTACGCATGCTCCTACCTTCGCGTTTTATTGCAATCTTCCGCAATATGTTACTGAAGCATATATTCGTTTTCTTGAAAACAGAATGCGGGAGCAGTTTGACCTTTCGGGTGTTCCGATTCAGATCTTTATGAGGAAGAAATAATCGATGTGTTGATGTTCTGATTGCTGATTAGAAGATGTGCTAATTTGCTGATTAAAAAATGTGCTGATGTGAGAACTCATATCAATACATTTTCTAATCAGCACATCTACTAATCAGCACATCCATAAATCAATAGTGTCCCTTCGCGTTGATACCCATTTCCAGTTTCTTTAAAGCGGTAATGTATGCACCAATACGCATCGTTGTTTTATACTGTTGTCCATTGTTCCAAACAGTTTCAAAAGCTGCATTCATAGATGCATCATGTTTGATATTCACTTCTTCTTCTGTCCAGTAATTTCCATATTTATTTTGTATCCATTCGAAATAAGATACGGTAACACCTCCACTGTTTGCTAAAACATCAGGAACAACAATGATTCCTTTTTTCTGTAAGATCTCATCTGCTTCGGGAGTTGTAGGTCCATTGGCACCTTCAACGATCAGTTTCGCTTTTATGTCAACTGCAATTTCTTTAGTTATTACATTTTGAAGAGCTGCCGGAACCAACACATCCACATCAGCAGTTAAGAGTTCTGAATTTTTTATTTCCACTCCGCCGGTAAAGCCTTTTAACACACCCTTATTTTCTTTTGTATATTTTATTGCGGCAGCAATATCAATTCCTTTTGGGTTCCATAAGGTTACAGTATGGTCTCCAATAGCACATACTTTAATTCCATGTTCGTGTAAAAAACGAGCAGAATTTAATCCAACATTACCAAAACCCTGAACAGCAGCAGTTACTTTTTTAGGATCTAAGTTCATTTTTTTTAAAGCTGCAAATGTAGCCACCATAATACCTCTTCCGGTTGCTGTTTCGCGTCCTAAGGATCCTCCCAAACCAACAGGTTTACCTGTAACAACACCTGGAAAATCACTACGATGAACTTTATTATAGGCATCTAATATCCAAGCCATTTCGCGGGCGCTGGTTCCCATGTCAGGAGCCGGAATATCATGATCAACACCAAATACATCGGCCAAAGCAACAGTATATCCTCTGGTTAAACGTTCCAACTCTCCCTCACTCATGGTGCGCGGGTCGCAGGTGATACCGCCTTTAGCGCCACCGTATGGAAGATTTGCTATAGCACATTTAAAAGTCATCCATGCCGACAATGCTTTTACTTCTTCATCGTTCACATCCATCGCATAACGGATACCTCCTTTTGAGGGGCCCAAAATTGTGGAATGAATTGTTCTATAGCCTTCGAACATGTGCATCTTTCCGTCGTCCATCATGATCGGCAAACTCACCTTCACAGCCTTTTGCGGACTCCTCAATATCATAGTCACATCTTCTGATAAACCATATATTTTGGAAGCGATGTCTAATCTGGCCAAAACAGCATCAAACATGCTGCCTTCGGTAGGTTTTATTATTGGAACATTTTTTCTGGCTGTCATAATATTTTTGTTTTGTTCTCTTTAACTTAAAAAACCCTTTTATGTTTCGTAAAAATAAATATTTCTGATACAAAAAATGTTAAATACATCATTGATTGAAGTCACATTTATTAATATTAATAAAATTAAAATAATTTGATCAGATACAAATATATAAATACAAAGGGAGTTGCCATGATCAGGCTGTCGAAACGATCTAAAATACCACCATGTCCCGGAAGAATATTACCCGAATCTTTCACATTGACACTGCGTTTTAAAAGTGATTTTACTAAATCGCCTAAGGTGCCTATAATAACAATAATTGTAGCGAGCACCATCCAGTCGATCATGCTGATGCTAGTGAACCAACTGGAAATAAGATATGCCACAAAATAACTTGCGATAGCTCCTCCGATGCTGCCTTCCCATGTTTTACCCGGTGATACACGAAGAAATAATTTATGTTTACCAAATGCTGAACCTGCCAAATAAGCGCCTGAATCACTGCTCCAAACAATAAAGAAAATCCCAAAAAGTAGTTGATAACTGTAAGATACACTATAGGTAGTAATGTAATTCAACAATGAAAAAGGAAGAGCTACGTAAATTAATCCCAATAGGGTGAAGGCAATATTGCCAAATGGATTTGCGGCTTTTGAATACAATTCAAAAATAAAGATTATAAAAATAATGGGGATATTAATCAGTAAAATCCGAGGATCAAAAAAACCCATACATACCAGAGCGGTACTTCCAAATAAAATAGCACCTGCAATAGTTCCGAATATTTTTTGAGGTTGATTGCCACCTTTTTCAGATAAAGTATAAAACTCCCAAACACCTAAAATGGTAATTATAAAAAACAAAATCGAAAATGAAATTTGATTCCAAAAGGTGCAGCCTAAAAGTACAGCTACAAATACTATTCCTGTAAGAGTTCGTTTTACGAAATTATTCACGTTGATTTTAAATTATATTTCATTTACAAAAAATTATGTCATTTTGAGTGCAACGAAAAATCTTACCTTTCAATCAGGAAAAAATGCTTCATTGCCTGCCCGACTTTCCTTTCGCCATTCATTCAAGCGAGCATTCAGCATAACAAAAAAAGACCATAACTTATTATTCCGCAGTCAAATCATCAATTAAAAAAACATAAATTTCTTTGGGACCATGTGCGCCCTGAACCAATGTTTTTTCTATATCAGCAGTTCGGCTGGGACCAGAAATTGTTGCGATCATTGATGGGATTTGATTGTTATATTTTTCGCGGATGAATTTTAATGCATCTTTAATATTATAAACTAATTGCGATGTAAACGCTATTACAACATGTTCGTTCGGGTAAATAGGTAACCTACGCCCGGAAGCCTGTTTGGATGTTATCATCACGCTCCCTGTACGTGCAACAAGGCACTCACAAAGTGTGATACCAATATCTGTCGCTAAAAAATCGGCTTCCTGATCAGAAAATTTTATGCTGGCTTTGTTAAGCAGGTCTTTGATAGTTGGTTCCAGGCAGAATAGATTTTTCCAATTATTGTCTTTGGAAATAAAATCGAAATTTTCAATAAATTCAGTTGAGTTTTCACAAAAAATAAATTTACCATTGAGTGCCAAAAAATTTTGTGCAAATTGAATTTCAAGAGGCTCTTCAGAAACGTTAAATATTTCAGACTCTTTATCTACATCACCAATTTCCTGAGATGATTTATGAGTTAACGCCTTTCGGATCTGTTTTAATATTTTTTCTTTTGAAGTGGTGCTGTTTTGCATATTTAAACCATTTGTAAATATATTTTAGTCTAATATTTCAAAGCTAACACACTTTCTCGACTTCGCTCGAATGACAGCGCGTGGGTCATTTCGAGCGAAGTCGAGAAAGTGCGAGGGATAACAATCTGGTCATCTGAGTTCTATTTATTAAAACAACGTGCTTAGCGGTTGCTCAGGCTCTTTGTCATTTTTTTTATCGTCCTCTTTTTTATCTTCAGGTTTTGATTCCGACTTTGATTCAATTTTCAGTTCTACATTTACTTCTGCTTTTGCTTCTGCCTTTGCCTCTGCAATGATTGATTCCAGCTCAACCGCTTTGGGTATCGGTAATTCATCTTTATCAAAAGGGCGTTTACCGAAAATAAGTTCCAAATCTTCTTTAAAAATAACTTCTTTTTCCAGTAATTTTTCAGCTAACAATTTTAATAAAGAAATATTTTTAGTAAGTATGTCTTTCGCACGAATATAAGCTGTTTCAATTAATTTACTTACTTCTTCATCAATTATTTGCGCTGTTTTTTCGCTGTAAGGTTTTGTAAAACCATACTCATTAGCACCGGTAGAATCATAATAACTAATGTTACCAATTTTACTGTTCAAGCCATAAATAGTAATCATGGCGTAGGCTTGCTTGGTAACTTTTTCCAAATCGCTTAATGCACCTGTTGAGATCTGACCGAAAATAACTTCCTCAGCAGCACGTCCACCAAGGGTTGCACACATCTCATCCAACAATTGTTCGGTGGTTGTGATTTGTCGTTCTTCAGGTAAATACCAGGCAGCACCTAATGAATGTCCACGAGGCACAATCGTAACTTTTACCAATGGAGATGCATGTTCCAGCAACCAACTTGTTGCAGCATGTCCTGCTTCATGATATGCAATTACTTTCTTTTCATGAACAGAAATAATTTTATTTTTCTTTTCCAATCCACCGATGATACGATCAACAGCATCTAAAAAATCTTGTTTTTGAATTACTTTTTTATCGTATCGAGCAGCAATTAAAGCAGCTTCGTTACAAATATTGGCGATATCAGCACCGGAGAATCCCGGAGTTTGTTTTGCCAAAAATTCTACTTCAACTGAAGAATCTGTTTTTAATGGTTTCAAATGAACTTTAAAAATATCTTTACGTTCATTTAAATCAGGCATATCCACATAGATCTGGCGATCAAAACGACCGGCACGCATCAATGCTCTATCCAGAATATCAGCACGATTAGTTGCTGCAAGAATAATTACACCGCTGTTCGTACCAAATCCATCCATCTCAGTTAGTAACTGGTTCAATGTGTTTTCACGTTCATCATTTGCACCTTGTGCAGGATTTTTACCGCGAGCACGACCGATAGCATCTATCTCATCAATAAAAATAATACAAGGAGATTTTTCTTTTGCCTGACGGAATAAATCTCTTACACGTGATGCGCCGACCCCTACAAACATTTCTACGAAATCAGAACCCGATAATGAAAAGAACGGAACCTTCGCTTCACCTGCAACAGCTTTCGCCAAAAGGGTTTTACCGGTACCCGGAGGTCCAACCAACAATGCTCCTTTAGGTATTTTAGCACCCAAAGCGGTATATTTTGTGGGACTTTTAAGAAAATCGACGATTTCTTTAATTTCAATTTTTGCACCTTCTAATCCTGCAACATCATTAAAATTTATGTTTACGTTGGAGTCTTTATCAAACAATGTAGCTTTTGATTTTCCAATATTGAAAATTTGTCCGCCACCTGCACCACCGCCCATCCTGCGCATAATAATAATCCAGATAACAACCATTAATACGATCGGCAAAATCCAACTCAACTGATCTGACCAACTGGTACGCATTTCGGTTATCGGATATATTTTTTTTACATTCGCAGGGAAATAGGTAGTATCTCCTTGAACCTTGTCTAAGTCGGTTTTGAAACTTGCTACATCTAAAATTTTCATTTTATAATGTGGTCCGTTTGGATGTTTATCAAGCCCATCTTTTTTATATTGAGGAAGCTCTAAGTTATCTCTATTGATATAAATTTCAGCAATCTGCTCGTTTGGGATCACCACAATTTTTGAAACATGATGTTGCTTAAGCATGTCGTTATAAAATTCATCTTGCTGAACTTCTTTTAACGGATTATTAAAATTCATCATCTGCATAGCAATTAATGCTACGGCAATTATTCCATAGATCCAGTAAAAATTAAATGGATTTTTTGGCATATTCGGTTTCTTTGAAAATTTATCCTTCAAAGAAGAATTATTTTTTTCCGGTTGTTCGCTCATATTCGTTCGTTCTTAATAATATAGTTTAATCAAATGCAATCTTGGTCACTTCAGCATCGGCCCATAATGATTCCAAGTTATAAAATTCACGTACTTCCGATTGGAAAACATGCACTACCACAGTAACATAATCAACTAAAATCCATTCTGAATTTTGAAATCCTTCGGAATGATACGGTTTTTCACCTATTCGTTTTTTCACCATTACATCAACAGAACCTGCAATGGCATTCACTTGCGTGGATGAATCAGCCTGGCAAATAATATAATAATCACATACACGATTATTAATGCCTCTTAGATCCAGAATAGAAATATCTCTTCCTTTTACTTCTAAAATACCTTCAACAGCAGCATCTACAAGTAATTGATTAGCGTCCTTCTTAACCTTTAACTGAGGTTTTTCTTTTGCCTTTGAAGTGTTTTTATCTCCTTTTTTCAGGTGGGTATTTTTAACTGATTTTTCCGGAACCGCTTTTGTAGTTTTTGTTGCAATTTTTTTAGGAGCTGCAGTCTTTTTAACCACAGCAACTTTTTTAATAACAACCACTTTTTTAGCTGCTATTTTTTTTGCTGGAACTTTTCCGGCGGATGTAGCATCGGATTTTTTTGTGATTTTTTTTGCTGCTTTTTTTCCGCCAGATGATCGGTCGGTTTTAACAGGACTTGCTTTCTTAGTAACCATTAATTGAAATTATCTGTTTTATTTCGTTCTTTGCAAAATTGTTTTGCTGAATATGTACAAAAATAATAAAATCTTTTGCATTTAACTATCTATGAAAACATTATTTATAGGGCAAAACGCTATTGTTTTAAAATCAATAGACTCTACCAACAGTTATGCCAGTGAATTGCTACGCCAAATTAAGCCACATGATGGAACACTAATTTATACATTCGACCAACAAAATGGAAGAGGCCAACGTGGTAACACATGGGATAGCGAGCCTAATAAAAATGCTACTTTGAGCTATATTTTATATCCTACTTTTTTGCAAGCCGATAAGCAATTTTTACTTAACAAAATCACTTGCTTAGCTGTTTCTGACTTAATGGCAGAAACTTTAAAATCATCTGATAAAGCACAGAATATTAAGATCAAATGGCCCAATGATATATACGTTGGCAATAAGAAAATTGCCGGTATCTTAATTGAAAATACGTTGCGTGAAAATACTATAAAAAATACCGTTACAGGCATTGGATTAAATATAAACCAGACCACTTTTAAAACAAACATTAACGCTACATCAATTGCTCTGTTAACTAATGCAACGTATGATTTAATACAATTTATTGAACGTCTTTGTGAGTTTATGGAAGCCCGTTATCTACAGTTAAAAGCCAATAAACTGGAAAGTATTAATACGGAGTATTTACAAAAACTTTATCAGCTGAACGAATGGAAAAATTATACTTCTAACAACGATACTTTTGAAGGAAAAATAATTGGTGTTTCTACTTTTGGAAAACTACAAGTGCAGTTAAGATCGGATGAAGTAAAGGAGTTTTATTTGAATGAGATCAAATTTTAGTTCAAAGTTGGAAAGTTCAAAGTTTAAAGTTGGCTGATTCTGAATATAAACAAATTGTCTACAAAGAGCAATTTATAACTTGGTTTTAAAAGTCCTGTTGGGACTATATATTTGAGGTAATTATCATGTACTTTAAACTTTAAACTTATTTAATATCCGCCATTTTTTTAGCCAACATATTAAAAAAGTTACTTAGCGGTTTCTCCACCATCATTTTCATCATCGGATTTAAATTGGACTCAAATGTAATTTGTCCAACTGAACTGGTAGCGCCTTTTTCAGTAATATATACAAATAATTGAAAATCGAAAGGAACTTTTCCATTCGAGCTGATGATTATTTTTGAGAAAGGAATTTTTTCAACTATTTTCATTCCGATGGTTGCCATCCCATTAATGGTAAATGAACAATCTTCGGAAGTCGCTTCCCAGTTGGTAACCTGTGGGGGCATTAACATTTCGAAATTACTGAAATTACTTAGGTAGTTATAAATATTTTCAGCAGAATTGTTGATCTCAACTTTTTCGCTTTCTATTTTAGTCATAATTTTAGTTTAAAGTTTGTTAGTTTAAAGTTCAAAGTTGAAGACTAGGGAGAAGTAAAAATAAAATGGAAAATTGAAAATCATATCGTAACAAAACTTTAAACTTTTCAACTTTGAACTTTAAACTTATTTATCGTCCCCATTCAGAAGGCTCTTCGCGCCATTCTTTTAAGGATTTTAAATCTTTTTCAGTGATATAATTTGATTTTAAAGCTTGCTTGATTAAAGTTTCATAATCACTTAAAGTAACCAATTTGCATTTTTCTTTTTTGAAATTATCCGTTGCTGCTTTAAACCCATAGGTAAAAATGGCAGCCATTCCTTTCACATCGCATCCTGCTATCCGTAAAGCATCCAAGGCTTTTAGACTGCTACCTCCTGTTGAAATAAGGTCTTCAATTATTATTACTGATTGTCCTTTTTCCACCACGCCTTCAATCATATTGGTCAAACCGTGTTTTTTTGCCTCGGAGCGAATGTAAACAAATGGTAAGCCCATCTCCTCTGCTACCAAAGCACCATGAGCAATTCCACCGGTAGCAACGCCGGCAATAACATCAGGTTTTCCAAATTGATCATTAATTACATTCACAAATTGTTGGCGGATATAAGTACGTATCTTTGGATAAGAAAGCGTAACACGATTATCGCAATAGATTGGCGACTTCCAGCCCGATGCCCATGTAAAAGGTTTGTTCGGTTGTAATTTAATTGCTTTAATTTGCAGTAGGAATTCGGCAACTTTTAACGCAGATTCATCATTCAGTTTCATGGCACAAATATATTAAACTATTTAAATTAAACGCAGAAATTTTAATCAAACAAAAAAATGATAAAAATATTTTCTCCATCCAAAATAATTTACTTAATTAACTCTAAATCTACTATTAAACTTAAGAAAAATGCTGTTTTAGCTGACATTCAATCCAAAGACGAATTGCGTTTAATGTACTTTGAACTAATGCATAAAAAAGATTTAAAGGAAATTTATTTTTTTAACCCTGATCTTAAACATTTGTTCAGTTATTTTTCTGCATTATTTCATGTTATTGAAGCTGCGGGTGGCTTGGTGAAAAATGAAAAAGGTGAATGGCTGTTTATTTTCAGAAACGGAAAATGGGATCTCCCCAAAGGGAAAATAGAAAAAGGTGAAAAAATAAAAACTGCAGCAATCCGGGAAGTTCAAGAGGAGTGCGGTGTTGAAAAACTTAGTATTGTAAGAGATTTAATATCCACCTATCACATTTATTTCATGGAAAACCAAGCTATTTTAAAACGCACCTATTGGTTTGAAATGGAATGTAATGATGCTACTGAATTGGTTCCGCAAACGGAAGAAGGAATTACCGATGTGAAATGGATCGCCGCCAAAAATTTGAAAAAAGTGTATGATAATACTTTTGAGTCGGTGAAGGAAGTGTTGAAGGAAATTAAGTAGCCCTCATCCGCCTGCGGCACATTCTCCCAAGGGAAAAGGAAGATTAGCGATTACTCTTATCACCAACATTGTGTTTTTTTCCTTTGGGTTTGGTGATGTCATAAAACGCACGATCGATATCGCCATCAGGACTTTCGGCAGGAGCTTGCACAAATTTACCATCCATATCAATTAAAAAATATGCCGGCAAGGATTTGATCTCATAATTATTTTTCAGTTTTGTTCCACTATTATCAAATAAAAATAACCAATCGTAATCCGGATTTTTTAAACAGAAATTTTTGAGATCTGCGTTGGCTTTATCTACCGAAACACCAACAAATTCAATGCGTGTACCATATTGTTTCTTTAATGAAGTGATAATTTTCATTTGCTGTAAGCAAGAAATGCATTGCTGATCGAAAAAGAAAACATAAACAAATTTCTTGGAACGTAATTCGTCGAGGTTATGTGTAAGTCCTGTTTTATCAGGCAATTCAAAATACGGAGCGGAAACGCCAGGTTTTAATTTAGAAAATGAATTTAAAATATTTTGTGCTATTTGCTGATCTTCAGCAATTGTACTTTCTTCGGTAATGTGTTCCAACAATTTAACTATTCCTGCTTTTTTAAAAGTGCCATCATAATAACTTTCATACAAACCCTTTATTAATACCAATTCCCGAATAGTATCATTCTTTAAAAAATCGTCCTTCTTCAAAATATCCATCGCACCTTTAAAGTTGCTTTGAATTTCAATTTGATTTACAAGTTCATGTCCCTGAGTTTGAGAAAAATTTCGAAGAACTTGTTTATAGAACGTATTGAAAAAATTAAAATATTCCTGATTGTGGTAAAGAATAGGCTTTTGGTTCAAATAATTATCAAATAATTTTTTTCTGCTAACCTTGGTTTTTTCTTCCAAAGCAGCGATGGTGTATGTTCTATATGCTTCGAAATAATCATTTTTTACATCTGAATAATAATTATGCATCGCCACTTTAAACGAGTCTATCTTTGCTTGCGGACTGCGGCTGACGAATGAACGGTATTCCTTTGATAAAAAATCATCAAAGCGTTTATCATAATCCATCGTGAGTGCATTGATCTCCGTTTTACTTTTTAGATTAATGGAGATATTTACATCGTGTTCTAAATTTGGATTCTGATAAGTAGTGGAATCGGGCGGCATTATTATTATTTCATATGTTGCATTGGGTTCACCATACATGGATGCAATGTTTTTGTCGATCTTCAACGTAATGTATTGAATTTCTTTACTATTGAATTCTAAAAGAAAATTGCCTGTGGAATCGATCGTGGAAAAGGTGAGTTGCTTTTCTGTATTTGAAATAAAATCTTTATCAACCCAAACTCCAATCTCCCTGTTTTCATATGTTTCAGCCTGACCTTTAATTATCACATTTTGTGCCTGTGAAAAAAAATGAATTAAAAATGCTAAAAGAAACAAAAGGGTTTTATTATTCATAATGAATGGATTCGAATTATCGCAAACGCAAAAAGGAAAGATATATTATTTATTTTTCTATCTTAATAGATGCCGGTATGAATGGTGTTGGATCGCCGCCATTTCTAATTATGTCGCGCACTACGGTTGAATTTATTGCGGAAAGTTCTGAAACAGGAATCATAAATACACTTTCTATTTCGGGAGCCATCACCTTATTGTTTTGTGCAATGAGATTTTCAAATTCAAAATCGGTAGATGTTCTTAATCCTCTTAAAATATAATTGGCTCCTACTTTTTTACAAAAATTAATGGTGAGTCCGGTATATGTTTCTACACGTACTTTCGGCTCGTTTGCAAACACTTGTTTTATCCAATTTTCACGTTGCTCCAATGTAAAATAACTTTGCTTGCTACTGTTTATTCCGATAGCAATGATCACTTCGTCAAATAATGGAAGTGCCCTAAGCAAAATATTTTCATGACCTTTTGTAATCGGGTCGAATGAACCGGGAAATATGGCGATACGTTTCATTGGTAATTTGAGAATTTATTAATTTGGAAATTTGAGAATGAATGTTCAGCTTTAACAATAATCATTAAATTAATACCACGAATATACGAAGTATTTAGAAAGACTTTCAAAACCTATCACAGTTTCTCGACTACGCTCGAAATGGCATGTGGACTGTCATTTTGAGCGTAGTCGAGAAACGAGCGAGGCCTCAGGACAATGATTTTCGCTGCAAACCTACCCACAGATTCTGAATCAAGTTCAGAATGACGAAGCCTTACACACGAACATAAGTGCCGTTCGTACAGAAAAAAGCCTATCTTTGCAAAAAAATCGGAAACGAATAATAAACATCTCATGAAAAAAATTGGTGATTACAGAAAACTTTTAGGTGTAACGAAGACAGCTAGTTTGAATGAATTAAAAACCATTTACAGAAATTTTATGAAGGAATATCATCCTGATAAATTTCAAGATGATGAACTTAGATTAGAAGCTGAAGAAAAAAGCAAACAAATTATTGCGGCGTATCACTTTTTAGTAAGCATCGCTCCTGAAACCATTGCTCAAACACTTCCTGATTATACGCTAACAATAACTACTTCCGGCATTGCCGACTTTAAATATACCGGAACAACGCTTAGAATTGACTTCATTGATGGAAGCGCTTATGAATACTTTGAAGTTCCAAAAAACACTTATGTTAAATTAGTGAATGCTGATTCACAAGGCAGGTTTGTCCGCCGACATATTTCCGGCACGTATACTTATAGAAATATAAGTAAGGCGGCTGTGATGGCATAATTTAAGAAGACAGAACTATTTACTTTTTAATTTTTCGGGTGATTGTTTGGTACTGACAACATCCAGTATTTGAATTGTATTTCCTTTTTCTTTATACAATAATTTATAATCTCTTATTACCATTCTTCGGTAGTTGGGATTAATATCGTCTATTTGATATTGTTTAGAAAAATGGATTGCTTTGGGACTTTGCAATATATCTGACTTTACATTTTTTGCTCCTTGTAAAGATTTTTCTTTGTAAAAATTATAAATATCTTTTACTGCTGCTTTGGCTTGTTTCGACCAGATAATTTTTACTGCTTCCATTACCAGTTTTCTGATTCCTTTTCTATTTCTTCTTGAGTAAGGAATTCTCCAGATTGGATTTGTTCTTCCGCTTTTTTCAGTCGCTTATTATAGGCTTCTTTTGTTAATGGCTTACCATCTACTGTATATCCTACTATCATTTCTTTATCCAATATTTTATTGATCTTTTCGATGATAGATTCTTTTTTTACCGCCAGTATTTTTTGCACTATGTCCAGTTTTGCTGCCTGTATATTCATGTTGTTTTTTTATTAAGCGTTATCACAAAGTTAAGGCTTTTTGATTCGTTTTTATAATGTTTGGTTTATTTTTATCTGATTGTAAGCATAGCTTACATTTTACAAAAACAACCTAAGCTCCGCTAAGCGGCATTTGCAATGCCGCTTAAACATTTTAATAATTTAAATTATCCTTCTTAGATTTGCAGAATTACAAATTCTGCTGTGTTCCGAGCGGCAATACAATTGACCGATCAGCTGCTCCGTAAATTTATTTATTCTCTAACGATGAACATTACGCCGAGCGGGGGCAATGCAATTGCCGCTTAGCTACTCCGTACTAAAATTTATGTTGAAACATTACGCCGAGCGGCGGCACGAACTGAGCGTTTTAATTTTTCAATTTCCAGTGGTCGCCATTTTTATAATCATAACCAACGATTCCAAATTTGTCTGACCAATATATATTTGTTATTTCAGTCGAGTCACGAACGGTTGTTAAGTCAAATGAAGGCACTTTAAAAATTACATCTAAGTTTAATGAATCAAGCTCATTTATTTTTTGATTTCTACAGTCAATTGTCCCAATAAACCCCTTAAAACCAATTATCTCCTCAACTTCAGCATTTGGTTGGTCTTTATAGATGGTAATTAGTGATTGGTCTTGAATTATTGTGTCCGCTGTTGCCCATCGAATAACGGTTAATCCATATTTGTTATAAGGTAGGTCTTTGAATGTTACATTTGCAATTGGAGGATTATACCAACCTGTATTTTCATCCCAACCTTTATTTATAATTGTCTTTGAGGAAATTATAAAAGTGTCTAAGTCTCCTATTTTATTCTTAAATATCAAGATCTTATTTACATTATAAATGTTATAAGTTAATAAGTCTTTCTCTTTAAAATGGAACATACAACTAGAAAGAAATAATGAAATTATTATGATTGTAATTCTTGTCAATGGGTGTTTTTTTAATGTTAATACGGATTTTAATATTTTGCCTAACATATTTATAGGCGAAGTTTATCTAAATCTTTTTCATACTCACACAATCCTCTTCAACAGTCTTAAACGATGGGAATAACTTCCTTTTTCATTATTAAAGATACCTTGATGATCAAAACCATCAATGCGTACTTTACCGGAAGCGTGGATAATTTTATTATCGTCCATTACAATACCAACATGAACAATATGCCCTTCTTCATTATCAAAAAAAGCTAAGTCACCAGGTTCGGCCTCTTCAACAAAACTTAATGTTTCACCTTGTTGTGCTTGCAGGAATGCGTCACGCAGAATTTTAATGCCATTCAGTTTATATACCATTTGTGTAAAACCGGAACAGTCGATACCGAAAGGTGTTTTACCACCCCATAAATAAGGGGTATTCAAATACATCAATGCAATATCTATAATGCCATTTTTAGTGAAAGGCAAATAGCCATTGATGTATGCACCTTCATAAACAAAACTTTGATTTTCAACTACACACTCACCATTATCGAAATTGGGAAGTGAACTCGCTATAACTATTGGAAAAAGTATTCCTGTTTTATTATCAGTAATAATTTGTACAAGTTCATTACTGATAAACGTTTCTGTGGAATCAAGAATATCGAAGGTATGTTGCTCTATCGGTAAAAATTGTTTTTTATCGATCCAGCATTCATAATTATCATAAGCAATTTTTATTCGGCACCAGGAACCTTGTGTTTCCAAGACCCGAAAATGTTCACCAAACAAAAGCTGCGTTACCATTTCACTTTTGTCGGATGGTTCCTTGCGGCAAGGCACTATACTTAAGTTACAAATTCCGTACATTCTTTAGTTTAAAGTTGTATTTAGTT
This sequence comes from Bacteroidota bacterium, assembly GCA_003151815.1. Lineage (GTDB taxonomy): Bacteria > Bacteroidota > Bacteroidia > 2-12-FULL-35-15 > 2-12-FULL-35-15 > 2-12-FULL-35-15. The sequence continues at coordinate 26,300 of PLYN01000040.1, read as the reverse complement.
TAAAGTTCAAAGTTGGAAAGTTTAATGTTTTGGGTAATATTTAGTTTAAAGTTGAAAAGTTCAAAGTTTAAAGTTCTGTCCCTAAAAGTAGAAATGACAAACGAGTTTAATAATGAGCTGCAACTTTAAACTTTCCAACTTTGAACTTTAAACTAATTCTATAACAACAGCGCTTGCTCCACCTCCACCATTGCATATCGCGGCAGCGCCATATTTTGCATTGTTTTGTTTCAATACATTTATCAGGGTAACAATAATTCTTGCACCGGAACATCCCAATGGATGACCTAATGAAACAGCACCACCATTCACATTTACTTTTTCAGGATCTAATTTCATCTTTTGGATATTTATCAATCCGACAAAAGAAAATGCTTCGTTCAACTCAAAATATTCTATGTCTTCCATTTTTAAACCGGCTTTCGCAACTGCTTTTGGAATAGCGATAGATGGTGTTGTTGTGAACCATTCGGGAGCTTGTTCTGCATCCGCATATCCGCGAAGTATCGCAATGGGCTTAAGTCCCAGCACATTCGCTTTTTCTTTGCTCATCAAAACAAGTGCAGCAGCACCATCATTCATTGTTGATGAATTTGCAGCAGTGGCAGTTCCTTCCTTAGAAAATGCAGGTTTTAATCCGGCCAATTTATCAAACTTTACATTTTTATATTCTTCGTCTTCGTTGAACGTAATTGTAGTTCCATTGCGTTGTGGAATTTCTATGGGAACAATTTCGTCCCTGAATCTCCCCTCGGCCCATGCAGCTTGAGATCGTTTATAGGACTGGATCGCGAAAGCATCTTGTTCTTCACGAGTAATATTATATTCGCGCGCGCCAAAATCAGACGCGTTACCCATCGGATAATTATGATAACAATCTATTAAACCATCTTTAGCAACACCATCAATCATGGTAACATTACCGTATTTATTTCCCCAACGCATGTGTTCGGAATAAAAAGGTGTTTTGCTCATGTTCTCCATTCCGCCTGCCACCACTACATCCGCATCACCGCACATGATACTTTGTGCGCCGATCATTACGGACTTCATTCCTGAAGCGCAAACCTTATTGATGGTTGTAGCTTGTACATTATCAGGCAAACCGGCATATTTAGAAGCCTGACGCGCAGGAGCCTGTCCCAAATTAGCTTGCAAAACACAACCCATGTATACTTCCTGAACCTCATGTCCTTTAATACCCGCTTTAGCAATTGCTCCTCTGATTGCCATAGCACCAAGCCCCGTAGCCGGAACTCCTGCAAGCGAACCGCCAAAACTTCCTATTGCTGTACGAACTGCTGATATAATATAAACTTCCTTCATCTCTTTAATTTATTTAATTTTTAATAATCAAGTTCAAATTTAACTTTATTAGCTGGATATAGAAATGATTTTCAATAATTTTATCAGGAATTTATTTCTAATAAAACTAATTTACTATTTAATAATTACTATTTACTATTCTCAATTTACAAACATATTGTAGAATAAAGGTAAATATTAATTAATTTCGTAAAAACAATAATTTCCAAATGAAAAAAATCATTTCATTTATTCGTCACAGCCATCCGGAAGTTTACAAAGGGGTGCTTTTTTTTATTGCTATTACTGCCATTGTTTACATATTACCCAAACAAGGAAAATTCAAATACGAGTTCCAAAATCTGAAGGGAAAACCTTGGTACCACGAAAACCTGGTAGCACCATTTGATTTTGCAATAAAAAAAACAAATAAAGAATTAGCAAATGAAAAGGCGGAAGTTATTAAGAATACTAAGCCTTACTTCAAAGTCGACAAGACGATCCCCATCTCTAAAAAATATGATTTTGAAATAGATTTTGAAAATAAATGGAAAGCAAAAGCGGACGACAAAAATAAAACGCTCAAAGAACGAACATTCGCACTTGGCAATAAAATAATAGATTCTATTTATAGCAAAGGAATCATTGAACCAACCGAGAACATTGAAAACCGACCCGGTGATTATTCAATATATATCTTGTATAATAATGTTGCCGAAGAACATGATCTAAAAGATTTTTATACCATCACATCTGCTTATGAATATGTAAAGCAACAACTCAATAACAATAAGAAAAATGCAGATACCAAATTGCTTTTACCATTACTCGAAAACAGTATTGCTCACACTATTTTTTATGATAAAATCACATCCGATAAAGTGTTCAAACAGGCTATTGACGATATTGCCCCATCGCGTGACATTATTTTAAAGGACCAAAGCATAGTTTCAAAAGGAGATATTATTGATGCAAAAAAATTTCAAATACTTGAATCTTTAAAATCCGAATACGAAGAACAATCAGGAGGAACAGGTAATTATTTTTTTATTTTATTGGGACAAATAATAATTGTTACCCAGTGTCTATCTGTATTGATGGTGTTTCTATCCTTTTTCCGAAAAGAAATATTTTTAGACAATGCGAAGATCACCTTCATACTTCTTTTAATTATCCTCTCTGTATTGATGGCGCGGCTTGCTGTAAACTCCCAATCGTTCAGCATTTATTTGTTGCCGTTTTGCATGTTAACGATCATCATTCGCGCCTTCTATGATACACGTGTCGCACTATTTGTACATATCATGACAATACTTATCATCTCCTTTATGGCATCCAACAGATTTGAATTTGTATTTATTCAACTGCTTGGCGGCATCGTAACTATTTTTAGTATTGTGAATACACGCAATCGTTCGCAAATTTTTATTTCTGCGGCACTCATCTTCTTAACATACAGTTTTGCATTCATTGGCATCAACCTTGTTCAGGAAGGTGGCGGCGATGTTATCACCTGGCATGATTTCGCCTGGTTTGGCGTTAGCGCCATGCTCACCTTATTCTCCTATCCTCTGATCTTTATTTTTGAAAAAATATTTGGATTTATTTCTGATGTATCCTTATTGGAACTTTCCGACACCAACGGAAAGCTATTGAGAGAACTGGCATCACGCGCTCCCGGCACGTTTCAGCATTCATTACAGGTTGCCAACCTCGCCGAAGAAGCAATTTACACCATTGGCGGAAATGCTCTACTCGTTCGTACAGGCGCGCTTTATCACGATATTGGAAAAATGGAATCGCCCATGTATTTTATAGAAAATCAGGCGAGTGGAATTAATCCGCATGAAGATCTGAATTTTGAAGAGAGTGCTGTAATCATTATCGGACACGTTATTAAAGGAATTGAAATTGCGAAAAAATATAATTTACCGGAACAAATTATTGATTTCATCCGCACCCATCACGGAACAGGGATGACTGCCTATTTCTATCGTTCTTTTCAAAAAGCATTCCCGGAAGAAAAAATTAATGAAGAAAAATTTCGTTATCCTGGACCTATTCCGTTTTCAAAAGAAACCGCAGTATTAATGATGGCGGACTCTGTAGAAGCTGCATCCAGAAGTTTACAACAATACGATGCCGACAGTATTGATAATTTAGTAGAACTGATCATCACCAAACAAATTGAACAAAATCAATTCCTGAATTCGGATATTACTTTTAAAGACATCAATACTATTAAAAAAATATTCAAGAAAAAATTGATGAATGTGTATCATGTGAGAGTGGAGTATCCGAGGTAGATTAGAAGTCAGAAGAGAGAAGGTAGAAGTTAAAAAACTAATGACTTAAGACTAAATTAAGGATTACTTAATGACACCGGAATAATTTTACCATTCATATACTGATGTGCTGTTAATGAAAAATGAGCGATAAACGCTGCCATTTGAGCCGCAGTTAGTGGTGCTTTATAGCCCGGAAAAGCTTCGTTTAACATTTCAGTTTGTGTGGCTCCCAATGCCAAACAATTGAAAGCTATATTTTTTTCTTTGAACTCTTCTGCCAAGCACTCTGTTAAACATGCCAATGCCGCCTTACTTGAGCTGTATGCCGAAAGACCTGCGAATTTTAAACTTCCCTGAAATCCGCCAATACTGCTAATATTCACAATATGTGATCTTTGATCGGTATCGATGATGGGCAATATTTTCTGAATAAGCCGAACTACTGAAAAAACATTTACATTGTATATATACTCCAGATCTTCTGAGGTGATTTCTGCAAATGGCTTATTTACGATAGCTCCGGCGTTGTTTATTAAAACAGTTACTGTTTTAATATGTTTTGTTATTTCAGAATGTAAATTATCAATTGCACTTTTATCACTTAAATCACATGCTATTGGTATAACTTTTGATGAAATATTAAGAGAGGTACAATCTTTTTTTAGTTGTTCTAATTTCTGAGAATTGCGGGAAATAGCGATTATAGTATTGTTGGGATCGGCACTTAGTAATTTAACCAATTCATAACCTATTCCTCTGCTTGCTCCTGTAACTATAATATTCATAATTTTATTTTTGATTTAACTCAAAGAAACGTATTTTTATCTAAATTCCAAAAACTAATAAATTAATCCATTGAAAATAAAATTCAAAATCTTTGCGCTCCTGTTACTTCTCTCCACAGGTGTTATCGCACAAGCGGATAGCATTAAAATACGAAGAACTCCACCCAAACAACCATTTTGGAATAGAGTATATTTTGGAGGAAATGTCGGTTTACAGTTTGGTACTTCAACATTTTTAGCTGTGTCTCCATTGGTGGGATATAAGATCACAAAGAAATTTTCGGTTGGCATTGGTATCACTTATCAATACTATCAATACAAAGATCAATATTTCAACATTCAAACAAATGTATATGGAGCCAGAGTATTCGGCAGGTACATGCTAACAAATTTTTTATTCGCACATGCTGAGTATGAATATTTGAATCTGGAAGCATTTGATTTTTTTCCAAGAAGAAGAGTTGATGTTGGAAGTTTATTGGCCGGTGGCGGATATATACAACAATTTGGTCGCAGATCTGCTCTTGTAGCCATGATATTATACAATTTCACCGAGTCCTATTATACACCTTATCAAAATCCGGTTATTAGAGTTGGAATGAATTTTAGATTATAATTAGTATCTGTCTGTAAAATAATTTCACGCAAAGAACACAAAGAATTTCGCAAAGAACTCAGAAAAATAAATAAAACAAAATGCTTTGCAACCTTTGCGTATGTCTCTTCTTAGCGCCCTTTGCGAGAAATAATTTTAAAAATTAAAAAACGTTTTTAGTTCTTCTACCGTTTTGAATTTCTGATCCACCCTGTTCATCTGCAAATTACTCATTCCTTCTGAAACTTTGATATCAGAAAACTGCTCCGGCTTTAACCAGAACAACACGCCATTATCCACTGTCCATAATAGATTAGAAGATTGAGGATTGAATGAAAATTTAGTGATCGGATTCTTCGCATAACTGAATAAGGCATTTTTAGCTTTATCGACTAAAAAAACATCATAACATATCACCTTCTCTTTTTTTTCATTCAATAAATTTGCAATGCATGTAATGCCCGTTGGATAAGCTACTGGATTATCACAGTTGTAAACACCAAAACTATTAATTGCAAACATCCGTTTTACTTTTTGCTCCGTTTCCATTGTCACAAATTGTCGAGCTTCTTCTTCTTTCCATTTTAACTCAATTTCTTTTTGTTGCTTTTTTAATTCAGCCAATTTTACCTGATATTCATCTTCAATTCTTTTTTCTTCTACCTTATGCTTTTCAAGTACCACATTGTATTTGCTAAATTTATCAGCATAATCCTTTAAGGCAATTTCATAATTTTTACCTTCAAATACCGGATAAACGATCAAGTCGTATTTCTTTGACGCTTTTTTCAATGTCAACATATAATTATCGCCCTTCTTATTTCCTTCTTTTATAATGGCTTCATCCCATGTAATATTATACATCGCTTTGTTAAAATTTTTATTTTCAGGACCTACTTCAAATATAGCGCCTTTAAAAACAGCTAATTCAGGAAATTCTTTAGGATCGACTTCAATGTTAAAGTTAAATTTATCCTTATTTGCTTCTTCCGGCTTTATAGGTTTAACAATAGCTTTAGGGATAGCAGCAATTTTTATTTCTTTCTCTTTTTGTATCTCTACTTTTTTTATTTCAATAGTTTTATATGCAGGAGTTTCATCAACAGAAGTTATATTTTCCGCCGATTCAAGTTCATGCACACCTTTAGTAGCAACTTGTTCAACCACTCTATCCTTACCCATACACGACCAATTATTTTTCAAGGTATCCAGTTTATACAAATTGTATTCTGTGCCTTTATAATTAGAAGCAAGTTCAATATTAATTGACTTACCCCTTGCCATATTTACTTTTTTATCATTTTGATACGCCAACATTTCCATCATACCGGCCGATTCAAACTGATAACGAACTCCGGCACTATCATACGTCATTGGAATTCCGGCAACAAAAAAATCGACTGCATCATGAAACTCGCGGTAACGCAATTCAATTTCACCTTTCAGTAACTTTCCTTTTTCATCTACAAAAGCATTTTTTGGAATAACAATTTTTGATCCTGTTTTAAAATCAAATACTCCACCATTTTTAGCATTTACTTTATAAGTAGTATAGAGGATATTAACTCCTTCTAATGGAGGATTGATGCACGGTTTTGATTCTTCTTTTTTATAAAATTCTTCTAAAGCCAGACTGTCTTTTCCTGACGTAATTTGATCTTTACTGTTAGTTGGATTTTTACTCAAATAAACCATCGCAGCAATTGACACGGCAACAGCACTTATTGCAAACCAGGTTTTTTTATACAGGGGCTCAGACATATTAATTATTTTTAAAATCTAACCACATAGAAACATAGTTAAACCAAGTTAAACAGAATACTTTATAAGATCAAATAGAAAAATAAATTTTTAACATAGATAAACATTTGGCAATTTAAGAACAATCTAAATATTTGAAGTTTTGCTTCAAAATTATGTAAATCTTAATTCTTTTTTTAAATATTCAACAATAAACTATGTTTCTATGTGGTTAAATTACCACAAAAATCGCAAAGCAAATTTACAGCATTCCATTCAACAAATTAAATAATCTATCATCCGTTATCAAACAACCGTTTTGTAATAATTCAAACACTTCCATTCCTCTTTCCTTCATATATTTTTTTTCGCTTCTAATCACATTTACTGCACTTGTATTGTTATCATTCCATTGAGTAAATACATCCGCAGCAGTCAGATCTAGCGAACTGTGCTCCTTCACTCTCAACCCAATTAAAATAATTTTATCTTCTGTGCAATTAAATATATTCAACGTTTTTTCATCGCGATAATCAACAAATTTTATTTTGCTCATTACTTTATCATATACCACATCACTAAAAACATCAATTAATTCTTCGGCCTTTTCTACCTCATTTTTTTTCATTTTTTCCCAATCCGGACCGGTTATCTGAGCAGATGCTAAAAAGTTAACGAACTCTTTTTCTAATTGTTGTAACTCCTCTGTTGTAAGGCGTTTATATTTCATATTATTGGAACGCTGTTTTTAATTTTGAATATTCCTCAAAAATACTGTAATTCGTGGAAAGAATGAAATATTTTGATCACGGTATTTTTAAAACCATTCATCCATGAAAATCAACCATACTGTTACCGAACGCTTTTTACGATATGTAAAAATTGATACGCAAAGCGATCCCAATTCTACAACATGTCCATCCACTGAAAAACAAAAAGACTTAGGTCGTATTTTGGTAAAAGAACTTTTGGAAATGGGCATGAACGATGCACACATGGATGAGAATGGTTATGTATATGCTGCTATTCCCGGCAATTCTAACAAAAAAGTCCCTGTGATTTGTTTTTGTTCTCACATGGATACTTCACCCGACTGCTCCGGGAAAGGCGTGAACCCACAAGTTCACAAGAATTACGATGGTAAAGATATTGTATTGCCCAACGATAAAACACAAATAATTAAAACCAGTGAACATCCTTCTTTGCTGAAACAAATTGGCAATGATATTATTACAACGGATGGTACTACTTTGCTTGGCGCAGATAACAAAGCAGGACTGGCAGAGATCATGGATGCAGCCCATCACTTAATGAAACATCCGGAAATAATTCATGGAACGATCAAAATATTATTCACTCCTGATGAAGAGATCGGACGTGGTGCTGATAAAGCAGACCTACGAAAAATTGCAGCTAATTATGCATATACCATTGATGGTGAAGAGTTGGGACACCTCGAGAATGAAACCTTTTCAGCCGATGCTGTCACCATAAATATTCATGGTGTAAGCACACATCCCGGATTTGCAAAAAACAAAATGGAGAGTGCAATAAAAATTGCGAGTGAAATAATTAACACATTGCCAAAAAATAAAATGAGTCCGGAAAGCACCGATAAAATGCAAGGATTTATCCATCCTGTAAGCATTTCAGGAGGCATTGAAGAAACATCCATTCAATTTATTATTCGTGCATTTGAAGAAGAAACATTAAAAACACAAGAAGATTTTTTAAAAGATATTACTGAAGGTGTCATCAAAAAATATTCGAAATCTAAATATGATTTTATTGTGAAACAGCAATACCGCAACATGAAACAAGTGTTGGATAAAAACCCGGAGATCATAAATAATGCTTTGGAAGCAATTCGCAGAGCGGGCGTTGAACCTGTATTATCAAGCATCAGAGGAGGTACCGATGGCTCACGATTTTCGTATATGGGTTTACCTTGTCCGAATATTTTTGCAGGCGAACATGCTTTCCATTCAAAGCATGAATGGGTATCGGTTCAGGATATGCAAAAGGCTGTTGAAACAATTGTGAACCTTTGTATCATTTGGGAAGAAAGGAGTTAGGAGATTTGCGAGACGATATAAAAATATCACCTAATAAATCACCTAATAAGATAATAATTTTCGGTAAAAAATCGTTAACTTTGGGAAAACTAAAAATTAAAAATCATGAGTGCAATAACTATCAAAACAGAGTTAAAAGAGCTTATAGAAAGGGAAAGGGATTTGACCATATTAAAAGCCATTAAGGCTCTGCTAAAAAAAACCACCCTTGATACTGTCTTACGGGAAAAGCTTACCCGAAGGGCAATTCGGTCAGAGGAAGATATAAAGGTTGGACGGGTATTAAGTAGAGCTGAAATCATTCGGCAAACAAATAAGCTAATCAGAAAATGAAATTAGTTTATACAGAACAGGCATTAAAAAGTCTAACAGAATCTTTAGAATTTATTGCCCCACATGTAAATATCGAAACTTTGGAAATTATACGTAACAGTATATTGGATCGCGCAGATAAACTTATTAAAAATCCATCTTCCGGAAGAAGGGAAGAATATCTTGAACATTTAGGACTCAATCACCGAAGAGTAATCGAATCCCATTACAAAATTGTATATCGTGTAATAGACCGAACTATATACATAACTGATATTTTCGATAGCCGCCAGAACCCTAAAAAAATGAAAGGGTAGAGAAACATTCTCATGGTAAAGCCGATTTCAAGAATCTGTTATGCAAAAAGCTGTTGATACAATTGTGAACCTTTGCATCATCTGCGAAGAGCGATCTTAATAAAGTATCTAAATTCTCCGAACGGCCCTAACTAAATAAAGCCAGTTTTTACCGGAGTTGCTCGCATGACCACTGTTAAAGTTCTGATTCCATGCACTGGTATTCCCGCCTTCAGTTGAACTCCAATAGTAAGGATCGTTTATCTGCTGAAATCCGACAGTTGAATTATTCCCATCATTTTCCAGCGCAGTATTAATCTCAAAAGCAGAGATAAAAAATTTTTCTAACTCCCAAATTGAAGGTAAGTACCAATCACTAAAGCCCCCAGCTGTATATGCATCGCATAAGGCAGCTGGGCTGGTAGTATGCCCAGCTTGCGCGATAATAGCAGTTGTATTGGTCTGTCCATTAATAGCACTACTTGCAGTTGGACCAATTAATGTTGTATCCAAATTACTCCATGCTATTCCGGTACTTAAATCATTTAAAGAAGCTATTAACGCGTGTTCCACTCCTGCTTCTTTCCAAACATTAGCAACTATACCTCCCCCAAACAATTCGCCTATATAGTGGGCAAAACCGCCTATCCCCGGAGGCCCTTGCGGACCGGTAACTCCGCCGTTAGCTGCAAACAAAGCATAAGGCACACTTAATAATTCGCTGGTACCTGAAATGGTATAGTTCGTTCCACCGGTTGGATCCGTTTCTGTTTTTATAAAATAAGGACCTGTACTCCAATTAATACTTGCAAAACTATTTGCACCTACTTGTGTTCCCCCACCTATTTCTAAACTCATTAATCCATTGGCATTGGTAGATAAATTATGTGTTTCTACAAACACTGCATTACCATTCGCATTACCCTTCAATATGCTTATTTGTAATCCCACAGCATGGGTTAAGACCAATTTACCAGCAGTATCTCTCACTACCGATTGATAACTCATTTTTTGCGGCACTTGTGCAAATAAATTTACTGTTAGCATTACTATCAATACTAGTGTAAATATTTTTTTCATTGGTTATCGTGTGATTGGGTTTCCGAATTAATATCTTTTATAAAAATAGGTTCTTTATTAATAAAAAACAAATCAGTAGCTACATTAAAATCTTAGGGTTTCATATCAGATATTATAAGTGTTTACCACTCAGTAGTGGAAAATGAAACTATGCATAATTTTAAATATTAAATGATAACAATCTATTCAGAAAACTTTCTTCAACACCTCCAAATAGTCAGTCCAATGCCAATTCGGACCATCCCAACAACCACCGGACAGATAATACAGTCGGGTAATTTTTAAGTTGTAATATGTAAATACAATCAATCCAAAAATAATAAATAATCGTAATAGCATTTTTTTGTTTATAAGTCCCTGATTCAAAAACAAAGCCATCGGAAAAATTAAGATCGCAGAATACTCCGAAAAACTTCTATAGCCGAAACCACAACCAAACGTATATGCCCACCAGCTGGCGCAGATGTATAATATCAATATAAAAATCAAGCTAATTGCCGGGGCGCTTAAAACCTTTTGCTTCATTGCCATTGTTAATCCTATGATGCTAAAAAGCATTATAGGACTATACAGCAGCCAGCCACTTTTATGTCCGACAAGAACCTCTAAAATTTTTGGTGAACTCCAATTAATAAATGTTTCGTTTTGGTAGGAATAAAAAATATATTTACCTGTTAGCTGTTGCCAATAATACATTTGAGGCGAAAACACAATTAGCCCGATGATCAGGAAGATGATAAAATGATAATACCGTTTAAGATGAAAGATAATTCTTTCTTTAAAGTCTGAAAAATTATACGTTTTATAAAAAATAAAAAGAAGAATCAATAATAGATTAGTTGGGCGAATAAGTGTTGCAAGGGCAAGAAAAAAACCAAGCACAATAATATCTTTTAACTTTTCCTCTTCATAATATTTATCCACATAATAAATAAACATAGTAAAGCAAAAAAACGAATATACATGAGACATTCCGGACTCAATAATTGTATAATAAAAAAGATTGGTGGCAAGATAAATTGCAGCAATGCTAATAAAAGCAATTGATTCACGAAACTGTTTTGAAAGCAACCGATACAAAACAAACAATGCAATATACATGTAAACACATGCTGCCATTACAATAAAATACCCATAAATGTTATCAAAACCAGTGGTACTTTGACCTTTCATATTTGATAGAATATGAGCTACAAAGAAAAATGGAGTCTCTAAAATAGCAACCCCACACGTGTATTTATTTAATATAAAACTATTTTCCAACCAAACACCATAAGGCTGATGGAGAATATCTTTATTAATAAATAAGTATGGTAGATATTGGTAATAGCCTTCTGAATCAGACCCTGATTTAACAATACTTGCAAAGCCTTTCGTGTGATAATATTCAGCAATCTTTAAGTTAATAAAAACAAATAAAACACCAAAAACAAAAAACTGAATTACTGTTGATTTTTTCATAGTTATAAATCTTTTTAACAATCCAATAATCTTATCGCCTTATATACGTTCTATTGTTTTTAAAAACTTTATTAATTGAAATGTTCTTGTAAATGCTGATTCCATTCGGTTTAATAAGTAATTCATCTGCTCTAAACATTTTTTTATCATCAACAATATTTTGATTCCAAAGTGTCACCGTCAATTGATCTGCTTTATTTTTTAACTGAAAAGTTCGTTCAATTAATGCCCAATTACCATCCAATACACAAAAATTTTTCCCGGCTTCAAAATAATCTGTTCCGTAAACAGTACCTGTAGAATCTAAAAAAGCAATTTCTACAGTTGAACGTGGATATACGTCGGTGGTAAAATTATCCATCCAAAAAGAAATAGTATAGGTTGTATCGGCTTTAAAATCAGGTAACGAGCCTTTGAATAAAACGTTATAATCTTTTATTTTACCTTCATAACAACCGTTTCCAACAAAGCAACCGGGAGATAAATTATTTTCAAATCCATTATACACAAAACTTTTTATCGAATCGGTATATTTAAATCCATCTATATCAAAGGTCTTTATTTTACTTGATTCTTCCATAACATCATCAAACAAGTTATCAATTATATGTTGCAGTGTACTCACTTCTAATTCATAAATAGAATAACGTGGAGTTTCTATTATCATTTTACATTTCTTTAACAACCTGAGTTCATTGTTATTTAATTCCTTTTCGCGCACCAATACTAAAAAAGGTTTCGCGTTTTTAAAATCATTTACAATCTCCAAAGGGCGATATGGCTCTTTTACTATTTGAATATTTTTATAGGTTTGTCCTAATGAAACCCTACTAAGAATAAGAGATGTAGTTGGTAATCCGGTTTTCATGGAAGCAATAAATACATCTTTTACAATTTCAGATTGGGTATTCATCCAAATATTTTCCGAGCCCACATGAAAATAAGGTAAAGTAATTATAGCTTGGTATTTATCGAGGTTTATTTGGTTTATCCACTTGTCCTCCGGCAACTGGTTTTTCGTATCTTCCAACTGCTCAATACGATTATTAAATCTGTCTTGTTTATTGATTGACATAGTATAAGCATCGTAACAAACAAAAAATAAAGAGATCCCAATCCAGAAATATTTCACAACATTTTTCTTGTCAGATGTCCATTGAAATATTTTATAAAAAGCAATAATATTAATGATATAATAAAATACCCAGGAAAAACGGGCAATTCCGCGCATCTGCTTTAAAAGTCCGGCATAATTAAATAATCCACCACAGCCTTTAATAATAAATGGAAACCCGAACGACAATAAAAGTGCAATAATCCCTGCCCAAAAAAATGAATTTAACAGGATGTTATCAGTAACAAAAAAAAGCGACTTCAATTGCTTCTTCAATAATTTTCGGATCATTGCTATTCCAATACCAACTGTAACTATAGAGGCGACAATTCCAACAAAGGAATAGCCTTCCCAATCAGGATATACAGGCTTTATGACCGTTTCAAAAATAAAAGAATAGGGTTTTCCTACAGGAAAAAATACACCTGTCAGATTAGAAACATACTCCAGATAACCCCAGGGATTATTTGTTCTGTCCTGAACATTATCAATTAAAAATACAATGAATCTAAAAAGTAAATAGGGCGTAATTATTTGAATGAAATAATGCTTTATTAAAAATGTTATTTTACCAAATTCTCCTTCTTTGGAGAAAAATAAAAACATCCAATAAAATGAAGCGATAAGCGCAAAAAAACCATAAAAATAAAAATGAGTGCCTGCCATAAAAAAAACAAGGACGCTAATTAATAGTGATTTTTTTATTGATGGATTCTGATAAAATTTAAACAGAAGTAACAAAAAAAGCGGAATCGCAAACTGATATGTCAATGAATAGTGGCCTCCAAGACGCTCTGTTTGAGGGGAAAGAAAGGCTACAGCAACTGAAGCAATAGCGGAATATACGTCAGGTAATTGTAAACCTTTAAAAATTAAATAGAGAAAAATAGCCGACAAGACTATGGAAAAAAGCATGATGATATTTAATATCCCAATAGTAGAATCTGAAATATCCACTAGCGTACTGATACATTTTATGATGTTGGTGACAAAAGGTTGGCAGCCCGTAAAAAAAACCTGTTCTCCATAAGGATAATTCATCCCATTCATGTGCCAATAAGAATCATCGTATTTAACATGATATACTGCCGAATAATAAGACTGTAAGCCATCACCGTTTGCACCAAAATAAACCTGATTTGGGTGTTGAAGAAGATTACCGTAAAATAAAAACAGGAAAAACAAAGCCAATCCAAGTGTCAGCAAAAAGCCTCGTTCCGAAATACGATATTTTAATTTTTGTAACACTATTTATTCTTCTGTTTATCGATTAATTGTGGTTTCCATTCTGTCCGAATGTAATAAAAATCAGGCACTTTCCATATTTCAGTAGTTCTACTTTTTATTTTAACAATGGAATCACAAAAACTATCTTCGATGTAATCTCTTCTCTCAAATCTATTCATTACAATAAAATTAAAAACGGGTGCCTCATTTTTGTTTTCAATAGACTGATAAAACCAATTGTTATTGGCCAATACCTCATACGGACACATGCTAAAGTGAACAGCGTATACGTGAAGATTTTTCCGGGTAAACATATTGATAACCTTAGCGTCCCAATAATCCGCAACACCATAGTGAAGTTTATTTTGTTCTGCCATTTTATCAATTTCTTTGACATTTTCAGGATAATAATTCAGAAGGGCTCTGAATTTTGTGAATGACTCATTTTTAATCAATGTTATAACCGTTAAAACAAATGACATTACAAGAACAAACAAAATAAATTTGTTGAAAAATATTATTTTCTGAAGCTTATTTTTAAATAAAAAAGCGATCCAAATTGGTAAATTAAATAGCGCTAAAATATATGCTGAAAAATAAAATCTCGTCCAATCGTTCTCTGTTGTATGGTGCCAATGAGAAAGCGGCGCTAATATTACGATGATAAAAAACAAAACAGAAAAACAATTATAATAATAAAATGCGGTTATTTCTTCATTCGTTTTACGAATGCGCTTAACATTTTTAATGGCAACAACAACAGATAAAATAAATGATACTCCAATCATTGATATTAATATAGAACGCACACTAAAAGCAGAAATAATATCAATGTAATCTTTTATTAAAGACCAAATAAATTCCAAAGTAACAGTATTGCCAACCTTTTCTGTTAAAAAACCAAAGTTGGTCAGAGTTGATTTAGGAAACTCTACTATTCCACTTGTTGCTATTTTATAATGTCCGTATTCTGAAATTGCTATCGCAGAAATGAAAAGCAAAAAAAGCAATCCTATTCTCACTATTTTTATTGTCTTTGGCTTAGTGATCCAAACAATAACAATAATACTTACAACAGGAAGGTAAAACAAAACCAAAAATAAACGATCAGAAATTTGTGCTAAAAAAAGCACAACAAACAAGAGTATTAAATAAATTGATTTGTTGTTTTTGAAATACAATAATAATAGCCAATAGGAAAGCAAAGCACAATTAAATGTGCCAACATGATAATTATTACTGATTAAAAGAAAAGCATATAGATTGTATCCAAAAAGAATATTACAAAGGAAAAATAAGGATAATAAAAGGATAGAAATAGTTGTTAATGATTCCGGTAATGAAGGATTAACAAGCCGATATATCCTATTGAGCAAAAAGGTTAAAATAATAATTTGTAAAAAACCATAATAAATTGTTGCCTTAATAAAACTTCCAAAAATAAAATTCAGTAAGAAATAAAAAAACATATCCGGAAAAAAAGATGCTGAAGTACTTAATCCCCAACCATTGATACTGTTGTTATCAACAAAAAGATCCTTATACATAGAGGCAATTTGAAGAGAATCGGAATTAAATAAATTTTCTAATTGCCCCTGCGAACAAGCGGAATAATATAAAACAGCAACCAATAATAAAACAAGAACTGAAAGGCTATTCAATAAGTGAGTTTTATTTCTGTTGCAAAAGTTTATCATTCTTAATTTGAAGATTATTATTACGCTTTCGTTGAAATATTCTTCTTTAGAAAATAATTATTTACATTTTCCATTCGAGGAATACTGCAATCATAAAATCGATAAAAGGCGAAGCTTTTGCTTATTCCAAAAACAGAATATTTTGTTTTTTCAAAGAAATGCTCAAGGACTTGTTCAATTTCATTAGCAGTATTTACATGCTCATATTGCATCAAAATTTGATAATCCAAACCGTATTTCTTTTTAAATTCAAATCCGGTAATTTCAGTACCGAGTCTCCACATGATGGTTCCTTCGTTAGGTATGGCAACTCTTAAATGTCCTGTTTTTTCGTTCAATAAGGTAGCCGCCTTTCCAACAACAAAAGGCAAATCCATGATATGTTCAAATGTAGCAATGGTGGTAATTCTATCGTATTTATTGTCGTTTAAATCATTGATATCTTTATATACATTGCGAACTTTTTTTAACAATGGAGAGTTTTCAAACAGCTCAGTAAATGGTTCTACAATGTCATAAATTTCTTGTTCAGGCTCATATCTTAATTGGTTGAGCGTACCTGCGCCTATTTCAAGTGTAGATAGCTTTTTATTACCTAGAACATCCTGCGCCACTTTTTTATGCATCCAGGACTCTAATTTTTGTGACAAAGAAGTGGTGGCTGATTTTCCTTCCCGATTAATAACGTAGTGCTGGTTATATATTTTTTGATATGCTTCCGGAAGGTCTATTCTTTTTTTCGGAAATTTATCTAATATGGTTGGTTGACTCATTTTATAACTAATGTTTATTGTATAATCCTTTTACATGATTCAATTTTATTTTATAAAGATCGAAAAGCATTCCGATACCATGACGAAGCACACTAACGCTGGAGCCTTCCTGACACCTCAACACGACAGGCAAACGCTTTATATCATAATTTCGTTTTAATGAAATGTATAACAACTCTACATCAAAAGCAAACCCGTTTACCTTACTGACAGAAAATAAATCATTCGCTACAAATGCTCTGAATCCTTTCATTCCGCATTGTGTATCAAAATGCCCTCCGGCTACAAAACGCCCGACAATAAAGGAAAAAATATTGCTTCCAATTTTTCTCAATCGTGATATTTCTGTAAAATAGCTGGAACCGGGCAAGGTACGATCGCCAATCACAACATCAAACTCCTTCGCTTCTAAATAATGTAAAAACCGATCGAATGCATCATACTCAAAAGGTATATCTACATCGGTAAAAATCCTATAATCACCCTTGGCATGTTGCATGCCCTTTCTCACAGCCGCACCTTTCCCTAAATTTTTTTCGTTTTGCAAAAACAAACAATTCAATTCTATAGCAACTTTTTCAGTTGCACCGTCGTCGTCAGAACCATCATCAACAATAATAATTTCGAACAATCTATTTTTTTGTTTAAAATAGTTGATCAAGCCGGGTACGTTGTTTTTTAAAACTTCAGCTCCTTTAAAAGATGGTATGATTATACTTAGCTGCAAATTAATTAATCTTAATTTCTGTTGTAATTAATTGATATTAATAAAAAAATCTAAACGAACAAACGCAAATATAAGGTATAATCAATTTTGTTTAAGCAAACCAACAATTATAAATTAATACCTTTCTATTTCGGTTTATTGATCGGTTGAACCTTATTTTTATTTACAAAATTCAATTCTGTATCCATGTAAAATAAATCGTCAGCCACTTTAAAATCTTCTTTTTTCATATTATGAATGATAATTGTTTTCCATAAAGTAGTTGGATAGATGAAATGGAACTCGTCTTTTTTAAATGTAATTTTCACAGGCATCTTAAATAGTCCATGTTTATTTTGATATTCAGTACTTTCAAAAACATCGGCACCACTCAATTTATAACGATATTCTATTTTTAAATCCACTGAATCTACTTCAATTTTGAAAATTAATTTTGGTATGGAAGTACCACGTAAATACAAATCGAAAATATCGGAAAAATCAATACCCGACTTTTGACTAATATATTTTTCTATGTCACCGGAGTTCACATTATGGTAACGAAATGTATCCTGAATTCCATTTATTATTTTGAAAAATAATGTATCATTATTTATTATGCCGCGTATGGTATGCAATAATAATGAGCCTTTCGGATACATATCGTCCGAACCTTTATTGTTCAAGCCATACTTCCCGATAATTGGTTCAGTGTTTTTGACACTCTTTTTTTCTGAATTTATATACTTCAAATAAGCATCGTAACCGTATAAACACTCAATATACAATGCTTCCGAATAAGTTGCAAAGCCTTCATGTATCCACATATCAGCAATATCATTAGTGGTAACGCTATTTCCCCACCACTCATGCGCCGATTCATGAATAATAATATAATCAAAATGATAACCTGTTCCCGACATATCTTTACCCAAATATCCGTTCAAATATTTGTTACCATAAGAAACACAACTTTGGTGTTCCATACCAAGATAGGGTGTTTCCACCAGTTTATAACCATCACGTACAAAAGGATATTCGCCGAATAATTTAGAATAACAATCCAACATTGGTTTTATCTGTTTAAAATGTTCTTTCGCTTTGTTATAATTAGCCGACAACACATAATAATCCAAAGTGAGCGTATCCTTATAAACAGGATTAATATATGAATCACTAAGATGTTTGTATTTAGCGATATTGAGAGTTACGTCATAACTGTTAATCGGGTAAGAAACATACCATTCGTATTTTGTCCAACCATTAGGCAAAGCTGTTGTTTGTTTCAACCGACCATTTGAAACCTCAACTAAATCAGGTGGAACAGTAATGCGTATGAACATATTTTCCGGTTCATCACTCTGATGATCCTTGCATGGCCACCAACAACTTGCTCCTGTTCCTTGGCAGGAGACGCCAACCCATGGATTTTCATCCTGATCTTTTTTCCAGGAAAAACCACCATCCCAGGGAGCATTTTTTGCAGATTGAGGATGACCGGAATAATAAATTTTAATAGATTCTACTTGGCCTTTTTTAATTGTTTCAAGAAACGTAACGAATACAGCATTATACTCACGGGTATACTTAAGTTCTATCCCATCCAGTTCAATTTTTTCGATTTTCATATTTGCAAATAAATCAATCTGAAGCTTTTGAAAATCTTGTTCAGAAATAAATTTAATTGTATTACTGCCTGAAATAAATTTATCATCAATGTCAACTTTCACATCCAAATCATACGATAACACATTGTAACACGCACGCTCAGGTGATAACATTCCACGCAAGGTATCTGCTTTTGAAAATTTTTTATTTTCTCTTCCATCAAGTTGCGAAAACCCAATTTGAAAAAGCAGTAGCGACAAAATTAGTAATGTGTGTTTTTTAAATTTCATAATGATTACATTTTGTTCAAAATTTTCTCATTGCCACACTTAGTCTTCGACAGGCTCAGACTGACCACGCTTGGCGTCATATTGAGCTTGTCGAAATATGTGCGATGGCATCAGAATAATCATACTATTTTACCCTAATACTTCCTCCAATATTTCTTGTGATTTTATTTCTTTAAACGAAGCTATATGCAATTGATAAAACACTATCATCGACTGTAACAAGTCTTTTCGTTCACTATTATCCATTTTCAACTGATGAATTGTTTCGTAGCCTGAAGAAATAAAATCATACAACAACATACTGTTTTGCGTACTTAAATAATAAAAATGATCCGGCAAATGATTAATAAATCTACCTTCTCTCAAATCAAAGATAGGTGTTTCTGCAGTATATTTTCCTTGTGGAAAAAAACCTAAAAAACGACTTAATTGTATCATGAAAAAAATATGAAAATTAGAACAATTGTCGTGTTTTAAATCCAATACTAATAATGAATTTTTTATGAACTCAAACATATCTTCATCTGAATGCTCTTCCCTTAAAGCTTTATACAGTATTTCATTTAAAAAAATGACGATAGAACTTTTAACAATGTCATAAGGTATATCGGCATAAGGATGAAGAATATTTATTTCGGATATGCGTTGAAGAGTTCCTTTATTGGAATTGGAAACCACCATTTCTACTAATGTAAGAGGCTGAAAAAGCGTCGCTTTATTTTTCGACTTTTTACTTCGCACACCACTAACCATATAGGATTGTAAACCAAAACTGCGGGTATATATTTTAGCTATTAAACTTGTTTCAGAGTATTTGATGGTGTGTAGAATGATACCGCTTGTTGTATGAAGCATCTAAAGTCAATTTGAAAATTTGAGAATTCGTTAATTTGAAAATTGTAGAGTTAAAGCATTAAAATAATCTAAAATTTAATAATTACAAATCATCTTTGGGATCATATTATACCATCATGTATTATTATTTTAATTTTCAAATTACCAAATTCTCAAATTCTCAAATTATTTTCCTTAATCGATGAATAAAATTTTTGTAGCTATTTTTTTTGCACCGTCTTCGCTTGTACAAAAAACCATATAAACACCGGTGCTCACACGTTGTCCACTAAAATTTTTACCATTCCAAATTGCTTGTCCGCCTTCCGATATCGTTTCGAAAAGCAGTGCTCCATTGATATCCGTAATTTTTACTGTACTATTAATCATTAAACCTTTTATTGCAATAGGTCCTTCATATGCGTGTTTCACAGGATTGGGGAAGGAATACACATCGGTAAAATCATCAAAAGATTCGGTTGCCGTTCCTCTAAATGAAATTATACCTTTCAAAGTTCCAAAGTACACTTCGCCTGTTTTGTGATTAATAGAGATAGTACTAACATTGTTACTCAACAATGGACTGTTACTTTCATCAAAATGATAAATTTCCTTTGTACCGTCAGCCGACATTAAAAATACTCCCGATTTTTGTGTTGCGATCCATTTACGGTTTGCGTCATCAATTGCAATGGATTGAACCGTTTCGGTTAATAATAGTATTTGAGCATTTCCATCTTGTTCAACCAGTATTTGTTGTGCATCAAAATTTTGTCCGGAAAAAAGAGTTGATGGCGAATAAAAAACTGCAATTCCCTGATCTGTCCCCACCCATATTTGACCATCCTGATCTTCTGCAAGACAAAAAACATCTAAACTTGGCAACGCACCTTGTCCGACCGTCATCGTCATTATTTTTGTATTAGCTGCAGTGGGACTAGCGTTAGTTCCATTATATACTATTATGCCATCACGATATTGAATCATCCATTTCTGGTCACTCTTATCAACCAATATTTGTGTCAGATTAGGAGAGTTGCCAAGAAGGGGTGAAAAATCAAGTGATTGCCAGATACCATCCGGATTTTTCTCTGACAAGCAAAATGGAACGCCTGAATTAGTAACCCATAAATTATCAGATGCATCAATTGCCAATCCAATAACCCAAATAGGATTAACATCTGTCAGGTTATATTTTTTCAAGGTGCTGTTGTTTTGGTTGTATGCTTTTACGGGCAATCCATTATCAAATTCAATAAGGCCGTTTCCCCATGTTGCATATGACTTCGTTGGATTATTGTGGTCGATCAATACATTCATAATATCGGAGATCGTATCAAAATTTACAATTGGAGGATGATTACCATAAATGTGCATCCAATCCTCACCGTTATAAGTATAGATTCCATCATTATAATAACTGCCACCACCACCGCTTGGCCCTCCTCCACCGGGAGCTACCCATAAGTTGTTTTTTTCAATACAAATGGAAGCTACATTTGCGCTATTAGGTCCGTTAGGATAACGGTATTCAAAACCTCCTCCGCTTTTAAGCGACACTAAACCATACTGACTATCAGCAATCCATAAACCTTTGGAATTATCTAAAACAGCTTGTTTGGCCCTGACGCGATCACCAAAATACCCTGTGTATTTATTGATAAGAACTAAATTAGTATCAAACAATGATACGGCACTATCATATGCAATCACCAATTCTCTATTACATGTTTTCAATGAATTTACCACATAACCACTACCACCAAAATGACTCCATGAAATGTTATTATAAATAAACAAGGAATCTTTTAGTTTGGTTCCATTCATTAAAAATGTTGAATAGTTTGCAATTATTTTTCCATTCGCCGATGCAATGGTATTGTAAATTCCATGAGGCAATCCGCTCATTATATTCCATTCATTATAATTCGCCAAATTTGGACTGCTAAGTGATGCTCTATAAATCCCTGAATCTGTAGCCGCGTATAAATATGTACTATCGGATGTTATATCTCTCACATTTAGCGCATTGCCATTGGTTCCTATATAGTAAGTATCTTTCACTTCATATTTATCCATATCAATTACTACAATGCCAAATCCGCATGCGATATATGCATATTGATTAATAAAATAAATGTTATTGATAGATTTGTTTCCTATAATAGGCTTGCGATTTATATCAGCAAGATTAATAATGGTTGTATTATCGATTATATCGATGTTAGAATTTTTGTAGGCAATAAGTAATTTTTTATTGTAATTGTTAAAACATAATACTGTAGCTTCTATATCAGCTAAGCCATTCACTTTGGATAAATGCTCCATTGAATTATCAGCATTATTAAACACAAAGATTCCGCTTTTTGTTGCGCAATATACTTTACCATTACCTTCGGTAACAGAAACTCCACTAGAATACGATAAGTATTCCTGCCATTGTCCAATGGGGACATTTTGAGCGCTTATATAATGTGTAAAAAATAGAAAAATAATAAATAATAAAAATCTTTTCATCAGCAGAAATTATTGCATAAACTGAACATAAAAGTACTGGTTTTATTGTATTTCACAGAATAAATAGTTGTAAAAATTTTTAATGATTATATTTGTCGCTACTATATGGTTCCGTAGTTCAACTGGATAGAATGGCAGATTCCGGTTCTGCAGGTTGGAGGTTCGAATCCTCTCGGGATCACAAAGGATTTTTTAAGACCGCCGTAAATACGGTGATTTTTAAAATTCTACCACCTTTATTGGAAGTAATAAAGCTGATACTTGGGAAATAGTGAAAATATAAATGGCACTATAAATGGCACTATAAATGGCGGATTAAAAGAATCAAAAAGTTAAAGAATATAAGAGATAAAACAAAAATAAAATGCTCGATAACATTACGAAAAAAAATATTGACGATTGCCGTGATGTGCTTGTGGGTAAAGTGCCTGACCCTAAGATGCATATAAAGCCTCGATAAAAAAAAGAAGGAAAATATTTATTTCAAATTTAGCTCCATTGATTTTTTCAATCAATGAATCAATAGCATTATTTAATTGTTCCTGCGTAATTTTTTGAATAATGGTGTCGATAATGTTATTAAGGGGAGTTTTGCCACCCACCTTTTTTAAAAGCTCAATTGCAAATGTTCTGTTCTTGAGCATTTGCATATTAGGTTTTAGCTGATTTCTTACTTTGGTAATGTCATTACCAAAATCCAAGCGAACAATATTCATTTTAAATAGATTATTCCACTAAATTAAAATATTTTTTAGGATTGAGGAGGATTTAAAAAACAATTGTGTAGGAATTGAAAAACATTAAAAAAGATTGAAATTTAATTGAAATCGGAATTTATTCGGTAGAATACCTCTTGCTACTCTTGTAGTTTCAAACTTGTCTTTTAGGTAAATTAAAAGTGATAGTTTTAAAAACTGTATCCAATTATGTATCCACTTGAAACAAAAATACCTTGAAAACGATTGGTTTTCAAGGTATTAAAAAATTTAATTGTAGCCCGTAGGGGAATCGAACCCCTCTTACCAGGATGAAAACCTGGCGTCCTAACCCCTAGACGAACGGGCCCTTTATTTTTGGGGATTGCAAATGTATATTAAAAAAAAGATTTTTGCAAAAAATAATTGTTGTTTTCTTTATAATTCCGCCATTTCATCACACAATCTCATCGCTATCGGCCTGAAATCGGAAGCCTAACCTCTTACCGGTCTTTATTTGCATGCTCTCACTTGCTGCCTGCATTTCAGATACGGATATCTCTTTAATAGAGTCGAATGGAGGAGTATATAAATCGAAATTGAGACAATATAATATTGTTGATTCCAGAACAGCCCTCATGGCTTTTTCGTCAACTGTAGCGTGAACAAAATCGTTATACAAAAAGCCCAACTGGCGTTTGCCCTCCAAAAAATAATGATTTTCTTTGTTAGTAAAAATGCGACCTATCAAATAACCCAAGTCATTCACTCTATTGTATCTGAAAGAATCGTTTAGGAAATTGTAAATATTGATCATCCCACAAAAAGAACGATAATGATCTTCTTTTAAATAAGAACTGCGCCATATTAAGTGGCTTTTATCAAATTCGAAAATATTTGTATGCATCGCAAAAATAAGAAGGTCGCCGGAAATACGAATTTCAAATTCGAATTCGCCACGTTCTCTGTATTCAACAACAACACGTTTATCGGTATGAGTAGGGTCCGCATTTATATCACGAATAATCTCGAAAGCAATTGATTTCATCATACTAAAAGCTTTAAATGTTTTTTCATAAACATCTTGCTTCATGCTCGACTTTTCTTTGAGTGACTTTAAGATCAGCTCGTGTGGCGATAATTTTTCCATCTTATTACAATTAGTGATTTGTAGATTTAGAGAATTTGAGAATTATTTGTTGAATTTTTGCAACATTATTTTTCTTTTTACCAATGTATTAAACTCTCTTATTTTTTCTACTTCTCGACTTCTCTAATTTTTTTCTCTAACTCTCTATTTTTTTTATCCTTCTCCATTTCTCCATTTCTCTAATTCTCTAATTTTTTCTAATATGCTCTTGCAAAAACAACGCGTTGAGTTGATGGCTTACCTGAATAAATACACATACCGGCTTCTTGTTTGTTATTCAAAGGGATACAACGTATGGTTGCTTTTGTTTCTTCTTTGATCTTTTGTTCTGTTTCCGGTGTTCCATCCCAATGCGCCATCACCAAACCCGGTGTTTCATCCAATATACGCTTGAACTCTTCGTATGTATCCGCTGTATATGTTTTTGATTCGCGCATTGTTCTTGCTTTTTGATACAAGTTATCCTGTATCTGCGTCAGCAAATGTTCTATTTTATTTTCAATATCCGCTTGCTGAAGCGTTTCTTTTTCCATGGTATCTCTGCGTGCTACTTCTACTGTTCCATTCTCCAGGTCACGTCCGCCAATGGCAATGCGTACCGGCACACCTTTTAATTCATATTCGGCAAATTTCCAACCCGGCCGTTGTGTATCTCTGTCATCATATTTTACACTGATCCCTTTGGCTTCCATGGCTTTCTTCATTTTTATTACCACTTCGCTTATTTGAGCCAACTGTTCTTCACCTTTATAAATAGGCACAATAACTACCTGAAATGGTGCTAATTTAGGGGGCAATACCAATCCTTTATCATCCGAATGCGACATTACCAAAGCTCCCATTAATCGTGTGGAAACACCCCATGAGGAAGCCCAGACAAAATCCTGCTTGCCTTCTTTATTTGCAAATTTAACATCAAATGCTTTCGCGAAATTTTGTCCCAAGAAATGGGATGTTCCTGCTTGCAAAGCTTTTCCATCCTGCATCAATGCCTCAATGCAATATGTTTCTATCGCTCCTGCGAAACGTTCATTGGGTGTTTTAATGCCTTTAATTACAGGTATTGCCATCCATCTTTCAGCAAAATCAGCATATATCTCCAGCATTTTTTCTGTTTCATCAATTGCTTCCTGAGCAGTTGCGTGTGCAGTATGACCTTCCTGCCATAAAAATTCGGTGGTCCTTAAAAACAAACGTGTACGCATTTCCCAACGCACCACATTTGCCCATTGATTTACCAGTATTGGCAAGTCGCGGTAGGATTGTATCCAACCTCTGTATGTATTCCAAATAATGGTTTCTGATGTAGGACGAACAATTAATTCTTCATCCAATTTTGCTGTTTCATCAACGACAACTCCACTACCATCTTCCGCATTTTTTAAACGATAATGCGTAACAACGGCACACTCTTTTGCAAATCCTTCCACGTGACTTGCTTCTTTACTGAAAAAAGATTTAGGGATAAACAAAGGGAAATAGGCATTTACATGGCCTGTGTCTTTAAACATTTTATCTAAAGCAGCTTGCATTTTTTCCCAAATAGCATAACCGTAAGGCTTGATAACCATACAACCTTTTACAGCTGAATGTTCTGCCAGATCAGCTTTTACAACCAACTCGTTGTACCATTCGGAGTAATTTTTTTCACGTGTTGATAATTCTTTGCTCATATGTTTTTTATATATGTATCATTTGATTTTAAAGCTCACTCACCTTCTCGACTTCGCTCGAACAATGTCGTTTAGTTAA
>PLYN01000052.1 GCA_003151815.1 Bacteroidota bacterium | reverse complement strand
ATTACGCCAACTTTAAACAACTTCGTAGTATAAAGAGGAGTATAGCAAAAGAATAAGTAATAGAAAAAGTTTAAAAATTTTCTGTATTTTAGCGAACACAAAGGTGGAAGAATAGGAGTTAGACACGAATTATACTGATTTTTTTTTGTTGAATTCGTGAAATTTTATCAGATTTATTTTCAGATGAAGAGCATTAAAAAAACAACTCTTATTTTTATTTTAACAGGAATCTATTTCATTCCAACTGTTGAAGCGCAATCGACTTATAACGATGTCGCCACTATTTTTTACACCCGTTGTACAAAGTGTCATCACGATAATCAGGTTGCCTATTTTTCGTTACTTACCTACAATGAAACCTTACCTTACACTCAGTTTATTCAAACAGATTTGATTTCCTCACACATGCCGCCATGGTTTGCAGATACTGCTTATGCTACAAGTGGTCACGCCGCAACACGATTTTTGCATGAGGACACATTAACTACTGTAGAAAAAAATAAAATCCTGCAATGGATTAATGATGGTTCATTGGAAGGCAATCCTCAACTTGCCCCTGCACCTCCTGTTTATAATGCAAAATACAAGCTTAACGGTACCGCCTCGCTAAATCTTCAAATTCCAACATTTACCAGTAACTCAGGTTTGACGAATGAATTTCCGTACGACTGTTTTTCTATTCCTACCGGTTTAACGACTGATAGATGGTTACAGGCTTTTGAAGTTGTTCCAGGTAATTATCCGGCTGTTCATAGTGTGGTTGTGACACTTGATACTACAGGAAATTCTCAATCCAATACTTCAGGATATTGCGCCAACCAGCCGAATGAAATATATTTAGGTGGCTGGACTCCAGGCGCAATTCCTACAATATTCCCCAACCAACCTTCTTTAAAGGCAGGAATAAAAATTCCGACAGGATCAAATATAATTCTTCGCGTTCATTACGCCTCAGGGAGCGGAGGGATGGTGGATAGTACAAAAATTCGTATGTTCTTTTATCCTGAAAATGAAACGGGTATCCGCCAGATTCATAGCGATGCTTTTATTCAATATTGGGGCAACCAGGGAGTAGGAGGTTCGGATATACCTGCAAACACTATTAAATCCATTAGTGCGACACCTGCTATTCAAACCTTGTCCCATTCGCTTCCACCCGTTTCTGATATTTCGCTTTTTTCAATTTACCCGCTTTCCCGTAATATTTGCACAGCGGCTAAAGATTATGCCTTCAGTGGAAGCGATACTATTCCACTTATTCATTTCAATCTATGGGATTATGAATGGGAAGGCAATTATTATTTTTCCAAACTCCTGAAAATTCCCGCAGGATATACTTTAAAAACAGAACGTCTTTTTGATAATACTTCTAATAATGTACATCAGCCAAATTCTCCGCCTAAAAATGTAAATTTTGGTTTGACGGCAGCAGATGAAATACTTTTTGATACATTCCAATGGTTAGATTATCAGGCAGGAGACGAACTGATTGATATGAAAGCGTTAATAGCGGGTGATACATTGCTAACTGTTGGAATAAATAATGTTTCAATACCAACAAGTATTCAGTTTTTTGTTTATCCTAATCCCGCATCTGACAAATTAAGTATTTATCTTTCAAAAAAATCGGAATACAAAGGCCGCATTTACAGCGTTACCGGACAAAATGTTTTACAAATAGAAACCTTCAGAGATACATTAACGATTGATGTAAAAAACATTCCTGGCGGTTTGTATATTATTGAAATAACAGATTCCAAAACAAATGAGAGGATCACAAAGAAAATTGTTATAACAAACTAAAGCATTTTATTGAGTAATTTTACAGCCATGTTCTTTATTATAGAACGTGGCTTTTTTTTAACAAAAAATATATGAATAGCCCCCCTCTCCAGGGAAATTGATTCCGCTTCCCTTCTCCAAAAGGAGAAGGTGCCGAAGGCGGATGAGGCTGAGAGGGGTAGGGTGAGGTCAAAAACTAGCTTGGAAAAATCCGAAAACATATTACACATCATCCGTACATTGCCTGATAATCCGGGTGTTTATCAATATTATGATGTTGAAGGAAAAATTATTTATGTTGGTAAAGCAAAAAATTTAAAGAAACGGGTTTCCTCTTATTTTAATAAAGACCAATCAGAAAATGGAAAAACTCAAGTTCTGGTAAAAAAAATTGCCGACATAAAATTTATTATTGTCGATACCGAAATTGATGCATTGCTACTTGAGAATAATCTTATAAAAAAGTACCAGCCGCGTTATAATGTTTTATTAAAAGACGACAAGACCTATCCTTGGATCTGCATCAAAAATGAACCCTTTCCGCGAGTTTTCTCAACCCGATATTTAGTCAAGGATGGCTCACAATACTTCGGTCCTTTTGCTTCTGTGAAAGTGATGAACATGGTATTGGATCTGATCAAACAACTATACAAACTTCGCAATTGTAATTTAAAATTGACGAACGGAAATATAAGTTCAAACAAGTTTAAAGTATGTTTGGAATACCACATCGGCAACTGCAAAGCGCCATGTGTTGGAAAGGAAACCGAAGAGGAATACGATCAAACAATTGCAGAGATAAAAGAAATTGTAAAAGGAAATATCAATACAGTTGCACGTCATTTAAAAGCATTATTACAGCAATACATTGAAAAATTAGAATTTGAAAATGCGCATATCATCAAAGAGAAAATTGATCTGTTGGAAAAATTTCAAACCAGATCAACGGTTGTAAGTCCAACGATAAATAATGTGGATGTTTTTTCTATTGTAACGGATGAAAAAACGGGATATGTAAATTTTTTAAAAGTAATGAACGGCGCCATCATTCAGGGACATACCATTGAGATGATAAAAAAGCTGGATGAAAGTCCGGAAGAATTACTAACCCTTGCAATCGCTGAATTACGTGAACGTTTCAGCAGTGACTCAAAAGAAATCATTGTTCCTTTTACAATTGAAACAGAATTTCCGGGCATCGAATTTACCATACCGCAACGTGGTGACAAAAAACATTTACTGGAACTTTCGGAGCGCAATGTCGAATATTATAAACGTGAAAAAGTAAAACAAGAAAGTCTGGTTGACCCTGAAAGGCATACCAAACGGATATTGGAGCAAATGAAAAAAGATCTGCATTTATCGGAAGAGCCTCGTCACATCGAATGTTTTGATAACTCTAATTTCCAGGGAGCTTATCCTGTAGCGGCAATGACTGTTTTTAAAGATACAAAACCAAGCAAAAAAGAGTATCGTCATTTCAATATAAAAACGGTGGAAGGCCCTGATGACTTTGCTTCCATGGAAGAAGTTATTTATCGGCGTTACAAAAGAGTGATAGAAGAAAAATTACCATTGCCACAATTAATTGTAATCGATGGAGGAAAAGGTCAGTTAAGTTCTGCGCTTGAAAGTCTTGATAAATTGGGCCTCAGAGGCAAAGTTGGAATTATTGGTATTGCAAAAAAACTGGAAGAAATTTATTTTCCGAATGATTCCATACCCATGTATCTGGATAAGCGCAGCGAAACATTAAAAATTATTCAACAGATCCGTGATGAAGCACATCGCTTTGGAATTACGCATCATCGCAGTAAACGTGATAAAGGAACATTAAAAACGGAGCTCACTGAAATAAAAGGGATAAGTACAACAACAGCAGAAAAATTATTATCACATTTTAAATCGGTGAAAAATGTGAAAGAAGCCAATGAGGTTGAATTGGCTGAGATAATTGGTAAGGCAAAGGGGAAGATAGTTTTTGAAAAGTATAATAAAGTTTAATTACATTTGTCTTTTAAAATTTAATAAACAATGAGTAAAGAAATAAGAAAACCCGGTTTTGCTTTCGGCAAAGAAAATTACCGCATCCTTATCATAGGAGTTTTAGTTATAGTTACAGGTTATTTGCTGATGATTGGCGGCGGAGCCGACGATCCAAATACATTTAATGCGGATGAGATCTTTAGCACTCGAAGAATTACTGTTGCTCCAATCGTAATATTGACAGGCTTTGTGATTGTGCTTTTCGGTATCATGAAAAAATCAAAAGACTAATCCAATTTGAGAATTTGAGAATGTGTTAATTTGAAAATTAATGCATCTCAAACGCTACAATCATCTTTTGTTTCTTGAATGAAAATGTGCCTTTTAAAATTAATTTCAACATTTTCAAATTCTCAAATTACTACATTCTCAAATTAGTATGACCTACATCCAAGCCATTATTTTAGCCATCATTGAAGGCATAACAGAATTTTTGCCCATTTCATCTACCGGTCATATGATAATTGGTTCATCAATAATGGGTATTGCTCATGATCCATTTACAAAATTGTTTACCATCGTTATTCAGCTTGGAGCAATACTTTCCGTAATTGTATTGTATTGGAAACGCTTTATTCCCAATATGAGTTCTATTAAGGAAACGCTCGATTTTTATTTTAAACTTATTGTTGCTTTTATCCCCGCAGTTATATTCGGACTTTTATTCAATGATGCAATTGATGCCATGCTGGAAAATGTGGTGGTGGTGGGACTTACATTGTTAATCGGAGGAGTTATCTTTTTATTTTTGGACAAATTATTTAGCAATGATGGAAAAACGAATGCCCCGCCATCTTATCCGTCTGCCTTTAAAATTGGCTTGTTCCAGGTCATCGCCATGATTCCGGGTGTATCCCGTTCTGCTGCAACCATCATTGGTGGCCTTACACAAAAATTAACGCGTAAAGCAGCCGCAGAATTTTCTTTTTTTCTGGCTGTTCCTACTATGTTTGGAGCTACAGCAAAAAAGGCATACGATTATTATAAAGAAGGTGTAGCATTTGATGCGACACAAATTAATTTGTTGATCATTGGAAATGTGGTTGCATTTATTGTTGCGATGATCGCTATCAGATCATTCATTGAATACCTTACTAAGTATGGCTTTAAAGCATTTGGATATTATCGGATAGCAGTCGGCTTGGCAATACTTATTCTTTATTTTTCCGGATTTCAATTGAGTATAGTATAATGAAGGGTGCCGATTTCAGAGCCGGAGAGGTTATTTTCATTAATAAACCACTTACCTGGACATCTTTTCAAGTGGTGAATAAGATGAAGCATATCATCAAACCGCACCCTTCCTTATTGCTTGATGGTAAAAGAGTTCAACCCAAAATCGGACATGCCGGCACATTGGACCCATTAGCAACAGGCTTATTGATCGTTTGCACCGGCAAACAAACAAAAAATATTGAGCAGTATCAGGCGCAGGAAAAAGAATATACAGGAACATTTTATATCGGTGCAACCACCCCTTGTTATGATCTGGAGAAGGAGATCGACGCATATTATCCCACTGAACATATTACCGATCAATTGATATACGATACCACCCAACAATTTATTGGCAAAATTCAACAAACACCTCCATTATTTTCCGCGATCAAAATAAACGGAAAGCGCGCTTATGACATTGCCCGTGCAGGTGAAACAGCAGAAATTAAACCCAAAGAAATCACCATTACGGAATTTGAAATTACCCGAATTTCATTGCCTGAAGTTGATTTTAGGGTAGTTTGCAGCAAAGGAACTTATATCCGTTCGCTTGCCCGCGATTTTGGGATGGCACTTAATAGCGGAGGACACCTGACAGCTCTGTGTAGAACCCGCATTGGCAGCTACAAATTGGCGGATGCCATGAGTCTCGAAGAGTTTGAAAAAACACTATAAATAAAAAAATATTACGTTTTTTGTTGACTTCGCCTCTTTATAGTATTACTTTCGCGCCTCGAATTGATTAATAAATCATTAATAAATTATTAAAATCCCGTAAGATTTATGAAACTATCACAATTTAAATTTAACCTTCCAAAAGAATTAATCGCTGAAACTCCCGCTAAAGTTCGTGATGAAGCAAGATTAATGGTTATCACCCGTAAAACCGGAAAGATCGAACACAAATCGTTCAAAGATATATTGACCTATTTTGGTGAAGGTGATTGTATGATCTTAAATGATACCAAGGTATTTCCTGCCCGTATGTATGGCAACAAGGAAAAAACAGGAGCTAAAATAGAAGTGTTTTTATTGCGCGAATTAAATGCTGAAAGTCGTTTGTGGGATGTTCTGGTTGATCCTGCCCGTAAGATACGTATAGGTAATAAACTTTATTTTGGTGATGATGATACATTAGTTGCTGAAGTTATTGATAATACTACATCACGTGGTCGTACCCTTCGTTTTTTGTTTGATGGTTCTTACGATGAATTTCGTAAAACATTAAATGATATGGGCGAAACGCCACTTCCAAAATACATCAAACGTGTTCCAACAGAAGAGGATAAAGAACGTTACCAAACAGTATTTGCAAAAAATGAAGGTGCTGTGGCTGCTCCAACTGCCGGTTTACATTTTAGCCGCGAGTTGTTAAAACGATTGGAATTGAAAGGTGTGAACTTTGCAAATGTAACTTTACACGTTGGTTTGGGAACATTCCGTACAGTAGAAGTAGAAGATCTTACAAAGCACAAAATGGATTCCGAACAAGTAATTATTACGGAAGCAGCATGTGCGATTGTTAACAAATCACGTGCAGCGAAAAAGAAAGTGTGTGTTGTCGGAACAACATCTATGCGTGCCATTGAAACGTCAACAACAACTGATGGTTTCTTGAAACCATATAACGGCTGGACCAATAAATTTATTTTTCCTCCTTACGATTTCAGTGTTGCTAATTGCATGATCACAAATTTTCATACTCCTGAATCAACTTTGTTCATGATGGTTTGCGCATTTGGTGGATACGACCTGATGGTAAAAGCATATAAGGAGGCCATAAAAGAAAAGTATAAGTTTTATTCCTATGGCGATGCGATGCTAATTTTGTAGCCCCTCCTAACCTCCCCTGCGCCTATGCTAAAGCTTCAGCGCAAGCATAAAGGGGAGGAAATTGTACCCAACAAATTTTAGCAAATGAAAAATAAACCCATCTCAACTAACACCCCCTCTCCTTTGGGGAGGGGATTAAGGGGAGGGGCTTTTTACGTCATCATAGTTGCCGGAGGTACTGGAACACGCATGAACAATGTTGTTCCAAAGCAGTTTCTTGAACTGCAAGGCAAACCTGTATTGATGCATACCATCCAAAAATTTATCAAAGCAATTCCTGAAATAAATATAGTGTTGGTACTTTCATTGCAATTGCGGGAAGAATGGGAAACCCTTTGTGTAAAACATAATTTCACTATTCCATCTCAATTAGCTGATGGTGGCGACACGCGTTTTCATTCCGTGAAAAACGGATTAGAATTGGTTCCTGAAAATTGTATTGTTGGAGTTCATGATGCAGCGCGACCTTTAGTAAGCGAACAAACAATTTTGAAAGTTTTTGAAACCGCGGAACAAAAAGGAAATGCCAGCCCGACAATTCCATTGACCGAATCCATTCGTGTTATTGAGAATAACAATAATAAAGCTGTTGATCGAGCGAATTATTTTATTGTTCAAACACCTCAATGTTTCCAATCAAACTTATTAAAGAAAGCTTTTTTGCAGGAGTATCGGAGCACATTTACGGATGATGCGAGTGTAGTGGAAGCAATGGGTGAAAAAATAAATTTGATCGAAGGCAATCGCGAAAATATTAAAATTACTACTCCTCAGGATCTGATCATTGCGGAAGCGTTGATAAAAAAAGCCTCATCTGTCGTCGACACCTCCAAAGGAGAAGCAAAGTAAACAAAGAATTAAGTTCTTCCCCTCTCCTTTGGAGAGGGGATTAAGGGGTGAGGCATTGAACTTTCGTCTTCTCAGAAATCCTTCCTCCATCCAAATTTTTCAACAAATTCAATCCCGGTCTTTTACCTTTTTCTATTGTTCCTAATTGATTAAACCCTAAAAAATCTGCACCATTTTTTGTTGCCCATAAAAGCAAAGTTTGCAAAGGAATTTCAGGATAGTGTTTTGAAATAGTTTTTAATTCATCTAAGATCGATAAACTTTTGTTTGATGCTAAGCTATCAGTACCGATGGTTACAAGGGCTTTTTTATCAATAAAATAATTATAATTCGGTAATTTATTTTCGATATACATATTTGCATTTGGGCAAGTACACCAAAAAAGAATTTCCGATTTCGGATTTGTCACACTGAGCGGAGTCGAAGTGGCAGATTTTTGAATTGAGTTTGAAAAATAAGTTTCAGAAAATTCAATATCATCTTCACTAGTATATGTATTATGAACCAAAAGAGTTTTTTGTGATGAAGGGGTTTTTGGAATGGTAGTTCTTATAGAATTAACTCCTGTTTTTTTAATGCTATCCATATTAATTCCCATTTGTGAAAATGCTTCAAACATAGGGCCCGAATGGGATATAAAGAGTTCGCTTTCTCCTGAACTTTCTTGATTATGAATGCTGATTATAGAATTATTTTTTATTGCTTCTTCTGAAATTAATTTAAATAATTTTTCGGAAACAGAGTAAGGTGCGTGAGGGATGATGGAAGTTAAAAGTTTAAAGTTCAAAGTTGAAAGTTCTTGTAATTGTTGTTTTAGATCCAGTGCGTTTTGAAAAACTTCATTTGCTTTATCAGGATTCAGATCAAACACTTCAATAAATGTATGGTATAGTAAATTCCCTTTTTCTTTTTGTTTGAATGTGCTATTATTATTCGAAATATCGCCAACACCAACAATTCCATTCTTTATCATTTCAGCTTCAGCATCGGCAATTTTTTGTTCTATTTCTTGTTCTGAAAAATGAGTGCGTTTGGTGATAATTTCTTTAATGAATCCGGTCATTCCCAAATTTTCAGAAACTTGTGAGCGCATATGTGAAAGCTCCAAATGGCAATGTGTATTGATGAATCCGGGACAGATGATTCCTTTGTAATACTCAATCTCAGTTTCTTGTTTCTTGTTTCTTGTTTCTTGCTCCTCCTCCGAAACATCCATCACAGTCCCATCATCATCAATGGTAATAACCCCATTTTTAATAGGCTCTGAAGAAATTGGAAAAATATAATCGGCAGAAATTTTGCGCATACCAAAAAAATAATGATGCTAAATTACAAATTAATTTCTGCGCTATTTATTAGCCACGACCTTTAGGTCGTGGAATGCTAATCTTAACCTTGTTGGACTTTAGTCCAAACAATCAATTTTTGTATGCTTATTTACTACCTTTGTAAACTGTAATTTTAAAAAGCATAACGCTTTGCAATTAAAAAAAGACATACGCGCACTTTCATTGGATGAACTAAAAACTGTTTTCACCGAAAATGGTGATCAGGCTTTTCGTGCCAAACAAGTGTATGAATGGCTTTGGAAAAAGTCGGCACGTACGTTTGATGAAATGACCAACTTGTCAATTGCAACACGAAATTTGTTGAATACTCATTTTGTTATTAATGCAGTAGTTGTTGACGATATGCAGGTGAGCAGTGATCGTACCATTAAAAATGCATTCAAATTATATGATGGTAAAATTGTAGAGGGCGTTTTAATTCCAAGTAATACACGCATGACAGCCTGTATATCATCGCAAGTAGGATGTAGTTTAACATGTAAATTTTGTGCAACGGGTCGTATGGAACGTTTACGAAATTTGAATGCGGATGAAATTTATGATCAGGTTGTATTAATAAAAAATCAGGCAGAAAGTAAATATGAAACTCCGCTTACCAATATCGTTTATATGGGAATGGGCGAGCCATTGCTTAATTATAAAAATGTGATGGATTCCATCGTTAAGATCACTTCTCCGGAAGGCTTGAATATGTCGCCAGGTCGCATTACTGTTAGCACTGCCGGAGTTGCTAAAATGATAAAAAAACTGGGTGATGATGATGTGAAATTTAATTTAGCATTATCATTGCATGCTGCAAATGATGTTAAACGAAATCAAATAATGCCATTGAATGAAACCAATACATTAGATGTGTTGGCTGAAGCATTAAAATATTTTTATGAGAAAACAGGAACGCGTGTAACCTATGAATACATTGCTTTTAAAGATTTTAACGACAGCTTACAGGATGCAAAAGAATTGGCTGAATTTTGTAAAAATATACCTTGTAAATTAAATATTATTGAATACAATCCGATCGAGGATGGGGAGTTTCAGCAAACAACACCGGAACGATTGGATGCATTTGTAAATTATTTAGAAAGCAAAAATATCATTGTAAATGTTCGCAGAAGCAGAGGTAAGGATATTGATGCCGCATGCGGACAATTGGCAAATAAAAAATAGGAGAATGACTGTTAACGAAATAAAAGCACCGGTAGCAAAAGAAATGCTTGAATTTGAAGTAAAGTTTAAAACTTCAATGAAAAGCTCCGTATCATTGCTTGATAAGATCACGAATTATATCGTTAAGCGCAAAGGCAAACAGATGCGCCCCATGTTTGTGTTTTTATCGGCCAAAGTATGCGGTGAAATGAATGAATCAACATATAGGGCTGCTGCATTAATAGAACTTTTACATACCGCCACGTTGGTGCACGATGATGTGGTGGATGATTCCAACGAACGCCGGGGATTTTTTTCTGTAAATGCTCTTTGGAAAAATAAAATTGCAGTATTGGTTGGAGATTTTTTATTGTCGAGGGGCTTGTTGCTCTCCATTGAAAATAAAGATTTTCATTTGTTAGGTCTTGTATCCAATGCAGTGCGGGAGATGAGTGAAGGGGAATTATTGCAAATTGAAAAAGCCAGGAAACTGGATATCAATGAAGAAGTTTATTTTGATATTATTCGTAAAAAAACAGCTTCACTCATATCATCTTGTTGTGCCTGTGGTGCTGCATCCGTTACCACAAATGAAAAAACAATTGAACAGATGCGAGCCTTTGGCGAGGCTGTTGGTATTGCTTTTCAGATAAAAGACGATCTGTTTGATTATGGTGACGGAAGCAATATCGGCAAACCAACCGGTATAGATATCAAAGAAAAAAAGATGACCTTGCCTTTAATTTACACCCTAAATCATGCTTCTTTTTTCGATAAAAGAAAGATCATCAATATCGTAAAGAACAATAACAATAATCCAAAGAAGGTGGCTGAAGTTATTGATTTTGTTATAAAAAGCGGTGGCATCCAATATGCCGAAAGCCGAATGAATGAATACAAAAATAAAGCTCTCGAAATACTTTCCACTTTCCCAGATAGCCCATCTAAAATTTCCTTGGCCGAATTGGTTAAATATACTACCGAACGAAAAAATTAATTAACTCTGTATTTTTTTACCGAGTAATTTATTTGGTAAATTATGAAGGATTATTTTTCCATGTCTGTAAATGCAACTTTTTTGTTATCGATTTAGTATAAGTTATGCAATCTAAATTGCATAAATACTTTTTTTTGGATTTTTTTTTAAACTCTGCCAACCTTTTTTAAGAAAATGATGTCTTTAACTTATTAAGCAATTATTTCAGCGTTCATTTATTTTAGAAATGAATTCTGCAAATGAATTGCATAACGTGATCTATACTTGCTTTTGTCTGTTTTTATTGATAGCTTAGCAATATTAATTGAAATTCCATTGTTAATTTCTTTATACCAAGGGACATAAATATAAATTAATACCTATGAAAAACAGAACTACCAAAGTCGCACTGTCCATTTTTGCAATAGCCATTGCATCTATTTTCTTTTCGGAGTATAGCTCACAGGCTATTGGTAATAATGGCACCCCTCCATCAGGTCGTTCCGGATCTCCGGGTGATTTTAATTCCAATTGTAGTAGTTGCCATGGATCAGCAACAACAAGTTATACTACTTCTATAACGTCTAATATACCTGCTTCAGGTTATATTTCCGGAACAACATATACTGTAAATGTTAATGTAAGTTCAGGATCCACAACAAAAAAGTTTGGTTTTGAATGTTCTCCACAAACTACCAGTAGTACAAAAGCTATTATAGGGACTGTGGCAGCTATGGGTACCGATCAAGTTAATGGTACCGGTTATATTTCTCATAACGGTGGTCAGGTAGGAACTTCTTACACATGGCAATTTAAATGGACAGCTCCCGGTTCTGCCACTCAAACGGGTGCCAATGCAACAACCAATAAAGCGAAT
Organism: Bacteroidota bacterium; assembly: GCA_003151815.1. Taxonomy (GTDB): domain Bacteria; phylum Bacteroidota; class Bacteroidia; order 2-12-FULL-35-15; family 2-12-FULL-35-15; genus 2-12-FULL-35-15. The sequence goes on along the minus strand of PLYN01000052.1, from coordinate 49,115 downwards.
GGAAATTTTTATGCCTCTATTTTAATTGCCAATAATAATGGCAATAATGATAGTGGGGATAATCCACAACAAACCAACGCAACCATTACAGAAAATACAAATGCATCTGTTATAATAACTGCAAGTGCCACTACGGTATGTGTAGGATCAAGTGTAACCTTTACGGCAACTCCAACTAACGGAGGAGGAGGTCCTACTTATCAATGGCAAGTGAATGGTTCCGCTGCTTCTGGAACTAACAATGGGGTAACGTATACCTCAACAAGTTTAGCAAATAATGATGCGGTAACTTGTATTTTAACTTCTAACAAAACAGGAGTTACAGCAAGTCCTGCAACATCCAACTCTATAACAATGACGGTTAATTCCGGATCGTCTACCATTACAGGGACGACAGGAGGTTCAACATGCGGTTCCGGAACAGTAACTTTAGGAGCTAGCGCGTCAGCAGGTACAATTAATTGGTATGCCGCTTCTACAGGAGGTACTTCTATACATACCGGAACAAGTTATACAACACCAAGCATAACTGCTACTACAAATTATTATGTGGATGCAACAAACGGTGGTTGCGCATCAGCATCAAGAGTAATAGTTACAGCAACTGTTAATACAGCACCAACAATATCAGGTGTAACCCCAAACTCAAGATGTAGCACAGGAACCGTTGTTTTGGGAGCCACATCTACAGATACCATCAATTGGTATGCAACTCTCACAGGAGGGAACTCTTTAGCTACCGGATCAAGTTTTACTACACCAAGTATACCTTCTACAACCACCTATTACGTTGACGCAACAAAGAATGGTTGTACAACAAGCTCCAGAACATCCGTAACCGCAACTATTAGCGGGAATCCAACCATAACTGCAACAACCCCAAACTCAAGATGCAGCACAGGAACCGTTGTTTTGGGAGCTACCGCATCAGCAGGTACTATTAATTGGTATGCAAATCTAACAGGAGGTGCATCTTTAGCTACCGCACCAAGTTATACTACAACCAGCATCTCTTCTACAACAACATATTATGTGGATGCAACAAATGGTGGTTGCACAACAAGTTCCAGAACAGCTGTTAAGGCAACTATTCATCCTTTGCCAACAGCCACCATTAGTGGAAGTGCTACCATTTGTAAAGGCGCTTCCTCAGCAATAAATATAGCATTAACAGGTACATCACCGTGGTCTTTTACCTATGGATCAGCTGGAGGTTCCAACCCGGTTTCAGGCATTACTTCTTCCACTTATACTACGAATGTATCTGCAGGAACCTACACTGTGTCAGCTGTGTCGGATAGTAATAGTTGCATTGGAACATATAGTGGAAGTGCGGCTATAGTGGAAAGAACTCCTGTTGCGGTAACAAATTCTACTATTACATGCAATGGAACCAACACTAATTATACTGTTAAGTTTAATATTACCGGTGGTAATCCAACAACATATACGGTAACAGGAGGCGGAGGCGGAACGCTAACGGGTTCGAGTTTTACAAGTAACACCGTTGCGTCTGGATCCTCTTATTCATTTACCGCTGATGACAGCTATCATTGTAATCCTATTGTTGTTTCAGGAACTAAAAATTGTAATTGCGCAGCCACAGGAACAATGAGCGGTGGCGGAACTATTTGTTCTGGAAACGTAGCAACAATAAGCATCGCCTTAACAGGTACTTCACCCTGGAGTTTTGTTTATTCAATTGGAGGTGTGAAGCAACCTAAGCATAGCAATCAGACGACATCGCCTTATACTTTTACCACTTCAACTACGGCCGCTTATACATTGGACTCTATATCGGATGCCAATTGCATGGGTTCACCAAGTGGAAGTGCATCGGTGTCGCAAACGTTACCTACAGCCACTTTAACTGGCGGTGGAACTGTTTGCGCCGGACTCTTAGCGAATCTGAATATTGCATTAACCGGTACTTCACCATGGAATTATACCTATAGTGACGGAACGAATACGACATCTGCTACTTCCGGCATTTCAAATTTTTCAATTTCTAAATCCACAGCAGGTACTTATACGATAACTTCTATTTCGGATGCAAGTTGCCAAGGAACGTCAAGCGGAAGCGCAAAAATAATTGTTAATGCTTTACCAACGGTGGGTTTAACAGTAACACCATCATCAACTATTTGTGCAGGCGTAAGCGTAACATTAAGTGGAACGGGTGCCACCAGCTATGCCTGGTCAGATGGAGTAACAAATGGAACACCTTTCACTCCCGTGTCAACTTTAACGTATACAGTTACCGGAACGGATGGTAATTCATGTTCAAACAAAGCAACACAAACAGTAACAGTAAATGCATTGCCATTGGTAGGTTTTACAGCATCTCCATCATCATCTGTCTGTTCAGGTTCCGGCGTAACATTAAGTGGAACGGGTGCTACATCCTATTCTTGGTCAGGTGGATCAGTTACTATAACTAATGGAGTATCCTTTACTCCTGCGTCAACGCAAACTTATACAGTAATAGGAACGGATGGAAATTTTTGTTCAAATAAAACAACACATACGGTAGGAGTAAATGCTACACCAACAGTGGGTGCTACGGCATCTCCATCCTCATCTGTTTGCAGCGGTGCAAGTGTAACATTAAATGGAATCGGTGCTACAACTTATTCCTGGTCTGGTGGAATAGCAGATGGAGTATCTTTCACTCCTGCGTCAAGCCAAACATATACAGTAACAGGAACCACAGGAAATTGTTCAAACACATCAACACTTCCGATTACCGTTTCATCCTGTGGTACTATTCCTGCAAAACCAATAATTACAAGACCAGACCCGGGTACAACTTTAGTTTCAAACGCCCCAACCGGTAACCAGTGGTACTTAAACGGAGTATTAATTCCGGGTGAAACAAACCCAACATTAGCATTAACTCAAACAACGCAAAGCGGAAATTATACAGTTGTGGTAACGGTTAATGGGGTGTCTTCAGTTCCGTCAGATCCTATAAATCTTGTTAATACCGGAATTGTTGAGATAAGTAATGATTCTTTTTTCAAAATTTATCCGAATCCAAGCGATGGTAATTTTAATGTTTCGTTTGAAGTTTCTGAAAGAGGAACCTATAAACTGGACTTGAAAAATTTACTTGGACAATCCATTTATCAGGAAACATTAACCAGTTTTAACGGTGCTTATTTAAAAGAATTAAGTATTGCCGATTATGGTCAGGGAGTTTATATGATAAGTTTAACAAGTTCCAAAAATGAGATAATAAAAAAGATTGTTGTTTATTAGAGAAACTTTTATGATTTAAAATCATATATTGTACCAATGAAATTCGTAATATGAAAGTTGAAATTATTAATGCTTAATAATTACCCAACCTTTTGTTTTTCGTTTTCGTTTATCACTGAAGAACTAATTAGCAACCTTTAAAAATCTTTATTTATGAAAAAAAATACTAAAATTTCAATTTCAATTTTTGCAATAGCAATCGGTTCCATTTTTATTTCTGAATATTCATCTTCTGCAGATGGTAACAATGGCGGGGCGCTAGGAGGATATTGTGGCGATCCTTCAGGAGGAAGCATGACGTGTAATACCGGCGGTTGCCATACAGGTGCACCAGTTACTCATGAAATCGGTTGGATAACCACTAATATCCCGGTTGGTGGATATACCGCGGGGAACACGTATACTATAACAGCTACAGCTACAAGAGTGGGGCATACTAAATTTGGATTTGAAATTTCACCTCAAAATACAGGAGGTACTCTTGAAGGTACTTTGATTAATACAGTTACAAACTCCACCCAATTAGTTAGTGGAAATAAATACATTACGCATAAAGCAACCGGAACAACAGGTACTTCAGGTTCTCATACATGGACATTTAACTGGACCGCTCCTGCGACAGGAAACGGACCTGTAACCTTTTATGGTGCTTTTAATGCAACGAATAATTCAGGTGACCAATTTGGCGATTCCATTTTCACATCAACAACCGTTGTATCAGAAAAAACAACAACCGGTATTGAAGAATTGATAAACATAGCAAACCTTATTTCTGTTTATCCCAATCCAATTACAGATAATTTTTTTGTAAATAATAGTTTCAATGAAACAGATGCTATGACTCTGAATATTTCTGATATTAATGGAAGATTAGTGAAAAAAGTTCAAAATATAGCAGGGCGTCAATCTATCAATATTGATGATTTATCCAAAGGAATTTATTTTCTGAAAATTCAAACGTCAAAAGGAGATGTTGTAAAAAAAATAGTTAAAGAATAATTATTAGAATCGCAATATGCTGTTGGAACTATTTTTGTATAAAATTTGTTTGTTGTTTTATTAATAAAAAAATAAGGTGGATGGTCTAAAAGTGTTTTAGATCATCCATTTTATTTCATGGTGAGGATATTTTTTCTTACTCTCCTGAAAAACTTTATTTAAGAAAATATAAGAAGCAGTTTAAAAAGAAAAAAAATTATATTTGTAAAAATAAATTAGCTAATTAATATGAAAAAAAAAATCATTCTTTTTTCTTCAATAGCATTTTTTTTGATTACTTGTACCAAGGTAAAAGGACCTGTGCCAAATCCATTGACAGCATCAGCGAGCGATTGTGATTCGGCATATTGGTATAACGGAATAATAGGACCTATCATAATTGCAAATTGCACCAGTAACGCGGGTTGCCATGGTGTTGGCGGATCATCATTAGATTACACTACTTATGCAGGTGTAAAACATGATGTAGATAATGGCACATTCAAAAACAGAGTGTTGATTGTAAAAGATATGCCAAAAGTTCCAGGCACTCCTCTGTCTGCTGCACAATTAGACCGAATTAATTGTTGGCTAATGCATGGCGCTCCTGCTACTGCAACCGGATCTACAATAAGCACAATCTCTTATTCAAGCACCATTGCTCCATTAATTATAACGAATTGCTCCACATCCGGATGTCACGATGCCGCATCAATATATGGCGATTATACTTCTTATTCAGGCTTAAAAAGTGTTGCAGGTATTGGTGGTAAATTGGATAGTGTGGCTGTTTTATTAAAAGGTCCAACATTCCCTTATACTCACATAGCACTTTCTACTTCAGATATTAGTAATATTGATTTGTGGATTAAACAAGGCGCTTTAAATAATTAAGGTTAGTTATAATTTTGAAAAACAAAACTTAAACAAATAAATAGTAATCATTATGAAAAAAATTGCATTGTTACTTATAGCTGCTACGTTAACTGCAAATACGTATGCTCAGATTTTTATTGCAAAGACTTGCGAAATAAGTTTTTTTTCGCCCACGCCAATAGAGAATATTACCGCTATCAATAAAACCACCAAGCCAATGCTTAATACTGCAACCGGTGATTTACAAATGAAATTAGGAATGACCGCATTTGTTTTTGAAAAGCCTTTAATGCAAGAACACTTTAATGAAAACTATGTGGAAAGTGAAAAATTTCCGTATGCTTTTTTTAAAGGTAAAATCAATGAAAAAATAGATTATACCGAAGATGGAAAATATAAAGTAACCGTGACAGGAAAAATGACCATACATGGTGTTGAAAAAGATAAAACGGTAGATGGGTTATTAACTGTTGATATGAATAAAATTAGTATTTCATCTACCTTTCAACTTGACTTTACGGAGTATGGTGTCGTGATTCCTGCTCTATATACAGGAGTTATTCCAAATGTTACCGAAGTTAAAGTTAACGCAACACTTGAACCATTTAAAAAGAATTAAAATAAGTATGAAAATAATTTCTCAAAAAATCTTTGCAGCTTTTTTATTTACAGTTTTAAGTTTAGGAGCATTTGCTCAGGAAGACATGCTGAGTATGCTTGATTCAGTTGGAGGACCGAAAATACATGAAAAAGTGTTAACCACTTTTAAAGGCTCCAAAGTAATTAATGCACAAACCACAGAAACTGTAAAGGCAAAAACAATGGATTTTAGTATTTCTCATCTTTTTGGGAATATCGGAGTTCAGAGCAATGGCGGAGTGCATACACTTTATGGTTTGGATAATGTATCGGATGTGCGTTTTGGTTTTGATTATGGAATTACAAATAATTTAACAATAGGTATTGGTCGCAGCAAACAATCCGAATTAATTGACGGATTGGTTAAATATCGAATATTTACACAAACAATCGATAATCACTTTCCTGTTTCGCTGGCGGTATATAGCGATATGAGCTATAATCCACAATCTGCCGCCATATTTTATAACGGAATGGTAGCACCTGCAAGTGGTGGTTTTAAACAAAGTGATGTTCAACGAATTTCGTATGTGAACCAATTGATAATTGCTCGCAAGTTCGGTTCTCGTTTTTCGATGGAATTATTACCAACCTACCAACATCGCAATTATGTTTTAGCAAATATTAATGCCGATAATGGTGCCGCAGAAACCAATGATTTACTTTCGATGGGTACCGGCTTCCGTTTTAAAATAACAAATCGCTTTCTTATTATTGCGGATTATTTTTATACACTTTCTGATTATCGTAAAAATAACAGTGCAAATCCTTTTTATAATCCTTTCGCGATTGGTATTGAAATTGAAACCGGAGGACACGTTTTCCATCTTAACTTTAGCAATACTTCAGGAATCATTGAAAATAATTTTATTCCAAAAACAACTGATAGTTGGTTAAAGGGTGGTTTTAAATTTGGATTTAATATATCACGAGTGTTTAATGTTGGAAGTCCAAAAAAGTAAATAATTTAAGAATATAAAAACGTTAAAGAGGTTGTTCGTAAAGGGCACCCTCTTTTTTATTAACTGTTAAATTAACTACCTTTGTAACGTTGTGCCGAATAAAAAAAACAAACATATAGATTTAAATGATAGCGTAAAAGAGAGCTCTTTACCTTTAATCATCATCGTAAAAAAAGACACAACAAAGCCCCTGTCCCTATTTCAAAGTCATTTATTAACCGTTAAAGCCACTAAACCTCAACTCCATATTACTAAATATGATTATTGGATTGCCGGAATATTTTTATTTCTATTTGTTTTGTTTGTATGGTTGTATGTTTCAAACCTTAAGAAATTAAATCAAATAATAAAAGGATTTTATCAAACACGCTTTGCAAACGAAAATGCACGTGATGAGTTTTCAATTGGTAATCGCGTATCTGTTTTTTTGTCCGTTTTCTTTGTGATCACACTTAGCATATTTATTACCCGGATGCTTTCATTTTACCATATACAATTATTTAAAAATAGTGCTGTTGAGGTAATTATAGCCTTTTTGATTATAGTAGCCTATTGCATTAAATTCGCAACTATTAATTTAGTTGGATTTGTATTTCAAGTTCAAAAAGAAGCAAGAGATTATATGACATCGGTTTTACTTTTTTGCAATGTTTTAGGCTTATTTATGTTCCCCATAGTAATATGTTTAACATTAATTAAACAAGTATCACCTTTGATTTTTATATATATCGGAATGGGTACAATTATCTCTTTTATTTGTATAAGAATGGTTCGTGGAATCTTTATTGGATTAAAAAGCCAACGAGTTTCAAAATTCTATTTATTTATGTATCTTTGTACCCTTGAAATATTACCCTTTATTTTTATAGTGAAATTAATTATTTTAAAAATAAAATAATTATCCGCAAAGTTTGTAGTGTTTAATTTTTGTTTCTGTTTAACAATAACTCCAGCAAAATTGAAAGTAAAAACAATATTGGTTTCACAACCACAACCGGAAGGTGATAAATCACCGTATTTTGACCTTGCAAAAAAATGCAATGTCAAAATCGACTTTCGTCCTTTTATACACATAGAAGGAGTTTCAGCCTCTGATTTCAGGAAAGATAAAATAAATATTTCCGAGCATACTGCTGTAATTATGACTAGCAGAGCAGCTGTTGATAATTATTTCAGAATGTGCCAGGAACTACGATTTGCCGTTCCCGAAACAATGAAATATTTTTGTGTATCTGAATCAACAGCCTTTTATCTTCAAAAGTATGTGCTGTATCGCAAACGTAAAATATTTCACGGAAAGCAAACTATTCTTGATTTAATGACAGTGATCAAGAAGCATAAAACCGAAAATTTTTTGTTGCCTTGTTCGGATATTCATAAAGAGGAGATTGCAGATAAATTGGAAGAACAAAAGATCAAACATACAAGAGCGGTCATGTATCGCACTGTATGTAGTGATTTGAGTGATCTGGAAAATGTAAATTACGATGTGTTGGTATTTTTTAGTCCCTCGGGAATTAAATCCTTGTTTGAAAACTTCCCAAAGTTTAAACAAAACAAAACACGAATAGCTTGTTTTGGTCCTACTACAGCAATGGCTGTAAAAGATGCTAAATTAAAATTGGATATTCACGCCCCAAGTCCTAAAGCCCCTTCGATGACAATGGCTCTCGAACAATACATTATAGAAGCGAATAAAGCTGCAAAAAAATAAATCTCACAATATAATTAGAGAAATAGAGAATTGTTGAATTAGAGATTTATCTGCCACAATTACCCCTTCTCTATTTCTCCAATTCATTAAAATCTCCAATTCGAAATGCAAACCTTTACTAAAGCCGAACGTTTATCGAGTAAAGTAGCAATAGATAAATTATTTGAAACCGGTAAATCATTCCATAGCGCACCTTTTAAAATTTGTTGGCTCGAAACTATTGAAAGTAAATCTCCTGTTCAAATTGTTATCAGTGTTCCAAAAAGATCATTTAAAAGATCGGTAGATCGTAACAGGCTAAAACGATTGATCCGTGAGGCATACAGAAAAAATAAAAATTCGTTTTACGAAAAATTAGAAAATAAAAAAATTCTTTTGATGTTTATTTTCACATCAAAAGCAATGATTGAATATACCGAGATGGAAGAAAAAATAATTATTGCATTGCAACGTTTAAATAAAAGTATCAATCTGGAATCTTAACTATTGTACATTTATATAGAAATGCCACAGATTACGCAGATTTTCACAGATTTTTTTCCACAGATTAAATTCAAAAAAGAAATTTGTCTTTTTCTAATCTGTGAAAATTTGTGTAATCTGCGGCAACAAAAAAGTGTATAATAGTTCATCCTTAATCTTTGATTATAACAATGCTTAATCCCATAAGTTATTTATTTATCGGTTTAATAAAAGTGTATCAATATACCATTTCGCCTATGTTGGGCGCATCATGCAGGTATCAACCATCATGTTCCCAATATGGTATCGAAGCCATAAAAAAATACGGACCATTTAAAGGCGGCTATTTAACATTGAAGCGTATTGCATCCTGTAACCCTTGGGGTGGACATGGACACGATCCGGTTCCTTAATGGTTAATATTTGTTAATTGTCGAGCGATACACAAATCATTTATTTATCAATTTGATGATCTGAACATTAACATTCGTACCTTCGTAAGAATTTATTTTGAAAAAAATTACTGTAAGGTAACCCGATAAGACATGAAACCATTTCTCAAAAAATTTAAACTGTTATTTATTGCTATGCTTATTGGCGGATATGCAATAATATCCTACAGTTTCGTAGATAACTATTTCGAAGTATCCAAAAATCTTGACATTTTCGCAACCTTGTTTCGTGAACTTAATATTTATTATGTTGATGAAACAAACCCTGGAGATCTCATGAAAAGAGGCATTGACGATATGTTAGGCTCTTTGGATCCATATACTAATTATATCCCTGAATCAGAAATTGAAGATTACCGTTACATGACTACCGGTCAGTATGGCGGTATTGGTGCGCTGATCCGTCAGGATAGTAATTTTGTGATTATATCTGAACCCTACGAAGGATACCCTGCGCAGAAAGCTGATTTAAGAGCAGGAGATAAAATCTTGAAAATAAATGATACAGATGCAAAAGGCAAAAAGACAGACGATATCAGTAAATTTTTAAAAGGTCAGGCAAGCACTACAATTAAATTATTGATTGAACGCGAAGGGGAAAAAAAACCGCTGGAAAAAATAATTAATCGCGAAGAGATAAAAATTAAAAGTGTTCCATATTATGGAATGTTATCGCCATCAATAGGATATATAAAGCTAACCGGTTTTACCGAAAATGCCGGAGGAGAAGTGAAGGAAGCCTTGCTGGCATTGAAAAAAAATCCTGAATTAAAATCATTGGTGTTCGATTTAAGAGGAAATCCGGGCGGCTTACTAAATGAAGCCGTTGATATTGTGAATTTATTTGTTGAAAAAGGTACCGAAATTGTCAGCACACGAGGAAAAGTAAAAGACTGGGATAAAGTCCATAAGGCAGTGAATAATTCTGTGGATTTAAATATCCCTATTACTGTTTTAATAGATCGCGGTTCTGCATCAGCTTCTGAAATTGTTTCCGGCGCTTTGCAGGATTTAGACCGAGCAGTGGTTATAGGTCAGCGCTCTTATGGCAAAGGCCTGGTTCAGCAAACCCGTCCTTTAAGCTACAACGCGCAACTAAAGGTTACTGTTGCAAAATATTATATTCCAAGTGGCCGTTGTATTCAGGCTTTGGATTATTCACATCATAACGATGATGGAAGTGTTGACAAAGTTCCTGATTCATTGATATCAGCTTTCAAAACCAAGAATGGCAGAATAGTTTATGATGGTGGTGGAGTTTCTCCTGATGTAGCTATTGAACCCCAAAAATACAGCAGCATTCTTTTAAGTTTAGTAACTAAAAATTTGATTTTTGATTATGCAACAAAATATCGTATGGTAAACGATTCACTTGTTCCTGCAAAAGGGTTTAATTTAACCGATGCAGAATATAACAATTTTGTAACCTTCCTTAGTGGTAAAGACTACGACTATACCACCAAAACAGAGCAAACATTGGATGACTTAAAGGTAGATGCTAAAAACGACAAAACATTGGATGCAATAAAAGCAGATATTGATGCTTTAAAAATTAAAGTAATGCATCATAAAAAAGAAGATCTGGTAAAATATAAACCTGAAATAAAGCAGTTTTTAGAGGAAGAGATTGCCTCCCGATATTATTTTCAGAAGGGTAGGTTAGAAGCATCTTTAAAAGACGATATTGAATTGAAAGAAGCCGTAAATGTTCTAGGCGATAAAGAACGATATGAGAAACTTATTACAACCATCGCAAAAGCTGAAAAACCTTTTTATAATGCTGATAAGGGGAAACAAAGGCAATTAAAAAATAATAAAGGTGAAATAGAAAACTAAAATTGCAATCTCTTTCATTGAAATGGTTTCATAGTTATACTGTGGAGCCATTTTTTATTGAAAAAAAACATAGGTATTGAAATTTATTTGCAACATTTGCGTTTGAAAAGCAATAACATTCAACAAGGTGTTTTAATGAGATCATTATTTCCGGAAAAGTACCATCGCTCAATTTATATTTTTGCCCTGATCATGTTGGTGGTTGGTTTGTCATTATCAAAATTTTTGATGAGCCTGTCGCAAATAATTTTAGCGTGTAACTGGCTTTTAGAAGGGAATGTTAAGAATAAATTCATTGCATTTTGGAAAAACAAACCTGCACTTGTTGCAAGCTCTCTTCTGTTGCTGCATATTATCGGACTGATTTACACTTCTGATTTTAACTATGCTTTTAAAGACATTCGAATAAAATCCCCTTTGTTTATTTTGCCTTTAATAATATCCACTTCAAAGCCACTTTCAAAGAAATTATTTGATATTATTTTACAATTTTTTGTGGCAGCAATTATTGTTGGAACCATCGTTAGTACTCTTATTTTTGTTGGGGTAATTTATCACCCGATCGTTGATATTCGTGGAATTTCTATTTTTATTTCTCACATTAGTTTTGCTCTTCTTATTTGCGTTGCAGTATTTGTTTCAGGCTATTTTATTTATTATTCCTTAAACACTTTTAGCAAAATAATTTGGTCTGTAATTATGATTTGGCTAATAGTTTTTTTAGCATTGTTAGGATCGTTAACCGGGCTGATCGTTTTACCTCTTACTGTATTGATTTTAGCGATCTATATGCTTTTAACATCAAACAAATATGTAATTAAATATGTTGGATCGATACTTCTTTTTGGTTCAATTACATTGTTGGTATATAAGGTAAATTCTATTGCAAAAGAAAGTAATAAAAAGGAGATCGTTGATTTTAGTAAATTGGATAAATTTACTTCGCATGGTAATTTATATGAGCAGGATACAATAACCAAAGCTTTTGAAAACGGGCATCTGATATGGATAAATTATTGTCCAAAAGAATTGGAAGAGTCGTGGAATAAGAGAAGTAGAATTACGATCGGTAATGATGATCTCAAAGGAAATGATATTTATAACAGGCTCATCCGATTTTTAGCCTCTAAGGGAATGAAGAAAGATGCTGATGCTGTTTCTCTTTTAACGAACGATGAAGTGAAAGCCATCGAGCATGGTGCTGCTAATGTGAATTATCAAAATGTTAACAGTTTAAAAGGGCGGATATATGAAACATTATGGGAAATTGATATTTATAAAGCTAGCGGAGATGCAAATGGGCATTCGCTTACACAGCGTTTCGAATATTGGAAAACAGCATTAAGCATAATAAAAGAAAATCCAATTTTTGGTGTTGGTACAGGTGATGTGCCCACGGCTTTTGATCAGGAGTATGTTAAATTGAATTCTTCATTAGCGAAGGAGTGGCGCCTGCGTGCCCACAATCAATATTTATCTATTGGAGTAGCCTTTGGTATTGTTGGTTTGCTGTGGTTTTTGATAACCTTGATCTATCCAATGTTAAAAGAAAAAAATGGATTCAACTATTTATACATTACATTTTTTATTATCACAATCATCTCATTTTTTTCTGATGATACCTTAGAAACACAGGCTGGCGCTACTTACTTTGCATTCCTGAATAGCTACTTTCTATTTGCGCAAGAGAAGGATGCTTAAAAAATCCGATATCGTATCGATCCAATCTTTTTCAATATTTTCTTTTCAATGTCGTATACGGAATAATTAACATTGTTTTGTGCTTGTAGTTGCATGAATGCTTGTCGCGATTGTTCAAGGGGTAACAAACTTCTACGAAACATCTGTATCGCTTTGTATATAACTAAATTTCCTAACAGCAGTTTAAAAGTACAACGTAGCCATAACCAGCATTTAAAAAATGCAAGGTGCCAACCTGTTAAATGGAGATGATTTAAAATAATGCGATTACGTTCTGCGATCACTTTTACTTTTTCAGGTTTTGCTTTGCTAATGGTAGAGGAGGTGGCATGCATACAAATAGATTTAGGCTCCACATAACAGCACCAGCCTGCTCTCCAGGCACGGATGCCTAAGTCAGCATCTTCATAATAATAAGGTGCGTAGATCTCATCAAATCCTTTTAGTTGCCATAATTTATTTTTATCCATCAATGCATTGGCACCCGACAAAAAGAAACTTGGCAATCCTGTTTCGGGAGTATCTGTTAATGGAATATAATTATAAGTAGTTTTTATTCCTTTAAAACTTATGGAAGGCAACTTGCCGCTGTCTTGTATTTTAGGACTATCATGATCGATAATATGTCCCATTACTCCAAATGTATCAGGCGCTTCAAAATACTTGAGTTGCTCGATAAAATAATTTTCTGTGAGTTGTACATCAGAATTCAGCGCCAATATTAATTCGTATTGCGCAGCAAAAACCCCCTTATTAATAGTTGGAGAAAATCCTTTGTTAGAATCGTTAATTAATAATTTAATATCGGGATAATGTTGTTGAATAAATTTTATTGAACCATCAATTGAAGCATCATCAATAACGATCACTTCATAAATTAAATGAGCAAAATTAAGAGCTGCGTATACCGAAGGTAAATTAGCTTCCAACAAGTGTTTCCCATTGTAATTAGGTATTACAACAGATATGGAAGCCCCACCTAACCTCCCCAAAGGGGAGGGATTTGCATCCGCACTTGCCCTATACATTTTCATAAAGATTTAAATATGCTTGTGCGGCATTTTCCCATGAAAATTGTTTTGCCCATTCGATGGAGCGTTTTGGTTTTTCTTTGTCAGATGAAAAATCTTTTATTCCTTTTTCGTAAACTTCAATTATATGTTGCGGTTCAAAATTATTCCAATAGTATGCTTCTTTTCCACCAATTTCCGGAAGGCTGGTTAAGTTGGATAAAAACACAGGTTTTCCTAAACTCATAGCTTCCACCACAGGTAGCCCGAAACCTTCACTTAATGAAGGGAAAACAAAAGCTTTGCAATTTTTATACAACCAATATTTTTCTGAATCATTAATTGTTCCCGGCAAATGCAATTGTTTGTCAACTCCTGTTTTTTTAGAAGTTGTAATAATTTGTTTGGCATAATCGGAAGTATTATCTCCTGCAATAACTAAATGGAGCTGCTTATTATTTTGCAACAAAGGAATAAGTGTATGGAAATTTTTTTTTGCTGAAATGATCCCGATAGAAAATAAATATTCTATTCCGCTATGCGCCGGGATAAAATCGGGTGCAGATGCATTCTCCATTATTTTTAATGAATTGCCATTGTATATAACATGTACAGGAGTATCGTTCAATTGTAAATTTTCACGAACAATAGCTTCAGTAAATTTTGATATTACGGTGATAGCGCTTGCTTTGTTCACCCTTTTTTGAAGACTGATCAGTTTGCGTTTTTGTTTTGATCCTTTGTATTTTTCTAAAAAATTAAGATCATGAATTGTTAAAATAAGTTTGGTGTTCTTATTATTTGGTAGGTAATGGGAGTCTTGTTGTAAACAATGCCAAACATCATATATGCTGCTATCGATCGGCAAAAATTTATGGATAGCTGTTTGTTTTATATAATTAAATTTATTGCCAAAAACATCCTTTTGAAATGCCGGCAAATAAAAATCGAGTTGTAAGTTTTTAGGATCTAAAAGTTGGAAATGTTCACCGATGTTAATACAGAATTGTCCCAAGCCACTATTGGGGTTCTTCAGTTTTTCCATCTCTAAGAATACACGTTTCATTGGTGCGATCGTTTCAATTTAAAATATTTATAAGATAGTGTATTCAGATGATTTACATAACAAAAATAACAATTATTTGTTCGACTCGATTTTCTAATTTATTACAAGAAATAACGGATTCACAATTTAGACTTTTTTGAAAAATCAAATATGATTCTTGTCATTAAAATTCTACTATTTTAAATCCGATCGCTTGCTTTAAAAATCTAAAAGATCAGTTTATATTTATTATTTTTGTACATATAAAATTATCGTAGAGCAGTTATGTTAAGGCTAGTACAAACACAAAAATTACTTCAAAAACTTTCACCGCAACAAATTCAATTAATGAAATTGTTGCAGTTGCCTACTATTGCTTTAGAACAGCGAATTAAAGAAGAGATGGAAATAAATCCTGCCTTGGAAGAGGGTATGGAAGCGGATGAAGAGACCAACAACGATTTTGAGGACGAGAATTATGATGATGCACCAAAGGATGAAGAAAGTCAACGTGATGATTTCAACATCAGTGATTACATGGATGATGATGAAGGCGCGTCCTACAAGCTAAAAGCGAATAATGTAAGTCCTGATGAAGAACGCAAAGAAATTCCTTTTTCTGTAGGTGTTTCTTTTCAGGATATGTTGGATAGCCAGCTGGGTTTAAAAGATCTTGATGATCGTGAATATCAGATTGCTGATTATCTCATTGGTAATTTAGATGATGATGGATATTTGCGTAGAGATCTGATATCAATAGTTGATGATATTGCATTTTCACATAATATAGAAACTACAGAAGCTGAATTAAACGAATTGTTAAAAGTAATTCAGGAGTTTGATCCGGCGGGCGTTGGTGCACGTGATCTACGCGAATGTTTATTGATACAATTGCTACGAAAAAATCCTCGCAATTCAATTGTTGAGCTTGCTATTAAGGTAGTAGATAAACAAATGGATGAATTCTCCAAAAAGCATTATGATAAGATCGCAAAAAAATTAGAGATCGACGATGATACGCTTAAAGAAGTGATCCATGAGATCCTGAAATTAAATCCGCGACCGGGAAACTCAATGGCGGATGGACAAAAAAGTTATCAGCAAGTAATTGCCGATTTTATTATAACAAACGAAGATGGCGAATTGATACTTACACTGAATTCCCGCAATTCCCCTGATCTGCGTATCAGCAAGGCATACACCACTATGTTGGAGGAATATTCGAAAGAGAAAAACAAAAGTAGTAAAGAAGCTTCCGTGTTTGTGAAGCAAAAACTGGATGGAGCAAAATGGTTTATTGATGCCATTCAACAACGCAGCCATACTTTGCTTTATACCATGAATGCCATCATGGATTATCAACGTGCGTATTTTTTGGATGGTGATGAAACCCATTTAAAACCAATGATCCTGAAGGACATTGCCGAAAGAGTGGGCTTGGATATTTCCACCATTTCACGTGTCGCAAATAGTAAATATGTGCAAACTTCTTTTGGTACTTTTCTATTGAAATCTTTTTTCAGCGAGTCACTTTCGACAGATAGCGGTGAAGATGTTTCTACGCGTGAAGTGAAAAAGATCCTACAGGATTGTATTGCTGCCGAAAATAAAAAGAAGCCATTGACGGATGATAAACTAACCAAGATGTTGAAAGATAAAGGCTATAATATTGCCCGCAGGACCATTGCCAAATATCGTGAACAGCTTGACATTCCGGTTGCCCGATTAAGAAAAGAACTTTAATATGGACGCTGAAATAAATTGTTCTGTTCCTAAAACTGTTGAAGAAAAATTTGCTCAACTAATTTCCCATCTGTTCCATCCTTTGTTGATGCCAACCTATGGTTTCATGATTATTTTTTTTACAAAAAATTATATTTCAACATTTACTACCGTCCGTCTAAAAATATTAATTCTGGTTGTTACTTTTATTTTCACCTTTTTATTGCCCACCATCAATGCATTTGTTTTGCTGAAGATGGGACGTATTAAAAGCCTTGGGATGGAGAGTAATGAGGAAAGGGTAATTCCGTATTCCAGTGCTGCTTTATATTATTTTTCCTTGTATTATTTATTTTACAATGCCGAATTTCCAAACATTTTTAAGATACTTATTCTAGGTGCTTCCGTATCTATTGTGCTTTCTTTACTGATTAATTTTAAATGGAAGATAAGTGCTCACACTATCGGTATTGGCGGAATTGCCGGTGCTGCGTTGGGCATCATCTATCGACTGCACATTGACTTGCATTTTATTTTAATGCTCGTTATTTTAGTTTCCGGATTGGTAGGGTATGCGCGTCTGAAACTAAATGCACATACACCTGCGCAAGTGTATACAGGATTTCTTCTTGGATTTTTTGTGGAGTTATTACTGATGATTTTTTATTAGAATTAATAGAACACAGATAACGCGAATCAAACAAATTTACGCGAATTTTTTATACGTTAAATTCGTGTTCTATTTACTTTACTTTATCTTCAATATACACACCAATTTTTTTGATCGCTTTCATTGCTTCAGGTAACATGGAACCGAATAACTGCCAAACATGTACGGTTTTTTTCCATGTTTCTACTTCAACACTCACACCTGCAGCTTTGGCTTTTTTCTCAAAACGCAACGTATCATCTAATAAAACTTCTGAAAGACTCACTTGTATATAAATGGGCGGGAGTCCTTTAAGATCCGCATGCAATGGTGAAACTAAGGGGTGTCTTAATTTTTCTTTGGGAGCATAATGAAGTGCAAAAACATTCATCGCTGCAAGATCGATCATCGGATCTTTTTTCATAAGCATTTGTGCTTGCTCTCCGGTGCCTTCCAGATCAAGCCAGGGAGATAAACAAACTGCTGCGCCGGGCAATGGAATATTCTCTTCCTTCAATCGTATCATTGCCGCAATCGCCAAACCGCCACCTGCTGAATCGCCTGAGAAAATAATTTTTTTAGGATCAATACCTTGTTTCAATAACCAGTTGTATGCTTTTAAAGTATCGTCAATGGCAGAAGGGAAAGGATGTTCAGGAGCAAGACGATAATCGATCGTTAAACATTTTGTTTTTGATGCCAATGCAATGTTTGCCGAAAGGCTACGATGACTGGCAACAGAGCCCATCGCATACGCACCGCCGTGCAAATAAAGAACTACGCCCTGAGTTTTTATATTATTAGGGATCGCCCATTCAGAGGGCACGCCGTCGCAAACTACTTTTTCGAAAGTAACACCATTCGGAATTTTAGCCATCTTGCCAAAATTTTCCATCCCTTTGCGATGCGATTTCAGTGGAAGCCCAGCCATCGCTTCTTTATTTATTCTACGTCGTATCGTATATCTGATGTATAAATTCTGAAGGCTCATAATTATTTATGTTTTTATTAAAGGATGACTCTTTTCAATATTCAATAGTAAGGATATAATCAGGGATTTGCAAATATAAATGAACCACAGAGGCACGGAGAGCACAAANNGTGCTCTCCGTGCCTCTGTGGTAAAATTTTACAACAACCTTTATCACTTAATTCTTGTATTCACATTCAGACCTAGCGATTTTTTTATTATCTTTACTTGGTTAAAAAATGAAAAATATAGATAGGGAGAAATTGCGATGAATATTACAAAAGAACAAGTTTTAGAAGCTTTAAAAAATGTAGATGATCCTGATCTGAAAAAGGATCTGGTTACATTGGGGATGATAAAAGATCTGGAAGTAGAAGGTAAGAACGTAAGTTTTACTGTGGTGCTCACAACGCCTGCTTGTCCGATGAAAGAGATGATCCATAAAGCTTGTGTAAATGCCATTTTACATTTTATAGATAAAGAAGCAAATGTAAATGTGAAAATGACTGCCGATGTTACATCACGCAAAGGCAGCGGACCATTGCTTCCAAAAGTGAAAAACATCATCGGTGTTGCATCCGGTAAAGGCGGAGTAGGAAAATCTACGGTAGCTTCCAACTTAGCATTGGCATTGACAAAATTGGGTGCTAAAGTAGGTTTGATCGACGCTGATATATATGGACCTTCACAAACAATTATGTTTGATGTGGTTCATGAAAAGCCTTTTATCAAAGAGATGGATGGTGTAAATAAAATTATTCCTGTTGAAAGTTACGGAGTAAAATTATTATCTATCGGTTTTTTTGCAGATACATCACAAGCCATTGTATGGCGCGGACCAATGGCTTCAAAGGCTCTGTTGCAAATGTTTGGTGATGCCGATTGGGGTGAATTGGATTATATGATCATTGACTTACCTCCGGGTACCGGCGACATTCATTTATCATTGGTAGGCAGCGTTCCATTAAATGGAGTTGTTATCGTGAGTACACCGCAAAATGTAGCTTTGGCAGATGCCAAAAAAGGTGTTGGAATGTTTCAATTACCTTCTATCAATGTTCCCGTATTGGGAATTGTAGAAAACATGGCATACTTTACACCACCTGAATTGCCAAACAATAAATATTATATCTTTGGAAAAGACGGTGCAAAAAATTTAGCAAAAGAATTAAACGTTCCATTACTTGGAGAGATACCATTGGTGCAAAGTGTTTGTGAAGCAGGTGATGCAGGTCGTCCGGCAGTAATGCAGGAAAACACACCACAAGCAATCGCCTTTATGGAAATGGCAAAAAATATAGCACAACAAGTTTCAATAGTGAATGCCCGTAAGCAAGAAGCGGTTGCTAGTAATTAGTTAATAGCGAATAGGCAATAGAAAAAAAAGTTAAATTAAGAAGAGAAGTCAAAATTCAAAAGGGGAAAACTACCAAGACTAATGACTAAATACTAAAGACTAAAAAACCATGAGCGATTTAACAGCAAGAGTTGAAGCAGCATTAGAACAAATTCGTCCGTATTTGCAGGCCGATGGAGGCAATGTGTCCTTGGTTGAAATTACGGATGATAAAATTGTTAAGTTGGAATTGCATGGTGCTTGTAAATCATGCTCCATGAGTATGATGACCATGAAAGCCGGTATTGAAGAATCTATCAAACGCGTTGCTCCTGAAATTAATGGTGTTGAAGCAATTAATCTGGCAATCGTTTGAGGTAATTAAAGGATTTCTTTTGTTAAATATAGTCTTAAAAAAACCGGACCAATTCATTTTAATCGTCCGGTTTTTTTTATTTTATAAAATCATTACTTCTTTAAACTCATCCGCAATTCATTAACTGCTCTTGCGCAATTGGCGATGAAATCCAAAAAGTGACCACTATCATATTTTTTTCGAAAATAATGTCGAACATTTGTTTACCTAAATAAACAAACAAATGAAAAATATTTTTATTATAGTTTTTGTGATGCTATCAGCATTTGCATATTCTCAAAACAAATGTAGCGTTGTTAAAATTGAAGCGAGTCTGGTCGACTCCATCATCATGATGCCGAATGTAGTTAAGGTGGATGTGTCAAGCGCCGCTTACAAGGATAAGTTTACGCATTACTTATCTTCTGTTTTTACTGTGAAGGATAATTTTCTGGTGATTGACAATACGCTTTATTTTGATCTAAATAAAATAATTACATTTCGAATAATCCCTAAAGCCTTACATAATGGCGATCTGATTGAATTCTATTTTGAATAAGAAACACAATTGTACCGAAAATCAAAGGCGTTGAAGTGATTAATTTAGCAATCGTTGGAGGACAGACCACCCTTCGTAAATAAAAGCAAAAGAGTTGAAATTTTCCCACCCCTAAATTTTATTAACAACTGTTTGACAGAACAAATTATTTGTCTAACTTTGTTGCTTAAAGTCTGCACGACAAATGATAAAAAAAGGAATTCTAAATCAAATCATACAAACTCACGACTTGACAAGTCTTGAGAAGCATTTGATTTATTCCTATCTGACAAACAACAAAATAAATATTGACAAAAGTCCAATATTGACAAACTATTTCAAAGGCTTTGAACAAAATCAACAAATTTACTTTGACACTTCTTCGCTGAATATTTCTAACATTAAGGAACTTGAAAATTATTTGGAGTTAATCATTCCGATTGAGGATAGGAAATTTAACGGAGCATTTTTTACTCCTGATTATATTATTGATTTTATAATAAATGAAATTCAACCAAAAGAAAATGAAACTAATCTTGACCCAAGTTGTGGTTGCGGTGCATTTTTAATTGGCTTAACAGACTATTACAAAAGGACTTTCAATAAGCCGATTAAGAAAATTATAAAAGAAAACATTTTCGGTTCAGACATACTTGAATACAATATTCATAGAACAAAACTAATTCTAACAATTTACGCTTTACAAAACGGAGAGCAACTTACGGATAGTGATTTTAATTTATATCATCAAGATAGCTTAAAAACTAACTGGAAAAAACAATTTGACAATATTGTTGGTAATCCTCCATATGTAAAGTTTCAAGACCTTTCAGATGATAATAGAAATTATTTGGTAAAGCATTGGACTACTGTTGAAGGTGGAACATTTAATTTATATTTTGCTTTTTTTGAACTTGGTTACAAACTATTGAAATCAAGTGGAAAACTCGGTTACATCACGCCAAATAACTATTTCACTTCGCTTGCAGGCGAATCATTGCGTAAATATTTTCAACATCAAAAATGTGTTACACGAATAATTGATTTTAGTCATAAAAAAGTTTTTGATGCACAAACATATACAGCTCTGACATTTTTAAACAAACAAGAAAACGAAGCAATTACATTTGACAGGATTAAGGAGGGTTACAGCCCTGAAGAGTTTTTGCCAAATGCAAATGGTTCGCCGAATTATTTAAAAGACCTTAATTTTAAAAAATGGCGATTGCTAAAAACAGACGAACAACAAAACATCAAAACAATCGAGACTATTGGTTTGCCAATCGGTAAACTGTTTGATATTTGTGTCGGCATTGCAACATTAAAAGATGAAATATTTTTTATTGATGGAACTAATAAAAAAAATGATTGCTACATCAAAACCAATGACAATGGTGCTTTTGAAATAGAAAAAGAAATTGTAAAACCGGTTTACAAAATTTCTGATTTTAAAACGCAAGAAGAAGTAGAACACAACACACGAAAAATAATTTTTCCTTACAATATAAAAAATGGAGTTGCTACTGCAATTTCTGAAAATGATTTCAAAAAAAAATTTCCAAAATGTTATACTTATTTTCTTTCTGAAAAAGAAAATCTTTTAGCAAGAGATAAAGGCAAAGTAAACTTTGAACCTTTCTATGTTTGGGGCAGAACACAAGGACTTACGAGAACAGGAAAGAAAATTTTAAACCCAACTTTTAGTCAGCACCCAAGATTTTTGTTTGTGGAAGAAGAGGAAGGTTTTTTCACAAATGGTTACGGACTTTATTTTCGTGAGCAAGAGAGTAACGGAATGTTCAACGAGTTAATAAATCCAATTACAAAAATTGAAAACATTGATGTTGTTCAGAAAATTTTGAACTCTTACATCATGGATTATTATGTAAGCAAGACGAGTGTTGCGATTGAAGGCGGTTATCCTTGCTATCAAAAAAATTTTATTGAAAAATTTACTATTCCCGAACTGACAGAAAACGAAATTGAAACTATTCGGAGTTTATGCGACCCACAAGAGATTGATGATTTTCTAATTGAGAAATATCAGGTGAATATTTACTTACCAAATCTTTCAGAGTAAGTTTGCAAAAGTTCAGGAACAAATTTACTCCAAGACAATTCACTAATATCAACTATGCTATCCTTAGGGATCAATCCAGCTTTTACCAATTCTGCATTTGTCTTGTAAATCTTCGCAGGACTTTTACTAAAATCAACAATCAGTAAACAGGCTTTTTCGTACTTATAGAAATTTTTCTCAATCCCTTTCCTGTTATTGATTGCTTGAAATGACTTGATGTATTTTAAAACTAATGCTTGACTTGGTTTTTTAAAAACAATTTTACTCTCTCTAATTGCCTTATCATCATATTCAGGAACTGCAATCATGTAAACTTCTCCCATACACATTTTTGGACAACGGTCATGAAGATTTATTGCTTCGGATGTAGTTCTTTCGTAGAGAGTGTCAAAGTTTTTTAGAATACTGCTTATTTGACTTCTCACATTTATAGCTATTGTTTTTTCAGTAAACTTTTCACCAAATTCATCAACGACATCTTGCAGTAATCCTTCCTTTAAGATTTCTTCCGCTTTCTTATGACTCGGAACAATGCAGACATCTTGATTTTTTTGTTTTCGTGAGCCAGCAAGTTTTAACTCAGGCGTTCTAGAATTAAGAGGAGGAAAAATAAAATCTTTTGCAACACCTGCTTTTATCAATTCGCTTTTAACAGCTTCATGCAAATTCAAAATAGGTCTTGAAGACCTTATCATTGCTTGTTTCGCATCTTCGCCACCCTCCTTAATCGCATCTTCAATTAGGATTTTGAAATTATTTACTGCCTTTTGTATGCTTATCAAATTCAACATTGTTAAAAAAAATTTTTAGTGTTACGTTTAGGGCTACGGCTATTTTCTCAATATTGACAATGGAAATATTACGCTGACCGTTTTCAACGCTTGCTATATAACTTCTATCTAAGTCTGCGGTATAAGCTAAATCCTTTTGCGACATAGTTGCCTCTTCTCTGAGTTCCTTAATTCGTTGACCAATTTTTAGTTTTACATCCACGTTGCAAAAATGATTAATTGTTGACTATAAATCAAAGACTATGAGTAACACTTGAAAATATATTGAAATTCTTTTTTCATATTTTACTCCATAAAAAAACTCAGACAATTCATTTGAATCGTCTGAGTTTTTTATGGTAAATAATATTTATTTCTTCTTCAACCCAATCCCCAACTCATTCAATTGCTCTTGTGCAATGGGCGAAGGCGAATCGATCATCACATCACGTCCGGAATTGTTTTTCGGGAAAGCAATAAAATCACGTATCACATCAGCACCGCCAAAGAGCGAACACAAACGATCGAAGCCGAGTGCCAGTCCGCCGTGTGGAGGAGCGCCAAATTCAAAGGCATTCATTAAAAATCCGAATTGTGCCTGAGCATCTTCTTTGGTAAAGCCAAGCAATTCAAACATTCTGGCTTGCAATTGTTTGTTGAAGATACGAATGGAGCCTCCACCAACCTCTACACCGTTAATTACCATATCATACGCATTGGCTCTAACTATTCCGGGATTAGAGTCAAGCAAGGCAATGTCTTCAGGCTTTGGTGATGTGAAGGGGTGATGCATTGCATGCCAACGATTTAATTCTTCATTGTATTCTAATAATGGAAAATCAATTACCCAGTGGCAAGCAAATGTGTTTTTATCGCGCAAGCCTAAACGGGTTCCCATCTCTAAACGCAATTCTGATAAGGCTTTGCGGGTTTTATTTTTTTCGCCTGCAAGAATTAACATCAAATCTCCGCTCTCTGCCTGCATTTGCAAAGCAAATTCTTTTAGTTGTTCTGTACTAAAAAATTTGTCAACAGAAGATTTTAAACTTCCATCCGAATTATATTTTATATAAACTAAGCCTGTAGCACCAACTTGCGGACGTTTCACAAATTCAGTTAATTCGTCCAATTGTTTGCGTGAATATTCAGCCGCACCTTTTGCACAAATTCCAACCACTAATTGTGCATCGTTAAATACTTTAAATTCTTTTCCTTTAACAATATTGTTCAGTTCTACAAACTTCATCTCAAACCGAATATCCGGTTTATCATTTCCATAAAATTTCATCGCATCAGCGTATGTCATCCGCGAAAGCGTAGGAATATCAATACTTTTAACGGTTTTAAATAAATGACGAACCAATCCCTCAAAGGTTTGTAAAATATCTTCTTGCTCTACAAAGGCCATTTCACAATCTATCTGGGTGAATTCAGGCTGACGGTCGGCACGAAGATCTTCATCGCGGAAACATTTTACAATTTGGTAATAACGATCGAAACCACCTATCATTAATAATTGTTTGAATGTTTGTGGTGATTGAGGTAAGGCATAAAATTCTCCGGGATTCATACGTGATGGTACCACAAAGTCGCGTGCACCTTCGGGAGTAGATTTTATTAATATAGGAGTTTCTACTTCTAGGAAATTTAATTTATCTAAATAATTACGTGTTTCAATAGCCATGCGATGGCGCAATTCTAAATTTTTACGTACAGGGTTCCTACGCAGATCAAGGTAGCGGTATTTCATGCGTATGTCATCACCACCGTCCGTTTCATCTTCAATAGTGAATGGCGGAGTTTTAGATTCATTTAAAACCTTAACAATAGAAACTTGTATTTCAATTTCGCCTGTTGAGATTTTTTTATTTTTATTTTCTCGTTCAATAACTTTCCCATCTATTTTTAAAACCATTTCACGATGAAATCCTTCTTCTCCCAATATTCTATTTTCTCTATCTTCACCATGAAAAACCAATTGGGTAATTCCATATCTATCGCGTAAATCAATAAATGTTGCGCCACCTAATCTTCTGATTTTTTGTACCCATCCACAAAGGGTAACTAATCTTCCATTATCGCTTAATCTTAATTCTCCACAAGTGTGTGTTCGTAAATGTGTTCGTAGCATAGTGTTTTTATAATTAATCCGAAAAAAATCTTATTTTATCATAACAATCCGCGTCATCTGCGTTCCATTATTTTTGTTACGCGAAATTAGTAAAAATAAAGGTTGAATAGAAACGAATTATCGGACGGCAGGCATTACCTTTGTCGAATGGAATTATCTGTTTTTTCTGATGAGCAATTTATGCGTGAAGCATTAAAAGAAGCTCAAAAGGCTTTTGATGTTGACGAAGTGCCTGTGGGTGCTGTAATTGTATGCAACAACCAAATTATTGCACGCGCACATAATTTAACCGAATGCCTGAATGATGTGACAGCACATGCCGAAATGCAAGGGATAACTTCTGCTGCCAACTTTTTGAATGGGAAATATTTGAATGAATGTACACTTTATGTCACCCTTGAACCTTGCGTGATGTGTGCCGGTGCTATATCGTGGGCGCAGTTGGGTAAATTGGTTTATGGTGCATCCGATACCAAACGCGGATTTAATTTGTTAAATGAAAAAAGGGTATTGCATCCTAAAACAATTGTTAGGTCAGGTGTTTTGGAAGAAGAATGTGCAGCTTTAATGAAGACGTTTTTTCAAAAGAAGAGGTAATGATTTTTCTATTAGATGAATTTAATTGTCAGTTTAAGTTGCTTCTCGACTTCGCTCGAACTGACAACACACGAGCATCGCTATTTCACAACATTCCCATCCGTATCCAGCTCAATTATTTCATAACCGAGTTTAGACAGACCATCAGCAATTTTTGCTTTATCGCCTACCACCACAATTGCCATTTTAGTATAAGGTAAATGTTTTTTTGCAAGCGTATCAATTTCCTGTTTGGTAATTGTCTTTAATATTTCAGCCTGTTTTTCGGTAAAGTTTTTATCCAGGTTATAATCTAAGATACGTTTAATGAAGCCTGCTTTTTGTGCAGCCGTTTCATATTTTAATGCCTCACTTTGTCCTATCGAATTTTTAGTAAATGAAAGTTCTTCATTGGTGATTCCTTTGTCGGCATAATTTTTTATTTCTTTCATGAACTCGATCACCGAGCTGTCCGAAACGTTTGCTCTAACACCTGCGCTTGCGGTAAACGGACCAATAAACTTACTTCCTGAAAAGTTAGACCGGGCACCATACGTGTAACCATGCAGCTCGCGTAAATTGATATTTATTCTGCTATTGAAAGCGCCTCCCAAAGAATAATTCATGATGCCCGATCTGTAATATTCTCCTGTAGCATCGTATGGCATTGCCATGTAACCAATTCGTATTTCAGATTGAGGTGCTTTTTCTTTATTTACCAAATAAATTTTTGTTTTATCGAAAGATGGTAAAGGTGGTTCAGTGGCGTGAACGAGTTTATTTCCTTTCCAGTTTTTTAAAAAAGTTAATTTGGGAATAGCGGCTTCTTCATTAATATCACCAACAACAACTGTTGACGCAACGGAGGGAGAAAACGATTCGCTATAATATTTTTTTACATCATCCAATGAAATTTGTTTTACCGTTTCTTTTTTTCCTAATGTAGATATTCCCATGATATGATCATTGCCATACATTATTTTAGAGTATACATTATTGGCGATGGTAGGAGCTTGCGTTACTTGATTGTCAATGGATTCAAGCTGTTGTTTTTTTACACGGTTAAATTCGGTGGTATCAAATTTAGGATGAAATAATAATTCTTCAGCAATGGATAAAGTGGAGTCTATATTTTTTGTTAAAGAAGAAATGATAACAACAACATCCTGGCCTGTGTTGTGTATGCTGACATTGCTACCCATGCGTTCCAGTTTTTCACTTATTTCTTCCGTAGTATGTTTGGTAGTGGATTCATTTAACATACTTGTTAATAATTGCGATACACCAGCTTTATCAATATTTTCATACCGATGTCCAGCTTCTATATTCACCTGAATGGTAACACTTGGCACTTCATCGCTTTTAGCACCGATCAGTTTTAATCCGTTATCAAAATGTTTTATCCAATAGTCTGGAACCTTCACAAATGGTGCAGCGCCAGGTACCGGTTTGTCGTTCCTGTTAAAGGTATCTTTTGTTTTGTTATAGACTAAACTTTTATATTCTGCTGCTTCAGTAGTATTTGTATCACGAGCTGGAGGAGTATAATTATCAGGTTTATCAGCCTTTTCCGGCTTGCCTTTTGGATATACACTTAAAATAACAGCATGTTGATTTTTGACGTATTTATTATAGACACGCATCACATCTTCCTTGCTTACTTTATTATACCGTTCCATTTCATTGATAATATAATTTGGATTGCCGGTAAATGTTTGGTAGTCGGCAAGCATTGCGCCTTTACCTTTAACACTTGAAAGTGAATTGATGACGTTTGTTTCAAAACCGGCTTTGAATTTTATCAGGTCATCATCTGTAACACCGCGTTTTTCGAATTCAGAAAGTGAAACCCGCACCAGTGAGTCCATCTGTGCTAAATTTTTATCCGGAAATGTGCGGACATTTATTGTAAATACTCCGGCTAATTCTTCTGTAGGATCACTAACATCAGCAGATTGCGCCAATTGAGTTTTTACAAAATTTTGATAAAAGATAGAAGATTTACTACCTGCTAAAATATCCGCCAACACATCAAGTGGGGCTTCATCCGGATGACGCGATGGTACGGATGGAAATGCAAAAGTAATTTGTGGTGCACGGATATTATCTTCGTATGAAATATAACGGTCATTGTCTAATGTAACGACAGAAAGGTGTTGCGCGTTTACCTCTGGACCGCGAGGTATCGATCCAAAATATTTTTCTACCAGTTTAACAACATCAGCAGCATTCACATCTCCCGAAACCGTTAGTGTCGCGTTGTTTGGACCGTACCAGCGCAAAAAGAATTTTTTCAGATCATTTACATCTACACGATCTAAATCTTCAATATACCCGATTGTTTGCCACGAATAAGGATGTGTTGGAGGATACAATGCTGCTCCAATTTTTTCCCATACCAAACCGTAAGGGCGGTTATCATAATTCTGACCACGTTCATTCTTAACTGTTGACCGTTGTATCTCAAATTTTTGTTGCGTTACGGAATCAAGTAAAAACCCCATGCGGTCTGATTCTAACCAAAAAGCGGTCTCCAATTGATTGGATGGAAGTACTTCCCAATAATTAGTTCTGTCGGTGGTTGTTGAACCATTTAATGTGCCGCCGGCTTCAGTAATAATTTTAAAATGTTGTTCATCGCCAACATGCTCTGAACCTTGAAACATCATGTGTTCAAAAAAATGTGCAAAGCCCGAACGTCCTTCCTGTTCTCGTGCAGAGCCTACATGATAGGTAACGTCAACATAAACGATCGGGTCAGAATGATCTTCGTGAACGATGAGTGTTAAGCCGTTTGATAACTGATATTTTTCGTAGGGAATAATTAATTCACTTCCGACACGGTTTACTTTTTCAATACGTTTTGTTTGAGAAAACGCTGAGCTTACAGTGATAAAAGCTATTAAGCCTAAAGCAATAATGTTTTTTAATTTCATTCCGATTTGTTTTATTTGTTTTGACAAAGGTATTTATTTTTTCTCGCAGAGTTTCGCAAATGATACGCAGAGTTTCGCAAATTTTTAATAGATATTTTTTCTTTTTAATCTGCGAAACTCTGCGTATCATTTGCGTTAATCTGCATGAACCTTTTGTTTTATTTTTTTCGTAACTTTACATCAACAAAAATTCAAAATTAATTCATAATTCAAAAAACATGTATCCACAAAGCATAGTATTACCAATGAAAGCAGAACTTGTAACTGTTGGTTTCGAAGATTTAACAACACCCGATGCTGTAAATTCAGCCATCAATAGCAAAGGAACAGTATTGGTTGTAGTAAATTCCGTTTGCGGATGCGCTGCAGGTGCTGCACGTCCGGGAGTAAAATTAGCAGTATCAGGAGCAAAGCGCCCTGACAGAATAACCACTGTTTTTGCAGGTTTTGATACCGAAGCTGTTGCTGAAGCAAGAAAACATTTTGCACCATATCCACCATCTTCACCGGCTTTAGCATTGTTTAAAGATGGTAAATTAGTTCATTTTGTAGAACGCCATCACATTGAAGGCCGCAGTGCACAGATGATCGCTGAAAATTTACAAATGGCTTTTGCTGAATTTTGTTAATCCATTAAACTCTCCCCTCTCCCAAAAAATTACTTCCGCTTCCCTTCTCCAATTGGAGAAGGTGCAGAAGGCGGATGAGGCTGAGAGGGAAAGGGCTGAGGCTAAACAAGCAGATTTCATAAATCTTATTCCCCTTTTTCTTCGCCCTCAATTTATATATTAATTGAGGGCGAATTTTTATCTAAGCTTTAAAAAAAATAAAATGACAAAAAAATTTCTCGTTGCGTGTTTATTCATTGCAACATCTGTGTTCGCGCAGAAAAAAATCCCTAATAACTGGCAGCTTCTAGATCCCAAGACTGATAACGTTTATGGTATGGGAGTGGAAGAAGCGTACATATCATTAAAAGGAAAAACACCTAAAACTGTTATTGTTGCTGTTATTGACAGTGGTATCGAAATTGACCATGAAGATTTAAAAGATGTGATCTGGACCAATCTGAAAGAGATTCCGGATAACGGAATCGATGATGATAAGAACGGATATATTGATGACGTTCACGGTTGGAGTTTTTTGGGCGGAAAGAATGGCGATATAAATTATGAAGCGCTTGAAATTGCCCGCATGTACCATCAGATGAATACAAAGTTTGTTCACGCAGATTCTTCTACATTGTCTGAAAATGATAAAAAGGAATTCATTAAATACAAAAAAATAAAGTCTGATTTCCTTGATGAACAAATGGAGAATGAGCAGCAACTGAAGAGCCTTAAGATATTTTCCCGTTTGTTGGAAAATGTAAAAAAACAAAACGATGGTGTGCTTTCTAAAAAAACGTTGAAAAAATATACGCCTTCTAATCCGATCGAAGCAAAAATAAAAAATCGCCTGAAGCTTTTATTTGCATTCGGTATAGCGCCAGAAGAGCTGGATGAACAAATAGCAGAATCCCGCAAATCGATTGAAAATACAATTAAATATAATACGATGAATGCCGATTCGATACGTCAGGCTGTTGTTGGTGACGATCCAAATAATATGACCGAACGTTATTACGGATGTAACCGTGTTGAAGGTCCTGATGCATTACATGGTACTCACGTTGCCGGGATAATTGCGGCAATGAGAAATAATAATATAGGAATGAATGGTGTGGCAAGCAATGTAAAAATTATGCCGGTACGCGCTGTCCCCAATGGTGATGAGCGCGATAAGGATGTTGCAAATGCCATCTATTATGCTGTTAACAATGGAGCAACAGTTATCAATATGAGCTTCGGGAAATATTATTCTCCCGATAAAAAATTAGTGGATGATGCGGTGGAATATGCTGCATCGAAAGATGTATTACTTATTCATGCGGCAGGCAATGAATCTAAAAATAGTGATGTAGAACTTTCTTTTCCGAACCGCGAATTATTGTCCGGTAAAGTTGTCGATAATTGGATCCAGGTGGGTGCAAATGAATATAGATCAGGAAAAAATATAATTGCTCCTTTCTCTAACTACGGTTTAAAACATGTGGATCTGTTTGCGCCCGGCGTTAATATTTATTCAACCGTTACTGATAATAAATATGCAAAAGAATCGGGCACAAGTATGGCATCTCCTGCAACAGCCGGTGTGGCTGCGCTTATCAGAGGTTATTTTCCGGAATTAACAGCCAAGGAAGTGAGAGATGTATTGATGCGATCTGTCGTTACCTATAAGAAATGTGTTAAAGTACCGGGAACAAAAAAGGAGAAAAAGAAGTTGAACGAGCTTTGTATCTCAGGTGGATTTGTAAATGCAAACAATGCAGTTTTGGACTTGTTGAATAAAGGAAAATAGAAAGAATGATCTAATTATCTAAATGAAACAAAAATGAAAAAAATCAATTTCTACAGCCATTGCGCTATTTTTATTTACTGTTATTGCATTCAGCAAAACCGACTCAGCAGAAGTTGATCAGATGAATGAAATGATGAAAATGATGTCCATAAAAATTTCAATGGAAGTTGATTCACAATTATACAGTACCCGTCAGGGTAATTTTTATATTTCTGAAAAACCTCAGGTCATGATAATGGCAATGTTGATTCTTCAATCGTATGAAAAAGCAAAAGAAAAACTTTCAGAAGATGTTAAAAAGAAAAATGTGGTGATAAAAGATTTTGGAGAGTTTGAAGCCAACGGTAAAAAAATTCTTTTCAAAAAAGGAGAGATGAAAGAAAAAGGACAAAACATGTTAGTTGAATTGTATGCCGTGGAATCAACAAAAGAAAACACTATATTTATTACCGGAGTTTATTTGCCAAAGGATAAACTGCGATTTGCAAATACAATCAAAAAGGCTGCTTCAACAGCTAAATTGGAATAACACCTATTAAATTTACCATAAAATAGTTATGCAAGCATAATAACTGCTTTCCTAAATACTTTATTTTTGTCAAAATTAAAAAATTAAATATGAAAAAACTACCTTACCAAAAAGGCAATGACCACACACTGGAGATGGCACAACAACGTCGTGAATTCATTAAAGAAAAAACGGGTGCAGAGATGAAGCATGTGGGTTCCTTTTCTTTTGATCCAAGTGTTTTACCGGGTAATATCGAAAGCTTTTCGGGAGTAGCACAAATCCCGATGGGCTTTGCCGGACCAATAAAAATTAATGGTGAACATGCACAAGGAGAATTTTTTATTCCCTTGGCAACTACCGAAGGTACATTGGTTGCGAGTTATAACAGAGGTATGAAATTGCTTACCGAAGCTGGTGGTGTTACGTGTACCGTTATTGATGAAGCCATGCAACGTGCACCGGTCTTTGTTTTTGACAATGCACGTTTCGCCCGTGATTTTGGTAAATGGATAGAAGCTAATTTTGATATAATAAAAGCGAAGGCTGAAGAAACGACTAGATCAGGTAAACTGACGGACATCGAACAATACGGTGTTGGCAAATTGCGGTTCTTAAGATTTAATTATACTACGGGTGATGCTGCCGGACAAAACATGGTTACTAAAGCTACCTACCACGCCTGTCAGTGGATATTGGAGCAAAAGCCTGTTGGCATGGAGCATTTTGCAATGGCCGGTAATATGGATACCGACAAAAAGCATTCTCTCATCAATACCCTGCAAACAAGAGGAAAAAGAGTCGTTGCCGAGATCACCATCCCGAATGAATTAATTGAAAAAATAATGCATACCACCGGTAAGGCTTTGTTCAGACAACGTAATATGTCCAACATTGGTGCGCTATTATCCGGGGCTTCAAACAATGGCGCACATTCTGCTAATGGTTTAACAGCTATGTTTATTGCAACCGGACAAGATGTTGCGAATATCGCGGAATCTTCTGCAGCACTCACTTACGTGGAAATAAGAGATAACGGCGATTATTATATTTCTATCACCATACCTTCTTTGATCATTGCCACATTTGGTGGTGGTACAGGTTTACCTACACAACGCGAATGTCTGGAAATGTTAGGCTGTGTTGGAAAAGATAAGGTTTATAAATTAGCCGAGATCATGGCCGGTGTTGTTTTAGCCGGTGAGCTTTCACTAAGTTCAGCAATCGTTGCGAACGAATGGGTGAGTAGCCATGAGGCGTATGGTAGGAATAGGTAATTTTTTTTATTTTATTTTGTCTTGAAATAGAGCAAATGTTTGGGAACATTTGAGTCGGTAAGTGTGTTAGAAACAAAAATTCAAGAAAAGGTCATCGGCCAACGCACAGTCGAACACAGCCCCCCCGCTACCTTTTCTGGCTAGCGCTCTTTTGCGACGTTTAATTAAGTAACGATTAGAATAACAGATATGCCCATCCTAAAAAAATGCTCATTAGTAAGATGTGCGTAAGCCCAGAGCAAACGCGATGCAGAGTTGCGGTGAACTTCATTTTTTTTGAAGGTCTTGGTGCGAGCTTTAGCCGCGCGCTTAGACCTTCAAAAAAAATGGAGAGAGGAGCGAGGGCAATCGTTTGCTCTTGATTTTTTGTTTCTTTTTGATTAAGCAAAAAGAAAAAGAATTCAATGGAAAAGAAAAATTTTGAATAACAAAAAAAGCCTCCGATTTTCATCGGGGGCTTTTTTTGTCGAACTAATGCCCGTACCCTGAGCGGAGTCGAAGGGGTTACTTCTTAGCATCCAACATCAACACCTCATTTACTTCCACCTCCGTAACATAGCGTTTCACGCCTTCTTTATCAGTATAATTACTGTTAACCAATTTACCTTCAATAGCAACCTCGCTACCTTTCGTTAAATACTTTTCAATGATCTCCGCTGTTTTTCCCCAAGCTTTTAAATTGTGCCATGTGGTTTCTTTCACCAATTCGCCTTTAGCGTTTTTGTATGATTCGTTGGTAGCGATGCTGAACTTAGCCAATTTTTTTCCACCATCTAAATTTTTGATCTCCGGATTCATTCCTAAGTTACCGATCAATTGTACTTTGTTTCTTAATGCGTTCATGTTTTTTAGTTTTTAATTGTTAGTACTGTTTTTAAATTTCATCATAAACGGTTAATTGTTTTTGACGATGCAAAGATGGGCTGCTTCCCTTTCCTGATTCGGTTCTTAAATGTTTATATACGGATATAGTTATTTGTAACTATTTGTTGTCGATTAAAATGTTAGGATTTTTGAAAGATTATCCCTATCTTTATGAGCGTCTAAAGGCATTTAAAGATAAACGCGATAAGCACATATACTTATGGATGATTTAAATGATATACAGCTTTATTTAAAACTTATTCAGGAAAAACTGGAGAAAGCGATGCCCAAAGTTCATAAAGAAGTTAAGATTTATGAAGACAAAAAGCGCGCAGGTAAACTAATAAAAAATCCTGTCTCAGGTACTCAATTTAGTGGCTAAATCCATTCTACTTGTAATTGCCGGCTGCAATGGGGCAGGAAAATCGTCATTTTCCAGTGTTATTGTACCCGATACAGTAACGCCTTTTGATTACGACAAGCATTTCTTAAATTATTACAATTCTAAATCTGATTCGGATTTAAGAGAATTAATGTCTCATAATCAAACGAGGGAATTGCTTGACGAGTCTGTTAAAGAGGCCTTAGCAAAAAAATTAGATTTTTGTTACGAAACAAACTTTAATGC
The DNA here is from genome assembly GCA_003151815.1 of Bacteroidota bacterium. GTDB lineage: Bacteria > Bacteroidota > Bacteroidia > 2-12-FULL-35-15 > 2-12-FULL-35-15 > 2-12-FULL-35-15. Next base: position 14,439 of record PLYN01000052.1, on the reverse strand, counting down.
TGACCCGTTTTATTGGCCCAATATTTTCCAAAAAGAAGGCTATGAATTAAGGATGATTTATTTTTGTCTTGATTCAATGATGGAAGCAAAAAACCGTGTACGCATACGTTACGAAAATGGTGGACACTTTGTACCCGATCATGAAGTTGATGAAAGATTTAATCAGGGCTACCTGAATCTGGATAATTTTTTTGACAAATTTGATAATGTTGATTTATTCAACTCAAGCCACTATAACAAAACTCCTGAACATATTATCTCTTTATCTAAGGGTAAAATTACTGCTATAGGCCAAATTCCAAAATTCCTCGAAAAAATATTGCCGAAAATAAGCAACATCATAAGGTTAAAACTTAACCAATAACATTTATCCCGGAAACATTTTCAACTTCTTTCAACACCTGATTTCATTGGGTTTTATAAATGGTTATTTTTTAGATAAAATTTCCGTTTTATAAATAAAATAATACGCCACTCTATAATTATTTTGTATTTTGGTTGCTGTAAGGAGGAGATTGAGAAGGGAAACTTCGTCTATAAATATGTTAGCGGTAAGTATAAAATTATGTAGTTAGTATTAGAAAGTAATTAATAAATAGAAATATGGAAATAAAACATAAATATCCAATTAATTTACAAAAATGGGAACATTTATCAACGGATCAATTTATAGGCAGACTTGCAGAATCTGACTTACATATTGAATTGGGCTTAACTCCGCAAGATCCCAAATTATTAGACCACTATTACATCAATGTTTCATTTGAAAAAACAATTATGAATGAAACAACCAATATGAAAGTATTAGACATCTTTGCAAATAAAACGTTTTTAATAGAAAATAAAAATAAAAAATACACTGTAGAATTTTTACTTGATTGTATAAAAATAGCTGAAAAATCATTTTTGGAAATCTATAATACAAGAATAAAAAACACAACAATTCAGTATCATACATTGTCACCAAAAGACTTGAACATATTTAAAAAATATGCTCAAAAATGTATTGATACTTGGGAGAAAGCGATACGAGATATTACTTTGAATTAATTTTGATGTGTAAGCAAACGGTTTTTTAGGTTAAGTTAGGAACTGCGAGTAAACCATACAACGCCTAGCTGCATCATTAGTGGTCAGTATAAAATTTACGTGGTTAGTAATAGGAAAACAAATAAATAATTTAAAACTAAAGTATATGAAACAGATAATTCTATTGGCAATATTTTTTTCAAATTTTTTGATGTTTTCCCAAGACATAGTAATAAAAAGAAATGGCGATACATTAAAAGTAAATATAACAAAATCTACTCCTGACATTATTGAATTTACATATCCAAATGAAAGTATTATTAACTCTGAATATAAAAATTCAATAGAAAAAATTATTTATGCAAGTGGTAGAATAGAAATTTGCAGTCAAGCAAAAAAACTTGCCGTTGTAAAAGGTGTTGAGGATTGGGAAAAAGTAGAAATAACAACAAATCCTGAAGATGTAAAAGGAATGACTAAACTAGGAGAAGTAGTTGGAAAATCTTATTGGGGTGGTATTGCAGCACAGGGTTTAGGAGATAAAAAAGCTAGAGAATGGATAAAGAAAGATGCTGCAAAAATGGGAGCCTCAATTGTTTTTTTGCAAGAAAAAGCTGACAAATTCGGCGGAGTAAAACTAGTCGGAATTGCATATAAATAGTAAAAATATGACCTAATAAAGTACAACATGAATGAACAAGCAAAAATGGATAAACATTCAGATATTGATCTATTCGTTTCTATTAAAAGAGGCGGTTTTATCCATTTAATGATTATAATTGAATCAATGCTTGAAGACATTATAAAACATCATTATTGCAAAGAAAACGTTAGAGATGAATTCGTGTTTTCTGTTTTAACAAAAGAGAACTTTGGCTTCAAATTTAAATATGAATTAGTATGTTTTATTTTGCAAAACCATTATAACGAATTTTACGAAAAGAATAATTTATTGATGAAAAATTTAGACATTTTAATCTCAGACAGAAACCATTTTGCGCATAGAAAATTTTTTTCTGCAAATCCTGAAAATGACAAAACCGATGGCGCGTTTTATTTAGAACACTATAAGACAGAAGGTAATAAGACTATAATAAACCCTATAAAATTTAATACTGAAATATATAACGGAAAATTAAAACAGATTAGCGAAATAACATATAAATTAATAGAATTGTATAAATTAATGGGAATCAACGACTCGGAAATAGTAAAATATTACAAAGAATAAAACACTGGACGTACCACTAAAACGACAAACCCCGGTAGGCGCGAAGATGAAGGCTGAGCATATGTGCGCGGTCTTCGTGACATTTGTAAATGTAAGCTGTGCTTACCACATAATTAATATTTCAATCCCCAATGACCCCAATCATTACAAATAATCATAATGTTATAAATAACATTTTTCTAAATTCATAATTATTTTTGTACTTTAGCTTGATGAAACATTATTCAGAAATCATAACAATTGACGCCAATGTACGATTCGGCAAACCTTGTATAAGAGGCATGAGAATCACTGTATTTGATGTTCTTGGTTGGTTAGCTTCAGGAATGACCTCAGCAGAAATTATTCAAGACTATCCCGAATTAACAGATGAAGACATTAAAGCTGCATTATCTTATGCCGCTGACAGGGAACATAAAATAAGAATTGCTTCGTGAGAATTCTTTTCGATCAAAATATATCATTCCGCTCTGTAAATTTTTTACACGCAATATACTCAGAAGCCAAACATGTGAAAGAGTTCGATCTTCAACATGCAACTGACCGACAAATTTGGAATTTTGCCAAAACCAATCAATATTCAATTGTTACTTTCGACTCGGATTTTTATGATTTGGTAACACTTTACGGGCATCCACCAAAAATAATTTGGCTAAGAATTGGAAATACCACAACTCAAAATCTTGTGAAAGTATTGGAAAGCCATTTTGATGTTATAAAAAGCTTTCTCTCAGATAGTAATTATGCAGACATAGCTTGTTTAGAAATAAGCGAGTAAAGTACGACTGAAGAAATCTAACAATGAAATAATTTAATTGCAAATCCCAAAACATTATCATGGCACACGAGATCAATTCCGAAATTTTAATAAATGCATCACCCCGGTAGGCGCGAAGATGAAGGCTGATCATATGTGCGCGGTCTTCGTGACATTTGTAAATGTAAGCTGTGCATACCACATAATTAAATATTTTAATCCCAAATGACCCCAAAATTTTTCCCAACACAATCCGATTTCCGAAAATGGTTAGATAAAAATCATAAAACCAAAACGGAATTATTGGTTGGTTTTTATAAAGTAGGAAGTAAAAAACCAAGCATCACCTGGTCGCAATCGGTAGACGAAAAATTGTGTTATGGTTGGATAGATGGTGTTCGCCGGTCAATTGATGAGATAAGTTATAGCATACGCTTCACTCCGAGAAAACCAAAAAGCATTTGGAGTGCCATCAATATCAAAAAAGTAGAAGAGCTGACCAAACAAGGATTAATGAAACCAGCGGGTTTAGCAAGCTTTGAAAAGAGAACAGAAAATAGATCGAAGATCTATGCATACGAACAAGAACTTGTAAATTTTTCTGCTAAATTTGAACAAGAATTTAAAGCAAATAAAAAAGCCTGGAAATTTTTTACATCTCAGGCGCCATCATATCAAAAAACAGCCATACATATTGTAATGACTGCAAAGCAAGCAACTACAAAACTTAAAAGATTAAAAGAATTAATAAACGCCAGCGAAACCGAACAAAAAATAAACCGCTTAAAATGGAACAAAAAATAATTGCAAATCCCAAAACATCATCATGGCTCACGAGATCAATACCGAAATTTTAATAAATGCATCACCCGAAAAAGTGTGGGCTGTATTATCCAACTTTAAAGAATATCCCAATTGGAATCCTATGATAAATGCATTATCTGGTGATATGATCATTGGCAAAAAAATTAAAATTGTAGTTCAGGGCATGAAAATTAAACCCGTATTATTGGTCTTTGAAAAAAACAAAGAACTGCGTTGGGTGGGACATTTATTGGTAAATGGAATTTTTGATGGAGAACATTTTTTTGTTTTAGTTGATAACAGTAACGGAACAACAACATTTAAACATGGCGAAAAATTTAACGGAATTTTAATTCCATTGTTAAAAAATGTTTTGGAAAATAAATTGAAAAAGAGTTATTATAAATTGAATGAAAGATTAAAGGAACAAGTGGAGAAATAAATATAAATTTGTTTTTTTATCTGCGAAACTTCGCGTAACATTTGCGGAACTCTGCGAGAACCTTTAAGATATATAAATAATCTATGAAAAAAGAATGCCCCGAATGTGGCGAAAAAATAAAAGGAAGAGCAGATAAAAAATTCTGTTCGGATATGTGTCGCAACGCCTTTAACAATAAGTTGAATAGCGATACCACCAATTACGTGAGAAACGTGAATAACATTTTGCGAAAGAACAGAAGGATTTTAGAAGAACTTATTCCGGCAGAAACTGCAAAAACAACCAAAGCCAAACTAATTCAAAAAGGATTTAATTTTCAATATTATACCAATACCTATATCACCAAAAAAAGTGTCACCTATTATTTTTGTTATGAGTACGGTTATCTGCCAATAGAAAACGATTATTATTTTTTAGTAAAACGAAAGGAATATTCGGAGCAAAGTAGTACTGTAAAAAACCACGGAGGCACAGAGAACACGAAGAAACACGGAGATAAAGAGGAAAAAAGTAGATAAATAAAATTTTAAAAACACTTGAGTTATTGGTATTATTCTCCGTGCAACTCTGTGTTCTCCGTGTCTCCGTGGTTAGTCTTTGCTAATAACAATCTTTTTTTCTCTTTACGATACACCAATAACAAACTCATTGTAACCATCACAAAACTTATCACAACATACACCCATTCATTTTCCTGAATTCCCACTTTGTCTGCATCAACATTTATTTCGCCCCTGTTGCTCAGCCAAATTAAAAATACCGCCATTCCATTATTTATAAAATGTGCTAATATTCCGGGCCATAAGGAGCCGCTCCACAAAAATAAATAACCAAGATAGGCGCCCATCATCATGCGTGGTAAAAAGCCGTAAAATTGCATATGAAATGCGCTGAATAAAATAGCACCCACCCATACACCAACATGTTTATTGCGTGTACATTCATTCAACACTTTTTGTAAAACGCCTCTAAAAAAAAGCTCTTCACTAAAGGCTGCCATCAATGCAATAACAAATAAATTTAATATTAGTACGTCAATGGTAGTTCCTTTTGTCAGCGCATCAGTGAGGAGTGTAGCCCTTTCTTCACTATGTTTCATCCATGCTTCAATGCCACTGAAAGCTTCCGGAAATTGCATGTGTAGGTTAATTTCGGCTAACCAGTTTATCATTGGAAGTGCCATCAGCATTCCTGTCCCTGCTATTAAAAGTGTTGAAAATGCAGGTTTAGTAGCGATGCCTAAATAAGGAATTTTTGATTTGGTCCAGAAAATAGCAAACAAAAAAGAAGGTAAAATAAAAACGATCAAAACACTTATAGTCTGTAAAAGCTTTAAAATTGCTATTGTTTTCGGGTTGTCCAGGTTCATTTCAATGCCGCTTTTATCGTCAATGAAAGTGAGAAAACCCAATGCAAAAATGAATAAAAGTATAACACTTAACTTAAGCCCTGATTGGCTCTCTTCTTCATTGTTTTGCATTGCTTGCCTTAATTTGGTAATTTTGCACAAATCTACAAATAACGAATCAAAAAGAATTTAAGAATTTTAATTTCTTTTTGTATGGATTATAATATCGGTAATGTAATGCTCCCCCCTCTCCTCTTTCAAGGAGAGGGGTTGGGGGTGAGGTCAAAATAAATGGTAAAAATAGGTAACATAGAATTAAGTGATTTCCCTTTATTATTGGCTCCCATGGAGGATGTGAGTGATCCACCTTTTCGTGCGGTATGCAAAAAAAATGGTGCGGATCTGATGTATACCGAATTTATTTCTTCGGAAGGTTTGATTCGTGATGCTGCGAAGAGCGTTCAAAAGCTTGATATTTTTGAATACGAGCGGCCAATTGGAATTCAGTTATTCGGCTCAAGTATTGATTCCATGCGTGAAGCAGGTATCATTGCAGATAATGCCAACCCCGATCTGATCGATATTAATTATGGTTGTCCGGTTAGGCAAGTTGCTTGCAGAGGCGCCGGAGCAGCGCTATTGCAGGATATTCCTAAAATGGTGGAGATGACCTCTGAGATCGTGAAAATTGCTCATCGTCCGGTAACAGTTAAAACACGATTGGGTTGGGATGATAATACAAAAAATGTGGTGGAGGTAGCCGAACGTCTTCAGGATATTGGTATTTCAGCGCTTACCATTCATGGACGAACACGCTCACAACTTTATAAAGGCGATGCCGACTGGACATTGATCGGTGAAATAAAAAATAACTCGCGTATTAAGATCCCCATTTTTGGTAATGGTGATGTGGATTCGCCCGAAAAAGCAAAAGCCATGAAAGACCGTTATGGCATTGATGGCATAATGATCGGTAGAGCAAGTATCGGTTATCCATGGATATTTAATGAAATAAAACATTTTCTAAAAACAGGAGAACATCTTGCGCCTCCAACTATTCAGGATCGTGTGCGTGTATGTAAAGAACATCTGGATTTTTCTTTGAAATGGAAAAGTAAACATGCCGGAATAGTGGAAATGCGCAGGCACTATACCAATTATTTTAAAGGGTTACCGCACTTCAAAGACTATCGTAATAGTTTGGTCACTACTTATTCCTACGATGAAATAATAGAGATACTGGATAAGGTTCAGAATAAATATGCAGAGATTGAAATAGTTTAATTCTAAGGCCCATTCCTAATTTATAATATCAACTTTGAACTTTGAACTTTCCAACTTTAAACTCCCCAGTGATGGGTTAAACTTTTTTTCTAAAATTACTTTTAGAAGAACTCTCAATACATTCAAGGTAGTTTCAAGTTATTATGTATCCATGTTGATCAAAAAACCTGTTCAGTGGGGATTCCCTATCAGCATTAGCATTGAGCCAACTACATCCTGTAATTTACGTTGCCCCGAATGCCCAAGTGGTAAACGTGAATTCACTCGTCCAACAGGAATGTTGGAGAAAGGTTTTTTCAAAAATACCATTGATGAATTATACAAAGAAACGATCTACCTCATATTTTATTTTCAAGGTGAACCTTATCTGAATCCTGATTTTTTAGAGATGGTAAAGTATGCCTCATCAAAAAATATTTATACCGCAACGTCCACCAATGCACATTATCTGGATGATACCAATGCACGCAAAACTGTTGAAAGCGGATTGGATAGATTAATTATTTCTATAGATGGTACAACTCAAGATACCTACGAACAATATAGAGTAGGAGGTGACCTTAAAAAGGTAATTGAAGGAACAGAAAACATTATCAAATGGAAAAAGGAATTGAGATCAAAAACTCCGTACATTATTTTTCAGTTTTTGGTAGTGAAGCCAAACGAGCATCAGATAAAGGATATAGAGGCATTAGCAAAAACTATAGGAGTAAATGAAGTGCGTTTTAAAACAGCCCAAATTTATGATTATGTAAATGGAAACAGATTAATTCCAACCATTGAAAAATATTCGCGATACCAAAAACAGAAGGATGGGACGTATGAAATAAAAAATAAAATGTTGAACCATTGCTGGAAGCTATGGCATTCAACCGTTATAACCTGGGATGGTTTAGTTGTACCCTGCTGTTTTGATAAAGATGCGAAACATCAGTTGGGAGACCTGAAAGATACATCGTTCAAACAAATGTGGAAAGGTACTAAATACAATGCTTTTAGAGGTTCTGTTTTAAATTCCCGTTCCGAAATAGATATATGTAAAAACTGCACAGAAGGAACTAAAGTGTGGGCGTAATTTTAGTTATTAGTTATTAGTTATTAGTTATTAGTTATTAGTGGTTAGAATAACTGACAACTAACCACTAATAACTAATAACTATTTAAACTGTCATAATCTCTTTTTCTTTTACTTCCAGATGCTTATCACATTTTATAACGTGAGCGTCTGTTAAAAGCTGCACTTTGGCTTCTCCTTCTTTTATTTCATCTTCCGGTACTCCGTCTTTTTGTAATTTTTTTAAAGCTTCGTTCGCTTCTTTACGGATAGTACGTAAACTCACTTTCCCTGCTTCTGCTTCTGATTTCGCTTTTTTTACTAAATCTTTTCTGCGGTCTTCTGTTAAAGCAGGAACCAATATACGTATTAAAACACCATCGTTTTGTGGGTTCAAGCCTAGGTTTGCAGCCATGATCGCTTTTTCAATGGGAGTAAGCATTCCTTTTTCCCAAGGCTGAATAACAAGTGTTCTTGCATCAGCTGTATTGATGTTTGCTACTTGTTGCATTGGAGTTTTTGAACCGTAATAATCAACTAAAATTCCTTCTAACATGGATGGACTGGCTTTTCCAGCACGTACCTTAATTAATTCTGCTTCTAAATGCAAAAGAGCTTTTTCCATCTGCTCTTTTGCATCATCTAATATAAATTGAATGTCTTCGTTCATAATTTTAATTATAAAAATATCGCTTATTAGAGTTTAGAATTTAATATTTAGAGTTTGGAATTTAGTATTTAGAATTTATTCTTGGGTTTTAAAACTCCACAAGTGTTCCCACTTCTTCACCGTCCATGATCTTTTTGAGATTTCCCGGTTTGTTCATATCGAATATAATGATGGGTAATTTATTTTCATTGCATAGTGTAAAGGCTGTCATATCCATAACTTCCAGTCCTTTTTCATAAACCTCACTGAAGGTGATAGTTTTGTATTTTGTAGCTGTTGTATCTTTTTCAGGATCCGCAGAATAAATACCATCCACACGTGTACCTTTTAAAACCACATCTGCTTCTATTTCAATGGCGCGCAATGTTGCTGCTGTATCAGTAGTAAAATAAGGGTTACCGGTGCCGGCACCAAAAATTACAACACGAAATTTTTCAAGATGACGCACAGCTTTTCTTCTTATATATGGTTCGCAAATTTGTTCCATCTTAATGGCAGATTGTAAGCGGGTTTCTACACCTGTTTTTTCTAATGCCGATTGCAATGCCATGGAGTTTATCATTGTTGCAAGCATTCCCATATAGTCTCCGTGTACGCGATCCATACCGCCTTCTTCCGCCTGTATACCTCTAAAAATATTTCCTCCACCGATCACAACCGCAACCTGAACTCCCATTCCAACAATTTCTTTTATTTGTGTAGCATATTCACTTAGTCGTTCATGGTCAATTCCAAATTGTTTATTACCCATTAAGGATTCACCGCTAAGTTTGAGAAGGATGCGTTTGTATTTCATTTTTTAGTTTAAAGTTTGAAGGTTGTAAAGTTCAAAGTTATGTTTTTTCTTATCTATTTAATCTTTTCGTTTTTAATTTAAATTAACAAGTAAAAAATAAATCACATTTTTTGTTTCAATTTTTCTCCCCTCTCCAAAAAAGCTCCTTCCAATTCCCTTCTCCAATTGGAGAAGGTGTCCGCAGGACGGATGAGGCTGAGAGGGGTTGGGGCTGAGGCGCAAAAAAAAGTCCCGATTTAATCGGGACTTTTAAAAAAAATATTAATTAACTTAAAGCTATTCGTTTGAAGCTTGTCACTGTCAGGCCTTTCTCGGAATCGTTTAAATATTGGGCAATGGTTTTCTTATTGTCTTTAATAAACTCCTGATTTAATAAAGTAGATTCTTTATAGAATTTATTTAGTTTACCCATTGCAATTTTTTCCAACATTTCTTCGGGCTTACCTTCTTCACGAGCCTGTTCTTTACCGATCTCGATTTCACGTTTAATAGTTTCAGCATCCACATCACCTTTATCAACCGCAACAGGAGCCATTGCAGCAACTTGCATCGCAACATCTTTAGCAACTTCAGCAGTAACAGTTGCAGAACTAAATCCTACAATGTTTGCCAATCTGTTTCCCGGGTGATTATAAGCAATAACAAAAGGAGCTTCAACAATTTCGAATTTGTTCAATTCAATTTTTTCACCGATCACTCCTGTTTGTTCAATTAATTTATCGGCAATGGTAATGTTATTATCATAAGCCAACGCTTTAAGTTCGTCAGCTGTCTTCGTATTTTTTGCGATAGCTATTTCTAAAATATTATTTACAAATTTACCGAACTCTTCGTTTTTCGCAACAAAATCAGTTTCGCAATTTACTGCTAATACTACGCCGCGTTTATTATCTGCGGAAGTTTTTGCAACTACCAATCCTTCTTTTGCATCACGGTCGCTACGGTTAGCAGCTACTTTTTGTCCTTTTTTACGTAATTCATCAATTGCTTTTTCAAAATCGCCTTCTGCCTCAGTCAATGCTTTTTTGCAATCCATCATTCCGGCACCGGTCATTTGTCTTAGCTTATTTATTTCCGCCGCTGTAATCGTCATTGTTGCCATGTTTTTATTTAGTATTGAGATCTGAGTATTGAGAAGTTTTTTATCTAATATCTCAAATCTATTTATCTAATTTATTTTTTCATTCTTGGTTTTTTTCCTACAGTAGCTGTCTTTTTAGCCGTAGCAATACCACCATCCTCATCCGAAGATTTAAATTTAGTGCCAATTGATAATTTTTCTGCCTCATCTGAAGATGTTTTAGCACCTTCTTTTTCTTCGGCAGCAGCTTCTTTGTCTATTTTACGTTCAGCTAAACCTTCTTCGATCGCTTTAGTAATGATACCTGTGATCAAAGAAATGGATGTTGAAGCGTCATCATTTGCAGGGATCGCATAATCAACAATGTTTGGATCAGAGTTAGTATCAACAATTGCAAAAGTAGGGATGTTTAATCTTTTTGCTTCTGCTACTGCGATGTGCTCTTTAGAAATATCAACGATAAACAATGCTGCCGGTAAACGGGTTAAGTCAGCAATGCTACCAAAGTTGGTTTCTAATTTAGCTCTAACGCGGGAAATTTGTAATTTTTCTTTTTTAGAGATATTGTTATAAGTACCGTCAGTGCTCATTTTATCGATGGTCGACATTTTCTTAACAGCTTTGCGGATAGTTGCAAAGTTAGTAAGCATACCACCTGGCCAACGTTCAGTAACGTAAGGCATACCAAGAGCTTTTACTTTATCGGTAACAATATCTTTCGCTTGTTTTTTAGTAGCTACAAATAAAATTTTCTTACCTGATTTTGCAATTTGTTTCAAAGCTTCAGCAGCTTCATTAACCTTTACAACTGTTTTATTTAAGTCGATAATATGGATACCGTTTTTTTCGGTAAAGATATATGGAGCCATTGCCGGGTTCCATTTTCTTTTTAAGTGACCAAAGTGTGATCCGGCCTCTAGTAATTCATTAAAATTTGTTCTTGATGACATTGAGTCTTTATTTGATTTATTAATACTTTATTTGATCCTTCGACTTCGCTCAGGACGACTTGGTACGATTAACGTTTACTGAATTGGAAACGTTTACGAGCTTTTTTCTGACCCGGTTTTTTACGCTCCACCATTTTAGGATTACGTGTCATCAAACCTTCTGCTTTTAAAAGCGGTTTGTGAGTTGAATCCATTTCTACTAAAGCACGGGCAATCGCTAAACGTACAGCTTCTGCCTGACCTGTTACCCCGCCCCCCTTTACATTTATTTTTACATCATATTCTCCGATCGTTTTTGTAACGGAAAATGATTGTTGTATTTTATATTGTAAAGCAGATGTTGTGAAATAGGCTTTGTAGTCTTTGTGATTAACTACAATGTTCCCAGTTCCTTTTTGCACGTATGCACGTGCTACAGCGGTTTTTCTTCTACCAAGAGTATTTACTAATTCCATTGTTTTTATTTAATTGTATTTAATTTGATTACTTTGGGTTGTTGCGCTGCATGAGGATGTTCAGCACCTGCATAAATATAAACGTTGCGTCTCAACGCATCGCCTAATTTGTTTTTCGGTAACATACCGCTAACTGCCAATCTGATAACCTCTGTAGGTTTTTTGGTTAACAACAATTTAGGAGTTGCAAAACGTTGTCCGCCCGGGTAACCGGTATGACGAACGTATTCTTTTTCCGCAACTTTGTTGCCTGTTAGTTTTACTTTTTCTGCGTTGATGATAATTACATTATCACCTGTATCTACGTGAGGAGTAAAGTTAACTTTGTCTTTACCTCTAAGGATATAAGCCACTTTAGAACCTAAACGACCTAATGTTTCGTCTTCGGCATCTATTAAAACCCATCCTTTGTTTACTGTTTCTTTACTTGCTGAAACTGTCTTGTAACTTAATGCTTCCACTGTATTTTAGTATTAATTTATATTCTTTTAAACGCCAATTTTTTATAATTCGGGTTGCGAAGATAGGTAGATTTTTTTTCTCCACAAACTAATTCACAAATAAAATGTTGAAAACTATTGAAAAAGGCTGTTCAGGGTGTTTTTTTTATTTTTTTAAAGAGTTACGGGTTTTAGTGTAAATTCTTTCAAAATAAATTTGTTGTCGTAAATGCGAGTTCTGCGGTGAAGCAGAAATTGGAAGCAATCTATTAATATAAATAAAGCTTTGTGTAAAGATGGCTTCATTCATCGTAATGACGCGAGATATAGATTAACGCGAGATATAGATTAACATGGATATTTTAAGTACTGATCTTTATCATATAACAAGAGCATAATTAATTGATATTTAAAATTTTATAAAAACATAACTTATTTAGAATAACTCTAAATAGCTGCTCCGACAATTCGCCAGCAGGCGCGATTGTTCCACTCGTGCCGATTATTTTGAGGCATCTTGCCTCGTTACATACAACCCGGGTTAAGAGAAACGGCTAATCGCTTGCCAGTAAATGGTCGCGTAGAATTATAGAGAAAACAGAATCAATTACAATATCCAAAATAATTGGCTCTACATTTTTTCCCTCAAAGGGCATTATTCTAAATACCGAATAAAAACACCGTGCTTTTTACACGGTGTTTTTATTTCACAAATTAATTTTAAAATGGCAAGATGCCAACTAATAATCGGCACGAGTGGAACACTCGCGCCTGCTATATATTACACACTCGTGCGGGCGGAAACGGAAATAAAATCTATGCTTCACAGCAGGGAGCTTTTTAAAATGGCAAAGGTGGTGTATGAACATCCTGATTTATTTACGGATGTTAAAAGGGCTTGGGCGTTTTGGACAATGGCGAATCAAAGTTTTTCGAGTTCGTTTGAATCATGGGGATATGCCAATGATAACGCAAAAGAAAAAACGCTTTCCAATAAGCGGGATGCTTTTACTATTGAGTATGCTATCCGGTTGGAGCTTGTTCAGATTGAATCCAATGATGCTTTGAAAGTGATTGAGCGTTGTGATACGGCGGATGCGTTCTTTTATCTTGACCCTCCTTATTGTAATTCTCATCAGGGACATTACAAAGGGTATTCTACTGTTGAGTTTACTCTTTTGTTGGAACGCTTATCTTCTATCAAAGGAAAATTTTTGTTAAGCAGTTATCCTTCTGAAATTCTTGAGGGCTATATCTCAAAGTTTGGTTGGAGGTCGGATTCATTTAGTAAGCCGGTTGGTGTTACAAAAAATACGAGTAAGTCGAAAACGGAGGTATTGACTTGCAATTATGAGCGATGTTCTTTGGCTGAACAAAATTCTTTTTTACAAATGGAAAAATCAAAATTTCAATTAATAATTAACCAATAAAAAAAATAAAAAAATGAATTACAAAAGTATTCGTGTGGAAGTTGATATGCAAGTGTACAAGTGTTTACTTGATGAACAACAAATTGCTGAACAGTCCGGCATTAAAAAATCCCTTGCTGCTATTTTCTTAGGTTTTGCTTGTGATGGCATGGGCATTGAACTGCCTGAACATATTGATAGACCGGATGTTCAGGATAATAAACAAAATGTTCAGTTTAAAAGTGTACAGCTTGAACAAGGGGAAGATGTTCAACCTGAACAACGTGAAGATGTACACGCTGAACAAAACAAAACTATACAGGATGAACAACATGAACAGGAGGAGGATGACCCTTATGGATTACCAAATTTTGATTTGCAGAAAGAACGGATATTGTACATTATGGATTGTGAACATTTGGATGCGGATGATATGGCGGAGCAGTTAGGTGTGGATGTGGAGGATCTCTCTTTTGTGCTTTCTAATGACATGGAGGATGATATGGAGTTTTCCTTGTTAAGCAAAGTATGCAAGGTGTTCGGGAGTAAATATAATCCTTGGTGGATTAGAGATGGTAATTGAACAGCCTGTTTTTTCAGGGTGTTCAACTCGAACATTTTCCAAAACTAAAGTATAATATTTCGAGAAAAACAATTGAGACAGATTCAGGGCAACACGCATTATAAAT
>PLYN01000017.1 GCA_003151815.1 Bacteroidota bacterium | reverse complement strand
CTTAACTAAACGACATTGTCCGCTCAATATGACGTACGCATAACCCTTTACGCGAACAGTTCTTTTAATTTCAAGATCTGGTCGGTAGTACCCAATACAAATAATTTTGCATCAGGAATAATCTTCGTGTCGGCACTAGGATTGATAACATATTCGCCCTGAGCGGTTTTAAAACCAATGATATTTGCTCCCGATCTATTTCTAACTTCCAGATCCTTGATCGTTTTATTTTTGTATGTTTCAGAAAGGTTATCAAATGTAATTTCTTCTAAACGGATATTATCACCTCCTTGTCCGGTAATAAAATCAACAAACTCCATAACATCCGGTTTCATTACAAGCGATGCCATATGAGCACCACCCAACTTATCAGGCATGATCACATTATTTGCGCCGGCAATTTTCAATTTTTTATCTGAATTTTCTTCTGATGCACGACTAATAATGGTCAGTTTAGGATTTAATGACCTTGCAGATAAAACAATAAATAAATTATCTGCATCAACAGGCAAAGTAGTTATCAAAGCTTTTGCTTTATGAATACCTGCTTTTATTAATACTTCGTCGTGTGTGGAATCACCTTCTAAAACCAAATCAGCATATCTATGATTAACAGCAGTCACAAGATCTTTTGCTTTCTCAATAACAACAAAACGTTTATCGTGTTTTTTTAAAACATGCGCTGCTTGTTTACCATTACGTCCAAAACCACATATTATCACGTGATCCTCTAATTTATTTATTGCTGAACTCAATTTGTAATTTTTAAAATGTTGATTAAACTCTCCATCCATTACATATTTTGTAGCGGAAGTAAGGGCGTAGGCAAATGTACCAAAACTTGTGATAATTAAAAATATGGTGAATAATCTTCCAGCATCACTCAATGGGTGAACCTCTTCAAACCCCACCGTGGCCACGGTAATAATGGTCATGTAAAATGCATCGAAGAATTTAAAATTTTCAATTATCATAAATCCCGCTATACCCAAACAAACAATTAGGAGGAGGAGCAATAATGGAATATATATTTTTGAAAATTGACGGAAGGAATACACTATAAAATAGTTGTTAGTTAATAGTTATTAGTGGTTAGTCTATAGTCGTTAGTCTTTGATGTTTTTATGCTTTATCTTCAAGTTATCCAATCTTTCAATTTTTAATCTGCAATTTGCAATCTTTTCATTTTTACAATCAGCACATCAGCATATCTTAAAATCGGCACATCTTATAAGTCCCAAACACTACGGCGTTTACTTCGTAATGGTTTAAAATATTTTTTATGCTCCAGCATAAATGCCATGATAAAATAAATAATGATCGGAGACCCTACAGTGAAAAAAGAAAGATAAATAAAATACATACGAATTTTGGTTGAGTCCATACCCAACTTATTACCCCACCATTCGCAAACACCAAATGCTTGCTGCTCAAACCATGATGTAATTTTTTTGATCATTGTTTGTAATGTTTTTGTAAAATGATTCACACGTTCTCGACTCCGCTCGAACTGACAACCCGCAAACTAAATTAAGAATTTTTCAGGAGATAATTACCAATGTTACAATTTAAACATTTTTTATGATTGCAATATTCATTTTTCAGTTGCAACAAGGCTTGAGTTGAATAGGCTGTTTTTACAGGTATTTTCAATGACCCCCATTTTTTTATTATGGAATTATTTTCTCCTGTTATTTGTTCCAAAAATTGTAAGGCTCGTTCAATATATTTCACTTCATCTTTTTGCTTGCCATACACAAATAAAAATGGAACAACTGTGTTGATGAGAATATTGTTGATCGAATCGTTCCCTAAATGTTTCGTGTTTAATTTTGAACTCTTATCAAAAACATAATGTGTTTGCCAGTATTCCGAAACATCAACATTCATAAGTTTTTTCAGAGCATCGCATTTTTCTGTCTCTACAATTTTGGAGAACAAATGTGTTGAATTGAAAATAAGATTGGCAAACTGAGCAATGCGTATAGTAGGGAAATTAACCGGGCGCAAACGTAAAAATTTCCACAAATGAGAATCAATAGAATTCAATTTAAATTTTTGTTTCAGAAAAACATATTCATTCTGGAGAGCCTGTAGATACTTATCTTCCAGATGTTCGTTTAACAAACCCGCTTGTCCGAATAACAAAGCTTCTATTTGCAATAAACTGCTTTTGTGTTTTGAAAGTACGAGTGATGGAAGAGATTTCGCAAGTAATTCGAAAGGCTCAGCATTGGTTTTAAAACCAAAATTACGGGCTAAATGCTGATAAAAAGTTTCTTCCCAATTATTATTATTCAATTTTAAACTGTCCTCGATCGATCTCGATTTACGTTCTAAACGTTCCAATAATAATTTATCAAAAGTATTATTTAATATTAACGGAGGCACTCCGGCAATTTGTTTTTCGCAAGGAATCCAATCGCGGTTAGATTTAAAATTCAAATAGTTTTGAATTATTTTTTTATCGATCCGTTCTTTTATTTCTATGGTTGGTATTGCTTCGCCAGATGCCCTGTAAACAGGCTCATCAGCATTATAAACAATGTGCAATATGATATTGTTATATGCCTTATCGTGTTGATGGAAATGTTTTTTCCAGTCACTTGCGTTGATATGAATTTCGGCATTACCAGCCCACAATGTATCGCCAACTTTTAGTTGAGCATTGAAAAAATCAGGACCAGCATCAAAATTATGAATTCCGGCTTTAAGGATCTCTATAGCTTCGCCGGTAGTTGTTTTTAGATCCGACTGATCAAATAATTTAAACTTCCAGATATGATGGAGGAATTCTTCGGTCATAAATTGTATTGATATCTGAATGCGAATCTACAAATAAATATAAGACATTTAAAACACAAAAAAACCTTTGCGAAAGCAAAGGTTTTTTTACAAACTGGCAATTGATTAAAGCACTATAGTATTAATTATATTGCTCCAAGGCTCTTGCCCATCCTTACCTACCGCAGCTACCCGAAAATAATAGCGCGTGCCACTTGTAAGCCCATTTTTTATTAAACTTGCTTGTGTGGCTTGCCCAATAGTGATCCAATCTGTTACACCCAATGGGTCGTTGGTCATTTGCCAAATATAGGTTGCCCTGTCTTCGTGTTTGGTTGATAACTTTACCTCCCCCGGATTGCCGGTTGGCTTCACATTAAAATCTCTTGGGCTGGGTGTAGCCGGATTTTTAACATTCATACCCGAACTTAAAGCTACCGCTTCGGCAGTAATAAGGTTGGT
>PLYN01000008.1 GCA_003151815.1 Bacteroidota bacterium | reverse complement strand
ATTACGCCAACTTTAAACAACTTCCTTTCCAACTAATTATTATTTACTGGCTTTAAACAAAGTTTCTTTTTCTGATTTACTCAAACTCTCATATCCCGACCTTGAAATTTTATCTAAAATTGCATCAATTTGATGTTGTGTGACTTTTTTATTGTAATTATATTCTTCATCCGAAACATGTCGTTTATATGCTACCTTCAATTTGCTTTTGGATGATATTTTAAATAAGCCGGCGATCCAATCAAAAAATTGATTGATCCAGGTTGACAGATCTCTGCCTTTTTTGTATTGATAGATAAAAACATAACCCATTAATGCACCTCCCAGATGTGCTAAATTTCCGCCAATGTTAGAGTAGGATGCCACATTCAACGCATCAATAAATAATACAAACAAAGCAACATAAATTAGTTTAACAGATCCGATAAATAACATGTTCATTGTATAATTGGGTACCAAAGTAGCCGAAGCAATTATAATTGCCGTTACTCCTGCAGATGCTCCGACCATCGGCATATCCAGATATGGATGAAAAACCGGAAATATGGAAAATAGAATAATGGTAATTAAAGCACCTGCAATTCCTCCCAATAAATAAAGTGGAGTTATTTTCTTTGTTGATGTATAATTAGATAATATTTCTCCAAACCAATACAACGTAACCATGTTCCAAAAAAGATGGAAGATTTCTATGTGGGTAAACATATAAGTGATGAGCGTCCAAGGTTTATATATTATTCCGGTAAAACTTATTGGAAGTGATAAATTGTTTTGTATAAATTCTTCAATAGCTATCAAAACACTCAACTCTCCGCTTAAAAAAGTAAGGATGTGAAAAATACTGATGATCAAAAAAACGGCAACATTAATGATGATCAATCGTGTAATTGGATTGCCATTCCGTATTTTTAATTTTATATCTTCAATGATCGGGTTCGCCATATTTTACAAAAATGTTTTACCGGATTTTTGCCAGTATTTAATTAAAATAAAACCAAAAAGCATACCACCCAAGTGTGCAAAATGAGCAACATTATCTCCCGGATTATTTGATAATCCTGAATATAATTCGGCTGCTCCATAAAGGATAACAAACCATTTTGCTTTTATAGGTATTGCAAAATAAATATATAACATCGTGTTTGGGAACAACATTCCAAATGCAAGTAATATTCCAAAAACTGAACCTGACGCCCCTATAATTACCGGAGCATTTAAGAAATCAGCTTTGTAGATCTGCATATATTCAACTGAAATTCGGATGGCTTCATCCACATTGTTTGTTGACATAGCATTGCTATAGGCAGTTGGAATTAACTCATTGTAATGGTCAATTGCAGTCTGAGAAGCAAGTTTAATTTGATGTGAATTTAAAAAAGTTTGAAAATCACTAATTGAAGGATTTGCTATATAGTTATTTATAAAATCAATGGTCGGTTGATTTTGGAAATAAACAATTGAATAATGACAAAGCGCTGCACCAATTCCTGTGATAATATAATAGGTTAAAAAACGTTTTGGTCCCCAATAATTTTCAAGTGTATTTCCGAACATCCACAAGGCAAACATGTTAAAAAATAAATGCATAAAACTTCCATGCATAAACATGTAGGTGATGATCTGATAAGGTCGAAAGTCAGAAGAAAGTAAATAATGTAAACCTAATTTATCCGTTAGGTCTACTCCAAATTGAGTGCCCACCACCAACGTTGCAAGAAAAAATAAACCATTAATAATTAATAAGTTTTTTACAACGGGTGGAAGAATGTTAAAACTTTGGGGACGATATTGTTGGTATGACATAAGTTACTATGAATTACGAATTATAACGAATTACGAATCTATTTAATTTTTTCAACTTTCAAACTTTTAACTTTTCAACTTACTTTCTAAATCTTTTGTCCAACTCATCGATAGAAATGGTTGATATTGTTGGTTTTCCATTAGGTGTACTATATGGCATTTTACAGGCAAACAATTCATCAATTAAATTATTCATTTCTTCTTGTGTTAATGCTTTGCCTGATTTTATTGACATATTTCGCGCCATTGAACGTGCTAAATTTTCGCGTTTGTTTGATTTTAATTCTTGAAAATTTTGTTTGTAATTTTCAATCAATCCTTCCAATAATGCCGCTGAATCATAATTAACAGTATCGGCAGGCACGCCATGTATCACGAATGTGTTTTTGCCAAATTCCCTTATATCAAATCCCATTGATTGTATTTCCGGTTGTAGTTCTTGAACCAATGCAAAATCAGTAACATTAAGTTCTATCGTTTTTGGAAACAATTCCTGTTGCGTTGCCGATTTATGTTTTTCAAATGTTTCCAAAACACGCTCATACAAAATACGTTCATGCGCACCTTGCTGGTCAATGACCATAAAGCCTGTTTTTATGTGAGATAAAATATATTTATTATGTAATTGATAGGTTGATTTTTTATTGCTTTCATGAAGTTCGTTGTCCCAATCTGTATCGATAGTTTGCTGAGTATTCTCTTGTTTTACTTCAAATTCCAGTTGGTTATCGGTATGTCGTGAATACATTTTCTCCCAGTTGTTTCGGTTGGAAAGTTCACGTTCAGAAGGTTTGTTACCCGTTGGCGTGTCGGTTTTAAATGGGTTAAAATTAGGATCCACTTTTATTGTCGGTAGTTTAAAAATACCATCAACAGGTTTCAGGGGCATGTTGTAAAGATGCGCTTCCTGATCAAAATCAATGCTTGGAGCGATATTGAATTGACCTAATGATTTTTTTATGGCGGAACGCAAAAAAGCATAAATGGCTTTTTCATCCTCAAATTTTACTTCTGTTTTTGTCGGATGTATGTTTATGTCGATTGTTTTTGGATCAACATCCAATAATAAAAAGTAGGAAGCAAAACTATCTTTTGGTAAAACCTCTTCAAAGGCTGATTGTACAGCGTGATGCAGGTAAGCGCTTTTGATGAAGCGTTTATTCAGAAAAAAAAATTGTTCACCACGTGTTTTCTTCGCAAATTCAGGCTTTATGACAAAGCCTTTGATCTTTACAATACCGGTATTTTCTTCAACAGGAATTAAACGGGTATTGTAGGAACTGCCAAAAATAGCCATCAGCCGCTGTTTCAGCGAGCCGGCTTCCAGATGAAATATTTCTGTTGTGTTGTGATGGAGGCTAAAAGCTGTTTCCGGATTTGGAATCGCCACACGCTGAAATTCATCAAGGATGTGCCGTAATTCAACAGCATCATTCTTCAAAAAATTTCTACGGGCCGGTACATTGTAAAATAAATTTTTAATAGAGATAGAGGTACCTTCAGGACTGTTGCATGCTTCTTGATTCTTAACTTCGCTGCCTTCAATTTCAATTTTTACGCCTATTTCGTCGCCTGTACGTTTTGTTTTTAGTTCCACATGAGCGATGGCAGCGATGGATGCTAAGGCTTCGCCTCTGAATCCCATAGTGCGTATGGCAAATAGGTCATCAACTTTTTTGATCTTAGAAGTGGCGTGACGCTCAAAACTCATTCTTGCGTCTGTTTCACTCATTCCGCAACCATTATCAATAACCTGTATAAGTGTTTTACCTGCATCTTTTACAATAAGTTTAATATTGGTACTTCCTGCATCCAATGCGTTTTCTATCAATTCCTTAACGGCAGAAGCGGGTCGTTGAACTACTTCGCCGGCGGCAATTTGATTGGCAACAGAATCGGGTAAAAGATGAATAATATCAGACATAGTGTTTTGCTTACTTACAAAAATAATATTATTAATTGAAAGAAGCTATTCGATAGCATTGTTTTGCTATGTTTGACTAAGAGCAGGTTTCGTAGGTGTTAAAATTCAATTTTCATTTCTTTGTGTAAATGACCATCAGCATTCATCCTTGCATAATACAAACCTTGAGGTAGATCTTTCGTTCTGAAAGTATAATACAGATTGTATGCTCCTTTTTCGTGAGAGATGTTTTCGAATATCAATTGAACTAAGTGCCCGTGATTATCATATATTGCAAGTGTTGCATGGCAATTTGCGGGTAATATATAATCAAATATACCTTCAATTTTGGTCGCTCTGCCTAAAACATCTCTGTCATTTTCTTGACGGTAGGTAATGTTATAAGGAGGAATCGACCTTCCGGTAATTTTTGAAACATAATTTTGCAAATTAGTTACCACCTCTTTTTCTTCTCCCGAAATGCTTGCTAACGAATTGTTATCGGAGATCGCCCAAACAGCTTGTTGCGCCGTACGACTTGTATAATATTTATTTTTATCAATAAAATTGGCGAGCTTTATTAAAGAACTGTCGGCTAATTTCCCTACAGAATAATCCGAATTATTTTCGGGTGAACCATTATGTGCCTGGCAGCACATTCCAAATACATTTACCGTTTTGGTTTGATTGACATTCACAAAAAACTCCTGTGTTTTGGTTATTAAAATATCTTGTTCACAATTTTTTTTTGAATCCAGTTTCCTTCCGGCTTCTATCTTTAGATCGATCTTTTTATTCGTTAGATTTTTTATTTTCATTTCGATAACATCGCCCAAATAGCCTCCTTTCCCTTTAATAGAAAGTTTAATGAACCCCTTTTTAGAAGCTTCTTCGATAGAGAAAATATTGCTTGCAAATACAGGAACTTCCGTAATACTTAAAGCCAATACAATTAAATGGATTGATTTGAATGATTTCATGAGACCTCCTTTTTAAGAATTAGAATCACCGAATTTTGGTCATAACGGAGAAATTATAGAAACAGATATATGAAGGATGAATTATTTTTAAAATAGATCCCAGTGAATTTCTTCGAAACCAATAAAAATACCATCGGATCTTGTTTCTAAAGGATATGGTTCAACGTAGCTGCCTAAACCACTTTTGGATCGGCCGGTTTTTAAATCGAAATGATAACGGTGCACGGGGCATACAACGCTGCCTTCGACCGTGCAATGTCCATTTCCCAGCGATGCGCCATTGTGAGGACATTTATCGTTAACAGCAAAAAAACCTTCTGATGTATGTGCCAAACAAATTTTTTTCTTTCCGATATTAATTGTTGTTACACGACCAATGTTTAATTGTGAATTTGCTGCTTCAACGGAAGCGAAAAGTTTATACCAAACAGTTTTTTTCTTGAAGAACATTGGTTT
This sequence comes from Bacteroidota bacterium, assembly GCA_003151815.1. GTDB lineage: Bacteria > Bacteroidota > Bacteroidia > 2-12-FULL-35-15 > 2-12-FULL-35-15 > 2-12-FULL-35-15. The sequence goes on along the minus strand of PLYN01000008.1, from coordinate 76,088 downwards.
GTATTAAAGTAAACTAACTCCCTCTCCTTCGGAGAGGGCTGGGGTGAGGCTTTTATCCACCGGCCTTCTTAGCCTTGTAATTAGCATCAATTAGAAGCTTTAATATTTTATCGCGGTGGTCGCCTTGAATTAATATTTCATTGTTTTTTACGCTTCCACCAACACCACATTTTTGTTTTAAGATTTTGCCCAATGCTTCCAGATCGGCATCAAGTCCAATAAATCCACTTATGCGGGTAAGTAATTTACCGCCGGCAATACGGTCGAGAAACAATTTTAAATTTTGTTGTTGAGAAGGTAATGTTTCTTGCGTTTCCTCACTTTCAAAATCATAATTAAACGCTTTATTAGTAGAGTAAACAACACCGTTTATTTTATCTTTCTTTGACATATTGTTTGTATATAACGACTTTAAACTTTGAACTTTCAAACTTTAAACTGTTTTTTCCTTACTATTTTTTTTCTGCACGTTTGTTTTTGAAATAAACAAAACCGCTTATTCCCAAGGCGATCACAATAAAATGAATTAAGTAAGAACGTGATAAACCATCTTTTGTCACAAAAGTAAAGAAGCGTGCTCTGCGATTAGGGTCATCAAACAAAGATCTTTTTAATTTTTTCAAAAAACCACTTTGTCCATGAGCATTAATATTCTTGTTATCCTCTTTAATACTCATCCAAACAAATACAGGTTTGCCTACAACATGATCCTCTGGAACATATCCCCAATAGCGGGAATCAGCAGAGTTGTGACGATTGTCCCCCATCATAAAATAATAATCCATTTTAAATGTATAGGTATTTGTTTCCTTTCCATTAACGAAAATTTTATCACCTTTTATTTCCAATGTGTTGCCTTCATATATTCTAATTATTCTATCATACAATACAATATTGGCGGTGTCGATGTGTATTGTTACTCCTTTTTTAGGAATGTATAAAGGACCAAAATTATCGTTGTTCCATTTGTATGTCGACTTGTGTGGAAATATATGAGAATTGTATTCTCCTGTAGGTTCAATTATTTGTTCAAGAGATTTTACATTTTCTAATTTTTTAAATTGTTCCACTTTATTGTTTGGTAGATTCACCACATAATACATTCCGGTGCTATCTTCTTCTGAATGTATCGGATCGGTGATATCAAATTTTTCAATCAATTTAGGACTAAAACCGGTGCCGTCTGTTTTTACTTTGTAAGTGTATTGCATTGTTTCTGCAACATACGCAGGTTTGCTGTTTATAAATACTTGCTGATCTTTTATTGTCAATGTGTCGCCGGCAATGGCTACGCAACGTTTTACATAATTTTCGCGTTTATCAACCGGGCGACTGATGATTTCACCAAAATAAGGTTTGCCTGTTTGAGGGTTTATTTCCTTATTGTTCCATACCACATTTCGTCCATACTCTCTGCACAATTGATAATAGCTTTGGTCTTGCGCATAAACAGCCACAGTATCTCCATCAGGATAATTGAAAACTACAATATCATTATTTTTCACATGTCCGAATCCGGGTAACCGAAAGTAGGGAAGTTTAAACCACTCTAAATACGATTTTGTTTTTTCTGTCAGTGGCAAGGTGTGATGTGCAAATGGGAATGATAATGGGGTGTTGGGGATTTTGGCTCCGAAACTTACTTTACTCACAAATAAATAATCTCCCACCATCATTGATTTTTCTAATGATGATGTTGGAATAGTAAATGCTTCAAAGAAAAATGTACGAATAACAGTTGCGGCAATTACTGCAAATACGATGGCTTCCGTCCATTCACGGGTAATGGATGGTTTTAGTTTACTCATGTCTTCAGGTCCGACGTAGGTGGTGCCTTTTTGAAAAGCTATGAATGGTAAATAAAAATATCCTGCTAAAAATGCAATTGCTTTTTCCTGAAACGAGTGTTTGTTGTAAGCTTTAGCTAATAATAAACACATAATGCCATACATTAAAAAATTTACTCCCGGAGTAATGATCAGGAAGATCCACCACCAGGGTTTTTTAATTAATTTTAACCAAACAATAAAATTGTAAAATGGCACAAAGGCTTTCCAGCCGCTCTCTCCTGCAATAGAAAATAATTTATATAGCCCAATGATGGTAGTAATTGAAAAAACTATTAATAATAAATAGGAGGTAGCCATAAGGTTAGTTTAAAGTTTGTAGTTTTGAGTTTGTAGTTCGCTTATCATAAATCCTATGTTGCAACATCGGTTTCATTGTTCGCCCTCCGGGCGCAACGAAACCTTAGCTGTTATCAGCCGTTTTGTCTTATTTCAGTTCTATTTTTATTCGTTGTCTGCTACGAAAGATTAGTTCTGTCAGTAGCTTTGGATTTGTTTTCTTTAGTTCAATTACCCGTTCTTTTCCTTCTTTGCAATTCACGCTGTCCCTCCAATATAACCTGTTGTAACAAGCTATTGCAGAATCTTTCTTATTAATTATTTCGTAATAGTTTCCTACACTCCAAAGAAATTCATAGTTCATTTTAGATGCTGTTGTCAGGTCGGAAAATGCTTTGTCAAATTGTTTTAGTTTAATATATGCACCTGCTCTCGCCTCAAGTTCTTTAGGTGTTCCTTGTTTAGAAGGTTCTGTCGCTAATGTATATTCTTCTACTGCATTTCGGAAACTGTCAATGCGATAATAAATATCTCCTTTTACAAAATGAAGTTCTGATAGTTTAAATTTGTCAAGAGAGTTGTCGTAATTTATTAAATGGTCAAGTTTGTCAAATGATAAAGTTCTGTTCGTGTCTGCAATTTTATAAATACTGTCAATTAGGTTGTCCCACGCCAAAGAGTTTGCATTACTTATTTCTTGCGCTTCCATAAATGTCTTTCTGGCTTCTGCTACTAATTCTTGTGGACTTTCTTGTTTTGAAATGCAACCTGTCATTAAAATTGTAAAGATAAAAAGTGTCGTCTTCATTTGGTTCGTTGCTATGTAAAGTTCGTGTCCTAAAATGGCTGATAACATATCATCAGCACATCAGCATATCATCTCATCAGCACATCAAAAAATCAGCACATCATTAACCCATTAAGTCGTTCATTCCGAAAATACCTTTTTTACCTTTTAGCCATTCTGCTGCAACAACCGCGCCGATTGCAAATCCCGTTCTGTTGTGAGCAGTATGCGTCATACTAATTTCATCAACAGCCGAAGAATATGTTACGGTATGAGTTCCGGGAATTTCATCAATACGTTTTGAAATAATACTTAATTCATTCGCATTATTGGTTGTTGCATTCACCCATTTTTGTTTGCTCTCCATCCGTTCCATCACTTGGTTTGCCAGTGATATCGCTGTTCCACTTGGCGCATCCAATTTATGGATGTGATGAATTTCTTCCATCGTTACATTGTAATCAGGAAAAGAGTTCATCAGTTGTGCTAAATATTCATTCAGTTTAAAAAACAAATTAACACCAATGCTATAGTTAGAAGCATAAAACAGTGTTTGATTTTTTTCTGAGCATTTTTGTTTTACGTCTTCTAATTTATTAAGCCAGCCTGTAGTGCCAACCACAATTGGGATGCCGGCCTCAAAACATTTGTAAATATTGTTAATAGCAGTTTCCGGTGTACTAAATTCAATAGCAACATCCGCTTTTTTTAATTCATCGATCGTGTAAGTGTTTGCATTATCAACATCCACTTTTAATACAATGGTATGTCCTTTATGTAAAGCAATTTTTTCAATTTCTTTACCCATTTTTCCGTATCCGATAAGTGCTATATTCATATTTAATTTTGTAATTTAAAATTTTATGTTCAATGATAAACCGGTATCATATTTATTTATGTTAGTTGTATTTATGAGTGTTGGATGAATACTGAATGATAGATCATCACCTACATCAAATGTAAACATGTGGGCATCCACACTGGCATCTACAACATTCAAAACATATAACAATGCAATACCGATCACCGACAGATCTCTGAAGCGATGATATGTTTTTTGTAAAAGAAATAAATTGTCATCGCTATATATACGAACATAATTATCAACGGTAGCAGGGTCGCCATCAACTCGATATCTATAGGCATTACGATAGGTAGTAAATTTGGTTTGGTTAAAATAGAGTGAGTAGGCGAGTCCGGCAAAGCCTGCATATATCAATGGCATTTTCCAATATTTTTTGTTGTAGGCTTGTCCCATACCGGGTAATATAGCCGACATCAATGCTGCTTTTTTGGGTGAATGGTATTTAGGAATTTCTATTTTAGATGAAGTTTTTAAAGTTGTATCGGTTACCTGTGCAATGCCCGACGAACAAATAAAAAACAAGAACAGAATTGTAAAAACGAATTGAAACAACCTGCTTTTTGTTGAGTTTAATAATTCTAAAACAGTCATTTTAAAATATATCCTCCCGTTAATTATCAGAATATTTGGGATAGAATTATGCATCCAATAAATCAAGAATTCGTTTTAGATCATTATCCGATTTAAATGGAATAACAATTTTTCCTTTACCATTGTTTTCCTGGCTGATATTCACTTTTGTATTGAATACCGCACGCAAGTCATCTACTACTTTTAATTTCTCAAATGACAATTGTCCCTTTGTAGATTTTTTATCAGGCTTACCGTTCTTATCAGATTTTTTTTCTGTTTTAACTCCTCTTGCCAGATCTTCAGTTTCTCTAACAGATAAATTGTTTGAAACAATTTGTTGGTATATTTCTAATTGATTATCCGTATTGTCAATATTGATCAGCGCGCGTGCATGACCCATTGTGATATCGCTATTGATGATGGCCAGTTGAATTTCAACAGGTAGTTTTAATAAACGTAAATAATTAGTAATGGTAGATCGTTGTTTGCTTACCTTTTGCGAAAGTTGTTCTTGCGTTAAAGCACATTCATCAATTAATCTTTTGTAGCTGATCGCCACTTCAATTGAATTAAGATTTTCGCGTTGAATGTTTTCTACTAAGGCCATCTCCAACATTGCCTGGTCGTTGGCTATACGGATATATGCCGGAATGCTTGTTAAACCTGCTATTTGTGATGCACGGAAACGTCGTTCTCCCGAGATCAATTGATATTTGTCGTATCCTAATTTTCGAACAGTGATAGGTTGAATGATTCCGTGTTCCGCAATTGAAGCCGCTAATTCATTCAAAGCATCTTCTTCAAAATGGGTGCGCGGTTGAAAAGGGTTGGTCTCGATAGTTGAAATTTCAATGTTTGCAACTGCCCCTGATACTTTAACGGCACCTTCTGTATTGTTACTCGTAATATCGGTATTTGCATTTTCCAATAATGCACTTAATCCTCTTCCTAATGCGTTTCGTTTTATTGACATTTTCTTTAATTTGAAAATTTGAAAATTGAATAATTTGAAAATTAAATTAGCACATTTTCAAATTGACGAATTTTCAAATTGGTTTAATTTTCTTCTTCTACTTTAATGATTTTTTCTGCATCGTTCAAACGGGTGAGTCCATTTTTTTGAAGTACTTCGCGCGCTAAGTTTAAATAATTAATGGATGCTTTTCCGCTTGCATCGTGCATAATAATACTTTGCCCGAAGCTTGGCGCTTCACCCAATTTAGTGTTTCGTTGAATGATGGTATCGAATACCATTTGTTGAAAATGTGTTTTAACTTCTTCAACTACCTGATTACTCAAACGCAAACGCATATCGTACATCGTCAGCAAAATACCTTCAATGGCTAATTCGGGGTTAAGGCGTGATTGAACAATTTTAATAGTGTTTAATAATTTACCTAAACCTTCCAATGCAAAATATTCGCATTGCACCGGAATAAGAACAGAATCAGCAGCTGTAAGAGCGTTGATGGTAATTAAACCCAATGATGGAGAACAATCAATGATGATAAAATCATAATCATTTTTGACTTTCTCTAAAGCCATTTTCATCATTTTTTCACGTTGTGAGAGATTGATCATTTCAATTTCAGCACCAACAAGATCAATGTGAGCGGGCAACAAAAATAGGTTGGGCGTTTCAGTTTGCAGGATTGTATCTTTAGGATCAACACCATCAATGATGCATTCGTAAATACCTGTTTTTATATTGCGTGGATCAAACCCTACTCCTGAAGTGGAGTTTGCCTGAGGATCGGCATCTATCAAAAGCGTTTTAAATTCCAATACAGCCAAGCTTGCTGCCAGGTTAATAGCTGTTGTTGTTTTTCCAACTCCGCCTTTTTGATTTGCTATTGCTATTATTTTTCCCATCCCTTTTTTTGTTATTATATAAATTCTAAATACTGATCCCTAATTTTTTTAAAATAAACTTCTTGTTTTAATCCTCCTGCACCCTTTTTGCTCCTATGCTGAAGCTTCGGGGCAAGCGTAAAGTGGGAATTTGTTACCCATTAAATTAAACTTTCAAACTTTGAACTAATCTCAAACTTTAAACTGTTTTCGTTTCTCCAACATCAAATAAGATCAATTCGTTTCCGGCATGTTCAAATTTTTGGATTGCTCTTGTTTTGTCGATTTTTATCAGGTCGAAAGTATCGTAATGCATACCGATTATTTTTCTGCATTTTATAAATTCAGCAGCAATAATGGCATTGTCGGGACCCATCGTAAAATTATCGCCAACAGGTAAAAAAGCAAAATCAATTTTACGGTAATCGCCAATCAGCTTCATATCATATGTTAAGGCTGTATCACCTGCAAAGTAGAAGTTGCCTTCGCTTGATTCTATGATAAAGCCCATCGCGTTACCGCCATAAGTTCCATCGGGTAAACTACTGGAATGTGATGCAGAAACACATTTAACATTTCCGAAATCAAATTTCCATTTACCTCCGATATTCATTGGGTGTGTATTGGTTACGCCCTGATTGTTCAGCCAACTGTGAATTTCAAACGCACAAATAACTTTCGCACCGGTACGTTTAGCTATGCTCACAGCATCAGCGATATGGTCTTCATGACCATGCGAAATAAGTATATAATCAGCTTTGATCTTTGCGAGATCAATATCCTTTGCCAATTCATTCGGTGTGATAAATGGATCAAAAAGTAAATGCTTGCCGTTTACTACAACTCCAAAACAAGAATGACCGTAATATGTTATTTCCATAAAGCGCAATTAATTTATAATAAAAGTACAGTTTTTGAGGGTGTAAAATTTGAAAACTTATTACCCTTTTTTTAACATTAACTTTGTTGATAAGTAGATTTTTGTTAATAATGAACGAGTACCTTATCTCCATGTCACATCGAGCATTCTGCGTTGAAGCAGACATATCGAGATGTTGTAATAAAAAAATCGCCTATTCAACAAAATATGAATAGACGATTTAAATGTTGTTAAACTCTATCGCTCGTTCTCGACTCCGCTCGAACTGACAGCACACGATTGTTAGTTGGAGCGGAGTCGAGAACAGTTCTTTATGAGGATTTTTTCTCAAACTCCTGCATTACTTCGATCAATGCATTTACACTTTCTAAAGGAAGTGCATTATAAATAGATGCACGGTAACCACCAACATCACGGTGTCCTTTTAAGCCACTTAAATTAGCAACTTTTGATAATTTATCGAATTCGGCTTCTAATTCAGGTTTGTTCATTACAAATGTTACATTCATATTTGATCTGTCCTCAACAGCTGTAGTACCTTTAAACATGCTGTTACGGTCAATTTCTGCATATAGAGTATCTGCTTTTAGCTGATTAAGTTTTTCCATAGCTTCAATACCACCATTTTTCTTTAGCCATCTCATCGTAAGCATGGAAACATAAATTGGAAACACCGGAGGCGTATTATACATAGATTCAGCTTTGATGTGTACCTGATAATCCAGCATGGAAAGCATTTTTCTGCTGGTTTTTCCCAGGTCTGCTTCACGTATAGCAACCATTGTAGCACCTGCAGGTCCCATATTTTTTTGAGCACCTGCATAAATAATAGAAAAATCGTTACCGTCGATCTTACGGCTAAAAATATCACTGCTCATGTCGCTTACCAATGGTATCGATGTTTTTGGGAAGTGTTTCATTTGTGTTCCAAAAATAGTATTGTTGGAAGTGATATGTAAATAATCCAGATCGGTTGGTATTTCGTACCCTTTAGGGATGTAGTTAAAGTTTTTATCTTCTGAAGAAGCAACAACTAAGGTTTTGCCGATCTTATTCGCTTCCTTAAGTGCTTTTGTTGCCCAGGCGCCTGTATTTACGTAACCTGCAGTGCCTTCGGTACGCAATAAATTGTATGGAGCCATTGCAAACTGCATACTTGCACCACCACCTAAAAATAATATTTGATAACCGTCTTTAAATCCCAACAATTCTTTTACAAGGTCTTTTGCTTCATCCACCATTGCGATACAATTTTTGCTTCTATGTGATATCTCCAGGATAGAAAGATTCAGATTGTCAAAATTGATGCAAGCTTCAGAAGCTTGTTGTAATACCTCAGCAGGTAGTATTGCCGGGCCTGCGCTAAAATTGTGGACTTTTGTCATTTTTATTCTAATTTATATTTAAAGATTAATCTATTTTAAAATTGCAAAAACCGTTTTCGGTATTTCGATGCGAAATTAGAAATTAATTGGAAGGAAATGCAATAAAATGGAACATTTTTTATGATTATTCTTCGGCCGCTGCAAGTATTTCGACAACCTCAATATGACCCTGTGCGTGGTCAGTCTGAGCTTGTCGAAGACTTTGCGTTTGTAAAATAAAATATTGATTGAAAATTTAACAGTTAGTTAAAACATTACTTTTTTTTCTTTTTTTCGTTTTTGATCAATGTATTGCTTTCTCGGAGAGGGCTGGTATTGAGAGGATTTACATAATTCTTATCCCTTTCATCTTTTTCATTGGTGGCAATTATATCAGTAGCATAATTCCATTTTCCACGTTTGAAACCAAAACCATCACAACCCAGATCAGGGCAGTAATATTGATATTGGCCTTCTAATTGTGGCTCAGGCGGAGCAAGGTGGTCGAAGATGATGGAATCTTTTTTCTGACTGTATTTGAGCGACATCGTACAAGTGGTGGCATGTTCAAAAATAACACGTTTTTGATGTAACCTATCCATGTTAAATATGTTGGCGCCAAAATGAGGGGTTCCATTTTTATCGAATGTTAATACATCGATAATTTTTTTCGAACTGACTTTATCATTTCCATCCCAGGCAAGTAAAGTATAATAGGTATTGCTTTTTGTTTTTTTGATTATGATCTTATAATATAGCATCCCCCACCATTTTTTATTATCGCTTACATAGTTTTCAGCATTTTTAATTTCTGCTGACTTATCAATTAAGGGATATAATTGCATCGTTTCGATTGTTTCTTTTTTAAACAATCCTTTCTTAATTATTTGAATTTGTTTTTTCTGGATAAACCCAAAATATTCTTGCGTCCCATCATCTTTTGGCACGTTCCAGTTGATGATCCGGAATGTTTTGTCGGGCGACATGATTCGCGCAATGTCATTAATTGAATCGTATGCGTATTCGAAAGAGTTGTCCTTGTTTAAGGATTGCTCAAAGATAGCGAGTAATTGCTGATTCCATTTTTGCTTTTCAGGATCAGTTTTTGAGCTATATAGTTTTTTTACTAATGTTTTTAAAGTATCATTATATAAATCCAATTGTTGAGTTGCTGCATTTTTTTCTTGCGCAGAAACAGTTAATGAAAATAAAACAAAAAAGAGGTAAACACATTTTTTCATCTGTTCAAAAATAGGTATTTAGAAACGAAAAAGAAAGAGTTTTATTAGTGGAGAGTCAATAAAAAATGCCATTCAGTAATTGAGTGAATGGCATTGGTAATAACAAATATTAAATATATTTTTTCTTGCTGATTTCACAAATTTTCACAGAAAAATTAAAAAAATATCTAAGTTTATCTGCGAGATCAGCGAGAAATAAACTTTTATTCAATATGTAATAATGCTTTTTTTGCCAACAATTCTTCTTTGCTTTCTCGCCAGTTCTCATCATCTACACAGCAATCTACCGGACAAACAGCTGCACATTGCGGCTCATCATGAAAACCCACACACTCAGTACACTTATCGGATACTATATAATATAGATCCATCGACACCGGTGTTTCCGGTGCATCAGCATCAACTGTCAATCCGCTTTTTGAAGTAAACATTCCTTTTACAGATGTCCCATCAGAAAAACGCCATTCATTACCACCTTCGTATATTGCATTATTAGGGCATTCCGGTTCGCAAGCTCCACAATTAATGCACTCCTCAGTAATTTTAATCGCCATTAGAGTCTTTAGTTTTTAGTAGTTTTGTGAAAAATCGATTGCAAATATAATACAAAGCAATTGATTAAGCTTAGAATTAAAAAAAAATGACAACAATCAAACGAATAGAAGCCATTGTTGCATTGGGTGAATTTCTAAAACAGTTTTCTGAGAAAGGGGAGAAACAAAGTAACAATCAATTGAATGAAAGATTTTATGATGATCTTAGTGACTTGATCAGATCTGTACATTTTCATAACGGCTGGTTTACTGAAGAGAATGTTAGAAAAGCGCTTACTGAAATTTCGTTGAGTTTGGATCATAAACTATTGAAAGAGTGGGTTTCTATTTATAACAAGAATTTTTCGGAAAATATAAAACCAAAAAGAGTAGCCGTTATTATGGCCGGTAACATTCCATTGGTGGGCTTTCATGATATGTTGTGCGTGTTAATATCAGGCAATATATTTATAGGGAAATTGTCTTCTGAAGATAATTTGCTTTTGCCTTTTATTGCGAAAATATTAATTGCAATTGAACCAGACTTTAATGAATACATTGAATTTACAAGCGGACAACTAAAAAATATCGAAGCTGTAATTGCAACTGGTAGCAATAATACAGCCCGTTATTTTGAATATTATTTTGGAAAATACCCGAACATAATTCGTAAAAATCGCAACTCTGTGGCCATTATTACTGGTGAAGAAAGCGTCAATGATCTGCGGCTTTTAGGAAAAGATATTTTTCAATATTTTGGCTTGGGATGCAGAAATGTTTCCAAATTATTTGTTCCCAAAGGTTATAAATTTGATACCTTTTATCAATCCATTTTTGATTATCAAAATATTGTGAATAATAATAAATACGGTAATAATTACGATTATAATAGGACTGTTTACTTAATGAGCAATCATCCTTCTTTGTTGGACAATAACTTTTTATTGTTGAAAGAAGATGAAAATTACTCCTCACCGATCGGTGTTTTGTTTTTTGAATATTATGATAACACTGAAGAGTTAGCTAACAGGCTTGAAACGGATAAAGAACAAATACAATGTATTGTCTCGAATAGTGCTGTATTTAAAAATGCGATTCCTTTTGGAGAAGCACAATGTCCTAAATTGACTGATTATGCTGATGGAATAGATACAATGAAATTTTTAATCAGTTTGTAGTTTTTTTTCTTCTGTCTTCTATCTTCTTCCTTCTACTTCGGTGCAACCTTTTTCCCAAACACCGCTTTTCTGTTACTGCGTAATTGTTTTCTATAAGCTTTAGCAGCTTTTCTGGAAGCTTTCTTCGTTTTCTTTCCTTCCTCCTGATGTGGTTTTACTTTCAGATCCAGATAAGGATTATATGGACCTTTACTATGACAGGCACTCATTATACTTAAAATGAAAATACAAGTAAGCGTATAGAAAATGGTTGTTCGTAATTTTTTCATCTTGACAAAGATAGCAAGAACCTGTATAAAATTTATTTTAAAATACTCCTATAACCTTTCGCACGTTCTCGACTCCGCTCGAACTGACAGCGCACAATGTCAGTTCGAGCGGAGTCGAGAATTTATATGAGCCAAACAAATTAAGTGACGAAGAAACTTCTTAACCGGATAAAGTTTACGTAACTTCGTAATCAATTTAAAATCATCCTAAATGGCATTGAACTCACGTGTTTTAATAGTTGGCCTTATCTTATTGCTAATTGATTGGTATTTTTATCAGGCGATCGTTACTGTTTTAAAAGATTCTTCGACTTATAGAAAAGAACTTGTATCATACATTTACTGGGGTTTTACTGTTTTTACTTTTTTGCTTTTTCTAACTCCTTTTGTTTTTCCGATTGTTGATTGGCCAAGATATATCCGCGTATATTTATTGGGTTTGGTATTGATGGCGATCATCTCAAAAATAATTGGCTCCTTGTTTATTGCTACCGATGATATTATCAGGTTGTTTCGTTGGATAGGCAGCTATTTTGTAACACCAACAGAAACTACAGGTTCAAATATTCATAGCATTTCACGTCTGAAATTTTTAAATAAAATTGCAATTGGAATGACAGTAATTCCTTTTGCAGGTTTTGTATATGGTATGGTGAGAGGTGCTTTTAATTATAAAATACATACCACCAAAATTGTTTTACCCAATTTGCCATCCGCTTTCAATGGTTTAAAAATTGTACAAATTTCAGATATACATTCCGGTAGTTTTGTTTCAACAACACATTTGGAAGAAGCTGTAAAGATAATTAATCAGCAAAAAGCGGATGTGATATTTTTTACAGGAGATCTGGTGAACGACAGAGCTACGGAAACGGAAATGCTGATGGAGGTTTTAGGTAAAATTAAAGCACCAATGGGTGTGTTTAGCACTCTTGGTAACCACGACTATGGTGATTATGTTCAATGGGACAGCAGAGAAGCGAAGAAGAAAAATTTGGAAGACCTTAAAAAAGTACATGAAACATTAGGATGGCGCTTGTTAATGAATGAGCACGTTCCGTTTAAACGAGGCGACTCCGAAATAGCTATTATTGGTATTGAAAATTGGGGAGCAAATTTGAATTTTCCAAAATATGGCGACTTGAAAAAAGCACATTCAGGAACTGAAAAATATCCTGTTAAATTACTTCTCTCACACGACCCTTCCCACTGGAACTTTCAAGTGAAAGAAGAATATAAAGATATTGATGTTACCTTCAGTGGTCATACGCACGGATTTCAATTTGGCATTGAGATCCCGGGCTTTAAATGGAGCCCTTCACAATATGTTTATAAACAATGGGCAGGTCTGTATCAACATGGAGATCAACATTTGTATGTAAACCGTGGATTGGGCTTTATAGGTTATCCCGGCAGAATAGGGATTTCACCGGAGATCACGGTGATGGAGTTGCATAACTCATAAGTAATTGCCACCTTTAGACTATGCTCGATAAGACTTTGCTTCTTCCAAAATTTGTAAGATTTTATTTGTTTTCTTCGATTTCTGTTATATTTTAGCTAAAGAATTGCAATATAAAATCAGATCATGAAAAAATTAATATCTACTTTAATATGTGTTGGCACAATTGTTTTTGCTTCTGCACAAAAAGGTATCAGCTACGGTGCTACCTTTGGCATTGCCGGCAATCATTCCACTTATGTAGGTGGATCAAGTGATGCCAATGCGCTTTTTAATCACAACGATTATGGAAAAGCTACTCTTGGTTTTACAGCACGTTATTTTTTTAATAAGCACTGGAGTGTGCAATCCGGCATGGGTATAAGCTCAATTGGTTTTGAATATGCTTTAGCAAAAGATTATTCTTTATTGAAAAAGGATGATCAATTTACAAAAAATAATTTAGGTATTTCAGTGCTGCAAATCCCTCTAACAGCCATTTATGCATTTAATCCAAATTGTAAAAATAATCGTTTGTTTGTTGGAGCAGGCTTTGCCACCATGAGTAATTTTAATAATGTAAATCAAACTTCACATGCATTGCCGTCAGGTGGCGATGCAGCAAGCAATTCATTGTATCTGGATCAAACAATTACTGCAAATAAGTTTACTGTTATTACAGGACAAGTTATGGGGGGTGTCGAAAAGACCTTGAAGAAAGGAAGCATCCTTCAATTTGGATTAATAGCTAATTTTGGTTTTTCAAACATTGCTACGTCAGCAGTTAGTTACACAGTTGACAATAAATTATACACACATTCATTTGCCAACAATGGTAACTATTGTGGTTTCATGTTGACTTATTATTTTAAACCGCGAGGAAAAGAATAACAGAGTAAATATTTTTATCTTTGCAGCCATGCTGCATAAAAATAAAATAGTTCTTGTCGGTCCAGCCTATCCATACAGGGGAGGACAAGCATTGGTGGAAGCTTATTTATACAATGCACTTTCTAAATTGGGTTACGATTGCAATACAATTTCCTATAAATTATTATATCCATCCATATTTTTCCCGGGTACCACTCAATTTGATGAATCGGAAGTAATTCCTTTCGAACACACCTCTAAAATAAAAAGGATCATTAATTCTATTAATCCTTTTACATGGCTGAAAGCGGCTTCTGAAATAAAAAAGTTGAATCCGGATCTTGTAATTATTGTATGGTGGATGCCATTCTTTGGACCTGCTTTAAGTACCATCGCCCGACTTGTAAAAAGAAATAAAAATACCAAAGTGGTGTTTTTGGTTGAAAATTATGTTTCTCACGAAAAACGTTGGTTCGATTCATTCTCAACAAAATTCACCCTCAAATATGCTGACGCTTTTATTTGCCAATCAAAATTTATCAGCGAACAGATAACAGCCGATTTTACCAATAAACCCATTCATCAAACTACCTTATCCATCTATGATTGTTATGATCTGAATAAATACAATAAACAATCAGCCCGTGAGTTTTTAGGCATTAAAACCGATAACGTTATTTTATTTTTCGGATTGATCCGTGCATACAAAGGGCTTGATAAATTGATCATCGCTTTTAAAGAGATCTTAAAATTACAGCCTAATACTACTTTGCTGATTATTGGTGAGTGCTATGAAGATATAAAAAAATATACCGATCTGATCGATAAATTGGAGCTGAATGATAAAATTATTTTGGTTGATAATTTTATCCCCAATGAAAAAATTGAACCTTATTTCAAAGCAGCTGATCTATCCTGTTTGCCTTATAATTCAGGGACTCAAAGTGGTATTTTAATGATGGCCTATGGTTTTAAAATTCCTGTTTTAGTTACCGATGTTGGCGGTGTTGCTGAATTAGTAATAGATGGTGAAACAGGTAAAGTGATCCCGGATAATAGTTTAGAAAATTTAGTGAATGGTCTGAACCAGATCTTATCAACTAAGAATACGATTGATTACGTCTCCAATATAAAAAATTACACAAAAGGTTTAGGATATACCAATTTAGGGATATTTGTAAATAGTTTACTAAAATAGAATGTCAAGAAAAATTGTAATAATAAAAATTGGTGCAACAGGTGATGTGGTCAGAACAACCGTTTTATTGTACCTGTTTGCAAACGATGAAATTACCTGGATAACGGCCAAACACAATATTGCTATCTTACCTTTCAAGCAACCAAATCTTAAAAAGGTAATTGCGATTGACGATGTTGAACAGTCAGGTATTTTACAGGATACTTTCGATCTTGTGATCTCTTTAGATGATGATTTTAAATGCGCAACCCTAGCTTCAAAAATAAAGACCAAACAATTGTTCGGAGCATATATCAAGGATGATAAAATAGTTTACACTGATGATTCCCGGGAATGGTTTGATATGGGCTTATCATCACGCTTTGGTAAGGTAAGAGCAGATGAACTGAAATGGCAAAATACATTTTCTTTTCAGGAAATATTGTTCAGGATGCTGGGTGCTAAATTTAATGGTGAACAATATTTAATTCCTGAAGATGTTCATTCTAATGGTAAACCAAATGTTATTGGGATTGAAGATAGGGCAGGAGCAAGGTGGCCAACAAAAATGTGGAATCAGTTTCCGCAATTAGCTGAACATCTAAAACGCGATGGTTATGAAGTTGTTTTTTTTAAAGAACGCGAACATTTAAAAGATTATTTGCAGGACATCGGAAATACATCTTTAATAATTTCAGGTGATACCTTGGGTATGCACATTGCATTGGCATTGAAAATTCCTATCGTTACTTTATTCACTTGTACCAGCGCTGTTGAAATATATGGTTACAACAACATGGAAAAAATTGTATCTGCTGAATTACAAAAGGCTTTCTATAAAACGGAATACATACCGGAAGCTGTGAATTGTATCAGTTTAAATGATGTCTTAAAAGCAATTAATCGTTTTAAAAAGGTAAAATTTGATTAACTTTGTTTTGGCGCAAATGTCTTATGGTTTGTCATCCAAAGTCCTTCATCAGGTTCAGGACAGGCTCCACGAAGGATCTCATTGAATAGAATAATGATATAAAGGAGCAAGATGCTTCCTTCGTCGGCATGACAAAAAATTATGTGTTAATTTAGGTAAACAAATTCTCAAATTATAGATGAAAAACATTTTTCAAATTTTTGCTACATTTTTTTTTCTTTTTTCTTTTAGTGCTTTTGCACAAAACGATAATTTGAATAAAACCGATGCTGCCGGCAAAAAGCAAGGACATTGGATAAAACTGGATGAAGACAAAAAGAAAATGTATGAAGGTAATTTTGTAGATAATGTTCCGGTAGGGAAGTTTACTTATTTTTATGATACCGGCACCCCCTGGGCGGTTACAGTGTTTTCTAAAAATGGTACAATCGCTCATACGCAAATGTTTGATGCAGGAGGATTAATTACCGGTGAAGGAAAATACGTGACTGAGAAAAAGGACAGCCTATGGAAATTTTATGGAAGAAGTGGAAAGCTTCTTTCAACTGAAAATTATGTGAATGGTGTAAAGAATGGAATCTTTAAGGTTTATTATTCTAACGGAGAAATTGCTGAGGAAAAAAATTGGAAAAACGGAGTTCTTGAAGGGCCTTGCACCAAGTATTTTGAAAGCGGCCAGTTAAAATATCAAGGGCAGTATGTTAATAA
Source organism: Bacteroidota bacterium (assembly GCA_003151815.1). Taxonomy (GTDB): domain Bacteria; phylum Bacteroidota; class Bacteroidia; order 2-12-FULL-35-15; family 2-12-FULL-35-15; genus 2-12-FULL-35-15. The sequence continues at coordinate 59,294 of PLYN01000008.1, read as the reverse complement.
TAAAGTGGAAGGGAAAGCTTCTTTTTACCATCCTTCAGGTAAAGTGAATGCAGAAGGTCTTTATAAAAGTGATTTAAAGAATGGTGCATGGAAATATTACAAGGAGGACGGAACGCTGGAGCGGACAGATGATTATATTGATGGTTTATTTCAAGGGAAAAAAGATCCGAATGTGATCTCGAAAGACCAAGAGGAAAAGGAAAGAAAGCTTTCTGAGAAATTTGAAGTTCCAGATCCATTTCAGGATAAATAATTAGTTTAATTTAGAAATTTAGAAATTTTAGAAAGTTCAAAGTTCAAAGTTCAAAAAAAAGAGTAAAGGAAGGCAATATATTGTTAATGAATGTATCAAATGTGCTACAATCTTCCCAACTTTGAACTTTCTAACTTTGTACTTTCAAACTAAAAAAAGAATGAGTAAAAAAGGAAAAGTGTTATTAGCAATGAGTGGTGGAATTGATAGTTCCATTGCTGCTTTATTGCTACATGAGCAGGGATATGAGGTTGTTGGTATTACCATGAAAACATGGGATTATGCATCGTCGGGTGGTTCAAGTAAAGAAACAGGATGTTGCAGTTTGGATTCTATTAACGATGCCCGATTATTGGCTGTAAATTTAGGTTTTCCGCACTTTATACTTGATATCAGAAATGAATTTGGCAATTTTGTTATTGATAATTTTGTTGAGGAATATTTAGCAGGTCGCACACCAAACCCTTGCGTACTGTGTAATACACACATTAAATGGGAAGCGCTTTTAAAACGCGCAGACATGTTGGATTGTGAATTTATCGCTACTGGCCACTATGCACGTATCCGCCAGGAAAATGATCGTTATGTGATCTCAAAAGGCCTGGATCAAACCAAAGATCAGTCCTATGTACTTTGGGGTTTGTCTCAGGAAAGTTTAAAACGAACCATGTTCCCATTGCAGAATTACCTTAAATCGGAAATAAAACAAATGGCGATCGACCATGGTTATGTTGATCTAGCAACTAAAAACGAGAGTTATGAAATTTGTTTTGTGCCGGATAATGACTACCGCGGATTTTTGAAACACAAGGTAGAAGGTCTGGAACAACGTGTTGATGGTGGCAATTTTGTTGACAGGACAGGTCGTATCTTAGGTAAACATAAAGGTTTTCCTTTTTATACTGTGGGACAACGTAAAGGGTTAGAAATAGCTGTCGGCGAGCCTTTGCACGTATTGGAAATTGTTCCGGAAACCAATACCGTGGTGCTTGGAACAAAAGATGATCTGGAACAACAACAAATGACCGTTGGACAATTTAACCTTATCAAATACGCGCATTTACCTGATAGTTATCAGACGCTTACTAAAATACGCTATAAGGATCCCGGCACAATGGCTACTGTTTCTCATGTAAATGATAAATTAAATGTATTGTTTCATAATACAGTATCTGCTGTAGCGCCGGGGCAATCCGCTGTATTTTACGAAGGTGATGATCTTGTTGGTGGTGGAATTATTGAACGGCAACGTCCAATATTGATATAATTTTTTTAGATAAAATTGCTTAACTTAGCTAATAAAATTATTAGTAGAATGAAACCAAATTTTAGCATATTGTTTATCTCCGCTATTTTTGCTCTTACTCTCTTTTCCTGTAAAAAAGATGTTTCCACCATTGATATGGGCTATAATTATTTTCCCGATCAGGTGGGCCGATATGTAATATATGATGTGGATTCCACTTATTACGATGATTTTTTCACTCCCACCAAAGTAACAAATTATAAGTTTCAGATAAAGGAAAAAATACAATCTGTTTTTACCGATAATCAAAACCGCCCTACTTTACGTTTGGAAAGATATGTAAAACATTATGACAGCATCGTTCCATATAGTGCAATGTCATGGACATTAAGAGATGTTTGGATGGAAAACAAAACCACTACTACTGCCGAAAAAGTGGAGGAAAATGTAAGATTCGTTCGGCTAATTTTCCCCGTTATAAAAAATAAAACATGGAATGCAAATGCTCAAAATACCAATGATGAGAGGGATTTTAGTTATGAATTTGTTGATGTGCCTCTGAGTATTGGTAATAATAGCTTTGGTATGGTTTTGGAAACTTTATATGATGACGGCGGCGGAATTTTAACAAGCAGAGAATATCGAACAGAAAAATATGCGCGAGGTGTTGGTTTGATATACCATCAAGAAATTGTTGTGCAATCACAACCATCTCCAACAGCTACCACCTTACAACAGCAAACCTTTTTCGCTACACCAATCATGCAACGCATTACCTCAGGTTATCAATTTACATGGACAATTAATTCTTATGGAACAGAATGAAGTTTGTTTTTGTTTTCTTCAACTTTCAAACTCCCAACTTTTAACTAAATATATGCAAGCCGAAATAATTACTATAGGTGATGAAATTTTAATAGGACAGGTTATTGATACCAATTCGGCATTTATCGCCACTTTACTTAATTTAAATGGTATAAGTGTCAAACAAATTTCTTCTGTTTCGGACGATCGGGAGCATATTATTAAAGCATTGGATGAAGCCAAAAGCCGCGCTGATATTATTTTGATAACCGGAGGTTTGGGTCCCACAAAAGATGATATTACCAAAAAAACATTGGCTCAGTATTTTAAAACCGATATGCGTTTTGATGAAGAAGCCTATCAGGACGTGCTCAACGTTTTTAATTATTATGGAAAAGAAGTAACACCTATTAATCGTTTACAGGCGGAAGTTCCCGAAATATGCACTGTGCTGAGAAATCCAAATGGCACTGCCCCCGGAATGTGGTTTGATGTGAAGGGGAAAGTATTTGTTTCCATGCCTGGTGTGCCCTACGAAATGAAGGCTATGATGCAAAATATCGTAATTCCGAAAATTAAGGTACGTTTTAAATTACCCCATATAGTGCACAAAACAGTTCTTACCCAGGGTATCGGGGAATCATTTTTAGCTGAACTGATAATTGATTGGGAAAATAGTTTAGCTGAGGTGGGCATTAAGCTGGCATATTTGCCTTCACCGGGAATGATGGTGCGTTTAAGGCTGAGCACTTCCGGTAATGATAAGGATAGCTTGAATGCCATAGTTGACAAAAAGATCGAAGAGCTAAAAACAATTATTCCGGAATATATTTATGGGTATGAAGTTTTTGGCGAAGAAAGGGAAACATTAGAGCAATTGGTAGGGAAGCTTTTGCGAGATAAAAAGAAAACACTTTCTACTGCTGAAAGCTGCACCGGAGGCTATATTTCTCATCTCATTACCAAAGTTCCCGGCTGTTCCGATTATTATGCTGGTTCTGTAATTTCATATTCCAATGGAGTAAAGGAAATAGAATTGGGCATTTCAAAAGAACTGTTGGATGCAAAAGGTGCTGTATGCCAACCTGTAGTTGAACAAATGGCTGTATCTGTTCGGGAAAAGCTTAAAACAGATTATTCAATTGCGTGTTCGGGTATAGCCGGACCAACAGGAGGTACCGACAAAAAACCTGTGGGAACCGTTTGGATAGCAATAGCAATGCCTGATAAGGTAATTTCAGAAAAGTTTTTATTTGGAAATAATCGCGAGAGAAATATTCAGAAAACGGCCAATGCCGCTCTGAATATGCTGAAGAAGGAGTTGGAGAAAAGCTATTTTATATAGTTCATTACCCAAGGCTTCTCGATACGCTCGTTCCTCGCTACTCGAAGTGACAAATGTGACTGTCAGTTCGAGTAGTCGTGCTTTTGGGCATGACGTATCGAGAACAAATTAACGTAATGACTATTTTTTCAAAATAAACATTGCAGAATGATTTCAAATAACTATATTTGCAGTCCGAAAATAAAACAGAATAAAAATGAAAACAGGAATTCACCCGGAAAATTACCGTTTAGTGGTATTTAAAGATTTGAGTATCAATTACTCTTTTTTAACAAAATCATGCGTAGAAAGCAGAGAAACCGTTAAATGGGAAGATGGTAACGAGTATCCAATTGTTAAGTTGGAAATTTCTCATATGTCGCACCCTTTTTACACAGGTAAAGTTAAGTTGGTAGATACAGCAGGTCGCGTTGATAAATTCCGTACCCGTTACGCTAAGAAAGAAGATAAAAAAGCAGAACAATAATCTTTTTATAAGAGTTTTTAAAGATCCCTCATCAAGTAATTGCTGAGGGATTTTTATTTTTAATAATTCTTCAAACGATTTGATAATCCTCAATAAAAAACATATATTTGAAACTTCTAAATTAGAAATTCACAGCAAATCACTCATTTCGAATACATAAAATATAAATTATGAATATACACGAATATCAAGGGAAAGCCGTCTTAAAAGGATTTGGAGTGGCAATACAAGAAGGCATTTTAGCGGATACACCTGAAAAAGCTGTGGAGGCTGCAAAAGAATTACAAAAACAAACCGGTACAGGCTGGTGGGTTGTAAAATCGCAGATACATGCGGGTGGGCGCGGTAAAGGAAAAATTGTGGGAACCGAACAACGCGGTGTTGCATTGGCAAAAAATCTGGATGATATAAAAACCATTTCAACCAATATTCTTGGAAATTATTTGGTTACCCTTCAAACAAGTACAACCGGTAAAAAAGTAAATAAAGTATTGATCGCGCAGGATGTATATTATCCGGGAGCAACACCTACAAAAGAGTTTTACGTGAGTGTTTTACTTGATCGTGCTAAAGGAAGGAATGCCATTGTTTATTCAACCGAAGGAGGTATGGATATTGAAACTGTTGCTCACGATACCCCTCATTTAATTTTTAAAGAAGAGATAGATCCGAGAGTGGGTTTACGCGATTTTCAATGTCGTAAAATTGCTTTTAATCTTGGTCTTGACGGTGAAGCTTTCAAAGCGATGACAAAATTTATTGCTTCTTTATATAAAGCATACGAGGCAACTGATTCAGCCATGTTTGAAATTAATCCGGTTTTAAAAACATCGGATAATAAAATTATTGCAGTTGATGCAAAAGTATCTTTGGATGGTAATTCATTGTTTCGTCATCCTGATCTGGCCGCTTTGCGCGATACGGCAGAGGAGGACCCTACAGAGGTAGAAGCGGGAGCGCATAATTTAAACTATGTTAAATTAGATGGTAACGTAGGCTGTATGGTGAATGGTGCAGGTTTAGCAATGGCTACCATGGATATTATTAAACTTTCTGGTGGAGAGCCTGCAAACTTTCTTGATGTAGGTGGTACCGCAAATGCTGAACGTGTTGAGCAAGCTTTCCGTATCATTTTAAAAGACCCTAAAGTAAAGGCAATCCTTGTAAATATTTTTGGAGGTATCGTTCGTTGCGACAGAGTGGCGCAAGGTATTGTAGATGCATGTAAAAATATGGGAACTATCAATGTGCCTATTATCATACGTTTACAAGGCACCAATGCTATTGAAGCTAAAAAAATAATTGATGAATCAGGATTAAAAGTTTTTTCCGCTATTACATTGCAAGAGGCTGCTGATCTTGTGAAGAAGGTAGTAGGTTAATTAATGTTTGACAAATACAATATTTAATCGGGCTCAATTTAATCTTTGGGTCCGATTTTTTTTGATCAATCTGTAAAGTTGGGGTATAGAAAAATTTGGCATAAATATTTAACTAAAATTAGGCAGGATCTAATAAAAAGTGTACTCATATTTTTTAATAATAACTGTAGCGTTTAAATAGTCGCGGTCCACTTCTGATTTTATCAATGTGTTTTTATCGTCATATATAAAATGTATCTCAAATGTTAATACATCGTTTTTAAATTTCTTTTCAGATAAAAGATTTCCGTTGTTGTCATAGTCGAAAACAGATTCCATTTTTATTTCACCATCTTCATTACTTGTATAAGTTTGCTTCAATAATCTGTTACTAGTATCATATTGATAACTGTTTTCTTGTCGCATGCAACTTACAATAAACTCAGCATTTTCGGAGAGTTTATTCTTTTTATCATCATAATTTATGATTGCTTTTTTGTAAACATTCAACTGATCATTTAATGTTTTCTTTTTAATTTGAGTGTTGGTTAGTTTAGTGTATTCAAATATTTCGGACGATATTATTTTTTGTTCGCCAAGTATAAATTCCTTATTGTTACCACTGATATTGGTTTCTTTGCAATGGTATTCTTTTCTGATCTGTCCGTATTCGTTGTATTGATAATAATAGCAATGAAAAAAATCTCCAATTTTTATACGTTTGGAAATAATATGATTTTTGGAATCGTAAAATACATAGACATTGATAGTATCGTGAATATATTTTGGTATAGTTTGGGTACTTGCTTTCTGAACAATTTTGCCATGTTTTTTTATGGCAGGATGATGAATTTCTTCTATTTCTTTCTTATTTAAAATAGTGTACATATAACGAGTGATATAACCGGTTTCATTAAACTTATAAACGATTCCGGCACCTTTGTTAAGTATTACGGAACCATCAGGTTTATCAGAAATAATAACATCGATCCTTTTAATTTTATTTTCTGAAATTACATCCGGATTAAAATTGATGTCTGCAATTGTTACGTCAATAGGTTTGTTGATGATGATTTGCGCTGTGCAATCAATAAGTAGAAATAAAGTCAGTATGGAAATAAACCCTTTTTTCAAATGTTTTTTTTCAAATATTTATCTCCTTTATCTTTGGTTGGAGTGGGAAAAAGGATACTACAAACATAAATGATTGTAACGTTTTTTACAAATCTATTTTTAAAAACAGCCATGATTTAGCACACACAAGGCAGAATTTTAAAAAGAGGAAATAAATAAGCGCAGAGGTATTTACATCGTTTTAATTATTATTCATATTTTATTTTTGTTGAAAGGAATAAAAAAGTTAATCCATATTAACCGTGAAATACGAAAAGTAAGCGGCATTAATAGAATGATTGAGATGATAACAAAAGTTAAATATTGCCAAGTTTCCGATTTAAATATAAAAGTATCCAATGCCCAGGTAATAATAAACCATCCTGCTGTTAAGCCATAACTAACATACATGGCACCTTGAAAAAAGCCTGGTTCTTTTTCATATTTAACTCCACAATGACTGCATGATTCATGCATTTTGTCAAATCTTTTAAGATTAAAAGGATTATTGGTTTCAAATACGTTTGCCTGATGACATTGCGGACATTTGTTTTTTATTACCGAATAGAATATATCTGTAAGCATCTTTTTGAATTTAATAATCGATTGATTGATTATTCTTGTTAGCGTTAAAATTTAATTGTTGTTAACAAACTTACATTTGCTTTTATTGAATTTGAAATTAAACAGGCAACTTCCGACTTTTGTAAAATTCGTTCCGCCCTTTCTTTATCTGCTTCATTGGCGATAAATAGTATTGGTTCCAGAATTATTTCGGTCATTAAAAATTTGCCTTCTACTTGTTCAAGTTTCCCTTTTGATGAACAACTAAAACTTTTAAATTCTAATTTAAAATTTTCGGCAACGGATAAAAAAGTGGTCATGAAACAACTGTTAACAGCTGCCGTCAGTAAATGTTCCGGCGACCATAGACCTTCCACTCCTTTAGGGAAATTGGGTGGAGTGGCAACTTCAATTTTAGTTTTTAGTTCAGGAGATGAAATTTCTCCTTTTCTATCACTTGTCCAATTTAGATTTACGGTATAATAGTGTGGTTCCATAATTAGTTCATTTTTATTTCTTCAAAGGTAACATCTTCAATGTTGTTTAATTTTTTATCTTTTTATTTTATTTTGTAAACTGCTCCAGCTGCCACCATTGTGTACTTGTGTATAGCCGTTTGATTTTAAAATACTTTTTGCAGAAGCGCTTCTCATGCCTGATGCGCAACAGGTAATGATAGGTTTGTTTTTGTCTTTCAGTTTACTTAGATTGTTGCTCAAAGTATCTACTGAAATATTGATAGAGCCTTTGATATTTCCGCCCGCATATTCTCCTGTGCTGCGCACATCAAGAATTATGGCTCCATTTTTTGTTAAGTCAGCATAGTCAACTTTTGGACCGATACCGAATAAATTTTTTAATGTCTGTATCATTTTTATTTAGTTTGAGATTGATAATAATTTACATCTAACCACGACCCTCCATTAATGCATTCAATGCCATTTTGTGAGAGGAAGCTGTGAACCTGTCCGCTTCTTCCGCCCGACGCGCAACACAATACCAATGGAGTTTTTAATGATTTTATTTCTTCTATACGGCTTGTAATTTCTTGCATTGGAATATTAATGGATCCTGCAACATTACCACCTTGAAATTCAGCCGGTGTACGCACATCTATGATGGTGCCCAACTTTTCCTTTATGATTTTTTCGTTGTTCATTTTTCTTCTGTTCTAGTTTTTTCTTTTTTGAAAATATTGAAGATCAATCCTCCCATTACTGCACCGTATATCGTGCTGTTAAAAGGGTTGGATGTAATTGCACAGGTGCCGCTGGTACACCCAACAAAATAATAATAGAGGAAACCACTTATTGCGCCGGCAATTACTCCAAGTATGATGAGTTTGTTTTTATTTATAATGTTCATCTTTGAAAGGTTTTTACAGCTTCACCTAAATCAAATATTTGCGGAGCTTTGTTAAGTTTTGATTTGATAATACTACTTCCGGCTGCGCTACGGTAACCTCCGGCACAATGCACTACGATGGGTTTGTCTACAGGAATTTCATTTACACGTTCCCTTAATTCATGCAGTGGAATATGAATGCGATCTGTAAAAATAGTTTGTGCATTTACTTCAGACTGATTACGGATATCAACGATGGTAAATGCTTTTGCATTATCGAGCAATTGTTTGTTGTCAAAATATTCCATTTCTGTATTTCCGAAATCTGATGTAAAAGCCAAAACAATTTGCTTTTCGTAACCTATTTTAGCGGTACGTGCAATAAGCTCGTTTAGTATGGTTTCATTTTCTGCAAGTAGATAAAATTTCTCATCCGGACTCACGATACTGCCGAGCCATGTTTCAAACTTGCTGTCATACATCAGGTTGAAGGCATTCTTTAAGTGTGCTTTTTTAAATTTGTCTTGTGGCCGTGTATCAATAATGATGATCTCAGGGTTAAGAGAATTCGCACAGCCTTTGCAAGTAACGGGTTCTCTCCTTTCCACTTTTGTGATACTTTCCAAAAATGCTTCAGCACCTTTTTTATTTATTTCAACATCAAAAGGAAAATATTTTGGAATGAATGGCTGATCTATTAATAGTTCTGCTACAAAATCTGCTTCACTTTTATTTTGCAAACTCCAGTTGCTGATTTTTTCTGCACCTATGGTACTTATTTTTTGATCGCTTAAACCTTTGCCGCATAAGCTACCTGCGCCGTGTGCAGGGTAAACTAAAACATGATCCGGCAATGTCATTAATTTATCGCGAAGCGAATGATACATTTGTTTTGCTAATTCGGCTCTTTCAACAGTTATTGCTCCTGCTTGTTCTCTCAGATCTGGTCTGCCGCAATCTCCTATAAATAAAGTATCTCCTGTAAAAACGGCCTGTTCTTTTCCATATTCATCAATCGCTACAATGCTGATGCTATCAGGTGAATGTCCAGGTGTGTTGATTGATTTTAGAGTAATGTGTCCTAAAACAATTGCATCCCCTTCATCAAATGTTTGATGAATATAATCTGCGCTAAGCAATTTACTAACGTAAATTGTTGCACCGATTGTGTTGTGAATTTCTAAATGACTGCTCACAAAATCAGCATGCGGATGAGTTTCTATGACTGCTATTATTTTAGCTTGATGTTGTTTTGCAAAATCATAATATGGTTGCGGATCTCTAGCAGGATCAATTAATGCGATCTCTCCATTGCTTAGTATTGCATAGGAGAAGTGCGCTAAATTTTTATCTTCAAATTGTTTGATTTCCATAATTTGATTTTTTATTGGTTATCTGAAACAAAGGTACAAGGCTGAATTAGTCTGCACAGCTACTTTTGTTACATAAAGAAATTAATTTTGAATTTTACCAAAAAACAGCATTTTTATAGCGATAACAATTAGCATGATGGCGAAAATTTTTTTTAATATTTCCTGCGGAAGATTTGTCGCGAACCTAGCCCCTAAATATCCACCAACAAAGAAAAATGCTGCCATGATGAATGCGGCTTTTATGTCAACAAATCCCTTTTGATAATATTGAAAGGCCGCTAAGGCTCCAATAGGCGGCACCATCATCATCAAGGTGGTGCCTTGTGCCATTTGCTGAGAATATCCGAGGACCATTACTAAGGCAGGAATTATTATTACAGCTCCACCTAAGCCGAACATGCCGCCTAAAATGCCCGATACGATACCAATCAAAGCGATGATGATAACATTTTGTACTTCCATTTTACTTATCTTTTTTCTTAGTTGAAATTCCGAAAGGCAAATATAAAGGACAAAAACTCAGGAAACTGGTGACGATAAAAACACCTGCAATAATGAGCAGAACGATTGCTGTTATTCCTGAAATTTGTTTGAAATAATATAAGGCGGCGATAATGATTGCCGCAAGTATTCTTACTACTTTGTCGGCTGTTCCCATATTTTTTTTCATTTGTTTTGGTTTTAAGTGAATGATACTGTCAAACAAATGTAAAACAATACAAAATGGACTACAGCTACTTTTGTTACAGAAGGGAAATTTTATTTCTGCCGAGTTTTACGATATTCTCATCTTCCATTTGCTTAAGTAGTCGGGAAACCACTACACGAGCGGTACCAAGCTCGTTTGCCAATTGTTCATGAGTTACATATAACGTGTGACTCTTGGTAAGTTCACATTTTTTTTTGATGAAATTTAGCAATCGTTCATCCATTTTTTTAAATGCAACGGCGTTTACCACTTCCAATAATTCTTCGAAACGTTTATGATATAATCGGAAAATATAATCCAGCCATTCAGGAAATTCTTTGATAAGCTCGCTCACTTTATCAATCGGGATAAAAAGTATTTCCGTTTCTTCTTCGGCTATGGCTTTTACTTTGCTGGTGTCGTGATGCAAACCTCCTAAAAATGACATGATGCAACTCTCGCCGGCTTTGATGTAATACAATAATATTTCTCTGCCATCTTCATCTGTACGCATCACTCTGATGTTTCCGCTTGTAACCAGTGGAATTGCTTTGATATAAGCGTTTTCATTTAATATCACATCGCCTTCCTGAAAGGTTTTAGCTATTCCGTATTGATATAATTTTTCTCTGATTTCAGGTGAAGATTTGAATTCAACGATATTATCTAATGCTTCCATGTTACAAATTATTTTTGTTTAAGTGGAGTCCCTTCAAACAGAATACCTTCCCATCCTGTATTCATAAAATTTCTGATATTTTGATGATCTGTGCCATCGGGATGTTGAAGCACATCATTACGATAATAGGCACCAAAGCAGTTTAATGTTTGAATAGCAATTAAATGATGGAGTTTCGCAAAAGCAAATAATTTACACGAACCGGAATTTTTACCTGCTTCATTGATGGCATTTCCATTTTTAAACAGGGTGGGAGTAAACTCATAATTTTCATCGATAACAGCTATGGTGTCATTAAATTCAATCGTTTCAGGTGATGTATTTATTTTATTCAGAAATGCAATAAGACTCATATTTGTTTTGAATTTAAAAGGTTGATTGTACTTTTTATTGAAGTTCCTTGATAAAGGTGTAATGCATTTTTTGATATTTTTCTTTCAGTACCATTCGCCTCATATTACTTGTCGTTTCAAACGGACCATCAATGGCAGCGGCATTAACGATCCACGTTGGAACATTTCCACCCGGATCAAAAAGTAATTGATATTCGCAATTTACGATTCCGTTTTTTAGTGGTGTAAGCGTCCACGATGCCCTAAATTCAAGCACTCTAACATGATTGTCAACTTCCGGAATATAATCGGGTTTACTGATTGAATTTAGAAATACAACTTTTGTAGTTTCATCCTGTTTCACAGTTACATTTAAAATAATATCGCGGTTGTCGATGGGCCATGGTGCTACCACGTTTTGATAGCAAATCGCTTCAACATCAGTGACCTCCTTCAAGACATGCGATTTTGCACACTTATAAACCCATTGTGGATAAGATTCTCTATCTAAAAGTAAAGCAATGATACTCGACAAGGATGTTTCTAATTGGGTTATAGCTCTTAATTCTTTAACAGCCGTATTTTCTACTCCACGGTTATACACAGAAACTCCATTGCTCTGTTTCTTTAATACCCATTCATCATCAATCCTGGTAAAGGTTGTAAACCCTATAGAAATGAGACCTAATAATAAGAATACTATTTTTTTTGGGTAGAACATTTAGTTTGAACATTAGAATAAATTCGAATTACATTCCTTCTATTGGAACATTTTTTATGATATCAAAGGGGAAAGACTTTTTTACAAATAGTTTCCCAACTTTTAAATTTCCTTTTAATCCAACTTTTACGTGTTTGCTCATCGCCATTGCCATTATTTTAGGCATGTCTGCGAAACTTAAATTTGAAAAGTCTGATTTTATTTTAAACGTATATATTTCTTCTGATTGGGCTTTTATTCTTACGTTTTCTGTCATCTGGGCTTTACCTGCATCTATTCCGCCGACTGTTACATCCATTTCAGATCTGTAAATAGTGAATGCTACCTTATTTGGATTTTTGATATGCGCTGTAATAGTGGCTTCCACTCCCTTCTGACTCAGAGTTGTAACATTAACATTATTGATCTCACTAAAACTTACTTCTTGATATTCCTTGCAAGAAGTGAATAAAATAATACAAAATGTGAATAAAATAGAAATAGTTTTTTTCATAGACCTCACCCTTAATCCCTCTCCAAAGGAGAGGGCAATATTTAATTTTGTATAGTAAAAATTGTTTATTTTTTGTTTTAAGTTTCGCGCCCTCTCCTTTTTTCAAGGAGAGGGGTAGGGGTGAGGTTTAAATACTCAACTCTGCATAATATTTATAAAAATAAGGAATCGTTTCAATGCCCTTTAAATAGTTAAACACACCGTAATGTTCGTTTGGCGAATGGATAGCATCCGAATCCAAACCAAAGCCCATCAGTACCGAATCCAAACCTAATTCCGATTTAAACATAGCTACAATTGGAATGCTTCCACCACTGCGAACAGGTATTGGTTTTTTGCCAAAGGTTGTTTCCATTGCCATACTTGCTGCTTTGTATGCAACCGAATCGCTTGGCGTTACAACAGGTTCCCCGCCATGATGCGGTGTTACTTTCACCTTAACGGATTTCGGTGCGATGCTCTCAAAATATTTTTTAAAAAGTTCAGTAATTTTATCACTGTTTTGATGAGGGACCAAGCGCATGGAGATTTTTGCAAATGCTTTTGAAGCAATAACAGTTTTTGCTCCTTCGCCTGTATAACCTCCCCAGATGCCATTTACATCCAATGTCGGACGAATAGAATTTCGTTCGTTGGTGCTGAATCCTTCTTCACCATGTATGTCCGACAGATCCAACGCTTTTTTATATTCATCTAATTTGAATGGTGCTTTTGCCATCTCTGCGCGTTCTTCCGCACTAAGTATTTCCACATCATCATAAAAGCCCGGAATGGTAATGTGCTCTTTATCGTCTTTCATCTGGGCGATCATTTTGCACAAAATATTAATTGGATTTGCAACAGCTCCTCCATATAATCCTGAATGCAGATCACGATTTGGACCGGTAACCTCCACTTCTAGATAACTCAATCCGCGTAAGCCAACTGTTATAGAAGGTATATCATTGGCAATAATTCCGGTATCAGAAATTAAGATTATGTCTGCTTTTAATTTTTCTTTGTTTTGTTTTACAAATGTTCCAAGATTATCCGAACCAACTTCCTCTTCACCTTCTATCATAAATTTTATATTGCAGGGCAAGGAATTCGTTTTCATCATTAATTCGAATGCTTTCACATGCATAAACATTTGCCCTTTGTCATCACACGCACCACGCGCATAAATATTGCCATCTTTAATGATTGGTTCAAAAGGTCCTGAATGCCAAAGTTCAAGCGGGTCTGCGGGTTGCACATCATAATGACCATAAACCAGAACAGTTGGTAATTTAGCATCAATTATTTTTTCGCCATATACTATCGGATAACCAGCGGTAGGGCATATCTCCACTTTGTCAGCACCGGCTGCTATTAATTTTTCTTTAACAGCATCAGCAGTTTTAATAACATCGTTCTTGTATTTTGGATCCGCGCTTACCGATGGAATCCTTAGCAATTCAAAAAGTTCGTTAATGAAACGTTCTTTATTTTTTTCGATGTAAGTGTTGGTTGAATTCATAGTTAAAATCTTAGTGGCTTAAGTTTCTTAGTGTTTATCCCAAAACAATCTGTATCCAAATTCATTTTTAGATGCCGTAATGTCAAATTTAAAATTACCTTTTGTTACTTTAATTCGACCTGTACCACAAAGTCCAATTAACTCTTTATTTGTAGTTTCATTTATTATAATACCGCCTGGAAGACCATAAGGAAGACCATCTTGAAGTGTAATTTCTCTACAGTCTAAAATTATAATTGAAGAGTTTTTTTTAATAGCCCCAACAAATTTGTCTCCAATTAAAACTGAATCAATGTCAAACCCTGATTTGTTGTAAATTTTTATTTTCAAATTTTGTCCATAATTAATTTGACATATTAGAAATGTGAAAACGAACAGAAATATTATCTTCATATTTTTTATTGATTTCAATTGTTTTCTGTAAACTACTATTAGAGGCGGATTATTTTATAGTTAAAGATTAACTTGTCCTTATTAAAACCTGTCAACAGATAAACACCAGCAGGCAAGTCAGCGACAGAAATATTTTTCGGCGGATTAATTATTTCTTTCACTAATTTATTGTCAATAGAATAAATTTTAAGCAAGTCAAACGGCTGCGTGGTTTCAATTTTAATTATCTCAGTTGTCGGATTGGGACATATTTTAAGGTCGGTTGGATTTTTAAATTGAGTAATGCCAGCATCTGAAAGCTTTATTATTTTACGCGGACAAAGATTACCAGATTTGTTTTGAAGAGTAACATGGTAAATACCTGCAGGGTAAGTGCCAGCCATTAAAGTACATGAATAAGACCCAATATTTATTATTGAATCAACGAATACTTGCCCCATTATTTGTCCAAATGTATTATAAATAGTAATTGACAATGTGTCTTTGGTCGCTACATAGTAAGTCAGAGTTGGGTTATCTGAAAAAGGATTAGGACTACAACGTAAAGAATCAGGACTACAAAGTTGTCCAAATGAACTAATTGTCCACGTTATAAAAGCAATGATGTATAGTAATTTTTTCATGTCCAAATAATTTTACCTAATTTATTTTCGGATTTGAAATCCGTTTGCTCTAAGGTCGGGATTACAAATCCCGACCATCAAACCAACACATGCCCATGCATTTCTTTAGGAATTGGAACACCCATTATTTTTAAAATAGTAGGTGCAATGTCAGATAACTTTCCTTCATTTACTTTTTTATAATCCTTGTCAATTAAAATGCATGGTACCGGATTGGTTGTATGAGAGGTATGTGGCGTACCATCTTCATTTATCATATAATCAGCATTACCATGATCGGCAATGATGATAAATGAATAACCACTTTCTAAACCTGCCTCAACTACTCGCTTGGTACAAATATCAATTGTTTCAACAGCTTTTATTACTGCACTATAAACGCCTGTATGTCCTACCATATCCGGATTAGCAAAGTTCATACAAATAAAATCCGTTTCTCCTTTTTTTAATTCAGGGACAATAAGTTCTGTCAATTCATATGCACTCATCTCCGGTTTTAAATCATACGTAGCCACTTTTGCGGATGGAACCATCAGTCGTTTTTCACCGATAAATTCTTTTTCTCTTCCGCCTGAAAAGAAAAAAGTAACGTGTGGATATTTTTCTGTTTCCGCAATACGGATCTGAGTTTTCCCTGCCTTTTCAAGCACTTCACCGAGGGTGTTCACTAAATTATCTTTATCATATAACACATGAACATTTTTATACGTGTGATCGTAATTGGTCATGGTAACATAATACAGAGGCAGTGTGTTCATGCCTTGTTCAGGGATGTTTTGTTGCGTAAGCACTTGCGTGATTTCCCTGCATCTGTCCGTACGGAAATTGAAACAAATAACAACATCGTTTTCTTTTATCACACCGATTGGGTTTCCCGATGCGTCAATGGCAACAATAGGTTTAATAAATTCATCAGTAATATTGTCGGAATAGGATTCTTCAATTGATCTTAAAATATCCTGCGATTTTTTGCCTTCACCTTTTACCAAAAGATCATAAGCTAACTTAACACGTTCCCAGCGTTTATCCCTGTCCATCGCATAATAGCGACCAATAACACTTGCAATTTTAGCACTGGCGCCTCCCTCTCCTTTGGAGAGGGTCGGGGTGAAGCTTAAATGTTTTTGCAGATTTTTCAAATACTCCAATCCGCTTTTAGGGTCAGTATCGCGCCCATCGGTGAAGGCATGAATAAATACGTTTTGTATTCCGTTTGTTTTTGCCAAATCACATAAATAATGTAAATGAGCTTGTGATGAATGAACACCACCCTCTGACACCAATCCCATGAGGTGTAAAGGTTTGTTATTTTGCTTGGCGTATTCAAAAGCTTTGATAAGTTCAGGATTTTTATCAATCGTTTTTTCACGAATTGCTTTGTTGATCAATGCCAGATCCTGATAAACAATACGCCCTGCTCCAATGTTAAGATGACCCACCTCGCTATTTCCCATTTGTCCTTCAGGCAAACCTACATTTTCACCGGAAGTCCGCAAGGTGCTATGTGGATATTTTTTATATAAACTATTTACAAAGGGAGTGTTTGCATTGGCTATGGCATCCGACTTTGAGCCATCACCGATCCCCCAACCATCTAAAATTAATAATACTACTTTTTTCATACTTACTACGAATTACGAATTAAAACGAATTACGAATCTGTGTATATCCTTTATTTATTTTTCTTTAGATTACAATATTTTGTTTAAAGTTAAATTATTTTATCACCATAAAACATGATAAATATCATTACGTATGCGTTATATTTACCCCTCTCCTTTTTCGAGGAGAGGGGCAGGAGTGAGGTCAAAAACTCACCTCAAAAATACTTCCTTTTGGTAAATTATTTTTAACCGATATGGTTCCATTATGTTGTTCAACTAAATAATTTACGATATACAATCCGATACCTGTTCCTTTTGTACTGCGGGTTTCTTCATTACCAATGCGATAAAATTTTTCAAAAATATTTTTTTTATCCATATCAGAAATTCCTAAACCTTCATCGGCAACAGATAAAATAATTGCCTGATCTTGTTTTTTTAAACTTACCGTTATGGTTGAATTTCCTGTAGAATATTTCACCGCATTTTCAAACAAATTCAGGATGATAGACGGGAAATTTGTTTTGTCAATTTTCATGTAAATGCCCGGTTCAATTGCAAGTACCACTTTTTGTTTGTAATTAAATGATGCAATGGTTTGATTCATTACTTCAGTGATGGTGTCTGATATATTACATTCTTCTTTGTAAATTGAATCAATGTTATTTTCAATTTTAGCAGCAAGTAAAATATTTTCCACCAAACTGTTCAATCGCTCTGTATCGCTTATTGCATTGGCAATGATCTCTTTTTGTTTCTCGCGGTCAAGCTCATGTTTTTGCAATGTTTGCAATTGTAATTTTACGGATGCTATGGGCGATTTTAATTCATGGGTAATCGATAACAAAAAGTTTTTTTGCTGAAGCGCAAGTTTCGCTTCTTTATTAAATGTTTTACGGATCTGATAAATGCCCAACAGTAAAAGACTAACAAATACCAAGCCCTCGCCTGATATCATTAACCAACGTTTGTGTAGTTTTTCATTAAGCTCATTGCCCTTTATCACCACTTCATTGAGTGTTTCGCCTTTCAATAAATTAATTTCTGTCTTTAGATGAACCACTTCATTATTCAGATTTATCATCAAATAGGTCCACCAGATAAATTGCACGAATATGTATGCTACCAAAAGGTAGAACCAAAAGAGCGGACGGGATTTTTTGTTCTTATTCGACATTTTACAAAGTTAACAATTATATAAATAAAGACTCAGATTCATTGACATACTTTATAGGAGAGGATGTTTAGCAGGAATATATTGTTTGTTGAAATAAATATTTTTATCTTTAGATAATATAATGTCCACTAAATCTTGTTTTTAAAATTTATACAATAGATGGTAACACATTTTACTGCAACTGAACTTTTTGAAAAAGCTATCAGACTATTTAGCATAAGCACATTAAGATATTTGATATTTGCGGGTTCTGCCTTTTTGATTTTTTATGTGCTGATGAAAGAAAAATGGTCGCACAGAAGGATACAAAAAAAATTTCCGGGTAAAGAAAATTTGTGGTATGAAATTAAATATTCCATGCTCAACATGCTTATTTTCATGATTACCGGACTTTGTATTGCAATTGCAAATGAACACGGAATAACAAAAATGTATAAAAACATTTCCGACTATGGAACAGCTTACTTTTTTTTCAGCATCATAGCGATGATATTCATTCATGATACTTATTTTTATTGGGGACATCGCTTCATGCATCTGAGAAAAATATATCCAATCGTTCATAAAGTCCATCATCATTCTATCAATCCTTCGCCTTGGGCTTCTTTTTCATTTCACCCTATCGAGGGTTTTATTGAGGCAGGGATTGTCCCTTTGATAGTAATGATTATGCCGGCTCACGCTTTAGCTGTATTTATTTTTATTTTATTTAGTACAGCATTAAATGTTATCGGACATCTTGGTTTTGAAATGTACTCTCCGGGTTTCACCAAAAATAAATTGACGGGTTGGAACAATACTTCCACGCATCATAATATGCATCATACTTTCTTCGATTGTAATTATGGCTTATACTTCAACTTTTGGGACAAGTTGATGGGTACTAATCATGAAAAGTATCATGAAACATTTGAAAAAATGGCAGCAGCAAAGCCGGAGAATACCAAAGCCGATTAGTATCTAAGAATGATAATGCTATTTTTTAATCTTTCGACTTATAACTTTTAACTCAACATTTATGCTTCACATCGCAATCATTTCAGGTAGTATTCGTACCGGCAGAAAAAGCCATCGTGTGGCAAAATATTTTAATAATTATATTACTCAAAACAATCTCGCTACTTCTGAAATTCTCGATTTAAAAGAATTTAATTTTCCAATTATGGAAGAGCGGTTAATAAATCTTACTAATCCTTCTGTTAATGTTAAATTGTTTTCTGAAAAAATAACAAAAGCTGATGCCGTAATTTTAGTTTCTCCTGAATACAATAGTGGTTATCCTGCCGCAGTAAAAAATGCAATAGATGTATTGGTGAAAGAATGGTTTCACAAACCTATAGGAATAATAGGTGTTTCATCTGGCAATTTTGGTGGAATAAACGCAATTGATCAATTGCAAACGATTCTAATGAAAATAAAAGCCTCACCAATTTCCACCTTATTTCCGGTTCCTAATGTTCAGGATGCATTTGATGAGGAAGGAAATGCGATTAATAAAGAAGCAACAGATAAAAGAGCAGCCTCTTTTTTAAAAGAACTTTTGTGGGTTGCTGAAGCATTTAACAAAATGAAATGATTGTGATATACTGATTCGACTATTAACCACATAGGTTCATAGGAATAAGAAAAAATAAAGAAAAATAAATTTTTACACATAGTCTTTCTATGTTTTCCCGATTTATCGGGTGCTATGTAAAACTTTAAATAAAAAAAGACTATGTTTCTATGTGGTTAAATAATTTACGCATTAGAAATTTTGTGTATCATTTTATTAATTCAACAACATGAATTTCATAAATCCTTTTTCTGTTCCCGACCCTACCGTTTATGCAATTCCGGTTTTTATTTTATTGGTAATTATTGAGATCTGGATCATAACAAAACAACATCAACTTAAATACGATTACTCGGAAGCCTTTGCCAGTATTAACATGGGCATCGGTGTAGTGTTTGTGAACATTGTTTCCAAAGCATTTTACATCACCCTGTTCTTTATCATTTATAAATACAGGATCTTTGATTCTTTAGGTCCGGATACCTTCGAAGGTTTTTTTAATCTTGCCTGGCATAAAGAACATTGGTATGCCTGGGTCTTATTATTTTTTGCCGACGACTTTACCTTTTATTGGTGTCACCGTTTTATGCACGAGGTCCGTGTGTTATGGGCTGGTCACGTTAACCATCACTCTTCGCAAGAATATAATTATGCAACAGCATTGCGACAAGGTTGGTGGGAAGACATCTTTAAATATGTATTTTGGATTTGGTTACCATTCGTTGGCTTTCATCCCATCATGATTTTCTTCATGATACAATTTAGTTTGATCTACCAGTTTTTTGTTCATACGGAACAAATAAGTAAACTCGGATTTTTGGAGAAATTCTTGAATACTCCATCACATCATAGGGTTCACCACAGTTCCGATTTACATTATCTGGATAAAAATTATGGTGGTGTTTTAATTATATGGGATAAAATGTTTGGTAGTTTTGAAGAAGAAACCTTTCAACCCAAATATGGATTGACCGTAAACATCGATACAAAAAATCCATTGAAAATTGCAACACATGAAATTATCGCTTTAAGCAAAGATGTTGGAAGAGCAAAAACCTGGAAAGATAAATTCAAATATTTAATACTCGGTCCCGGTTGGACGCATGATGGCGAGGATAAGCGCGCAAAAGTTTTACAAAAGAAATTGTGATTTAATAATTAAATAGTTTTAACAATTAGCATTTACATTCTTTCCCCCTCTCCTTTGGAGAGGGCCGGGGTGAGGCTTTTAAAACAATACCTATGAACTTTCAGGAATACCGAAAACACGATGCTACAGCATTGTCAGAACTAATAAAGACAAAAGAAGTTACTTCTCAGGAGCTTCTTAATATAGCCATTGAGCGTGCTGAAGAAGTAAATCCCAAAATAAATGCTGTTGTTACTAAATTATATGATCTTGGAAAAGAACAATTAAAAACGGTTGATCCAAATGCTTCATTTGCCGGTGTTCCTTATCTTATAAAGGATCTGGGCCCTCAACTAAAAGGCACACGTTACACAGCCGGTTCAAAATATTTGAAAAATTATATTTCAAAAGAAAATTCTGTTGTTACCGATCGAATGTTAAAAGCAGGGTTGGTAATTTTTGGAAAAACAAATACTCCCGAATTTGGATTAACCCCTTTTACGGAACCGGAACTTTTCGGTGCAGCACACAACCCATGGAACTTAAATCATACTACCGGTGGTTCTAGTGGCGGTAGCGCAGCAGCAGTTGCCGCAGGTATCGTTCCGATGGCAAGCGCAAATGATGGCGGCGGTTCTATTCGTATTCCCGCGAGTTGCAATGGTTTGTTCGGTATGAAACCAACCCGTGGAAGAATTACCTTAGGTACTTCTTATGGTGAAGAGTGGGGTGGAGCGGTATGCGAAGGTGTGGTGTCACGAAGTGTCAGAGATACCGCTTTGTATTATGATCTGGTAAGTGGCGCCAGTCCTGGCGATCCATACATCATTCAAAGTCCGGAACGACCGTATGCCGAAGAAGTAAAATTGCCTACCGGTAAATTAAAGATCGGATACAGTCTGGATTTTCCGAAAGGTTTTGATTTCGTACAGGACGAAGAAAATGTAAAAGCAATTCAATCAACAGTTCAATTGCTGAAGGGTCTCGGACATGAAGTTACTGAAGTAAAACTTCCTTATAAAAAGGAAATGTTCATCGGAATGTTTACGATGATGGTATATGGTGAGTTGTCGGCAACGCTTTCCTACCTTGAAATGGAGCAGGGACGAAAACTTTCTCCTGCCGACTTTGAACCCAATACCTGGCTGCTATACAAATTAGGTAAATCGTATTCCGCGCACGACTTTGCTTTAGAGCGATTAAAATGGAACGAGATATGTCGCACCATGGCGGCGTTTCATCAACAGTATGATTTTCTTCTAACACCAACACTGGGTATGAAACCTTTTAAAATTGGGGAACTCCAGTCAAGCAAGTTGGAAGATGGCGCATTACGATTTTTAAACACATTAGGAATTTCATCTATTTTAAAATATACAAAAGAGGTAGAAAAAATTGCTTCTAAAACTTTTAATTGGATTCCTTATGCACCTATTGCTAATATAACCGGACAGCCCTCCATGACCGTTCCATTGCATTGGTCAACGGATAATCTTCCCGTTGGAATGATGTTTACAGGCAAACAAAATGATGAAGGAACCATGTTTCGCCTTGCAGCACAATTGGAAAAAGAAAAACCGTGGTTTGATAAAGTGCCGGAAATATAAATTGATAAAGAAAGAATCGCTAAATTTTAGTAAAGGTTATCAATATTTTAAAAAACTACTTATATGAATATTATTAATTATATTAAAAACAATTTAGATAAAATATGGAAATTTATTCTGTATTCCTTATTAATATTCTTTGCGGTAGGAATATCCTATGTTTGGTATACTGATAATTATCTGCCTACAAATTATGGAGTAAAAACAATTGGAACAGTTTATAAAAAAACACAAGGTCGAAAATCTACAGTAAATGTGCATTATTGTTATAAGGTAAATGGAAAAGTGTATTATGATATAACTGAAATAAATTCATTTGAATATAAGATTGGAAGGGAAGTGGAAATAGGAGAAAAATTCTATGTATTGTATTATCCTCCAAATCCTGAGTATGCGAAAATCGATGAAGAAGATGGAATATTGCCATAGTAAAAGTTATAGATAGGTACGCTCCGTTAAGCATATCAAAATAAAAATACGGAGCAGTTCGGCGTTTTTTTATAGTCCCGTAGGGACGGAATATCGGTAGAATCCAACCTCCACCGAACACAGAAAGTCCCGTAGGGACGAAATATTAAAAGAGCATAATGATATAAATATATTTCGTCCCTACGGGACTTCAAAAATTTTGATTATATATTTTCTACCGATATTTAGTCCCTATGGGACTGGTGAAGGAGTTAATAAATTAAGACAAAAAGAAATTAACGATGACAAATTATACGATTATAAGATTAAAATGAAAGCAACTGCAGTAAGTCGAACAGCACAATACATAGCCTTTTTCAGAGCCATCGAAACCAATCAACCAACGAAAAAAAGATTGTTTGATGATGAATTGGCAAGTGAATTTTTGGATATAGGATTAAAGTTAGCAGTTAAAATTACTGCGATGCCTGTTATTGGAAATATCATAATTAACTACATTCAAAAAAGAGGATTAGGTGCACTTTCAGCAAGTATCGCACGAACTAAATATATTGACGACCTATTAAAAAAAGCAATTGATGGCGGAGCAAAACAAGTAATTATTTTAGGTGCCGGATTCGATACAAGAGCAATGCGTTTGCCTTTTTTGAAGGATATGCCTGTTATAGAAATAGATCATCCAAATACATCCGATTATAAGTTAGACATATTTAAAAAGAGCAATATAAAATCACCATCCAATATAAGTTATCTGCAAATTGATTTTAACAAACAAGGACTTTCAGAATTTTCTTTTCAACGCAACATTAATTTTTCATTGCCCACAGTTATCATCTGGGAGGGTGTTACATCGTATTTATCTTCAGAAGCAATTGATAAATCATTTGAATTCTTCCAGAAATTTGCTTCCGGTTCATCCATCATATTTACATACTTGCACAGGCTTGCACTCGATGATTCTAATGCTTTTAAAGGTGTTGCACAAATGAAAGAACTCCTTAAAAGTAAAGAAGAGAATTGGACTTTCGGGTTTTATCCGGAACAACTGCCAAACTACTTGCAGACTTATGGTTTGACGCTATATGAAGATAATGGTGCAGTAGAATATCGGAAAATGTATATGCCCGAAAGAAAAAATTTATTGAACGGATTTGAATTTCACAGAATAGCTTTTGTGGGAAAGAAGTAAGTTACAAAATTAAACAATCTCCCTCTCCGAGTTTATCCTGAGCATTTATCGAAGGAGAGAGGGTTGGGGTGAGGCTTTAAAATAAAATCACATCGGTAGATACACAACTTTTTTCGTTTCGAAAAATTCCTCTTTAAAATAATCTTTCAGATCATAAATTACTACTCGTTTTTTAAATTCCTGAAGTTCTTCAGTAAGGTCGCCGCCCTTTAAAAGCAATAGTCCGTTGGGTAGGTTATTAAATTGTTTTTTGCTGATCTTGTTTTGTACCCAACGGTAAAATGCGGAAGTATCGGTAACAGCACGGCTCACAATGAATTCAAATTTTTCATTCACTTCTTCAGCGCGTTTGTGTTCTGCAATTAAATTTTTTAATCCAATGGCTGCAGCCACTTCATTCACCACTTTAATTTTTTTACCAATTGAATCTACAAGGTGAAAATTACATTCAGGAAATAATATAGCCAGTGGAATACCCGGAAATCCACCGCCACAGCCAACATCCATTATATTTGTTTTTGGTTTAAAGTGTATTGCCTTTGCAATACCCAATGAATGTAAAACATGGCGCTCATACAACAAATCAATATCCTTACGGGAAACAACATTTATTTGTGCATTCCAATGTTCATATAAACCTTGAAGAGCAGCAAATTGCTGTTTTTGTTTTTCTGTAAGATCAGGAAAATAATTTAATAGGATGGAAATCAAAATTGAAATTTGTGAATGGGATTATAATTTATAACACACCCCTCTCCAATTGGAGAGGGGAAGAGGGTGAGGTCTAAATCTTCCCTTCGTTATTCTTCATGATATTTGCTAAAAATTCTCTTGCACGGAATAATTGAGCTTTCACGGTACCTATCGGTAATTCAAGTTTCTCGGCAATTTCTTCGTACGACAGTTCATCAAAATAACGCAATTCAACCAGTACTCTGTAACGTGGTTTTAATTTATCCACCACGTCATGCATCAACTTCACCTTCTGCTTCTTCACCATATCTTCCTCCGGGTTTAATCCATCCGCTTTAATGTCGATACTCATCTTGCCACCTTCTTCATTTTCGAAAGTCCTGTCGATGGAATACGTCACCATTTTTTTTCTGCGGATAAAATCAATGCAATTATTCGAAGCAATTTTAAATAACCAGGTACTAAATGCGTAAGTGGGTGTGTATTGGTTCAATCGTTTGAAAGCCTTACCAAAAGCTTCGATCGTTAGATCATCGGCATCATCTTTATTGTTCACCATCTTAAGCAACATAAAGTAAACCGAATCGCGGTAACGACCCATTAATTCGGCGTATGCTTTTTGGTCACCTAAATCAAGTGCAGAACGAATTAAATTATAATCGTAAACTGCTTTTACGGATAAATTGGGGTTGCTTTCTAATTCGTCCATTTATTTTTTTTAATAAAAATGTTTGAAATTGTAATCATCGGATAAATTATCAATAAAGCCATTTCTATAAGAGGCGAAAATACTAATAAATCCTTTTCGGATAACAAACTCATTGAGTTGTTAAAGATAATAATTTGGATTAACAATCGCAATCCAAAAAGCGTTACCACAATTATTGGCTCAAATTGAAGTGCTATTAATATAATGAAGGAAGCAAAAAATAAATATTGGCTAAAGCTAAGCATGCCAATTCTTGCTTTGCTTGCAGCGTTGTAATGCTTGTAAGTAGTGAGGTGTCTGCGCTTTTGCCGAAACCATTCTTTAAATGTTTTCTTGGGTCGTGAAACTGTGTGGCTGTTAATGCTAACTTCAATTTTGGTATTGTGTTTGGTTGCTGCCTCATTCACAAATAGGTCATCATCACCGGATTCAATATGATAATGAGAAGCAAAACCTTTTATCTGAAAAAATAATGATTTGGTATAAGCCAGATTCCTGCCTATTCCCATATATGTTTTACCTGCCAGAGCAAATGATAAATATTGCAACGCGATCATGAACGTATCGAAACGGATAATTTTATTTAAAAACCCTTTTTGTTTTTCATAAGCACCATAACCAAGAACAATTTCAGTTTTTGTATTGAAATGTTGCATCATATTACGCAGCCAGTCTTTACTATTGGGTTTGCAATCAGCATCTGTAAGCAATAAATGCTCGTAGGATGAACCTTTAATGCCCATCATTAATGCTACTTTTTTACCATGCGTATGGTTTTTCGATTCTTTGATGGTAACAATTTTCAGATTGTTATATTTTTTACTCAACTCTTCCAAAAGATCGGCAGTATTGTCAAATGAACAATCATTTACAACTACCACTTCATATTCGGGATAATCCTGCTCAAAAATAAAAGGTAAAAAATTAACGAGATTATCATCTTCGTTGCGCGCACAAATAATAATTGATGCCGGCGGAGTATAAGGTGCCGGCTCAGTTTTTTTATAAAATGCTAACTTGCTGAAAAAATAAATATAATACCATAGTTGCATGGATAGCCCTATGATAAACACCACAAAAATAATTAAGCCAAAAGAAATAGTTGTAAACGATGATAAATTCATAAATCTATAATTTCTTACATAAGAAAGTCTAACCGTTTAGTTTACAAAAATAGATTTAACTCTTCTATGCTAATGTGTTATCTTTGGCAGGATTTAAACAAAGTAATTAACAATTTGATTCTACGAATTACGAATAGAGGCGAATTACGAATTGTGATGGCTACTAGGATCTGTAAATTATAGTAGTATAAGGTGTTTAGATTCATAATTCGTGAATTTTTTTATGAAATTTAAAGTATCACATACCGATAAAAACAGCAAAGCAAGGGCAGGAGAGATCCTTACCGATCATGGCATGATACAAACTCCTATATTTATGCCCGTAGGGACTGCCGGCACTGTAAAGGCAGTTCATCAAAGGGAATTAAAAGACGATATAAAAGCACAAATTATTTTAGGAAATACCTATCATTTATATTTGCGTCCCGGACTGGATGTTATTGAAAAAGCAGGTGGTTTGCACAAATTTAACGGGTGGGACAAGCCTTTGCTCACTGATAGCGGTGGTTATCAGGTATATTCATTATCCAATCAGCGCAAGCTAACCGAGGAAGGTGCAAAATTTACATCACATATCGATGGAAGTAAACATTTTTTTAGTCCGGAAAGTGTGATGGATATTCAAAGAACCATCGGAGCGGATATCATTATGGCTTTTGATGAATGTACACCATATCCCTGCGAATATGATTATGCAAAAAAATCGCTTGACATGACACACCGCTGGTTAAAACGTTGCTGCGATCGTTTTGATAATACAGAAGGGAAGTACGGATTTTCTCAAACGCTTTTCCCTATTGTGCAAGGGAGCGTTTATAAAGATCTACGAGAAAAATCGGCCGAATTTATTGCCGCTCAAAACCGCGAAGGTAACGCTATTGGCGGATTATCAGTTGGAGAACCTGCCGAAGAAATGTACGCCATGACTGAAATAGTTTGTAATATTTTACCGGCCGATAAACCCCGATACCTAATGGGTGTAGGCACTCCAATAAATATTTTAGAGAACATCGCCTTAGGTATTGATATGTTCGATTGTGTGTTACCTACCCGCAATGCCCGACACGGATTGCTATACACCCAAAATGGTATGATCAATATTAAAAATGAAAAATGGAAAAACGATTTTTCGCCATTGGATGAAAACGGAACTTCATATGTTGATAGAGAATATTCTAAAGCCTATTTAAGGCACTTAGTACATTCAAAGGAATTGTTGGGCGCACAAATAGCGAGCATTCATAATTTGGCTTTTTATTTGTGGTTGGTGGGAGAAGGCCGAAATCAAATTGTATTGGGAACATTCAGAGAATGGAAAGATAAAATGGTTAAACAAATGGATAAAAGATTATAAAAACGTAAGACGCCAACACTCCCCTCTCCAATTGGAGAGGGGTTGGGGGTGAGGTAAAATGAAAACACTAGACACCTATATCATTAAAAAGTTTTTGGGAACATTTTTCTTCTCAATGGCGCTCATCATTATGATCGTGGTGGTGTTTGATATTTCCGAAAAAATTGAAGATTTTATCCAGAAAGAAGCACCACTCAGAGCCATAGTGGTGGATTTCTATTTTAATTTTATTCCTTATTTTGTTAATTTATTCAGTCCGCTATTTACATTTATTGCAGTAATATTATTTACTTCTAAAATGGCTAGCCGTACCGAAATTGTTGCTATTCTGAGTAGCGGTGTCAGCTACAGGAGATTACTTTTTCCTTACATGCTTTCTGCAACTGTAATTGCGCTATTATCGCTATACCTTAATAATTTTGTGATCCCTCATGCTACCAAAAAACGGATAGCTTTCGAAGATAAATACATTAAAAGCGAATTTTATAATCGTGATAGAAATATCCATATTCAATTATCTCCCGGCACTTATATTTATTTGGAAAGATACAGTACAGAAGAAAATACAGGATATAAATTCTCCATTGAAAAATTTAAAAGTGGACAATTATATTACAAATTAATTGCAGAAAGCATTAAGTGGGACAGTATAAAAAACGATTGGAAAATTAATAATTATTATATTCGGAACATTAATGGAATGAAAGAATCTATAAGAAAAGGTGCTAAAATTGATACTGTTTTAGCCTTTACACCTGAAGAGTTTGGACGAAAGGACAATACCGTTGAAACGATGGATTACAATCAACTTAATCTATATATTGATTCCGAACGCTTGAAAGGCTCTAATAACATTGAGTTATATGAGATCGAAAAATACAGGCGCATCGCTTTTCCATTCGCAACATTTATTCTAACATTGATCGGCGTTTCCATTGCAAGCAGGAAAGTACGCGGTGGGATAGGGATGCACATCGGATTGGGTATCCTTATCAGCTTTACTTTCATCATGTTTATGCAAGTGAGTACTACGTTTGCGGCAGGTGGCCTGGTATCTCCTTTGGTTGCCGTTTGGATTCCAAATGTAATATTTAGCTTTTTAGCCTGGTTCCTTTTGAAGAAAGCACAAAAATAGTTCAAAGTTTAATTTAGAAAGTTTAAAGTTGCGTAGCTCAAGGCTGATATTTCAGAATTTTATAAACAAAGTACTTCAACTTTAAACTTTATAATTTTGAACTTTCATAGACAAAACAATTTTGAAAACTGTTCTTCAAATTTGTTTGCTTTTTAAAAATTCCATAAACCGAAGAGCCGCTGCCACTCATAGCTGCATATACTGCACCCGATAAATAAAGTTGTTCTTTTATTTTTTTTATTTCCGGAAATTGAGGAAAAATAGAATCTTCAAAATCATTATGAATAAAATTTTCCCATTGCTCTATCGGTAAATTTAAGATGTTATTTTCCAATGAACGTGTTGGTGGTTTTGGAATTACACCGCTATATGCTTTCGCAGTATTGATATGAATATTTGGATAAACCAATGCAATGAAATAATTGCTCAGATCTAATTTCATAGATTCATATTGATCGCCTCTCCCTTCTGCGAAAGCCGGTTTATTACTTATAAAAAAAGAGCAATCACTTCCAAGCTGACGAGCATAATTATGCATTTCGCCCCAGGAAATACCTAATTCAAATTTATCATTTAGCAATCGGATAAAGAAGGCAGCATCCGCAGATCCGCCTCCCAAGCCGGCTCCAATAGGTATGTTTTTATGCAGATGAACTTTTACATTTGGTAAATGATAGTCGGTGGCAACCAAATGATAAGCAAACCAACATAAATTGTCATTTGCATTTCCGGGTATTTCAATTCCTGATGATGTAAAAACAATCCGTTCATTGCCTGCTTCATTATTTTCAATTACCTCCAAGGCATCACATAATCCAATCGGATAAAAAACGCTTTCGATGGAATGATAACCGTCGTTTCGTTTTTCAATAATATTGAGTCCTATATTTATTTTAGCGTTTGGAAATGTTATCATAATTGAAATAGGGTAAAAAATCGAATTGCGAAGTTCGTAATTTTATTGGAAGGTGATTCGGATGAAGAATATAATGTAGTTAAACTTTGAAATTTAAACTTTGAACTTTTCAACTTATATTTTGTATTTTAGCACTCCCAAAAAAAAGATCAATGAATTATTTAGACTTTGAAAAACCGATTGCGGAATTAATTGAGCAACTGGAAAAGGTAAAACAGGTAGGTGTGAAAAGTGGTGTTGATATTATAAAAACCTCTGAAGAAATTGAAGAAAAGATAAAAGAAACACGTGCCGAAATATACGGAAATCTTACCCCTTGGCAACGTGTGCAGGTTTCAAGGCATCCGGACAGACCCTATACTTTGGCTTATATTGATTACGTAACCAATGGTACTTTTATGGAATTGCATGGCGATCGCACGGTAAAAGATGACAAAGCAATGGTAGGAGGCTTCGGCAGTGTGGATGGTAAAACAGTTATGTTCATTGGTCAACAAAAAGGTATCAATACCAAAATGCGACAAATACGTAACTTCGGAATGGCTAACCCTGAAGGGTATCGCAAAGCTTTGCGATTAATGAAATTAGCCGAAAAATTCAATAAACCCATTGTTACATTTATTGATACTCCCGGAGCTTTTCCGGGCATAGAAGCTGAGGAGCGCGGACAAGGTGAAGCTATTGCGCGTAACTTGTTAGAAATGTCTCAATTAAAAGTTCCGGTTATTTGCATTGTTATTGGTGAAGGCGCATCTGGTGGTGCTTTGGGTATTGCCATTGGCGACCGCGTGTTGATGCTTGAAAACACTTGGTATTCGGTTATTTCACCTGAATCGTGCTCGTCTATTTTATGGAGAAACTGGAATAATAAAGAACGTGCTGCAGAAGCTTTGAAATTGACTCCGAAAGATATGCTTGAAAACAAATTAATTGATGGAGTTATCCTGGAACCGTTAGGTGGGGCACATACAGATCACATTGCAACATTTAAAACTGTAAAAGATGAAATTTTAAAACACATTGACACGCTTGAAAAATTAAACCCTAAAGAGCGCGTGAAACAACGCATTGATAAATTTTGTGCAATGGGTGTGGTGAATAATGGTTAATTATTACTAAGTTTTGTTTTTAGATGGGGTTTTGTTTTTTTTAGATTGAGTTTTATTTTTGGGTGTTGTGTTAACAGGTTGTAATTTTTTTTCAACAATTTGTTCCTTATATTCTACAATATTTGTTTCTTTTTCATCAACCCAGGTACTCGTTTTGATTACTCTGCATTTTTCATCATAATAAATCATTTCGCCTTCTAATCTTCCATTGAGCAAATTGTCTTTTCGTTTTATTTCCCCATTTTCGTAATATCTAAAATAGCTACCATTCAGCTCTCCATTTTTAAAAAATCCTTTTTCTTTTATTTTTCCGTTTTCATAATAACTTATAAATTCTCCGTTCTTCACTCTTCCATTCTCATATATTTTTTTAGAATCTATTTGTCCATTCTCGAAATAGAAAATCCATTCGCCGTCTTCCGTCCCTTCAATAAATTTTTTCTGTGTCCAAATTTTTCCGTTTTCATAATAAGAAAACCATTCACCATCAGCTTCTCCGTTTACGAATTTTTTCGTAACCCAGATTTCTCCATTTTTATAATATCCAATTTGTTCACCATCTTCAAGTCCGTTTTTATAATTTTCTTTACTGCGAATAATACCGTTATCGTATTTAGTGATCCATTGGCCGGTATAATTTTCGGGTACTTTGTATTGGGAAAAAGAATTAGTAGTGATAATCAGAAGGAAAAGAATTATTAAAGTTGATTTTATTCCCATATTAATTAAGCTTAATCAAATTTTTCTTTTGTCATTTTGTTGCAACGAAAAATCTTAATTTCGATGAGCAAGATGCTTCATTGCAGACAAATCAATTGAAATGATTATTTGAAGTACACTAATACGTACCTGAGAAATTTATGTTTCGCTTTCCAATTTAAACTATGCCAACTCCATCTGTAACCTCACAAGGCTGCGATACAGACCGTTACCATTTAACATCAACTCTTCGTGGGTTCCACTTTCTCTAACTTCACCTTTATCAATGACAATAATTTTATCGGCTTTACGGATAGTGGATAATCGGTGGGCAATAACAAAAGAAGTACGTCCAACCATCAATTTGTCGAGCGCTTCCTGCACCAAACGTTCGGATTCAGAATCGAGTGAGCTGGTGGCTTCATCTAAAATTAAAATGCTGGGATCTTTTAAAACGGCGCGTGCAATGGCAATGCGCTGGCGCTGTCCTCCGGAAAGTTTCATACCGCGTTCACCAACAATGGTCTCAAATTTTTCAGGGAAGCTATCAATAAAGTCTAAAGCATTGGCTTTACGAGCCGCTTCAGCAATTTCAGAAATGGAGGCAGAAGGTTTTCCGTAAGCAATATTTTCCCTGATCGTTCCTCCAAAAAGTAAAACATCTTGTGGTACGATTGCCATGTTGTTTCGCAATTCCGTGAGGGGATAGCTTTTGGCATCTTGCCCATCGATTAAAATTCTTCCGCTTTCAGGATCATAAAAGCGCAATAACAATGCTGCTAATGTTGATTTTCCGGAGCCGCTTGGTCCGACAACTGCAATAGTTTCTCCTTTATTAACAACGATCGAAACATTTTTTAATACCTGCATTTCCTTACGGGAAGGGTAGGTGAAAGCAACGTTCTCAAATGTTACATTGCCTTCAATACGTTTAACAATTTCTCTGTGATCAACGATGTTGAGGATTTCAGGTACCTCATCTAAAATTTCAAACACACGCTCAATGGAACCAACAGCTCTTTGGATCTGTGCATACAGTTCGGCAATACCTCCAAAAGATACGCCTACAAAGGCTGAATAGAGGATAAATGAGATCAGATCACCGATTAATAATTGACCTTTAGATGCAAGATTTACGCCATACCAGATTACGGAAACAATAGCACCAAATAAACAAAAAATGATGAAGGAGGCAAAGGCACCGCGGTATTTTCCACCCTGGATGGCTTTCAAGACAATTTCTTCGGTGCTGCGTTTGTATCTTAAGTTTTCAAAAAACTCATTGGCAAATGCTTTCACATTTGTGATGCCTTGCAGTGTTTCTTCAATGATGGTATTGGATTCGGAAACTTTTTCCTGAACTTCCCGTGAAATTTTCCGGATGAATCGTCCGAAAATAACAGCAGCAACAGCAACTATGGGAACAATGGCAAGCATTAATAAAGTTAATTTAGGAGAGATGATCAATAATAAAGTAATACCTCCTATAATTAATAAAAATTGTCTTAAAAATTCGGCTATCGTAGTTGTAAGGGTATCCTGGATTTGCGTTATATCCGCCGACATGCGGCTATTCAGGTCACCTACCCGTTTTTGTCCAAAAAAGGTCATGGGTAGTTTTATAATGTGGGCATATACCGATTGGCGCAGCGAGGCTAAAGTATTTTCAGTATAATTTACAAAAAGGTATATTCTATAATAAGAAAAAACAGATTGAGCTGTAAGCACAAGCATTAATAATATGCCGATCTCATTTATTTTTGAGAAATCTTTTTTCTCCACACTTTTAACCAGATCTCCCAACATTAATGGGAATATTAATGCCGTAGCACTTGTTAATAGCAAAAAAACAAGTCCTAAATAGAGTTTCCATTTGTGAGTACCTACATATTCAAATATCCGCAAGGTTTTTTTTAACGAAGTTTTATTGATTTTCGCTTTCGGGAGATCGTCGTTATCATTGAGCTTTCTAGCCATATCTAAAAAATTTAAGTTGCAAAGGTATCGTTTTTTTATGCTGATTCCTGACAAACCTTTAAGAAGTTTTAAAGAAAAAATTTGTCGGATAGAAAAAGTTTATATCTTTGCAGTCCCGAATTGAGAAATAGAAAATATTAATTAGTTCTTCAAATGATGAAGAGCACAACATAAGGAAAATAATGAAAGCATTACGCACTTACCAGCCATCAAGAAAAAAGAGAACGAACAAACACGGGTTTCGTGAAAGAATGGCATCTGCAAATGGTCGCAGAGTATTAGCTTCTCGCAGAGCTAAAGGAAGAAAAAAACTAACAGTATCTGACGAAAAAACTCATAAATAGAAAAATCAATTTGAAAATGTGTCAATTTGAAAATTAGATAATTTAAATGCTTCTCTCGCGAGAAGCATTTTTTTTGACCCAATATGTTGAAAACCTTTAATAAAAATATAACGCTTAAAGACACGAAAAACAATACTTTCGTAGTCATTCTCAAATTGTTTCATTCTCAAATTCTCAAATTAGCGATATGCCTAGAGACCACTCAATAAAATCAGTTTTAATTATAGGAAGCGGACCAATTGTTATTGGTCAGGCTTGTGAGTTTGATTATTCAGGATCCCAGGCAGCGCGCTCGCTGAGGGAAGAAGGTGTTAAAGTAACCCTTATCAACTCTAATCCGGCAACAATTATGACGGATAAAGTGACGGCAGAAAATATTTATTTATTGCCTCTGGAAGTAAAATCCATCATTAAAATATTAGAAGAAAATAAAGATATCGATGCTGTATTACCTAGCG
The DNA here is from genome assembly GCA_003151815.1 of Bacteroidota bacterium. Lineage (GTDB taxonomy): Bacteria > Bacteroidota > Bacteroidia > 2-12-FULL-35-15 > 2-12-FULL-35-15 > 2-12-FULL-35-15. The sequence goes on along the minus strand of PLYN01000008.1, from coordinate 24,790 downwards.
TTGGTGGACAAACAGCGCTTAACCTCGCTATGAAATGCGATGAAATGGGTGTTTGGAAAAAGTATGGTGTAAGAATGATTGGTGTTGATGTGCAAGCGATAGAGGTAACGGAGGATAGGGATAAATTTCGTGTACGCATGGAATCCATTGGTGTTGGAATGGCACCATCCAAAATATGCCGCTCATTTTTAGAAGGTAAAGAAATTGCTCAGGAGTTTGGTTTCCCCTTGGTAATACGTCCTTCCTTTACTCTTGGAGGAAGTGGTGGCGCTGTTGTTTATGTAAAAGAAGATTTTGACAAAGCAATTGACAGAGGTTTACATACTTCACCAATTCACGAAGTATTGATCGATAAAGCTGTTCTGGGCTGGAAAGAATATGAGTTGGAGCTATTGCGTGATAACGCTGATAACGTTGTTATCATCTGCTCTATCGAAAATTTTGATCCAATGGGTGTTCATACCGGCGATAGTATAACTGTTGCGCCTGCTATGACATTGTCGGACTCAACCTTTCAAAAAATGCGTACACTGGCAATTAAGATGATGCGTTCTATCGGTAACTTTGCCGGTGGTTGCAATGTCCAGTTTGCTGTTAACCCTGATGATTCTGAAGATATCATTGCTATTGAAATTAATCCACGTGTTTCTCGTTCATCAGCATTAGCAAGTAAAGCAACGGGTTACCCGATCGCAAAAATTGCTGCCAAATTAGCTATCGGCTTTAATTTGGATGAATTGGAAAATCAAATTACAAAATCAACATCTGCTTTTTTTGAACCTACTTTGGATTATGTAATCGTAAAAATTCCTCGCTGGAATTTCGATAAATTTAAAGGCGCTAACCGCGAATTAGGGTTTCAAATGAAATCGGTGGGCGAGGTAATGGGCATTGGACGTTGCTTTCAGGAGGCTTTGCAAAAAGCGTGTCAGTCGCTGGAAATTAAACGTAACGGCTTAGGCGCTGATGGAAGAGAAGTTAAAAATCAGGATGAATTATTGAAAAGCCTTGAACGTCCCAGCTGGAACCGTTTGTTCCATATTTATGATGCTATCAAGTTAGGGATATCCATCAAAACGATACAAAAATTAACCCGCATCGACCCGTGGTTCTTGAATCAGATCGAAGAGATGATCTTGCTGGAAGGCGAAATTTCCAAATATACATTACCACAATTACCACGCGATCTTTTTTATGAAGCCAAACAAAAAGGATATGCCGACAGACAAATTGCACATCTGTTGAAATGCCTGGAAAGCGAAGTGTTTAACCGCAGACAGGATCTGAATATTAAACGCGTTTACAAATTAGTGGATACCTGTGCTGCAGAGTTTGAAGCAAAAACACCTTATTACTACAGCACTTTTGAAGATGAGAACGAATCAATAGCATCTGATAAGAAAAAAGTTGTTGTACTGGGAAGTGGTCCTAACCGTATCGGACAGGGTATTGAGTTTGATTACAGTTGCGTGCATGGTGTATTGGCTGCAAAAGAATGCGGTTACGAAACCATCATGATCAATTGTAATCCTGAAACAGTTTCCACGGATTTTAATGTTGCCGATAAATTATATTTCGAACCTGTTTTCTGGGAACATATTTATGACATTATATTGAATGAAAAACCGGAAGGCGTGATTGTTCAGCTTGGTGGACAAACAGCGCTTAAATTGGCTGAAAAGCTGGAACGTTATGGAATTAAGATCATTGGTACTGATTATAAATCATTGGATCTTGCGGAAGACAGAGGACGTTTCTCAAATCTTTTGAAGGAACATAATATTCCATATCCAAAATTTGCTGTAATTGAAGATGCTGAGCAAGCGGTTGAAATATCAAGGGAATTAGGCTTTCCATTGTTAGTTCGTCCTTCTTATGTATTGGGCGGGCAAAATATGAAGATCGTTATTAATGAGCAGGAGCTGGAACAACATGTTGTTAATCTTTTGAAAGATCATCCCGGTAATCAGGTTTTGGTAGATCATTTTTTAGAAGGAGCAATAGAAGCAGAGTCTGATTCCATTTGCGATGGAACCGATAATTATATTGTTGGAATAATGGAACACATTGAGCCTGCAGGTATTCATTCCGGAGATTCATATGCAGTATTGCCTCCTTTTGATCTGAGTGAAAACGTAATGAAACAAATTGAGCAACATACCAAAACAATTGCCATTGCTCTGAAAACAGTAGGTTTGTGCAATATACAATTTGCTATTAAAGATGAGGTGGTATATATTATTGAAGCAAATCCCCGCGCATCGCGTACTGTACCTTTCATCGCGAAAGCGTATGATGAGCCATATGTAAACTATGCAACCAAAGTAATGTTAGGTGCAAAGGTGAAAGACTTCAAATTTAATCCACGTAAAAAAGGATATGCAATAAAAATTCCGGTATTCTCTTATGAAAAATTCCCTGAAGTAACTAAAGAATTAGGGCCGGAGATGAAATCAACCGGAGAAGCTATTTATTTTATTGATGATCTGACAGATGAGTTTTTTCATACGATCTATTCAGAGAGAAATTTATATTTGAGTAAGTAACGCCTCATCCGCCTTTGCGCCACCGCTAAAGCTAAAGGCGCCACGCGGTCAGGCACCTTCTCCATTTGGAGAAGGGAAGCGGAATTTTTTCTCCTATCTACCCAACCTTTTTAAAATCTGTTTCGTTACTATTAATGAAGCAGCTTTTTTTGTATATTTACTTTCATGAACGTTGAACTTGACCTTATTACAGCTTGTATTAATCGGGAAAAGAGGGCAGAGTATGAGTTATATAAATTAACTTATAGCTACCTCATGGGGGTTTGTTATAGGTACACCAATTCACGCGATGAGGCAAAAGAGATGCTTAATTTAGGGTTCTTTAAAATACTTACCAATTTAGAAAAGTACAGACCCGAAGTACCATTTAAATCATGGATAAGAAAGGTAATGATCAATGTTTTGATCGATGAGTACAGAAAAGAAAAGAAACATGCTGAACATATTCAATATGTTGATGATTACAAGGAAACAGCAGATTATTCTGATCTTAATCCTGTAATGGCCAAGATGGATATAGAACAGATACACGAATTGATAACAAAGCTTCCACCGGTAAGCCAAAAAGTATTTAACCTGTTTGTAATTGACGGATATAGCCACAAAGAAATTTCAGGCATGCTGAACATGTCGGAAGGAACATCAAAATGGCACCTTAATTTTTCAAGAGGTAAATTGAAAGAAATGATATTAAAAATTGTTTCACCGCTTAAAGTTTCGACCCAATGAACGAGAAAGAAGAATTTGAAGACATCATAGCATCTAAGTTCTCCGAAGCGGAATTCCCCTTTGATGAGGCGAACTGGGATAATGCTGAAGAGATGATCTCCTCTTTCAGAAAAAAAGAAAAGAGAAGACGATTTGGATTCGTTTTTTTCTCAGGGATCGTTTTGGGTATAATTGTAATGCTTCCTTTTGTAATTAAATTGAACGAAAAACCAAGCAACCCAATAGTAGAAGTTATAAATCCATCAAATGAAAATTCAAATACACAACCTTTAAACACAGGAACTCAGCCTGAAAATAAAACAAAAGAAATAAATGAAGGAGAACCGAATGCTGTTACAAAGGAAATAGCTGAGGTCATCAAAAAAGAAAAAAGCAATGATCTATTAATTGATAGATCATCAACGAATATTGAACAAAAAATAGCTGAAGAGCCAGCTTTAACAGGTCATTTATCAGGAAACAAAATTAGAAAGAACAGGACATATGCAGGACAGCTTGTATCGCACAATTCCGGAATCAGAATGAAACAACGCAAATTGAAATTTCAACCGGTACTGACAACTCATTTGCCAGCAAGTATTACAGCTGCAGAACCAAACAAACAGGAGTTGTCGCTTCTTGAAAAATTGGATAACACTATAATTCCTGAAAAGGATTCAATACAAACAGTTGCACTTTTAAGTGATCCTGAAAATATTGTAAATAAAAATAAATCCTCTTTAATGCATCCCTGGACCTTTTCAGCTGCAATGGGAGGAAATTATGTAAATAGTTTTTCATTTAATCCAATTCAAGGAATTGAAATTTCCAAATCAATAAGTTCTCATTTCGAAATTGGAACAGGAGTCTATTATACTTATTTAACAATTAATTCAGGCGCAGTAAAAACTATAATTACTCATTCAAATTTTGATTTTGGTTACCAAAAAGATGTTACCGAAATAAAAACAAATAAGTTGCATTATGCAGTAATACCTGTTTTTGCTAAATTTAATTTGAACGATAAAAACTCTTTCATAATGGGTGCAAATATGTTTGCTCTTTTTACATCTTCTAATTCTGTTACTACTTACAAAGAGGTTTATGGAGAGAAACAGGCCTCTGTTACTAAAAAAACTTCCGGTTATTCAAATGGGATCAATACGTATGATGTTGGATTGTTGTTCGGGTATAAACGTCAGCTATTCGGCAATCTGGGAGCTGCCATCTATTTTAATTACGGTTTAATGGACATAAAGAAAAATGATTACTATAATGAAAATAAATTTGAAAGAAATATTTCCGGACAATTTATGTTGACTTATAAATTATAAAAAACAGTAAAATATGAATATGAAAAATCTTTTATTTTCGGTTTTGGCTTTATTATTTTTCGGAGTATCTTCTTGTAAAAAAGAAGATCCAAAGCCGGCAACAGGAGCATCATCAGCAACACCTGTTTTCTCTTTCACAGGCAATATAGATGGTACTCCTATATCTCTTCAGGCAGGAGGGAACAATTATTTTATGTACACATCTTATTCTCTTGACTCTAATGGTGTATATGATTTTATTGGTGAATTGAAACCTCAAAATTGTACAGGAGGTTGTGGAAATTCATTGAAAATTTCAATAAAAGATTATCAGCAATTTTCGGTTTCTCCAACAACTATTGACAGTGCAATTGTTCCCGGATATTATGCCTTCGCAGCACCTTCAGGAGCTTCATCACAATACAGCAATATCTTTATCAGTGTTTTCAAAAATGGAACCGCTCAATCATTTAATTGGGATTTTGGTGATGGAACTAAGGCTGTTTTAACTTCTTCTACTGCAGTTCACAAATATTTGCATCCGGGAGTTTATAAAGTGTCATTAACTACCGAATCAACAACCGGTTGCTCATCAACTATAACAAATAATATACAATTCGGACAAACAGGAAATTCTTTTCTTCCGCAATTTCAGGTAACGATTGTTGGAGATACTGTTTTCCTTTCTCCTATACCAATTGGAGGGATTCCACCGTATACATATTCTTGGGACTTTGGTGATGGCAATACTTCTACGTCTATTAGTCCATCGCATAAGTATTCTGCTTCCGGAGTTTACCAAGCATCACTTACCATGACAGATGTAATGGGGGTTTCAGGTATTCAATACATGAATATACCTATTAATTCAAATACAAATTGTTCATCTTCTTTTATTTTGCCATCGCCCACACCATTGGTAAATCCAATGAACTTAGGTAATGTAGCTATTGAGTGGACGGATGCTGCCGGTACATTGTGGACATCAAAAAGTAACAACCAACCATCTTCTCGAAGTATGTTTAAAATAATTTCTGTTGAAGATTATTTAAATAATCCCAATGGAGTTGCAACAAAAAAAATCCATGTAAAATTTTCCTGCACTCTTTATAATGGATATAGATTCATTATTATGAATGATGTGGATGCTGTTTTTTCTGTAGGCTATAAATAAAATAGTTTTAAACCCAACCTTTTGTTTTTCATTTACGTATATGAATTTGTAGTCTGTTATTAAAGAATACGATTTATGTATATTAGATTAATTATTAAAAATAAAAAAATATGAAAAAATTTTCTACAATACTCCTTTTCGCAGGATTATATTTCAGTCCCAAAGTTCAAGGACAAACAACTTCTTATAATGATGTTGCCAGTATTTTTTATAAACATTGTACAGTTTGCCATCATGATGGAGGAGGAGCACCTTTTTCATTAATGGATTTTAATGGGGCTTCGGCTTGGGCCACAGCTATTGGTAATGCAGTGCAAGGTAAAAATGGAATATTGATGCCTCCATGGCATGCCGATACCTCATATATTACCAGTGGACACAAAGGTGCCAGATTTTTGCAAGAAAATGTTTTAACGGCTGTCGAAAAAAACGCAATCATTCAATGGGTTACTAATGGCGCTCCACAAGGCGATACTGCTCTTGTTCCTCATGCCCCAGCCTATGGTTCAATGGAGTATCAGTTAAATGGAGTAGCTGACCTGACACTTAAAATACCAACCTTTCATAGTAATTCAACTCCAAGTAATAGTAATCCATACGACTGCTTTTCGGTTGCTACTAACTTAAAACAAGACAGATGGTTGCGCGCTTTTGAAATCCTTCCAGGAGAATTTGTTAATGGTAGTGCAGGAAATATTGTTCATCATGTGGTAATGAGTGTTGATACTAATGGATATGTTGCTTCAGACGTAGATACAAGTGGTAATTGTGGTCAACAACCCGGTCAAATTGGAATAGGAGGATGGTCTGCCGGAGCGCCCCCAACAGTTTTCCCAAATGACCCTACATTTAAAACAGGTATTCGAATCCCAAAAGGTTCTAATTTTATCTTCCAGATACATTATGCTCCAGGAAGTGGAGGTAAACTGGATACTACTAAAATCCGTTTGTTCTTTTATGCTGTTGGAGATACAGCAGGAATGCGCCCTATGCATTCAGAGACGATGTTACAAAATTGGGGTGGCATACCGGGTTTTAATTTCGGTCCTGCTCCTATTCCAAAAAATGCGGTGACACTAATTACTGCAATTTCTACTACTTCTGCTCTTCCGGCGCATCCTGCACAACCTACTACAGCGATGTCTCTGTTTTCTGCAAACCCGCATTCTCACAATGTTTGTACAAAAATGAAGTTATATGCTTCCAGTGGAACTGATACCATTCCGGTTATCAGGATCAGTGACTGGAATTATAATTGGCAGGGGAATTACTATTATCCCCACCTTTTAAAAATTCCAGTAGGATATACATTGAAAACGGAGCATACTTATGATAACACAGTAAATAATCCTCATCTTCCGGGTGCCCCTGTAGACGTATCTTTTGGACAAAGTACTGCAAATGAAATGCTTTTTGATTCATTTCTTTGGGTAGACTATAGAGCAGGAGATGATACTATTGATGTAAAATCATTGTTGGCAAATGAGCCATTGCTTCAAGTCGGCATAAAAGATATAGTTGCACCATCTATTCAAACTTTTATTTATCCTAACCCCGCTTCTGATATTGTTAATATTTATGTTTCAAAAAAATCGGTATATGCCGGACGTATATACAACATTGCGGGACAAACGATTTTAAATACAGATATATTTAATGATAAGGTAACTGTTGATGTAAAAAATATTCCTCCGGGATTATATGTTATTGAAATAGTGGATACAAAAACGAAGGATAGAATTACCAAAAAAATTATTATTTCAAACTAATAATTTTTCGCTCCCCGATAGTATTATAATTTTTTGAATAAAGAGAAACCTCGTTCTGAATTTCAGAACGAGGTTTTTTATTTTTATAAAAATAATTTTCTAATCCATATTTTTAAATAATTTTACATTTTAACCGAATTGTATGAGTAAAGTAAAAGATCAAAAAAAGAATGTTTGGCAAAATATTTATCGCCTGATAAAACCTTATAAAAAGGGTTTGTTAAGTGTTTTTGTAATAAGCTTGCTTAGTACTTGTGTTTCCCTTTTCGAGCCTTTGATATACCGCGAAGCGGTGAACGATATTGCCGGTCTATTTGTACAACAGGCAAGAAACGACGTGAAAGAAGAAATGGGAGAAGATAGAGAAACAGAGGATGACCCTATCACTAATTTTTTCGAGAAAGAATTCTCTTTTATCACCTCTGCAGTTAACCCGACTTCCGATTCATCTTCTGTTGCAAAAACAACGAGAGTAAAAGTACCTCATCAAAAAAATAAGGTCTCGCCTCGTACCACACACGAAGCATTCAACACATTATTATGGGCTGTTGCTTTGCTATTTTTAATTAATATTATTGGTCTTATTTTCTGGCTCATTGGCGACAATATGAATGTGCGTTTATCCTGCATGATCGAAAGGAATTTCATTCACAATACATTCAGGCATGTTTTGAGGTTACCACTTTCCTTTTTTTCTAAACGTTCCAGCGCTGCTCTTCATAGCCAGATAGATCAATCGGAACAAGTTTCAGAAATCATCAATGTCTTTTCTAAAGAAATATTTCCAGAAATCGTAAGCCTTGTAGGGGTCTTAATTATAATGTTTTGGCAAAACGTTACGCTTGCTTTGTTGTCTCTTTCCATTATTCCTTTTTATTTAATTATTACTTATCGTTCTACAAAAAAGTTAGAAATGAGTTTATCCGAATATTATGAGAAATGGGAAGAAGTGTCTGCCAGAATGCAAGATGCGCTTGGTGGAATTAAAACTGTTAAATTGTCGGGTGCTGAAGAAAGAGAAGTAAACCGTTTGGATGATCAGGCTAAGAAGGCTTATGCCGATTATGTTAATCGTGCTATACTGGCAAACAAGTATGCTTTTTGGGAAGTGCTTCTTACACATATCGCAACTTCATTGGTACTAGGCTATGGTGGTTATCTTGCTCTTGAGCATAAATTAACTCCCGGTGATGTAGTTATGTTTGTAGCCTATTTAGATATGCTTTACGACCCGATTGATAACCTTGCCAGCATTTGGGCAAACGTGCAACAAAATGTAACATCTATCGCCCGTGCTTTTAAACTATTAGATGCTAATGTCGAAGAAAAACAAGGAAAGGAATTGCAACTTACTCATGGACGTATAGAATTTAAGGATGTTCATTTTTCTTACGTTCCCGAAAGAGAAGTGATAAAGGGATTAACTTTAACAGCAGAACCTGGGAAGGTTACAGCTATTATAGGTACATCAGGGTCAGGAAAAACAACTACCGTTGATCTAATACTTAAACTCTTTGAACCACAAAGTGGAGAAATATTTATTGATGGACAACGATTGTCTGAATTAGACGGGGCTTCCGTAAGGCAAGGAATAGGAATGGTATCCGCAGATGGGGCTATTTTTAGAGGTACACTGGCTGATAATATACGATATAAAAAACCGGATGCAACGGATAAAGAAGTGCTTGCTGCAGCCATTGCAGCAGGTCTGCAAAATACACTTAACCGCTTACAGGATGGGTTAAAAACAATTGTGGGAGAGAGTGGTTTCGGTTTATCCGTTGGTGAAAGACAACGGATACAGATAGCCAGGGTGATTGTTTCGAAACCGATCATACTTATTATGGATGAAGCAACTGCAAACCTTGATTATGCAACCGAAGCCGAAGTAAGGAAAACAATAGATGAGATCAAAATTAAAAACACCGTTATTGTAATAGCCCACCGATACTCGATGGTGAAGGATGCGGATTATGTATTTGTATTAAACGAAGGAGCAGTAGAAGAAGAAGGAACGCCAAAAGATTTGTTAAACAATGGTGGTTGGTTTTCCGATTTTGCTAATGCTCTTGAAGATGAGGAAGTGGAAGAAGAAACAGAAGAAGAAACGGATGAAGAAAGTGAAGAAGATGAGGTTGAATCGTAATAGCCTATGAATAAAAAAAATGTCAATCATTCTCTTTTAAGTGTTCTGTTGCATACTGATATTGAATTATAGCATCCTTATCTTCCGGTTCAGTTTTTAAAACTTTTTCAAATTCTATTTTCGCCTCGCGGAATTTTTTTTGTTCAGCGTAAAGCAGACCAAGATTATAATGTGCTCTAACATTGCCTGCATCCAGAGAAATAGCTTTTTTGTAATTTGCTTCAGCTTTGCTTTTTTGCTTTAACTGATCATATAGGTTGCCCTGATTTATAAATGTAATGGCTTCGGTACTGTCCAGTTGAATTGCTTCTTCAAAAACTTTTTTAGCTTCTTTTATTCTTGATAATCCGGCTAAATAAACACCATAACTATTTAAAATGGCAACCCTGTCAATTTTTTCCTCCTTCTTCACCATTTTAAGCAGGAACTGAAAATCTATATCTTCAATTTCTTCTGGTGGTTTAGCTCCCCATATAGGATTAGTGCCAATGCGGTTTACTCTTGCATTTAGTCTTTTTACTTCTATGTCGAGCCTTTTGTTTTCTGATAACTCGTACGCTTTTTCATACGCCTTTTCTGCTAATTCATATTTTTCTTCTTCAAAAAAATCATTTCCTAATTCCTCATATTTTTCTATTACTTTCCTTGATTGATACCTGTCCCATTGATCTTGAGCAGATGGAAGCAAAAAAGCAAACAACACCACTGAGGCACTACTGAGTCCTGCGATAAAAGTCCAGAATTTATTAGATGATTTTTCTGTATTCATAAATTGCGATTTTTAATCTTCATCTAAATAGTTACTATTAGCGGTTCACACTAATAAAATATGAAAAGCGTTTCAAGTGAAGCGTGAACAAAATGAAATTAAAGTTAAAAAGAAAATTGCAAATGCAAGACAAAAATTTACACCGTTGAAAAAAGCACTTCGAACTTAAATTGGAAATTGCGCACTGAGAGACCCCACTTGACCGAAAAAAAATAGCCCCCCTGCAAATATATAGTCTAATGCAATTGATTTCATGGTCTTTCACCAATTTAACTGTGGGGTCTATAAATGTCGGTCAAGTGGGGTCTCTATCAGTGAAATATCCAATTGCCTGCCCGACTGCCTGTCGGCATTCATTCAGGCGGGCATTCAGCATGACAAAGAATTTCATTCTTTGTTTTGAACCTCTGCAATTCAGTGCAGAGTGGTTCAGTTAATTTTTCCATTTATCTGATGTTGTTTTTTTGCTCTTTTTCCGCCACCTATAGGGCTTAAAATATGTTTATAATTTAAATTCTACCAAGATTTCGTCCTTATGGGACTTTTTTAAGTTCCGTTAGGAGCGAAATATTGGTAGAAAGAATAATAGAATAATTATAAAAATCTTTTAGGGGCGATATAAATTGCTACGAATAATATTTAAACAGTTTCTTAGTAAATATTTATGGTAAGCCATTGCACAGATATTTCGACTTCGCTCAATAAAACACAAGGCTTTTATTACTTTTTCATTTCCTTCTCTTTTTCTTTTTTCTTTAAGAAACGTTTAAAAAGGAAATTGTGACCCACAGCATCCATATTTTGTTTAAACCCTCCTGCTCCTTGTTTAATATTGACAAGTGCTGCATCTACATTTTGAGCGAGTGTGCTATCCATAATTAATTTTCCTACTGTTCCTTTTCCTTCCCGTACATTCTTTATGATAGCAGCAAGATCGCCGGTAATGTTTGCAGCGTTGTCGCTTGTAACTTTTATTTTTTGTAAAATATCATCTATATTCACTTGTCGTACTGTTTCAATAGTATCATTATTTGATAGTTCTTTTTGACCCGCCGTTCCCGGAATGATCAACACAATTTTATTTCCCATCAATCCATCGGAACCAATGAATGCGATTGCATTTATTTTCATGAACTTTCTTATTTCCTCATCAATCAGCATAACCACTTTTACAGTTGAATCTGAAATTTGATGAATATTTTCAACAACGCCAATATTGATACCGGAAAAGCGAACGTTATTGCCAACCTGAAGTCCGCTAATATCTTTAAATATTCCACTCACCCGAAATGTACTTCCGAATAATTGTTGTCTTTGCCCGATCAGGTAGATTCCTATAATAAATAACGTGAAGCTGATGGAAACAAATATTCCAAGTCTTATTTTATTTCCTGTTGTTTTTTGCATAATTTTTATTTTAAAATTTTATTCAAAGAAAGAGCGTACCCATTCATCTTTTGATTCTGAAAGTTCTTTAAAAGTCCCTTCGGCAAAGGATATTCCGTCCTTTAATATTATCATACGATTTGATGTAATGCGCGCACATTCTACATCATGCGTAATAATAATAGAAGCGGTATTATATTTTTTTTGTACATCTAAAATCAACTTGCTGATTTCTTTTGATGTAATAGGATCCAAGCCGGTTGTAGGTTCATCATAAAGGATTATTTCCGGTTTTAATATCAAGGTGCGAGCGAGGCCAACCCGCTTTCTCATGCCTCCTGAAAGTTCGGATGGCATTTTATCAATAGCATCTTCAAGTCCCACATTTTTTAATGCTTCTGTAACTAATGTTTCTATTTCTTCTTTTGATTTTGACTTCAGATCACGAAGCGGAAATTCAAGATTTTCTCTCACAGTCATTGAGTCATATAGCGCTGCACTTTGAAAAAGAAATCCAACTTTTTTTCTTAATGCATTTAATTCTTCAATTTTTAATTCCGAAATATTTTTGCCAAGTAAAACAACGGAGCCATCATCGGGCTCAATTAAACCTACCAAGCACTTTATGAGTACCGACTTGCCACTTCCGGATTTACCGAATACAATAAGATTTTCGCCTTTTTTGATATTTAAATTTATATCCGCCAACACCTTGTTGCTGCCGAATGATTTTTTTAAATGTTCTATTTCAACTACCGTTTCTTCCATTGGTATTACGTAAATAAACTTGTTATCTGAACAGCCACCATATCAATAATAAAAACCATTAATGATGCATAAACCACAGCCGAGTTTGCAGATTCTCCAACACCCTCGGTTCCTTTATTGGAGTTATATCCTTTGTAACAACTGATCAATCCAACTGCAAATCCAAAGAAAAATGTTTTCAAGATGGCGGGCAAAACATCCATAAAAGTTAGTTTATCAAAAACCTGTAAAAAGAACAAATGTGCATTCACATCTCCTTTTAAGTTAACACCTATGTAAGCGCCATAAAGGGCAATTGAATCTGCTACAACAACTAAAACCGGCATCATAATGGTTGCCGCAACAATGCGCGTAACAACTAAATATTTAAATGGATTCATACCCGATACTTCCATTGCATCAATTTGCTCGGTTACTTTCATAGAGGCTAATTCGGCACCAATCCCGGATCCGACCTTACCTGCAAATATCAATGCGGTAATTACAGGACCAATTTCTCTGATGATCGAAACGGCTACCATTGCAGGTAACCATGATTCCGCACCAAATTCAGCAAGTGTTGGACGGGATTGTATTGTTAATACAAGCCCCATAATAAATCCTGTAATAGCCACTAATGGAAATGATTTATAACCTATCAGATAACATTGCTTTATAAGCTCATTGAACTCGTATGGCGGTTTTACAGCCTCTTTGAAAAAACGTAAAGTGAATCTTGTCAATTTGGTAACTTCTTCAAAAAAACCTCGCAGTGCTATTGCATAAAGATTTTCTGAAGGCGTGATTACCTCATCTAATGTTGTTTTACTTAATGTTTTTGAATCAATTGACATTGCTTTTTAAATAAATTTAGTTTAAATATCTTCTTAATGTCCACGCTATTGTTTCATGTTGTTCCATCAATCCGGTAATAAAATCAGTTGTTCCGGCATCTAAGTATTTCACAGTGCAGTCTTCAGTATCTTTGCGAAATTGAATAATAACCGTTTCATGATCTTTCAATAATTCTTTGATCATCTCTTTTGAAGAAGAATATTTTCCGGGTGCCTCTTTAACAGCAGATAATTTGGAATATTCCTGCATCGTACCAATAGTTTTACCGCCTAATTTACCAATGCGTTCGGCTATTTCATCAATGGATTCTTCCAATTGTTTGTATTGATTTTCGAATAATTTGTGTAATTCCATAAAGCTTTCTCCGGTAACATTCCAATGAGCTTTTCTTGTTTTTACATAAAGTGTCATTTCATTTGACAATCCTATTGAAAGGAGTCCGATAACCCTTTCTAAATTTTTTTCGGAAATTCCAATTTGTGGTTTCATGTTGTTTTAGTTTTAGTTTATTTTTCGTTTTTAATTTTATCTACAATTATTTTTTTTGAGAAAGGAAATTTTATTTCCAAAATTGTTGGCATTTTATCTCCTAATAAATATCCCCAAGGTTTTAATGATTCAACGTGATCAAAAATAACTTTGATAATTGCAGTTAATGGAATGGACAAAAACATTCCGGAGATTCCCCATAAAGCGCCTCCTGCAAGCACTACAATTATTGAAATCAATGCATTGATTTTTACTTTAGAACCGACTACTATTGGTTTGATATAATGATTGTCAATAAATTGAATGACGATAAAAGACATTAAGACCAATAATCCATAGGAAGAAGATTTCGTGGCAAGTGCTATCATCATTGGTAGTACCACAGCTACTATACCACCAACATAAGGAATAACATTGAATATGGCTCCAATAACTCCCAATAAAATTGCATAATCAATTCCCAGTAATAACAGACTTGAAGAATATAAGATGGCCATAATAGCGGCCTCTAAAAGTAAACCAACAAGATAATTACGAATGATTTTTTTTGTAGCTGAAAGAACTTCATTTACTTCATTTTGATTATTTGACTTAAAAAGCTGATGAATGAATTCTAATAATAATGGTTGGTAATATAATATCATAAAAGTATAGACGGGAATTAAAACTAAAACAATTAGTACGATCCCTGTATTAATAATTGTTTGACCAACAGCAGAGGTAGTTCCATTTAAAATCTCCGTATTTTTTTCAGTGATCCATAGATCGATCTTACCTGTACTAATGTTGAAATGGTTAGAAGCCCATGCTACTGAATTGTCTAACAAATGATGAAATTTTTCAATCAGTTTTGGAAAAGAATCACTAAACATCATCATTTCAGATGATAGCAACGTAATAATTAAAACAGTTATAAAAATGAGAAGCGTGAGTGTAATTGAAATGGCTACTATTCTGTTTATTTTTTTTCTTACAAAAAAATCCACAATCGGACTCAATACAATTGCAATAATGGTTGAATAAATTAAAGGCACAATAATACTTTGTGCAATAAACAACATACTTATAAAAATAAATAAACCGATTAAAACAAACGATGCTTTTGCATAAAATGGGAATATAAAGTCCGGTTTCATTTATTTGGTGTATCTTTTTTATTCAAAATGTTATTTATTAAATGCATGACTGTGGATTTTATTTCATCTGTATTTTTCGAAACAATGCTCGTAACGTCCATTTGTAATAAAGTTCCCAATAATTGTTTTAAGGGATTGTTTGTTGCGCCTACTGCAATTTTCCTGGAAAGATAACCTGCAACAAGACTCAATGCAGCATCCAAAAGATCACCTTTAAGATTGGGTGTTGTTGCTAATTCATAGAACTTGTTTTTGATCAAATTAACAGGTCTTAAATTTTCGTAAGTGATCTTAAATTGCTCTTTTAACAATTGACCTTCTTGTACCTGCCTAATTTCAAGCAAGAGAATTGATTCTTTTAATTCGAGTATTGAAGTTATTTTTTTCAATTTTTTTAATTAAGCATTTGTGAAATGAAAGAATCACCGACACATTTTTTAATCCAATTGTTCAAAAAGATATAGATGATACACCCTACAATACCATAAAATCCGGCAACACAAAAAAATCCATAGTAGGATTTGCCAAGCAATTCCCTAAGCAAAAGAGCTGCTCCAATACTTACAAAAACAATGAACATCGAAAGAAAAAAAACAAAATACACCCTAGAAACAAATGTGGACACAACCTCTGTTGTTTTATCTACGGCTTTCAGTTTTAATAACTCATAGCTCGTTTTTCCATATTCTTCAATCCTTTCAAACAAACGCTCTATAAAATGTATTTTGTTTTCCATAAATTCAATTTTAATATAAAGAGTGATCTATAAATCGATCGACTCCTTGTATATTTTTATTTTCAGGGTAATCGAGAAATTAGTTCATTGAAGTCTTTATGTCTTTTTTCATTTCTTCGGCTTTGCTTTTCCCTTTTTCATACAGGTCGTTTGCTTCCTCTTTTGCAGTTTCAAATTTTTCAGTAAGACTATTCAATAGCTCATCGAATTTGTCCTTTAGATCATCTGTTGCATCGCACTTTTTTTTAGAAAGTTTCTTTCTGGTTTCCGACCCTTTGTCCGGTGCAAATAACACCCCTAGTAATGCACCTGCGGCAACACCTGCCAATACACCTAATACTACTTTTCCTGTATTCATAATTTTTTGTTTTTAGATTAATAAATATTTATTTTAAACCGGTTTGCTTCCATTGATAACTCTTAATAATACAGCAATGACTACAATAACAAGGAGTATGTGAATGATGCCTCCAACTTGAAAGCCTAAAAATCCGATTGCCCAAGCGATAACCAATATAACTGCGATTGCATAAAGTAAGTTTCCTGTAATTTTTTGTTTGAATAGTAGATGAATAATTGATTTTTTTATTTTAAAAATGTACTGCTAATCCAAATGTGGATACACCGGTTGACAGATCAAGAAACAATCCTGCTTTTTGACTTAAGTGATATTCAGTTCCTACGTGTATAGTCAGGTATAATGAACTTGTATTTTGGTAGGCATGTTGATCACCATAGTAATTAGCATCCCATACAACACTTCTGAATAAAAATCCAATAGAACCTGCAGCATAAAAATCCCATTTAGGATTTGCATTAAATAACTGGTCGAAATAATAGGTCCCTTTTACACCAACAGGAATAACTGTTTCGCGATAAGAATACAAACGGTAAGAAGGATCTATATTCGGTCTGTTGGGATTACCCCAGTAATAATAATTTTGATAGGAATAGACTCCAAGAAATGGAGCAAGTGTAAAATTTTTGGCTACATCAAATTCATAATTTATCATTAGTACCGGTATTGAATGTCCTATGTATCCGTAGTAGCCAATGCCTGCACCAATATTTAATGTATTTCCATATTTTTCAGAAGCTGATTTATCCTGAGCATTACTATTCATTATTAATGCTGTAAAAAATACGATTGAGATAATCTTTAGTTTTTTCATTTTGATATTTTCCTTGTCTTTTATGTGTTATTACGAATTAATTTTTATGCTCAAAGGTGAATATCAATATTTCCTAATTCAATGACAGAAATCAAATTAAATGCAGCCTTTTAACACAAAAAAAACAATAAGGAACTTCCTTTTATTTCGGTTAAATATTCCATGATATTTTTTATTTAAATTAATTTTCAGATACAAAGGTGTATAACTTAATACCTGTATGTATTACATAACTTTTATAATAAGTTACATCATTCACACATTTGAAAACATTTTTTTATCGGCACTCTGTTGAGTTGAGGAATGACGGATAAAATATAAAAGGGCAGGATATTATCCCACCCTTTTTAAAGCCATTGAATATCTACTACTTGTTATCGCTGGTAATTTTTTTAATGGAAGCTCCTAACTCATCCATTTCATAAGAAAATTTACTTTTAAATGAATCCCAAGTACTCTTATCATTGCCATTACAGCCCTCTATTCTTTTTTCTAATTCATTGTTTTTTTGCTCTAAGGCTAATACCTTTTTATCGTATTTTTCCTTAATCTCTTTGTTGTCATTTAATTTTTTTGACTTTAGCTCCGTGATTTTCTTTTTGTTTTCACTGATCTTTTTTTCAGCTTCTTTTTTAAACTTTTGAAAATCTGCGATAGAATCTTTTTCAGCTTCTTTCAGTTCTGTTTTTGCTTCTGCAACATCCTTTCTTGCTTCTGCAGGCTTTTTGCTTTGTTGTCCGGATGCACTGAAACCTGCAACTGCCATAACTATTGTTACGGCAAATGTTAAATTTTTAGTTTTCATTTTTTTGTTTTTTTTAGTTTAAATAATTTAGCGCAAAGATTGGCAACTAAAGACCTATAAGTGTTACATAACTTTTGTAATAAGTTACAGCATTCACACATTAGTATTTTATTGTTTCAGTTCGTTAGTTCAAAACTATGCAATTCAGTGCAAGAATTCAGTTTCTATAAAATTCTCGATTTAATATTTGCTAAAAATAATTTCATTGTTTTATTTTTTGAACCTCTGCACTTTTAGTGCAGAGTGGCTCAGTTTTTATTTTTTATTTTTTTTCAACTCTATCTTTCCATTTTTGGTAATGTCGATATGAAAAGATTTTTTCAAGGGATCAGATGATTCCAGCATAGCATTCAAAGTTAATGTATAATCATATTTATCTTTATTAATGAGTATTTCAAAAAGCGTTTTCCCTATGTTATTTACATTGATCTCAATCGGAAGATCAATGAATGTTGTTCCATTTGGTTTAATATTGATTGGTTCTGTGTAACTACCTTTCAGATTTCCTTGTTTTAAAATCTTCATGGAATAATTCAGGTTTTTAATTTTTAAAATAATAGAGCTATAGTTCGTTATTTTTATTTTAGCATTTGCACGAATGGATTTCAAACGAACTCTCTCCCATTTTATTTCCTCTATCTTTAATTCAGGCGGCTGAGGTATTTTTAATTTCGCTGATTTGTTAATCGGAATTTCCGCTTTCCCAAAAACAGTGGAATATTGTAGAAAAATATTAATGGAATAGCTGGCACTATCACCTTTTTTTCTTTCAGTCTTCATGTCCTTTAAAATGGTAACATATGGAATCTTTATAGAGAAATCGATCGTGTCTTTTCCATAACCTTGCAGTACCATTCCAATAAACCTCTGACTTTGCAAATACGTTTTATCAAATAATGATACTTTATATTTAAGAGTGTCTATTCCAATCTTTAAAAATGATTTATTCTCTACTGTTAATATTGAACTGACATAAGACGTATCATTTCTCACTTTAATATGTATATCACCTATCTGTTCAACAGCCGGCATAAAATGCATTATAATAGGTTTACGGAAAATAAAAATTATTCCTCCTGTAATAATTGCTAATGCAAGGAAGAATAAACTTATATGTTTGATTTTATTTTTCATTTCAAAATAAATTTACACGTATCGAACACAAAAAAATTAGTGTCTAAGCCTTTTTGATTATTGCTAAATCAATATTTTTTCATTTAATTTAGAACTTTAATCTGTCTTGCAAAGACTTTCGGCATAAGTCGAAACATTTTTATTTTCCACTTTTCTCCGACTCTTTCTTAAAATATCTTTTCAACAAAAAACTATGTTGAAGTCCCTCAAGATCCATGTCCAGCTTTTTTGAACTGCTTTCTAAATTAATGATTGTTGCTTTTAAATTAGCTCCTGTCTGTTCATCATGTAACAATATGCCAACAGGACTTTTCGGATTATTACTTGCTTCTTTCAGATTATTTACAAAAACTGAAGCTGTATCAGCAATACGGTGCAACTGCAAAACAGAAACCTTCAAGGAATTAAACACTATTGTATCTGTTACCAGATCATTCGCCAGCGTTCCATTTTTATTTAGTTTTGCACTGAAATTTGAAAGAGACGCAATGAGTACTTGTGCATTTGAAGAAGCCAGTTGAAGAGAATTTGTTGTAGCCGCAATATTGTTATAAATGGAATCACTGTTCAGCAACTTGCCGATTGTCCCTTCTCCGTCAGATAGTTTCTTGGTGAGTTTTAACACATTCAGATTGTTTTGTTGAAATGTATTCATGATCGTTTCGGTAGACAACATTGTTTCGTTGGAAAGTGTATCGCCTTCTTCGATCTCTGGAGCTAAAAAAGTTCCGCCATAAATAACAAGAATTTTATTTCCGATCAACCCATCTGTACTTACCTTAACTTTAGCGTCCTTACGGATATATTGTTTCGACTCGATATTAATATTCATAGTTACTTTTACATGCGAACTTCCAAAAAATTCAGTTTTTTTTACTGTTCCGATTTTTACACCGGAAAACCAAATATTATTTCCTGAAGCTAGTCCATTAACATCACTGAATACAGTTGATACAGTCATTTTTTTTTGAAATGTAGAATGCAGATTACCTATAGTTAATATTCCTCCGATCAGAAATAACAATCCGATAATTATAAAAAATCCTACCGCTATTGCGCGTTTATTTACGGGTTCATTCATGACTTATTGTATAAAATTATAATTGAAAAAACTTTTTATCTCTTCGTTGTCCGATTCAAATACTTCATCGAATTTCCCAACCTTCACAAATTTCCCATCCAGTAACATGGCTACTCTGTCACCTGTTATTTTAGCGCAAGTGAGGTCATGCGTAATAATGATAGAACTGGTGTTATACTTTTTCTGAACTTCCCTTATCAGCTTATTGATTTCTTCACAGGTTATTGGATCTAGCCCGGCAGTGGGTTCATCATACAACATGATCTCAGGCTTAAGAATTAATGTTCGTGCAATTCCGATTCTTTTACGTTGCCCACCGGATAAGTCAGACGGCATTTGTTCCATCTTGTCTTTTAAACCTACAGCATCTAAAACTTCTTCCACAGCCGTATTGATTTCCTGTTTAGTGATGTTCTTCTTATTCATTGTCAATGGAAATTCAAGATTCTGACGCACATTCATGCTGTCGTACAAAGCACTGCTCTGGAATAAAAATCCAATTCGTAAACGTAATGCATCCAACTCTTTTCCGGATAATTTGTTAACCTCGTTTCCCAATACTTTAATGATGCCTTTATCAGGAGGTAATAAGCCAACAAGTATTTTTATCAATACAGATTTTCCTGAACCCGAACGTCCGAGCACAACCATATTCTCTCCTTTATAAACATCCAGGTTGATGTCTTTTAAAATATCCAACTCACCAAACGATTTGTACAATCCCTTAATAGAAATGATTGGCTCAGCATTCGTTATCGTATCGTTCTTTTCCATTTAATAATACCTGATCCAATTTGCAATTTGTACAATTGTAACTTCTTCAATAAACACAAGAAACATGGCAAGAACTACCGCCTGATTGGCAGCTCTCCCAACACCAAGTGTTCCATGCACAGCATTATATCCTTTGTAGCAACCGATAATACCGATTGTAAATCCGAACACGATTGATTTAATAACGGATGAAAACACATCGAGGAAAGTGATCGTTGAAAATCCGTTGTGAAAGAAACTAACAATGCTTGTTGACTCGTTCGTATAAACACTGAAGTACGAACCCATCAAAGCCACAAAGCCACAATACAAACCCAATATCGGTATGGTGATGGTGCAGGCAAGTACGCGTGTTGTTACCAGATATTTGAAGGGATTAATAGCTGACACTTCCATTGCTTCTATTTGTTCCGTTACTTTCATAGACCCCAACTCCGCGCCAATGCTGGAACCGACTTTTCCCGCACAGATCAAAGCAGTTACTAAGGCTCCCAGTGCGCGCACAATGGCAATTGAAATTAACGAAGGCAGCCAGGAGGTTGCGCCAAATTCTGATAATGATGGTCTTGATTGTTTTGTGAAAACGATTCCGGTAATAAAACCGGTAAGCGTAATTAAAGGAAGTGATTTTACCCCGATTTCATAACACTGATTGATAATTTCACGCAAATGAAAAGGCGGATGAAAAGCCTCTTTAAAAAAACGAATTACAAATTTGTATGCTTTGTAAACGTCAGTAAAGTACTGGTCAAGTCCTTTGGTAAATAGATATTTGCGTGGTCGGGAATTTATCACAATTTATTTTAAATAATAATAATTAAAAAAAAATACCGTTTTAACATATAGCTAAACGGTATCTTTTACAAAAAAAATCTGATTAAAGCACCGCAATAATCTTATTTTGCGCTGACAAAAGCGCAAACACGGCTTCTCTACTTCCAAATAATATTTTTCTTTTCAAGGCAAGCCCATTTGCAACCTTTTTTTTCGGTGTTAGAATTATCAACCAATAACTATTTTCTCCTTGGTTCTATAATCTCTCCGCCATGAGCATCGTGATGGTAGCCATGATTATAGACCTCATGATGTTCGGGATAATGGGAATGCTCATATCCCCGAATGTGATGATACCTTGCATCACCTAAATACTCCACTTCACATGAGGCTAAGAATATAGCACACAGCATAACGGCAACAATAGATAGAGATTTTTTCATGGCTGTTTTATATTATTGGTTTATTATTCCCTTGGATAACTCTTAAAATAACTGCGATGATTGCGATTACTAAAAGGATATGTATAATCCCGCCAGCAGCGTATCCAAAAACTCCTATCGCCCAACCTATTATCAGTATTACTGCGATTACATAAAGTAAATTACTCATGATTTTAATTTTTAATGAATTGATTTATTATTTATTGAACTTAGTTATGTTTTTTATTACTCGCCGTTAAATCCTTGATGGATTTACCCAAGTCATTCATTCCTTTATTAAAATCAGATTTGAACAATTTCCATTTTTCTTTTCCTTCTGGTTTATAATCATCCATTTTCTTTTTCATGTTATTGTCCTTTTGCTCCAATTCAGCAATTTGCTTGTCGTAATCATCCTTTTTATCATTTTCAACTTGTGCCCTATCTGCTTTGAGTTCTTTTATGTTTTCCTCGTTTGCAGTAATCTGTTCAGCAGTTTCTTTTCTGTATTTATCAATATCGGCTTGATATTCCTGATTAGCTTTATCCAAATCATTGTTTGCCTCTGTAACATTATTTTGTACGTTCTCTACCTTTTGTTTAGGAGTTATTGCAACGTGTAAAGATTACAACTACAATAAAAGTTGATACTGCAAAAACGAAAACTGACTTTTTCATTTTTATTTGTTTTATGTTTAATTATTATTTTATAAATACAAAGATTGACATCCGTTGGCTTTTCTTTTGTATCAAACGTAGTAAGACAATTTCGTGCATCCTTTTACTTTTCGTTAAGAGGGTATTTTTAATAGCCGACAACGGAAAATTTCGCAGTTGGACAGATGGTCAATCCACGCCAACTTTCATTGGTCAATTTGACTGGCGCTTCCACTTTGGTACTTGAAGTGGTAGTTTCTTACCCTTACTGGCTTTGTTCCATTCGTTCACATCTACTCCCTCTTTTTCCAGTTTTTTCTTGTTCACATTGAAAAACCTTTCTTGTTTCAAACTTTTATAAGGCATTTTCTTTAGGTTTAGTTGAATGTTTTAAAAAATGAAAATGTTTAGCACACTTTCGCAGTTTAATTAGTCATAAAATATCATCCATAAAAAAATTCTATTTAGTGGCATCCCTTTCCTAAAAAACCGATTAACGGAGAAAAGGCTCGTGTACCTTTTCGATGGTCCATGAAAAGAAAATTGGAAAATTTTCATATTCCCAATGCCGTTTAGCCAATCTGACAAATCGGTTAAAATACCACCAAACAGAATTTCGTAATAAATATCTTTTTAAAAGAGAAAAGACAGGTGATTAAAGCGCAGCAATAATCTTTTGGAACCCTTCTTTTGTTTTGCCAAGCTTGATCTGAAGTTTTCCAATCATCTCATCTTCTTTACCTTCTTTAAACATCAGGTCATTGTCTGTTAAGATTGCAAATTTCTTCTTGAGTTTGCCTTTTTGCTCATTCCAGTTTCCTTTTACTTCGGTGGCATTCATTTTTTTATTTTACATTACGAATTAATTTTCACAACAGCACAAAGGTGAATATCTTAATTGCTGAAAGCATTACACAACTTTGTAAAAGAATTATGTAATTCACACATATTTGCTTGTACACGAATGGACATTTGTTGTTATCCCATCATTTTATTTTGCCTTACTTCCGAAACAAATAGCTACACTAAAAATTAATTCATTAGGTGATTTAAATGTTGTAGAGGAGTTCGATTTATTGGTAAGTCCCTGATAGGCGAGTCCCAAATTTAAAAATGCAAATTCAACATTCGCTCCAACTCGATAACCAAGTCCTGATGGATCTACCTTAATGGAATTATCCTTTTCAATTTGTTTTGTGTATATCCAATTGTAAACAGGACCGGCTTCAATGCGAAGCATACCAAGAATTTTTAAACCAAACAGAAGAGGAACCTCTACTTTCCCGTAATTAAATTTCGAGCTGTTAACGCTACCGTCATTATTATAAAAATTAACCGTTCCACTTTGATAACTGACCAATAGCATTGGTTTAATAAAAACCGGACCAATGTTTAATCTTTCAAATAATCCAGCTTCGAACCCCATAATATTTTTTCCTTTGATGGAATTCGTAACGTTGTTTCCAATATCTGAAAAGTTTACGGAAGTAGTGGATATACCTGCAGTAATGCCTGTTGTAAATGATTGGGCTTTTTGCTCGGTTGGACAAAGTAAAAGCACTATTGACGCGATAATAACTATTTTTGTTTTCATGTTTTTTATTTTATATTGCGAATTAATTTTCACAATGCAAAGATGTACATCTATCTTACTCAAATCCCTGAGGATAATCAAACACAATGTTAATATTTGTCACAAAAAAAGAATGAAAGCAATTGTAGCCTGAGCTAAAATTTATTTTTTTGTTAGTTTAAAACTATGTACTTTCAGTGCAGTATAGCCTTCTTTTTTCTTCTTTTTGCGAGGTTTGGGTGAAATTTGATAGTTGTTGCCATTTTTTTGTTTTTAAGGTTAAGTCGGTGAAATTCTTAAAAACGGCGAAGAAATGGTGAAGGGATTTGTGACATAGAATGAATTTTAGTGAATCATTCTGAAAACACAAAAGCCTTCAAATCGCTGATTTGAAGGCTTTTTGTATTTTGTGAAGCCTAATGAAAGGTACACTTGTGATCCCGCTGGGGTAGAGTGTATTCTCAAAAGGCTTGTTAAATCAATGGTTTTAGAGGGGGTAATGCTTCGGCGAAGTTTTAATATAAAATGCCCCCTTTTTCCTCGTTTTGCCTCAAAATTTCTTAAAGGTATTCTTTTTATTCTTTTGAAGGCAAATTCTTATTAACCTGAGTTCGATTAATAATT
>PLYN01000014.1 GCA_003151815.1 Bacteroidota bacterium | reverse complement strand
CATATTTTTCAATCAATTCAATTGGATCAGGAGAGTTGCCCAACGATTTACTCATTTTGCGCCCTTGCTTATCGCGAACGATACCTGTTAAATAAACATTCGTAAAAGGTTTTTTACCACGGTATTCATATCCGGCAATGATCATACGTGCTACCCAGAAAAATAAAATTTCGGGTGCGGTCACCAGATCATTAGTAGGATAGTAATAGTTAATATCGGCGCCATAAGGTTTTTTAAAACCATCAAATACGCTGATAGGCCATAACCATGAGGAAAACCATGTATCGAGTACATCCTCATCCTGTTTTACATCCTCAGTTTTAACTTGTGGATTTTTTACTTTTAACTTTTCTACCGCTTCTTCTTTGGTTTTACAAACTACAGTATTTCCTTTATTATCATACCATGCAGGAATTTGTTGTCCCCACCACAACTGACGGGAAATACACCAATCGTGTACATTTTCCATCCAATGTTTGTAGGTGTTGGTGAATTTTTCCGGGATTAATTTTATTTCACCATTCAATACATTTTCTAAGGCAGGTTTTGAGATGGTATCCATTTTCAAGAACCATTGCAATGAAAGCCGTGGTTCAATAACTGCATTGGTACGTTCGGAATATCCAACTTTATTTTTGATGTCTTCCACCTTAACAATTTGACCCATCTCTTCCAGGTCTTTCGTAATTTTTTTACGAACCGTGAAGCGATCTTCACCAATATAAAATTGAGCGGCTTCACTCATTTTTCCGTCAGGGGCAATAGTATCAATAACTTCTAGATGGTGTTTAACGCCAAGGTTGTAATCATTAATATCATGAGCAGGCGTAACTTTTAAGGCACCGGTACCAAACTCCATATCGATATACGTATCAAAAATAATAGGTACAGAACGGTTAACGATTGGTATGGTCACACGTTTGCCTTTAAGGTGTTTATATCGTTCATCATCCGGGTGAACACAAACAGCAGTATCCCCTAAAATTGTTTCAGGGCGTGTTGTTGCGATGGTAATAAAAGCCTCAGCCCCTTGCCCCTCTCCAAAGGAGAGGGGAGAACCGTCTTCGTTAACTAATTTATATTTTACAAAATACAATTTCGAATTTACTTCTTTATGTATTACTTCTTCGTCGGAAACGGCCGTTAATCCTTGCGGATCCCAATTCACCATCCGTATACCACGATATATTTGGCCTTTATTATATAAATCAATAAATACTTCAATAACGGCTGCGCTCAAATCCTCTTCCATTGTAAAACGGGTACGATCCCAATCGCAGGAAGCCCCAAGTTTCTCCAATTGTTTAAGTATTATCCCACCATATTTATCTTTCCATTCCCATGCATATTTTAAAAATTCTTCGCGCGTTAAATCGGATTTATTAATTCCTTTTTCTTTCAGTAGAGCAACCACTTTTGCTTCGGTGGCTATCGAGGCATGGTCGGTACCCGGTACCCAGCAAGCATTAAAGCCTTGCATCCGTTTCATCCGGATCAATACATCCTGAATGGTATTGTTGAGCATATGCCCCATATGCAGCACCCCGGTGACATTTGGCGGAGGAATTACAATGGTATACGGTTCACGATTATCAGGTATGGATTTAAAGAATTTCTGTTGGAGCCAATGGGCGTACCATTTATCTTCAGTAATTTTAGGGTCGTATGTTTTTGGTATTTCCATAATAATTTACGTAATTCGTTTCCTCAAAAAAGAATGCGAAGTTACTAAATTTCTTTTTTACTGTTTTTAAATTTTGGCATGATTATGGCTAAGATTTGGACAGAAATTTTTCTTACACTATTGATAAAATTCTATTCATGAAAAAAATTGTTTTTACAATCTCCTCGGTAATAATGTTAAGTGTATTTGTTCAGGCGCAAAATGAAGTAAAGCCGGCTGTAGCCAATACTTCAACAGTTACAGCCGCAGTTGAAAGCAAGGCTGAAATGACTTTTGAAAAGGAGCTTCACGATTTTGGAACAATTGAACATGGAGGTAATGGTACTTATGAATTCAAATTTAAAAATACCGGAACAGATCCATTGATCATTACTGAAGCAAGAGGATCGTGTGGATGCACTGTTCCAACATACCCTCAAAATATTCCAATTAAACCGGGTGAAACTCAGGTAATAAAAGTTACATATGATACAAAACGTGTTGGTAGTTTTATGAAAACAGTAACAATTCAATCGAATTCAAAAAAACATGTAAATGTTTTAACTATTAAAGGAACTGTTCAGGCAGAGGTTACAGAAGAAGTTTTCCCGACAAAGGGTAAAGGTGATAATGGAGCAACTCCATTTGAAAAACATTAATTTAAGTAGAAAATAGTAAATAATAAATAGGCAAGGAACATCAAAAAATAATCAATCAAACATTAATAACTAAAAAACTGAAAAATGAAAAAAGTAATCTTATCAATCGGCTTAATGCTGTGCATGGCAGCCGGTGCAAATGCTCAAGAAACAACTACACCAAATCCTGTAAATCCGAATGCTCCAAAATTTAAATTTGAATCAGAGGTTGTTGATTATGGTACAATTGAACACAATGGAGAACCTAACCGTGAGTTTAAATTTACAAATGTTGGTAAAGAGCCATTAATCATTTCAAACGCAGTAGGATCGTGTGGATGTACAACTCCTGATTGGCCAAAAGAACCAATTAAACCGGGTGCTTCGTCAATAATTAAAGTTCATTATGCTACAGACCGTGTTGGTGCTTTTGAAAAAACAATTACATTGACTTCAAATGCGGACACCCCTTCAAAAGTAATTAAGATTAAAGGTGTTGTAAAACCGGATCCTACTCCGGCTCCAACATCAACGGTTACTGCAACACCAGAGCCTAAGAAATAGTTTGTTTGTTGTTTTACCTCACCCCCAACCCCTCTCCTTTAGGAGAGGGGAGGTGGCATTACTAAATAAAATAAATTCTAAGCGCCCCTTTTTTTAGCACCGGCAACTGCTTCAGCAGTCCATGGGTCTTCGGGCCAATGATGTCTTTTGTAACGCACCCTTAATTCTTTTCGTACTTCGGGATAAGTATTTTTCCAAAAACTTTTTAGATCCTGAGTAACCTGTACAGGTTTATATCCGGGCGAAAGTAGATGTAAGATCACTTTAATTTTACCTTCATTTACAGTGGGTGTATCAAGTAATCCAAACATTTCCTGTAAGCGAACCGCAAGCACAGGGCTTGTTCCATCAGATTGATACGTCAATGAAATTGATGAGCCACTTGGTACTTTTATTTTTGAAGGTGCAAGCGTTTCTAATAGCTGCGTTTGCTGATAGGAAAGCAATCCGGATAAAATGGTAAACAGATCGAGTTTCAAAAAATCTTCTCTTTTTTTAACCGAAGTAATATATGGTGACAGCCATTCCTCCAATGTATTTAATAAATGCTCATCACTTAGGTCGGGCCATTTATCGTCGGGTCTCCATTTCGCAAGGCAAGCTAAACGGGCTTTCCATTCGGTTAATTGTTCCGTTTGATTGAAAATAGAAAGTCCTTCTTTGCGAATTACCTCGCATAAAATTTTCACTTTTTCTTCTTCCGGAATTATTTTTAAAGGTTTACTTTCAAGAATAATATCACCGATTCGTTTTTCATTTCTAGCAATCAGAATACCATTTTGTGCATCCCAATTAATAACTGTTTTTTCTGTTGCCAGATGTAAAATATCAGTAAGACCAATTGGTGCAGCCAAATATATTTTACCTTCCGTTGTTCCTGAATCCAGATGTGCAACAGCTAGATAGGATTCATGGCTCAATGGATCATGTTCATTTAATTTAACAATTTTTCCGTTTGCCAATCTATATCGATGGCTTTGTTCTCTTTGCTTAGCAAGTCGTTCGGGATATGCTGCGGCAACTAATTTTCCTACTTCCTGATCAACAGGAGCAATGTTTTCTTGAGCAATAGAAAATAATTTCCTCCATTGTGATGCCAATCGTTCGATACGTTCCAACACATTTTTATCGGCAGAAACAAATTCTTTATTTCTCCATTTTCTTAAAGCTTCAATTCTCAATGTAAGATTTGCGCCTGCTTCTTTTTGCAAAGGATCGCGTTCTTCCAGTACCGCTGCAATATCAGTTGCAAGGGCGATCAAGCCAAATTGTTTTCCTTCCAAAAGTAAATGTGCAATACGTGGATGCGTTGGGAAACACAACATTTCTTTTCCACGACTTGTTATTTTTTTTGAATCGATAGCGCCTAATTCTTCCAATAAATATTCCGCCTGGGCAACCGCAGCGCTTGGAGGAGGACTGAGCCAGGATAGCGTTTGCATATCCTGAATACCCCATTGCGCCAATTCAATTAGTGTTGGTGCCAGATCGGCTTCCATAATTTCAGGGTTACGATGTGGTAACAAATGCTGATGAGTAGCCTCGTGCCACAGTCGGTAACATACACCCGGTGCCATTCGTCCGGATCTTCCTGCGCGTTGTGTGGCCATGTCTTGTGTAACACGAATGGTATCTAAGCGGGTTAAGCCTGTTTTTGGATCAAAGCGAGGAGATCTGCAATAGCCACTATCTACTACTATTTTAATTCCTTCAATCGTTAAACTTGTTTCTGCAATGGATGTAGCCAATACCACTTTGCGTTTTCCTTGCGGATGTGGTAATATAGCCTCTTGTTGTTTTTGTTGCGGAAGATCGCCGAATAATGGATGAATACTAATGTTGGAAAGTTCTTTTTCCAACAACTCTTGAGTTCGTTGTATTTCTCCTGCGCCTGGCAGAAATGCAAGTACATCGCCTTCATGTGCAACAAGTGCTTTACGAATTGCTTTTGCCATTTGCATAGGAAGAGCAACGTCATTTTCGGGCGCTAAATAAAATAGTTCAATCGGATATTGCCTTCCTGCACTTGTTAATATTGGCGCGTTTCCAAGCAAGGAAGAAAGTTTTTCTCCATCCAATGTAGCCGACATAATTAGGATTCGTAGATCTTCACGTAATACCATTTGCATTTCCCTACAGAGTGCCAATGCAAGATCCGCATGTAAACTTCGTTCATGAAACTCATCGAATATAACCAAACCAATATCTTCCAATGTATTATCCTGTTGCAGCATTCGGGTAAGGATACCTTCAGTGAGGACTTCAATGCGAGTTTGTTTGCTTATTTTATTATCAAACCGGACTCTGTATCCAACAGTAGTTCCAACTTGTTCGTTTAACAGTGATGACATCCTATTGGCTACTGCTCTTGCTGCCAACCTTCTTGGTTCGAGTATCAATATTTTTTTGCCTTTCAACCAAGGTTCATCCAATAATTGAAGAGGAAGTATTGTGCTTTTTCCTGCGCCGGGAGGAGCTTGTAGAATAATGGTGTTGTGTTGTTCTAATTTTTTTTTGATCTCGGGAATGATCTCTACGATGGGGAGTTGGTCGGTCATGATAGGCTCTTTGAAATCAAAATACGTTTTAAGTTTTCACCACGGAGGCACAGAGAACACGGAGTTTCACGGAGATTTTTTGGAATTATTTTTTTGTAATGTAAACTTCTAATTTGAAATTATTTTTTTTATTTTTTAATTTCCTCCGTGTTTTTCTCCATGTTCTCTGTGCCTCCGTGGTTAGAAAATTATACCTCAGGTTCCTGTTGACTTAAACAATGAAAACTTCCTAAGCCCCAAATGATATCGGTAGAATCCAAGCCAATCACTTTACGGTCGGGAAAACAATTTTGTAAAATGTTTAAAGCTTTGTCATCATTTTTATCTTTGAATGTAGGCACAACAACAGCAGCGTTGCTTATATAAAAATTTGCATATGAAGCCGGTAATCGTTGCCCATCATATATTACAGGAGAAGGCATAGGTAATTCAATAATGTTTATTTTTTTACCATTTTCCAATTTCATCTTGTCCAAAAGTTCAACATTTTCTTTTAACAAATAAAAATTTTCATCCGCTTTGCTGTGTTCAATGACTGTAACAACTGTATCGTGATTTACAAAACGGGTGATATCATCAATATGTCCGTCTGTATCATCGCCTACAATACCATCGTTTAGCCAAAGAATATTATCCACACAATAATAATTGCTTAGATATTTTTCAATTTGCGATTGATTCAAATGCGGATTTCTGTTAGGATTTAAAAGACAAGCGGTTGTAGTAAGCAATGTTCCTTTACCGTTAAATTCAACCGAACCGCCTTCCATAACAATGCCGGGATGGTAAACCGGAATATTAAATTCTTTTCCGATCAATGTAGGAATAACATCATCCAGATCGTAAGGAGGATATTTATTTCCCCAGGCATTGTAGTTCCAATCGATAATTATTTTTTTTATTTCTGCATTTGGATTTATCAGAAAGCTCGGGCCATGATCCCTGCACCAGGCGTCATTTGTAGGGTTAATGAAAAATTTTATTTTAGCAAGATCAACATTTTGTTTTTCCAAATGTTGTGTAGCCTGAGCTTTCATTTTTTCATTGTTTACATTGATGCAAACAAGTTCTCCTTCGGTAAGCGCTTTTATAAATTGAGCATAGATAGGATAAATACTTTCAATTTTTCCGGGCCACGATTCTTCCTTATGCGGCCAGCTAAGCCATGTAGCACTGTGCTTTTCCCATTCGGCAGGAAAACGGTAATTTAATTCTTTGGGAGTTATATTTAAGTTCAAAGTTCAAAGTTTAATTTGAAAGTTTAAAGTTCAAAGCTCAAAGCTCAAAGTTTTTAACACTTAATCTTCGAGTTTCCTCTTTCTTAAAACTTCTTATATTTTGTAGTAATATCAATTTTTAATCTGTAATCTTTCAATCTGCAATTTTTTAATCAGCACATCAATTTATCAGCACATCGATTACTCTTCATCAATAAACCGTCGCGTAATTGGCTCATACGAATCTATTCTTCTGTCACGCAAAAATGGCCAATGAATTCGGTAACTATCTGTTTTACTCAGATTCAATTCCTGAACATGAATTTCTTCTTTATCGTGAGAGCCATTGTATAATAATCTCCCGAAAGGGTTAGAAACAAAAGAGCCTCCCCAGAATTGCATATTGGCTTCATTGCCAACCCTGTTTATCGACACTACATGAACTCCGTTTGCAACAGCGTGACTGCGTTGAATCGTTTGCCAGGCATTGTATTGTTCATCGTTGGTTTCCTGATCCTGTGAATGCGCCCATCCAATAGCTGTTGGATAAACCAATATCTCCGCACCCATCAAACTCGTTATTCTCGCAGCTTCCGGATACCACTGATCCCAACAAATTAAAACACCAACTTTAGCAAATTTTGTATCGAAAACTTTATATCCCAGATCTCCGGGAGTAAAATAAAATTTTTCGTAATAAGCAGGATCATCCGGAATATGCATTTTTCTGTATTTTCCTAAATAGGTTCCATCGGCATCAAGCACAGCAGTTGTATTGTGATAAATTCCTTGCGTGCGTTTTTCGAAAAGAGAAGCGATAATAACAACATTCAATTCGGCAGCTAATTTGCCAAACGCTTCTGTACTTGGCCCGGGAATAGCTTCTGCAAGATCAAAGTTGTCGTAACTTTCTACATCACAAAAATAAAGTGAAAGAAAAAGTTCCTGCAAGCAAATGATCTGTGCTCCTTTGGCTGCCGCTTCACGAATCTTTACAATCGTTTTTTCAAGATTAGTATTTTTGTCTGCTGAACAGCTCATCTGAACCAATCCAACATTAACTTTTTTTGCTTCCAAGGTGTTATAAATAAGGATTGAAAATTCCGACAAAAATAAGCTTTTTTAACTTAAATGAATCTTAAAAATATTACTGTGTGTGCGGGTCATTCTGAACTTGATTCAGAATCTGTGTGTTGGAATATAAATACGAATTAGATTATGTTTATTTAAGCTTGCCCGCAGATTCTGAATCAAGTTCAGAATGACTCCGCACTAATTGTTGTTCAATAATTTATTGAAAATATTGCAATACGCAATACCAAATAGCTGTGGTACCAAGGCCGATCACAATACTAAAGCCGATGATCAGGTTGGTTAATTTGGTGTTTAAATGATATTGATTGGCGATCACACTTGCTGAAAGAAATGAGGGCATTGCCATTTCAAAAATACTTATTTGAATGATCCTTCCTTTTAGCTGAAAAGCAATGGCAATAATTATTATCAGAAGAGGCGCGATAACTAATTTATATATTAACGACATTGAAATATTTCTTATTTCGGATCGCCAACCTTCAAACTGCAATTGTAATCCGATAGAAAATAAGGCCAAAGGGCCAACAGTAAGTGATAGTTTATCGAATAGCGGCGTAAGCGCGGATATATCCATAAAACGAGGAATGGTTAATGCTGCAAGGCATCCTAAAAAAGGAGGAAATGTAAACACTTTTTGGATAATAACACCCGGCGACAATTGTTGGGTCTTTGATGAATTAATGGCTACAACAACACCATAGGTGGATAATAAAAGAAACGTTACCTGATCGCAAATAACAGCAATGGCGATATCGGCTTCGCTGAAATAAGCCATTACAAGAGGGAAACCGATGTATGAGGTATTACTTAAGGATGTTACTAATTTTAATGCACCTTCGGTTGGTTTTTTTAAGGTTGTTTTTGATGCGTATAATTGTATAAAAAGCCAACCTCCCAAACATACAATAAGAGGTGCAATGGTTGGAAATAACAATTCGCTGCTCCATTGCACATGAGGAAGATATTTAAATGAAACCGCCGGTAAAGCAAGATAGATCAGCCATGCGTTAATGCCTTTGTGAGCATCCTCCGGTAAGGTTTTCGATCTTCGGAAAAGCATTCCGGCAATAATACAAATACCAATTATTAAAAAATTTGTCATTTTGATAAGCGCTTATATTGACAATTGATTTTTAACCTTCGAATGTTCTCGACTCCGCTCGAACTGACAGCGCGGTTGTCAGTTCGAGCGGAGTCGAGAATAAGGGTTAGATTTTGTTTTCCACTTCTTCCCAAGCCTTATTTAGGGATTCTAAAAAAGTACTACTTTCCTGTGCACCTGAAATAGCATATTTGCGGTTGATTAAAAAGAATGGTACGCCTCTAACTCCAACTTGTTGGGCTTCTTGAAGGTCATTTCGCACTTCATCAGCATACTCATTGCTCTCCAACATTTGTTTTATTTCGGAAGCATCCATTCCAATATCCACTCCCAATTGTATGATCGTGTTATGATCGGCAGTGTTTTTTCCTTCAGTGAAATAAGCTTTAAATAATCGTTCTTCAGCTTCGTTTTGTAAATGATGTTTTTTTGCCAGATGAGAAAAACGATGCGCATCAAATGAGTTGGCAACAATAGCTTCATTTAAATTATAGTCCAATCCAACTGCTTTTGCAATTTTTGAAACATGATTATTCATCTCTTGGGCATATTCAAGGCTCCATCCTTTTTTATCCGCCAACATTTGATTGATAGTTGTTTTTGCATCCGTTTTAAGATTTGGATCCAACTGAAAACTTTTCCAGACAATTTCTACTTCATCCTTACGGGGAAACTGTTCCAAGGCTTTTTCAAATTTACGTTTTCCGATATAACAGAATGGACACATTACATCACTCCAGATCTCTACTTTCATTTTTCTAATGATTTATTATGGTTGTTCATATAAAGCAAAAAGGTTATTTCTATAATAAAAATAACCTTTTTTAAAAACTAAGAAGGGTATTATTTATGAAACAGATCCTTCCAAACATATTTCATCTTTTTTATTTGTAACCTTAAATGCAGTTGATTCATCAGCGTTATCGAAAAGTTCTAATTTAACATCTCCCGGTAGTAGAATTGGTGTTTTCCAATTTACGGTAATGAATTTAAGTTCTTTCTTTTTATATTTTTCTATGATCGAAAACACTCTGCTTGCTGAGCACCAACCATGAGCGATGGAAGATTTAAATCCAAAGTTCTTCGCTAAAAAGGGTGAAATATGTATTGGGTTGAAATCACCCGAGATCCTTGCATATTTGAAAGCAATACTTTGCGTAAACGTTAAGTTTTCTGTATAAACAGGAATTCGTTTATCTATTTCAGGAACAACTTCTTCTTCCGCCTTTTTCTCCGTTTTTCTTTTACGTTTAGCAATATAATTGCTACTGCAGGTTGCAACTAAAGTTTCTCCCTGAAAAAATTTAACTCCCAGTATAGGAAATAAAGAGCCTTCATCTTTTGTTGGAATAAGTGCAGAAGTTTCCATACGTACGGGTTTTGAAATATCCATCTTAGCTTTATATTCCAAGGTATTGCCGAGGTGAACAAGTCCCATTACAGATATTGGAAATGTTTTACTGGTCATCAGCGCAAGCTGACTCGGGAACGCCAATAAATAGAGGTAGGTGAGAGGTAATGATTCGTTCATGTTAAAAAACTCATCGTATTTTTTAACGTTATTTTTATCGATGTTTATACCATCATAAACTTTAGTTAATGTAAAATCGGTACTCCCGATCCTGGTTCCTTTTTTTCCTGTAAGGAAAGAGGAGAAAAGCAATTTGCCTAATGCCGGTAATTTTTCTGCTGCCATTTTAAATTTTAGTTTTTGTTGTTTTAGGTTATAAAGCAAAAGTATTAATAAAATGATTGAAAAACTAAAACGCATGAGTAGTATATATTAAAAACAAATTCCTTATTGAGCTTAGTAAGTATTAGTTGCAGGTGCATGATTCAATCAACATAGGTTTCTTGTATAGTTGTCTTAACTTTATATATTTCGTTCTCGGTTAATTTACCAAGGATTTTAATTATCCGTTTTCTGTCAATGGTTCGTATTTGGTCAACCACTACCCAACCTTTAGTTTTGTTATGTTTTACTTCTACTCTTGTTGGATAGTGTTTAGAACTGCTTGTCATTGGTGCAATAACAATTGTCTGCAAATATTTATTCATTTCATTAGGGGAAATAATTACACACGGGCGAGTTTTTTTCATTTCACTGCCAATTGTTGGGTCAAGATTAACCAAAACAATTTCATATTGATTTAGTTCCATTCCTCTAAATTTTCGTCTTCAAAAACGTCGACCATTAATGATTTGTCGTCACCATTTTCGTGCATTTTCTTAAATGATTTTTCCCAACCCTTTCGTGAGGATGTCTTAGGCTTTAAAATGATATACCCCTTTTCAAGAATTAATTCTAGAGTGTCTTGAATGTTATATTTTTCAATTATAGTTTTGGATAATCGAATACCTTTTGAGTTTCCGATGGAGATTAATGATACGTCCATTTTTAAAATTTTTGTTATTGGTTAATGTTATTACAAAGTTATTACATTAATTTTTAAAAACAAAATTTATAATCAGTGAATTTTCGGGTAGTGATTAAAAAAAATTATGAGTTATTTTCTTTTAATTGCATTGCAACTAAGGGTTGGCGGCTTAAAGAAAGTGCGGAATAAATAACCACTCACTTTCTTAACCGATTAAATATATAAATAATTCCACAGTGAATGGCAAACGCCAGCACTTTCTACCGCGGAAAAAAACATTTGCATTTGCACTAACATAGCAACCAAGCTTATTTGATGTTATGTGCAGTACACCTTATCTTTCGAGTTACATTTCGCAACAGGCGAAATACATTACAGTCTTTGTATACAGAGGTCTTAATTAATTCTGGACACACTACAAAAGCTATTTTAAATCATCAACAATATCACAAAAGTCAAACTCATTAACGATTGAAATTCTGTGACCTTTTTTTCTTAATGTAATTGCATGCTCTACCTTTCTTCCGTAGCAGGCGAAAGACCAAGCTAAATTCCCATTGTCTCCAACTATAAGGTAGTCTGTGTCATCTGTAACATTGTCCACAGGAATGCCACCGAGCTTTATTATATCATTACGAAGTTCTTTTCTTGGAGTTCTTTTAAGTATTCCTGTGATACAAAATTTTCTTTGCTCAAAAATGATGTTTATGTCTGATGTACATAAACCTGAAATTACTGTATCTTTCGTTTCGTCTCTAATTTCTTTTTTAATTTTTTTGTCTTTTATATCAGCGAATTGGTTAAAGTATGCTTTTAACATATTTCGTTCTTCCTCATCTACTTTTTTGTCAGCAAGAACATCTAAAAGCATTGTGCTTATTTCGTCGTAAGGATAATGGTTTGACAAATGTTTGTGATTATCTATCCATTTATCAAGTTCGAAAATTTCCTTGTCATTAACTATCCCGTCAGCAAGTATTCCATGACACAAACCCTGTAAAATTTGAAGGTCTGAAGTTAAAGCATCATAGTAATAATTATCTCCTTCATACTTTTGAGTCAACCACCACAAGTCTTCTATTATTTCTCTAGTTGGTATTTCTTCATGAATAATAGACTGAATCAAAGTCATAAATTCTTTAAATGGATTTTTACAAATTAATTTGTTATGTTCAGAAACCCATTGATTTAATTCGTTGATTTCCTTTTTATTCACTTCGTTGTCTAAGTTGATACCAAGTAAAATTCCTTTTAAAGAATTAATAGCTTTATCCGCTTCTTGTTTTCCTGTGAAAACTTTGTATTCTTGTTCGTTAATATTATTCATTGTTGTGATTTATAAATTATTGTCAGTTCGGTTGGTCTTTTTTAAAAGTGCTTCTTTGTCCTGTTTTGCGCGTTCTAAAATTTCTTCTTTATGTTTCAAAATTGACTCTTTATCTTTTTCTGCCAGCTTTTTAATGTCGTCAATTTTTTTACTAATTTCCTCAATAGCTTTTTCGACTTGTTCATTAAGTGATTCAGATTTCATATGTAATTATTTTTAATTCGTTCAACGTTGTCATTTTTAATTAAAGCTAGTTTCCCTTGCATTGCCCATAACATGTTTGTTAGCGCAACTCATGCGTGTTATTGAGATATTGGAATGTAAAGCGCCCCGATATTGTCGGGGCGTCTATTTCCGAATTAGATACAATAATAGTGATATAAAATGACAAAGTATATAGGGCAAAAGATTTTAAACCATTGCTAAGGTTAAGTTTTAAACAACCTCAACTTTATTTCATGCAATAAATTAATATTAAACCATTGATGCAAATAAATTGCAAACAAAACACTGAAAATAATGGCGAATGAAAATAATAATCCAATTGTTTTACCGAATGAATTGCTTCCGGAGATCAATAATCTCGCAACTAAAATTTCTACTCGCGAACTCATATAGCGATATGCCGGAATGAGTATAAATACCAATGTAAGCATTGCTATTGCGGTAAACTTGAATGGATTCAGATCAATTTTATAATGAACAATATAGTTGGTGATGAAGCCTGTAAGCAGATTTAGTGTTAAAACACTAATCATCAATACCATTATGTTGAATAGCTTTTTATACATTTTTATAGATAAATAGTATTCAAAAATAATTCAATAAAATCTTTTTACGATATTTATTCCATCAACATTCAATAGTTGAAAAGTTAAAATAAGAGATTAAAATTCAGCCTTTTATAAAAGCTATTTTAGCGTAATGAAAAAGTACCTGTTTGCTGTATTATCTGTTATTACAATTGTTTCAGTAGGTTTTATTCCGAAAACACCGGCACAAGATCCGCCATTTTATGTAAGCGATTCACATTGGGCTGATTCTGTTTTCAAAACATTAACACCTGAGGAACGTATCGCGCAATTGTTCATGGTGGCAGCTTATTCCAACAAAGACAAAAAACATTTTAAGGAAATTAAAAAATTAGTACAGGAATATAAAATTGGAGGATTGATCTTTTTTCAAGGTGGTCCTGTCCGACAAGCGATGCTTGCAAACGCATACCAGTCCTATTCAAAGGTTCCTTTGTTCATGTCGATGGATGCAGAATGGGGCTTGGCAATGCGATTGGATAGTACCACCAAATTTCCTCGTCAGATGACACTCGGCGCCATTCAAAATGATTCCTTGGTGTATGAGATGGGTGCTGAAATTGCCCGTCAATGCAAACGTTTAGGCATGCAAATAAATTTTGCTCCCGTAGTCGATATCAACAATAACCCTTTGAACCCTGTTATCAGCAACCGTTCTTTTGGTGAAAATAAATATAATGTTACTCGTAAAGCCTTAATGTATATGAAAGGAATGCAGGATAATGGAGTACTTGCAAACGCAAAACATTTTCCCGGACACGGTGATACAGATAGTGATTCACATAAAACATTACCTACTGTAAAATGTTCAAGGGGCAGGCTGGACACCTTGGAATTATATCCTTTCAAAAAATTAATTTCCCAAGGTTTAGGAAGTATGATGGTGGCGCATTTATCTATCCCTGCTTTGGATACTACTTGTAATCAGGCATCCACACTCACAAAAAGCATTGTTACAGGTTTGTTGAAAGATACACTTGGGTTCAAAGGATTAGTATTTACAGATGCTTTGAACATGAAAGGTGTCAGTAAATTTTATAAACCGGGAGAGGTGGATGTAAAAGCTTTGATTGCAGGGAATGACGTGTTGCTTTTCCCTGAGGATGTACCAACGGCCATCAAGGAAATTAAGGCAGCTATTGAACGATGTGATATTTCTCAGGAAGAAATTGACAAACGTTGCATGAAAATTTTGCTTGCAAAACAATGGACCGGATTAAATAGATATTCAAAAATTAAAATTAAAGATCTTTATAACGATTTGAATACGCCAAATGCAGAACTAATTAATCGTAAATTGACTGAAGCATCTTTGACATTATTACAAAATAAAAACAATCTTATTCCACTTCAAAAATTAGATACTTTGAAAATTGCATCTCTATCTCTTGGTTATAAAGAGTTGAATATTTTTCAGCAAACACTTTCAAATTATTCACCCATGAAGCATTTCGGGATCGATAAAGATGCGAAACAAGGAGCTTTTGATACTGTTTTAGCAGAATTAAAAAATTATAATCTGGTGATCATTCACATAAACAATACTAACAATAAACCCGATAAAAATTTCGGTTTAACGCCGCAAGTAATGGCTATGTTAAAGGCCGTAATGAAACAAAATAAGGTAATTGTGAATGTGGCAGCAAATCCATATATACTTGCAAAAATGGATAGTTTGCAATTTGCTGACGGACTGATTATGAGTTATGAAGAAAATGATTACAGCAACAGTTATTCTGCTCAATTAATTTTTGGAGGCGTTGCTGCTTCCGGGAAATTACCGATCACTCCAAGCCCTGATTTTACAATAGGTACAGGTATTCAAACAAAAGCTATTCGTTTTAAATATACGATTCCTGAAGAGTTGGGTGCTGATTCAAAAGCATTGTCAAAAATTGATAGCATTGCATTGAAAGGTATAAAAGATAAGGTTTACCCGGGTTGCCAGATCTTTGTTGCTAAAAATGGAAAGGTAATTTATCAAAAGTCATTCGGCTTTCATACGTATGATAATGAGCTACCGGTAAAAAATGATGATCTGTATGATTTGGCTTCTATCACGAAGATCGCTGCTACAACGGCTACAATAATGAAATTGGTAGATGAAAAAAAAATGAATATGGACGAACATTTAGGAACCTATTTACCACAATTAGCAGGTAGCAATAAGCAAAATATTGTTTTGCGTGAAATGCTCACACATCAGGCGGGATTGAAGGATTGGATTCCATTTTGGGTTAAGACAATGGATAATGGTGAATATAAAAAGAGCATCTATAATAAAACCAGAACCGATTCATTTCCAAGACGTGTTGCCGAAAATTTATACATCACCAAAAACTATGAGGACACAATTTATAAACAAATCATTGAATCACCATTAAAAGACGCCGGTAAATACCATTACAGCGATATGGGATATTATTTTTTGAAGAAAATTATTGAAGCAAAAACATTTGTTCCGGAAGAACGATATGTTGTTAAATATTTTTATGCTCCACTTGGTCTGCCAACAATGGGTTACAAGCCACGCGATAGATTTGATCTTAAAAGAATTGTTCCAACAGAAAATGATACAAAATTCAGAAAACAATTGATAATCGGTGATGTACACGACCCGGGAGCAGCAATGTTAGGTGGTGTTGGCGGACATGCAGGTTTGTTTTCAAATGCAAATGACCTTGCAGTATTGATGCAGCTTTTTATGAATAAAGGTGAATATGGTGGTGTTCGTTATTTTGATTCAACTACAGTGTCGGAATTCACAAAATGCCAGTATTGCAAGGATAACAGACGAGGAATAGGTTTTGATAAACCTGAAATGAATCCTGATAAAGATAGTCCGGTATGCGGATGTGTTTCCTATTTAAGTTTCGGACATGCCGGTTTTACAGGAACTTTAGCTTGGGCTGATCCAGCTAATGGATTGGTTTATATCTTTTTATCAAATAGAGTTAACCCAAGTGCAACTGAAAATAAATTAGCTAAGTCGGGCATCAGAACAAAAATTCAAGAAATTATTTATGAAGCTGTAAAATAGTTTAAAGTTCAAAGTTTGAAAGTTTAAAGTTGTAGTACCTTTGCATAAGCATAAAACATTCAGAACATAATTTAAGATTCAGAAATAAATTAACACAACGCTTTTATACTTCTATCCCCTCTCCTTTAGGAGAGGGGATTAAGGGGTGAGGCTAATTTTAAAAAATGAAAATAGGAATAGTATGTTATCCAACATTTGGTGGTAGCGGGGTAGTGGCAACAGAATTGGGGAAGGCATTGGCTGAAAAAGGTCATCAGGTACATTTTATTTCATATAGTCCGCCGGTACGTTTAGACTTTTTATCAGGAAATTTATTTTATCATGAAGTATCCGTTTCGGATTATCCTTTATTTGATTATCCTCCTTATGAATTGGTATTATCAAGTAAGTTGGTAGATGTTGTAAAATATGAAAAGCTGGATCTGCTTCATGTACATTATGCAATTCCACACGCATCAGCCGCTTATATGGCCAAACAAATACTGGCATCACAAGGAATTCATATTCCATTTATTACCACGCTTCATGGTACTGATATCACCTTGGTTGGCAAGGACCCATCCTTCGAGCCTGTTATTACTTTTGCCATCAATCAGAGTGATGCGGTAACAGCTGTTTCGGAAAGCTTGAAAAAAGATACATACATCAATTTCCCACATGTCAAGAAAGATATTCAGGTGATCCCTAATTTTATTTGTTTGAACGACTATAATTTAGATGGCGGTTCCTGTCAGAAAAAAATGTATGCGCCCAACGGTGAACGTTTGTTGATACATGTTTCTAATTTCAGAAAAGTAAAACGTGTTGAGGATGTAGTGCTTATTTTTGATAAGGTAAGAAAAGTTATTCCTTCAAAATTAATTTTGGTGGGTGATGGTCCCGAAAGAGGCAATATTGAAAAATTATGCAGGGAATTAAGTTTTTGTGATGATATAAAATCATTAGGAAAAATTGTGAATCCTGAACAGATATTAAGAATTGCAGATCTGTTTTTATTACCATCTGAAACAGAAAGTTTTGGTTTGGCTGCATTGGAAGCCATGGCAAGTAAGGTGCCAGTGATTTCAACTAATTCAGGTGGTTTGCCTGAAGTGAACTCAAATGGTTTCTCCGGCTATATGAGTAATGTAGGTGATGTGGATGATATGGCGAAAAATGCAATTAGTATTTTAAAGGACGATGCTACGCTAAACCAATTTAAATCAAATGCATTCCAACAAGCTAAGAAATTTGACATTGCAAAAATATTGCCGATGTACGAGGATCTGTATAAGCTGTTGATTGGATAGCAAATTAAATTTTTTTTGTCATTTTGAGCCCTTCGGCAAGCTCAGGACAGGCTCCGGAAAAATCTGCTTTTCAATGAGTAAGAGTTGTAGTTTTGCCCCACCTACCAGGTAAAAATATCCTCAAATATATGTGGACGAAACTGATCTCTCCAACTGAAATCTTTTAATTTTAAATCCTTTATGTCTATTTGATTAAGGGGGTAAATGGTAGCTTCCGGCTTGGTGATGAAATTAATACGATCAATTTTTTTATCCTTCAAATAAATATTCAAGTCGCTACAGTCCGCACGATTAACAGCTTTTATAGCTTCTTTTTCTTTTACATAATAAATTGTTTGTCCATTGCCTTCTACTTTAATAAGGTAGATATCATTTTTTTTGAAAAATCCTTGCATGTATTTCCCTCGTATTTGGTTGTAGTGTATACTATCTTCCTGCGAGGCGATGAATGCACGACCTTTTAATTCAATTGATCGTAAAGACTTTTCTCCTGTATGCAATTGAATACTATCAGCGGTCAATTGATTTTCGTCCGACCAAATGGTTGGGGAACCATACATTTTCATAATGGAATCAGACATTACATATATTAACGAATCACATTTTCCCTGTAGATCATTTTTAAAAAATTTCACTTTGTGATAAGCAAATAATTGTTGATTACGGATTTCGGATTTTTGATTTTGAGAAGATGTATCGTTTTCTATTATTGTCGGTTCTTGCTTCTTGCTTATAGCCTCTTGCTTCCCGACCTCTTCCTTATTATTATTTTCTTCTGACTTCTTCCTTCTTCTTTCATCCTTTTTATTTAATCCTTTTTCTATCTTCCGACTCCCGACTTCCGGCTTTTGACTTTTAACTACTTTCTCCTCGCGAATATTTTCTTTTGCAGTACCCTGAGATTTCAATGTATCAGCATGCAAATACAAGGTATCCTTTCCGGTAATTTGAATGAGTAATGCGTTCCCTGTAACGATTGATAAATCCCGTAGTTCATAATGAATCGCATAATCACCTTTGATGGTCATGTTTTCTGCTGTATCAATAATTTGAACATTTTTAATTGCTCTGCCTATGCCTTTTGTTCGATCGTAATAGAGGCTGTCACCCAACATTTTTTGTTCTGCAGTTAGTATGTAAGAATTTTTGCTGAAACGCGATAGATCCTTTTTTGTATCATACCACCCATCTTCGCAATAGATCAAATTGTTTTTACTCTTGATGGTGGTTGGTCCGATAAAGGAGGTAACTTTTGATGAAGTGTTGTAATGCATCGTATCACAATTTATTACAAATTGCGGGCTTTTTTGTCCGGGTTTTTGGTTGGTAAGTACTACATTTTTTTTAAAGTTCAGGTCATTCGTTTTAGCAAAAAAATATCCCTGATTACTTACAAGTTCATTTTCTTTATTGATGATTCTTGCAGTGGTAGTGTAAAATCCAACACTTGTCGCCATATCGTAATTCAATATATCGGTGGTAAGCTGCATGTCGCCTTTGTTGACAATAACATTTTTTGAGATAACTGCTTTTTTTGTGTTACCGTTGTATTTTAACAAGTCACCATACAGGTGAATACTATCATTTTGTTGAATGTGGACATGTCCAAATGCATCCAATGAATTATCGGAATAAAAATAAGCACTGTCGCAAAACATAAGTACATTACCATGTTTGAATTGAACATCGCCGATCAATCGCTTAGCCCCATTACCTAAGTTTTCGTCAAATTTTAATGAGCCGGCGTGAAGTATTTCTATTTTTTTTCCGTCAATTGTTCCTGAACTTTGCGAAAAAGAGAAAAGTGGAAATAATAAAATAACCACCAATGGAAACACCCTAAAGGTTTTTAAAACATTTAGGGTGTTATTATAAAAATATTTTTTACAAATGATTTGCAATGATTGTTTCGTAATTATTTATTTTGCTTTTGTTTAGTACGGAACAATGTGTTTAATTCACATAGTTTTTTCGCAATTTTATACCAATTCTTTTTTTCGGATTAATGTTTGTGTTCTGTCCGGACCAACAGAAACAATACTTATAGGAACACCGGTTTCTCGCTCAATAAATGCAATGTACTTATTTAATGCTTCAGGCATTTGTTCTGCACTGTTCAGTCCGGTTA
The DNA here is from genome assembly GCA_003151815.1 of Bacteroidota bacterium. GTDB lineage: Bacteria > Bacteroidota > Bacteroidia > 2-12-FULL-35-15 > 2-12-FULL-35-15 > 2-12-FULL-35-15. The sequence goes on along the minus strand of PLYN01000014.1, from coordinate 88,173 downwards.
AATCCTGGTTCCAGCCTTGAAGGTCAGTATAAAATGGGGATAACAATTCAGGAGAATAATCATATGGCAAGTAATCAATTTTTTTACCTTGGTAAATATAATGCGAGCATACTTTAATCGTTTCAAATCCGCTTAAAATATCTGCTTTCATCATCATTAATTCGGTAACACCGTTGATCATAATTGCATATTTTAGTGCAGGCAGATCAAGCCATCCTGTACGTCTCGGACGACCGGTTGTTGAACCGAATTCATTACCTGTTTTACGGATTTGTTCACCTACTTCGTCGTTTAATTCTGTTGGGAACGGACCGCTTCCAACACGTGTACAATAAGCTTTAAAGATCCCGATCACATTACCGATCTTATTCGGTGCAATGCCTAAACCCGTGCAAGCGCCTGCACATATGGTATTGGATGATGTTACAAATGGATAAGAACCAAAATCAATATCCAGTAATGAACCCTGCGCACCTTCGGCTAAAATTGCTTTTTTATTTTTTAATGCATCATTAATATAATGTTCGCTCTCAATACGTTTTAAACTTTTCAATACTTCAATGCCTTCAAAAAATGCAGGTTCCAGCTCTGCAAGGTTGTAATGGAAATTATAAAAATTTAATAGTTGTTTATGTTTTTCAACTAAGGCGTTGTATTTGGTTAAAAAATTCGGACTGTCAATATCGCCAATTCGCAGGCCATTGCGTCCCGTTTTATCCATATAAGTTGGACCGATACCCTTAAGTGTAGAGCCAATTTTGTCCTTTCCTTTCGCAGCTTCAGATGCAGCATCCAACAAGCGATGAGTAGGTAAAATTAAATGCGCCCTTTTCGATAAGACGAGTTTCGACTTTACGTCAACTCCTAAAGTTACCAATGCGTCTATTTCTTTTTTAAAGATAACGGGATCAATAACAACACCGTTACCAACAATATTTATTTTTTTGTCGTGAAAAATACCGGATGGAATGGTGTGTAAAATGTGTTTTATTCCATTAAACTCTAATGTATGACCTGCATTCGGACCTCCCTGAAAACGACCAATGATATCGTACTTTGGTGTTAATACATCAACAATTTTTCCTTTTCCTTCGTCTCCCCATTGAAGACCTAATAATACATCTACTTTCATATTTTTAATTAGTTTTAAATTAGAAAGTTTAAAGTTAGAAAGTTGGCATCTGATTTTACAATTCATTTATTGTAATCAACCTTCTTTTTGCTTAATGTCTACTGCAAACTTTTTAAATCCGTTTATCGTAAACTTTAAACTTTCTAACTTTAAACTTTGAACTTTTTTTATTTATTTTAATTTAGTAAAAGCAATTGCCTCGTCTGCACTCACATTAAAAATTGTATCCAACTTTGTAATGGACATTAATTGAGATATTTTGCTGTTAACATTGCAAACAGCCAGATCGCCACCGGCTTTGCGAGCTTTTGTTAAAATATTAATGAGAACGTTTAACCCACTGCTATTCACATATTTTAACTCCTGAAGATTAAGTAAAAATTTATTTGCCCCGCTGGAAATTGCAGCTTCAATTTCTTCAAGCAATGCTACTGCCTGGTTTCTATCGATCAATTCGCCTGATAGCTGAATTATTATGATGTTTTCTTTTGTAGTGGTGTTATAGTCGAATATCATATTACAAAAAGTTAAAATTTAAATATTAATTACTAAATTTCAAATATTGATATTATTTTTTATGCTCGCAGATCCCGTTCTTAGCAAGTTTACCGCATTTGCCAAATAAATTAAGTGAATGATGATCAATATCAAATCCTAACATCTCACCGGCCGTTTTTTGTATTTGTTGTATTCTTGGATCACAAAATTCAAAGACCTTTTCGCAATCCTGACAAATTAAATGATCATGTTGTTTAAATTCATGCGATTTTTCGAATTGAGCTAAATTTTTTCCAAACTGATGTTTTGTCACCAGGTTGCAGGAAAGTAGCAATTCAATTGTATTGTAAAGAGTAGCGCGGCTTACACGATACTTTTTGTTTTTCATTTGTATATACAGCGATTCAATATCAAAATGCCCACCTTGCGAATAAATTTCGTTTAATATAGCATATCGTTCAGGAGTTTTGCGGTGCCCTTGTTTAGCAAGGAACTCCGAAAAAATCTGTTTCACTGTTTCTTTGGTATCAACAACTAACATAATAAAAATTAGTTTAAAGTTTAAAGTTAGAAAGTTTAAAGTTAAAAAAATTAATAAACAGAAATTTAAAATTTGAAATTGATTTAATTTCTAATATACTTTTGATAATATTCCAAGAACTAACACAACTCTAAACTTTTCAACTTTAAACTTTGAACTTAATTCCCATCCATACGGGTAACAGATAGCACACCATTCACTTTTTTGAGTTTATTCATCAGGTCGGTTAAGTGGTTGGTATCGTGTACAAATACCATAACAGTTCCCTCAAACGTGCCGTCATTACTATCGAAACTGATAGATCTCATATTTACGTTCAATTCATTAGAAATAATTTTGGTGATGTTGTTTACCAGGCCAACTTCATCAATTCCGGTAATTTTTATTCCTGCAAGGAAAGATATTAGTTCCTGGCTGGTCCATTTTGCTTTTACAACGCGGTAAGCATAGTTTGAAAGTAATTGAATGGCATTGGGGCAGTTTACACGATGTATCTTTATTCCTTCATTGATAGTGATAAAACCAAATACATCGTCACCTGAAATCGGGTTACAGCAGGGCGAAAGTTTATAATCAAATTTCTGAAGATTTTCACCTATTACCAGCATATCGGATTTGCCACGTGCCGCAGTAACCATCTGTTCAAGCGATTTAACGGGTTCCGTTTTTTTGATGATACCTGATTTATGAGCTATCTTGCCTTTCTCCTGATGGAAATCCTTTAAATGTTTTAAGTTGATATTGCCAACAGCCACGCGATAAAACAACTCCTGATTGCTGGGCAGTTTAAAATAATTCGCAAGATCATTAATATTAGAAACTGTAAAATCAATTTTCAAATGATGGAATTTACGCTCCAGCATTTCTCTGCCATCTTCTGAAACTTTACGCTTTTCTTCCTTGAGGGCATTTTTAATTTTTGATTTGGCATTCGCAGATACCACATATGTCAACCAATCTTCTTTTGGTGTTTGTTTGGTAGAGGTAAGCACTTCTACCTGATCGCCGCTTTTAAGCTTATAGCTTAAAGGGACGAGCTTATGATTTACTTTTGCACCGATGCATTTTTCTCCAACCTGAGTATGGATATCAAAGGCAAAGTCTAGCGCGGTAGAATTTAAGGGTAGTGTTTTTAATTCACCTTTAGGGGTAAAAACAAAAATTTCTTCAGCAAATAAATTGAGTTTAAAATCATCAATAAAGTCCATGGCATTTTCTTCCGGACTTTCCAGTACCTCACGGATCTTTCGGATCCAATCGTCTAATTGATTTTCGGTTCCGCTTCCTTTGTATTTCCAATGGGCAGCATATCCTTTTTCGGCTAACTCATCCATCCTGACTGTCCGGATCTGCACTTCCACCCACTTACCATCGGGGCCCATTACGGTAGCATGCAAACTCTCATATCCATTAGCCTTCGGACTGGATATCCAATCGCGCAAACGCTCAGGGTTGGGATGATAGAAATCCGTCACCATCGAGTAAACCCGCCAGCAATCAGCCTTTTCATCTTCAGGTTCCGACTCGATGATTATTCGAATCGCGAAAAGGTCAAATATTTCATCGAATGTAACACCCTTGGTTTTTATTTTATTATGAATGGAGGAGATGGATTTTGGCCTTCCGATGATCTTAAATTTCATTCCTTCCTCTTCTAATATTTCCTTTATAGGGACAATAAATTTGGAAATGAATTTTTTGCGTTCGGGTTCAGTTTCCTTTAATCGTTGAAGAATTTCATTGTAACTCTCCGGCTCCGTATATTTTAATCCCAGATCCTCCAGTTCTGTTTTAATGGCATTTAAACCCAGGCGATGGGCTAAAGGAGCATATAAATAGAGTGTTTCAGAAGCAATTTTTAATTGTTTGTCGCGCTTCATGCTATCGAGGGTACGCATGTTATGAAGGCGATCGGCAAGCTTAATGAGTATTACACGAACATCATCCGACAATGTGAGTAACATTTTTCTGAAGTTCTCTGCCTGTAGTGATGAACCCTGGTCAAACACCCCGGAAATTTTGGTAAGTCCGTCAATTATTTTCGCTTCTTTATCACCAAATAATCGTTGGATATCTTCAATAGTTAATTCAGTATCTTCAACAACATCGTGCAACAGTGCGCAAACAACTGAAGTGGTACCTAGTCCGATCTCTTCGGCACAAATTTGTGCAACAGCAATAGGGTGGTAGATGTATGGTTCACCTGATTTTCTGCGCATGTTCTTATGCGCTTCTAAAGAAATGTCGAATGCTTTACGGATAAGTAGTTTGTCGCCTTTTTCAAGCGTTCTGCGGCAAGCATGAAGGAGTGAACGATAACGCTTCAGTATTTCTTTTTTTTCCGCCTCAATATCAATTACCTGTTGTTCTTGCATATTCGTTTAATTGTTTGACGTAAAGTTACTAAATAATGCGGTTTTATGAAAACAGTTATTTAGTTATGTAAGCAAATTTTTCTTTTAACTTTAGAAAGGGAGCCTCGAAAAATTTGAAACTCAATTGGCTGAAGAGAATAGTTATGGATAGAGCCAACAATGTTTCAAGAAAGATCACATTCCAGATATTTTGGTTCAGGTGAAACTTTTTTGAAAGTGTGATGGTAGTCAAAATTCCGACAAACTGAAGGCAATAAAGTCCATAGGAAATAGTACCAAGCTTACTAATAAATTTTAGTTTCGACATTTTGAAGAAAGAGTTTTTAGAAAAATTTTGTTCTAAAATAATCATTAGGATAATGGAAGCAATAATGGTACGATCAAAAACATAGAAATAAGTATTAAGAAATAAAAATTGTTCCCTGAAAAAATAAAAGACAAAGAAAAGGAAGTAAATCAGGAGGATGTATCCACGTTTTAAATCTTCCAACCATTTTTTAAATTCATCTGTTCTACAAAGATAAGCGCCTAAAGCCCCCATGGTTAAATCACCCATACACGACAACGTGTGAATTTCATCTGCTATCGGATCAGGTACAAAAAATCGAAAAATGCAGGAACCCATGATAATGACAATAAAAAGTTTTAGATAATGTTTGTCGGGAACGATCATTAATAAAATTGGCCACACAAAATAAAATTGTTCTTCAATGGCAATGCTCCATAATACGCCCAGCACAGAACAATCCGGTTTGCCGTTTTTTAAAAAATCAAAATTGCTGATGAACGTCAGATAATAGAATGGTTCGGCACTTTCGTTAGATACCTGTCCAAAATAGCTTTTAATAATGGGGAAGAGAATAAAACCAAAGAAAACACAAAAAAAATAAAGTGGCCAAATTCTTAAAATTCGTCTAAGCCAGAATTTTTGGATCTCAATTTTTCCTGTTATCTTTTTTTCTTCCATCAGAAGATAAGTGATTAAAAAACCACTTAACACAAAGAAAAAATTCACGCCAATATTGCCATTGCCAAATAAGCTTTTTTTTATGAAAATATAATTACCGGAGTATTTTATGGAATCAAGTTCTGTGTAAAAGCTATGAAAAAAAAAAACAGATAGGAAACTCAAAAAACGTAAGCCATCCAAGTTTGGAAAAAACACTTTTTTTTGATCTAACATCTCAAAAGGATTTTATTTTTGTAGTTCTAACTCCCATTTCCAAGCTGTTTCCATCATTTCGTCCAAGTTGAATTTAGGTTTCCAGCCCAACTGCTTTTCAGATAAAGTGGTGTCGGAATATATTTCTACCACATCTCCTTCTCTTTTTGGTCCGATGGTATAATTCAATTTTTGTTTGCTGATCTTTTCAAAAGCCTGAATTGCTTCCAGAACACTCACACCATTTCCGGTTCCTAAGTTGAAGATGGAATAATTAGTCTTTTGTTTCTTATTTATAACGTATTCCAAAGCTTTGATATGAGCAATTGCAATGTCTGTAACGTGGATGTAGTCACGAATACAAGAGCCATCCCTGGTAGAGTAATCAATGCCATTCACAGCCATTTGTTTTATCTTTCCAATTGCAGTTTGTGTTATTACCGGCACCAGACTGGTCGGTTTGTTTATCGGATCTTCTCCAATTAAACCTGAAATATGCGCCCCAACAGGATTAAAATAACGTAATGCAATACTTTGGATCATTGGATACGCCTTTGTATAATCTTTAAGTATTGTTTCTCCCACTTGTTTGGTATACGCATAAGGTGATTCCGATATTCCCAATGGGGTATCTTCTTTCACCGGCAATTGGTCTATGTTTCCATAAACCGAACAGGATGAAGAAAAGATAAAGTTTTCGATATTGAATTTTAAACAACATTCTAAAATATTCAATAATGAATTAATGTTGTTATAATAGTATTTATAAGGATTTAAAACAGATTCCGGAACTGATTTATAAGCTGCAAAATGAATAATACCAATTATGTTTGTTTCGTTTTCAAATATTTTTGCCAATTCAATTTTATTGCAAATATCTATCTCATAATTGCGTACTTTTTTTTCGGTTATCTTTTCAATTCTATTGAATGTTTTGGCAGATGAGTTGGAGTAATTGTCTATCGAGATGACATTAAAGTTTGTATTTTCCAGAAGTTCAATAATGGTGTGAGACCCTATGTATCCGGCTCCTCCTGTTACTATTATAGTGTTTTTATTAGAGTTCAAAGTTCAAAGTTTAAAGTTCATTTCAATTGACGAGTATATTAATCTTCCCATCTTCAATTATCACATCAGCACATCACCTTGCGATAAACAGCATCATACAATTCAACTCCTTTTTCAAGTGAAAAATAGTTGATCGCAGCTTCTCTTATTTTTGTTTTATCGATCTTTAAAAGTACATCAATTTGTTCAATTATTCGATTGTATTCCTCGTCCGTAAATTTTTTTACCAACATTCCGGCACCTGAATCAGAAAGTATCCGGTCGCTATCGCCGATGCCTGAATTGGTGATGATCGGAATTCCCATAGCCATAATTTCTCCTGTTTTAGTTGGCGAGGAGGCTTTTTTTGAATATAAAGGTTTGATGAAATAGATAGAAACCTGTGAAAGACTTAAATACAGTGGTACTTCGTTTCTGTCGGCCGAATGAATAATTAGTTTTTCCTTAGGAATCCCTTTGGATTCAGCAATTGAGATAATTGATTCTTTATCATCTTGTGTTATGAAAAGGAATTTAGCATTTGCCTTTTTTGTAGAAAGGATCTTAAAAAAATCAAGCATTTCGTCCAGCATGTACCAGGTTCCAATGGAGCCTAAATAGCTAATGATAAAGTCGGTTGAATTGATTTTTAATTGACCTTTTAATTTATCTTGTTCAGATGAATTAATATGTTCTGTTGTAAATAAGTTTAGATCCACACAGCAGGGAATTACCTCAATTGGTATTGGTTTTCGTTGAAATACTGCCCATCCCAAAATTTCATCTTTTGCATTTTGTGTTAAACTTATTGTATGATCAGCATTGGTGAGAAACTCTATTTCTTTCTTTTTAAAATAATTGTAAATGCGTTTATCAGTTGTTTTTTCGGGATTCCAGATACGTCCATCAATACGCTCGTCTGCCCAAAAGCCGCGCATATCAAAAATAAATTTTACTCCATATTTATTTTTTAATTGCAGTCCGATCAAAGCAGCCATATAACTTCGGCAATGTACAGCATCAGGGATGTTATTTTTACAAATTTGATATGCCTTTTGTTTAATGCGTAACAGGTTGAGTTGTTTGGATAAAATAGAAGGTAAAGAGGAATAGTGAATAGGATGCCAGGAAATACTATTTGAATTTAAAAGTTCTTGAATGGGTTGATGGTATTGTTCAAACTTGTCTTTTTTTTCACAACTAATAATAGTTAGTTGATGTCCTTTTTTTGTGAGGCCTGTCAAATACGGAATTACTTGAGATTGCCCCAATGGATCAGTCATTCCGTCGTAAGAGATGTAGATTACTTTCATTTAAAAAATCTATAATGCAAGTTTAGCACATTATTTATAAATTTTGAAATAAAAATTAAATAGTTTTAAGGAGCGTTATTCTGAATCAGGTTCAAATGAACCAATTCAAACATTTTCAAGAACCATGAAGATTCAGATTGTTATCAAACTTCCTGAAATTTTAAATGAATTCTTCAAACATTGTACTATTTTTGTTTTAATTAGTTACACACGAAAATTGCCTTAAACAAATGTTCATACTTACTTTTTGGGACTTCTTTGTTGGTATTATTTATTTGGCAATAATATTTGTATGGGGAAAGTACATTGAGAATAAACGTGGGAAACAGCAACCTTTGTATAGGTGGTATACAAGGGGTTTAATGGCTAAATGTTTTGGAGCTATTGCTCTTTGTTTAATTTATACCTTATACTACGAAGGAGGTGATACTACCAATTACTTTGAAGCTGCTAAATCTATATCAAATGTGTTAGGAAAAGATATGCATGCTTTTGTTGAAATGATGCTAGGGAAAGGTAAAGATTTTTATTCTGTTTTTGATAGTAATACAGGGTGGCCGCCCAATTGGCGTGATCCTTTAGCTATTTTTGTATCGCGGCTGTTTGTTCCATTGTGTTTTTTGGGATTCAAGACTTATATAGGAACATCTTTATTATTAGCTTGGATATGTTATTCCGGGATATGGCGTTTATTTTTATTGTTTAATGAAGTGTTCCCCGAATTAGAAAAACAATTTACAATTTCGATCTTATTTATTCCTTCAGTTGTTTTTTGGGGCTCTGGCTTGTTGAAGGATACGGTTACAATATCTGCTGTCGGTTGGTTTACTTATTGTTTTTATTATTTTTTTATAAAAAAGGAAGATAGGCTAAAAAATTTAGTTTGTATTGTTTTAGCTTCTTATTTATTAGGTACTATAAAGCCATATATTCTTTTTGCTTTAATTCCTGGTTCTGTCATTTGGCTAGCGAACGAACAATTGGTAAATGTAAAAAGTAAATTGTTAAAGTTTTTGGCAGCACCCATTTTAATTTCTTTAGCCTTAGGGCTGGGCTTTTTTATTTTGACTCAGTTGGGAGATTTTTTAGGTGTTTATTCTGTGAATAAAATTTTATACAAAGCAGTAGAATCAAATCTCGACCAGAAAAGTGAATATTACGGGGGCAATAGTTTTGATATTGGAGAATTTGATGCAACAGCTCCAAGTATGATTAGTAAAGCGCATTTAGCAATCGCTGCCACACTATTTCGACCTACTTTATTAGATGCAAAAAATCCAGTAATGCTTCTGTCTGCTCTCGAGAATACGTATATTATGCTTCTTACTATTTTCTTATTAATTCGTTTGCAATTTTTCGGATTCTTTAGATTGATAGGTGAAAAACCTTTATTGTTGTTTTCGGTTATTTTTTCATTGTTTTTTGCTTTTTCGGTAGGAATAGCAACATCTAATTTTGGTTCTCTGGTTCGATTGAAAATTCCTTGTATTCCTTTTTTTGTTTCCAGTTTGTTTGTTCTCAAGTATTTATATGAAAAAAAATCAAAAAAGAAATTGGGGATATAGCTCTATACTCCTTATTTTTAAAGGAGAGGTGTTGGGTGAGGGTTATTACTTATATTCTTTCCTAACCATTTGTGCAACACGATCAATATCCAGATGCGATTATAGAGATAGTTTTTTCCTGACAAAAAATCTTTTTTCAATTGTTCGACCATATTGAAATTGACGAAATTATATTTTTCAATAACTTTTTTTGAAAGATATTCTTCGATCAAATAACGGAGTTCATTCTTTAACCATTTTTCTAAAGGTATTGCAAAACCTTGTTTTGGCCGGTTGATCAATTTTTCCGGGACTTGCTGATACAGGATCTTTTTTAAAAGGTATTTAGCTGTTCCATCTTTGTACTTCAAGTCGGGTGATAGGTTCAATGCAAATTCAACAATTCTGTGGTCAAGATAAGGAACGCGTGTTTCCAATGAATAATGCATACTTGCTCGATCCACCTTAGTTAACAGATCATCTTGCAAATAAAAATTCAGATCAAAAACAGCTTGTTTCTCTGTCGCCATTAATTCTCTTTTTGTACGATTTATATCGGTATCGAAATGGCTAAATAACTCAGTATTTTTTGAATTTGAATGGGCAGCGAAATCTTTTGTCAATAGATCATTTAATTCAGTAAATGAAAAACAATTTTGTTCCTGCGATAAAATATGACTGTACTTTAAATTTTCATTTGGATATTTAAAATAATCAGCATGACGCTGAAACCGTGATTGCGACTTCGAAAGAGCATACGCTATAGGATGACGAAATGTTTTTATAAATGGGTCATTCAACCTTTTTGCCCACTGATATGCCCCATAACCTAAAAATAATTCATCTCCACCTTCTCCCGAAAGAGCAACAGTAACATGATGTTTCGCAAGTTTGGAAACCAACATGGTTGGAATGGAAGAAGAGTCAGCAAAAGGCTCTGAATATAATTCATCCAGGGAGTCGATCAGATCAATTGCATCCTTGTATGACACAATAAATTCATGATGGTTGGTTTTCAAATGGTCAGCAACAGCCTTAGCATAAGTAGATTCATTATAACTACTCTCTTCAAATCCAATTGAAAATGTGTTTACTTTAGTTCCTGATACGTTAACAGCGTTGGCAGTAATTAAGCTTGAATCAATTCCTCCGCTTAAAAAAACACCAAAAGGGACATCGCTTTTAATTTGATATTGAATTGAACTCATCAATAAGTCCTTAAGTTCAGATGTCGCTCTTTTTTCGTCAGTTATCACCGTTTCGGTGATGTGTTGATTGATGGACCAATAGGTGTTTTGCTGAAGGCCGTTTTTTGAAATTTTAAGCCAGATTCCCGATTCTAATTTTTTGATCGATCGATAAATAGAAAGAGGGGATGGGATAAAACCCAAATGCAGAAAGTGATAGACGGCATTGTAATTTATATCTAAAGGAATGCATTTGGGTTTTATGATTGCTTTTAGTTCAGAGGCAAATGCAAAATTTTCCCCGTCCCAAAAATAATAAAGCGGTTTAATTCCCATCCGGTCGCGGCACACAAAAAGTTCATTTTTTTGTTTATCATAAATAGCAATGGAAAACATGCCATTTAATTTTTCGACAAAATCTGAACCATATCGGGCAAAGGCTTCCAAAATTATTTCAGAGTCGGAAGTAGTATAAAAATTGGTTTTGAATGTTTGTTTTAATTCAGTTGCAATTTCCTGGTAATTGTATACTTCGCCATTGTAAACCATTACGTAGCGATTGCAAGCCGAATGCATAGGCTGGTTGGCAGCATCTGACAGATCAATAACACTCAATCTCCGGTGTCCTAAACCGATAACCTCGTCCATAAAAAAACCTTCCGCATCCGGTCCTCGATGCGCAATAGTATTGGTCATGTCATGTAATTCAGATTCTGAAAATACCTTGTTGGGAGAGTAGTATCCTGTTATGCCACACATTTATTACTGGTTCTTAGAAACAAAAATAACAATAAACCTGTCATTCTTAAGATAACTGAATTAATTCTCCTTCTTAAATTAGCATACATGGAGCAGGACAGACCAATATTATTTTTTCAGAACAAAATTTAAGGTTTCTGGAAATCAATCCCTCTAACCGCATTTCTTCCCAGTATTATTGGTTGTCAAAGACATTAGGAATTGAGTATTATGATGTTATACTTGGGGGAAGATTGAGCTATACCAATAGTTATCCTGAAAAAGGGTTTTATCTAAATCCCGAAAAATTCAAAAATGCAATTGATAGGTTGTTGATATAACTATAACCCTAAATTTCTAAACATTAGATTGCTTGGTGAATTTTTGTTTTGGAGTTTTCAATATATTTAATCAAAAAATCATTGTTTTCTTATAAATAAAATTAGTTTATATATCCATTTTGCAGCTAATGAGGTATAAAATATCATGGTTTTTGAATAATGAATGAGTTCTCCCTTAAAACCATCTTTAAACCTATTGATCTGAAAAAGTTGTTCTCCTTCTTTTGTGTTGATTGCATATCCCCCAAAGTCAAAATACGAAACACCTTTATCTCTTGCGAACTTCATTGATTCATAAAATGCCAGATGACTAATGGGGAATTCCCTGAAATCCGGATGGGAATAGCCTTCTGAATAAAATGCAACATTGGTTCCAAAACTTATGCATAAACCACCTATCAATTGATTCTCTTGCCAAACACCCATAAAGAAACCGGTATGATTGTTTTCAAAAAAACGGAACATACCACTGACTTTTTTAAAATTATCAATTGGGTTTATTTTAATTCCTCTGGATGCATACATTTCACAATATTGTTGGTTATAAACACCAATATCTTCCTGTTTTATAAGTCTCGATTTTAAGCCGGTTTTAATTGCTTTTTTTATTGAACGTTGATGATTCTCTGAGAAGTTTTTTAAAATTTCTTCATCTGATAAATTTATTGGCAATAATAATGTAGACCAGTTAAAACCTGAATCTGAAACTTCAAAATCAGTTTCATCCTTCAGTTTCTTCCAAAATGAAGGGGAATATTCTTTTGTATATCTTGGAGGAAATATTTTAAGCAAGGGTATAAATTTTTTTTTGCAATAAATTTTTATTTCTTTTATGAAGACAACAAAGTCGTTTTCACTTTTTACTATTGGACCAAAGTAAATGATTGCCAAGAGATTTTTCTTTATTTTGATCTGTGCATATCCAACTATTTCATTATTGCTTAACATAATAGAATGAATTGTTTTTTCATTCGGATAGGCAATCTCGGCAAAGCCGGGGTATTGTTCAATAGATGAAAATTCGATTTGATTGAACAATACTCCTATTTGTTTAATATAATTTTCTGAAAGTTTTGATAAAAAAAAATACTCCATCTGTTATTTGTGTGTACTAATATAAATCCAAGGTGTAGTAGAAATTTTTAGATCGAAGTCACTCAATTTTTTGCCGGTAACAGCATCATGAAAATAAAATGTTTTGAATCCTAATTCTTGTAGGCACTGTTGCTGAAATAATGCATCAATATAAAATGTGTTTACCTTAAAATTATCGCCCCCATCCTTAATAATAAACCAATCTTTATTTTTATAATTCTCTATGTTCCCGTTTAAAGTTCTCACCTTATTCATACGTCTCCATTCTTTCAGATATTTAAATGGATTTCGTGGAAATTGAAAAGAGTATAGTTGGTCGAGGTTATTTTTGTTGTGGAAAGAAAAACTTAAAACTCCGCCAACATTCAGAAGTCTTGAAAATTCAGCCATTATTTTTTTTCTTCCTTCAAAATCAACATAATCAATTCCATTGAAACTAAATAATATAAAGTCAAAATCCTGATCTTTTAGTTTATCAAGTTTTCTGGCGTCTCCAAATTGTATGGATACTTGTGATTGGTTTTTATATTTGGTTTTGCAGTAGTCTACAAAGGGCTGTGAAAAATCCACACCTACATATTCTTTCGAAAAGGACATCAAATGAGCTGTTGTTCTTCCTGCACCTATTCCAATATCTAAAATTTTTCCACTTGTAATTTTGTCTCTGAATTTTTCAAAAATCTTTTCCTCACCTTTTTGCAAAGAATCATATTTAACGTATTTCTCAACAATTTCAGTTGAAGTATATGCTTCTTGATTATTGTCCATTTATAAAATGTTTGATTTTTTCTTGGAATAAACTCATTCTTAAGATATTCTCATTTACGCTGTTTCCATATAAAATGATCCTTGGGATAATATTTAATTTTGAATATGGTTGGGGGGTATAGAGTGAATTCTCCGTTGTAAATGCATATTTATACCCTGCATCTATCAAATAATCTGTCAATGCTTTATTTGTTAATCCATTCGGAAAGGCGAAACATTCTATGTTACGATCTACTATTTTTTTCAATTCATTTTTAGATTCTATTATTTCCTTGTTTAACTGATCTGTACTCAGTTTCATGGATAAATTTTCATGTGTATAGCTGTGTGAACCGATCATAATATTATTTTTCAAACAGATCTTCAGATCTGTTTCGTCCATCATTTCTAACGAGTTTGGAATATCGTTCTCAAATAATAGCTCATCTAAAATTAAATTGCGTTTTTTAGTTTCCAGTTTAGATAATATCTGGAATATTTTTAAAGAAATATTTTCGGCATTAGAATTATTTATCTTGTAAGTTGTTTGTAAACTATCTGTTTTTATATTCAAATATTTGCCCGATTTTAGGAAATGATTAACAATTTGAGATATTTTTTGTGTCCAAAAGGGCTCTCCTGTTAAGGTTGTATTTACAACTACATGCATAATTGCAGAGAACTTATATTGTATTAATATTGGCAATGCGTTACTTAAAAAATCTTTATAACCATCATCAAAAGTGATAATTAATTTAGGTTTGGGAGTTGGTTTTCCAATTTCATCTGGAAGAATAACCGAATAGTTTTGAGAAAAGTATTTAATTATTCCTCTGAAAGTTTCAATAGGCATGGAAGGATAAGAATAATCTATTTCATCAGATATGCGATGAAAACAAACTACGGTAACTCCGAAATTCCTTGGCGAACCGAATATTTTATTAATGTTTATAGCCTTTAGGGCGGCAAAGCCAATTTTTCTTAACATATCTGGTCAAGTATATTTGCTAAATATTTTGTTTGAAGATTTCTGGTATATTTTTCAATTTCTAAATTGTTTGGTTCATAGCTAAGCAATCCTGTATTTTGTTTTTCAATGATCAGTTTGCTTAATTCCGCGTAGGCTTCATTTATTGATGAACAAACAATTCCTGTATTTGTTGTTTTTATCAACCGGTCCATTACATCATTGTCTGTTGGGCAAAGAAAGATCGGGCGTTTACAACCCAGGTATTCAAATATTTTACTTGAAAAATTCCCTTTGATATTGTGATGTCCCGACATAAAAAGGATATCAGCACTTTTTTGCATTTCAATGACCTCTTCTTTTGAAACTCGTTCGAGTATTTCAAAAGAATCCTCATAACCTTTAATTGCAATTTTTACACGTTCCGCTTGAACAGAATCGGCCATAAGTCCGGGGAATTTCATTTTTAAGGTTATTTTGTCCTTAAACGTATCAATAATTTGTTTGAACGCTTCCATGAAAATTTCGATGGGCTGTGTAGAATAGAGGGTTCCATTGTAAACAATTACAAATGAATGTTTGTTTTCGGCTACCTTTAATTCTGATTCATAATCTACAGGATCGTACCCATTCAATATATTGTATCCCTTTTTTGCATTTAATGAACCAATACTTTGTACCCAATAATCTGAACATGAAATAAAACCGGTGGCATTGCTCAGCCATTTTTTTTCACTGATGGTTTCTAATTCGTTCAAAGTTTTCTGTACTATGTTATACCCTTTTACCCATTGGCATGTTGTCCATTCATCACGGTAATCGGCAAACCATTTGATTCCATATTTTTTATTTAACAACCAGCCAAAACGAAACAATTGAAATGGTCTTCCTGATACTATTAATGCAGAAAAATCTTTATTTTGGCTCAATAATTTATCAGCAAATTTGTATAAATTGGAATAGGGAATTGCAGAATTAAAATAATTTTGAAGAATTAACTCATTAAAACTCAAAAATTTACTTATCCATTTCCCAAATATATTAGTGTTCGTGGTGTGTATCCTATCCCTTAAGTTTCTGCTATAAGGTATATTATATACTTCGTAATGTTCATGTTTTTCAAAACTGAATGTATTATTTATTACTTCATCCGTAATTTCTGTTTGATTTGGATTCCAGCATCTGGTAATGATTACCGGATAATAACCAAATTGATATAAATATTTTGCCCAGGAAACGATCCGATAGCTTCCTGCAAAATTTGACGGTGGGAAATAATAAGAAAGAATAAGGATTTTTTTCGCGTTCTCTTGCGGAGAAATACGTTTTATTATTTCTGATAATTTTTTTACCTGAATCTTTCTGGAATATTTTTCTTCATTTGTAGTATTGCATTGAATGGAACCATTTTTTATAAACTCATCATATAACTGGCTGATAACTGTTTTTAAATGTTCCGTATCTCTGATGATATATCCGGCATTCGTTTCCTTGATCAGATCTTCCTGAAGGCTCTTGCTGGTTTCATTCGTTTCTTCTATTAGATAATGTTCAGCTTTTAATTTATTTGCTTCAGTATCATCGGCATAACAAAATAAAATGCTCCTTTTTATACCTATATAATCGTATATTTTTGTTCCTGTAATAGAATAATCATTAAACAAAAGCATAACATTTGCCTTTGCCAATTCTTTTATTAATAAGTTGTTGGGAGATTTTGGGTAAATGAAAATATGGTTTTTTAAATTAGGGAAATCGCTCGATACCATTTCTGTAAGTTCAGAAGCTATGTTAATACCATAAAAACTAATATTCAGTTTAGCGCCTTTCGTATCTTCAATAAATTGTGAAATAACCGAAAGAAAACTTTTTATGGGATGCCAGTCATACATAGTGCCTACAAAAGCGATACTTAGCTCTTCCTTTTGTTGATCAATACCTCTTATGTTTTCTATTGCGTGAGGGTCATACCCATTGGGAAGGATCAAGAACTCTTTATTTTTGATCAGACTTGAAATGGTAATTTCACAAAATTCTGAAACAGTGGTGATCAAAGAGGCCGTTTTGACAAACTTTTTTTCAAAATAAGATTGCCATACCTTAAACAAAAAGTTTTGCTGTATGGTGATATTTTGTGTCCAGGGGTCACGATAATCGGCTATCCATGGTATATTATGCGATTTGCTTAATTTGGAAGCAAATTTAAAAAGTACGAAAGGGCTGCCGGTGGCAATAATTGCATCCACCTTGTTATTTTTTAGGTATTCTTCTGCAGCAAAGTAAATGGATGATTTAGGGCTTGCTGATAAAAGAAATTGTGCAAATTCATAATAGGCAGATACCGTTTTTCTTAAAAATTTGTACCGTGAATCTCCATACTTGAGCATTAATCTATTCGCAAAATTTGGTTGGAAAGGAGTCCTTATAATTGTCCCCTTAGAGCTATCTTCAATAATTATTTCAAATGAATCACTCGGGGCAATATAGTCGAGATGATTCCCATATTCGCCACTCCATTGCCGCGTTACAACAACGGGGTAAACGTCAAACTCGTGAAGGTATTTATACCAGTTGTAAGGCCGTAACCCTCCAACAGATACGTAAGGTGGAAAATCGTAAGCGAGTATCAAGACTTTTTTCACTTAACAAATATAAGGCATTTATGACGTATTATTGCAAAAGAGCTAAATATCCCTTTATACTAATTCTATAAAAATTGACAATATCAATTAATTGTACCTCCTAAAAACGAGTCTTTAATATTTCTGTTAAAGATTTCATAAAAAGTAAAATTATTTTAAAAAAAAATGTTATTTTTAATAATGCGGAATTGTTGAATTGCTTGTTTAGGTTATATTTAATAAAGAAATTAGAATAATTATCCGAGGCTAAAAGGTACTTCATAACTATGAAAATAAAATTTGATAAAAAAGTGTTGTTTGTTTTTACTATGGAATATCCCTTTAGTAGCGGTGAGACTTTTTTTGAATCAGAAATCTGTTATTTGGCAAAAAAATATCATCGAATAGTTATAATAAGTTCAGACCTCATTAATAAGCAAACAAGAAATGTTCCGAAAAATGTAATTTTATTTAGAAATAATATTGAGATCAATTGGTATAGTAAGATTATTTCTCTTTTGGGTTTTTTTTCATTTCCTGTGCTTACAGAACTTTTTAACTGGGGAAAATTAAAAATCCCTTTTAAAAGGTCAAACATTAATTATATGTTAATTTCCTATTTTAAATCCAAAAAAAATTCAAATTATATTGAAAAATTAAGGAAGGAATTAAATGTTGAAAAAAGTCAATTGTATCTATATTCCTATTGGTGGATGGATGAGGCGATTGGCATTGCACGTTATCATAAAAAAAATCCGGAAGTACGATGTTTCACAAGAGCTCACGGGTACGATCTTTATTTTGATAGAACATCGTTTGGATATTTACCATTTAAGAAATACACTTTTGAAAATCTGAATGCAGTTTTTTTGATTTCTGAACACGGACTCAATTATTTGCAGGAAACATTAAAACTTAACAACGGGAATAAAGCATTCGTTTCACGCCTAGGTACTGAAAAACAACAAATTAATTCATTTTTTTTGAATAAAGATGATGAATTTGTCATTGTTAGTTGTTCCCATATTTATCCAAATAAAAGGGTTGAAACAATTGCAAAATGCTTAAAATTAATTACAGATAAAAAAATACGGTGGATACATTTTGGAGAGTTTATTGAAAGCATAACTGTTAAATATAAAAAAGATTTTCATGAATTGATAGAATCACTACGAGCAAATAAAAATATTTCGGTTGAATTATTGGGGCTCATTTCAAATGCAGATTTGATGAAATTTTATTCTGAAAACAAGGTGGATCTATTCATTAATGTAAGTGAATCTGAAGGTATACCTGTTTCTATTATGGAAGCCATGTCTTTTGGTATTCCTGTTATTGCAACTAATGTAGGAGGTGTCTCCGAAATTGTGAATTGTAAAAATGGGGAATTAGTTCCGAAAGATATTTCTAGTGAGTCTTTAGCAAAAAAAATTCTTAGTTTTGTTAATATGAGTGAGGACCAAACCAAAATAAAAAAGAAATTTGCTTATAATACTTGGAATGCTGAGTATAATGCAGAAATAAATTATGAAAAATTCACTAAACAAATTGAACTTCTTTAATAGAATCAGATGATGAATAAAATGGTGGATAGATATTTTAATCTTATGGATAAGGAAAGGAATATTTATGAGCTTGCCGAACTTTATCCTCAGAATAGAAGGGAAGTCAGTACTTATATAGATTTATTACAGGATCCAAAAACGGGTATCCCTTTAAAAATTGAGAACGATAAGATCATCGGAAATAAAACGTATACAATAGAAGATAACGTTCCCAATTTTACGGATAACGATTCAAATTCTGAAGAATGGAAAAGACTCAACAAACAGTTTCTTAATTATCATAAATCATTGTCAGTATATACTTTTATAAACAGCGCACCTGTCAATAATTATCTTTCTTTAAGATCCGAGATCGGATTAATGAAAGATGTTAAAGTATTAGATGTAGGTGGTGGTACCGGGCAAACATTTTGTAGCTTTTTCCAATTTCCGGAAACAATTGAATATTATTTAGTAGACCCCAATTTAAGATTATTGCACGATCAGTTCATCAGATTTTATCCGAAATTATCATATCTGAAAATGGGACATATATTAGCAAATGCCGAGTCTTTGCCCATTAAAAATAATTCGTTCGACGTTGTTCTTAATATTTCAGCCATTGATCATTTGAATGATTATAAGAAATTTATTTCCGAAGCGTATCGTGTTCTTAAACCCAGCGGGACCTTTTTTGTAACAAGTCATTTAGACATTCCTGCATCAAAAGAAGACGCTACAAAAACAAGTTCTAAATTATTTTCTTTCAGTTTTTGGGAAAGGGTTGCACGTTTTTTATATTATAAAAAGTATGCTGTAGGTACTGATGATCATACCCTTCACCTTGAAAATGAAAAACCGGTTAAAGAGGCAATTTTAAATTCCGGTTTTACAATTAAAAAAGAAGAAGTTTTTAAACGTCATTTTTATTTCGTTGCAACAAAATAACGGGATCTTATTTTATTGACGATAAATTTCTAATAGCTTATCTACATAATTTTTTATATCGAATTTTTTGGCATACGATACAGCGTATTTACTAATAGCATTGTATTGGTCTTTATTTTCAATCAGAGAGATTATTTTTTCTGCAAACAATATCGGATCATTTTCATGAAGGATAAAACCGTTCTTTCCTTGTTCGATGATGTCTTTGTTTCCTCCGCCATCCAGGCAAACTACCGGCAAGCCCGAGGCCATAGCTTCTATTAATACTAAGCCAAATGGTTCGTAGGTGGCACTGTGGAGATATATGTCAGATGTGTGAAGGTAAGCCTCCACGTTATCCACATTTCCTCTTAATGTTATAGCCTCACGTAATCGCAATTCATTTATCTTATTTTCAATTTTAGCTTTATTAACACCCTCCCCAATAATTTGAAGTTTTGCTGTATATCCTTTGTTTTGTAGATAGGCCATTACATCAATTAGAAAAGTTTGGTTTTTTTTATCCACTAAGCTTCCGATTGTAATTAGATGTATCAATTTTTTATTTATCATTTTAGCCTTTTTATTTGAAAAGGCTTGATAGTTTATAGCATTGTGTAGTAAGGTAATCCTTTTGCTGAATGACTTTGATAGATTTGTTTTAAAATAGGCTAATGTATTTTTAGAAATTGCAATAAAGCTATTATTGCATTTTTTATATTGCTTTAGTAATAAATTTTTTTCGAAAAAATTAGTTATCTTTTTTTTGTTTAGCACGTTTAGTGGTAAATTTTTAAATTGCATCATGTTATCATGACAGTGAGTGAAGTACCTGATATTTGGGTAAATATGCCATCTGGAAATTATTTCAGCCTCAAAAAGATGGGAGTGGACGATATCAGGTTTAAATGTTTCAATTATTTTTTGAAAGTGATAAATGTCAATGTGTTTTTTTTTAAGGATGGAAGGGATTACTTTGGAATTACAAATTTCTATATCAATATTCTTCGAGAGTTCCTTGAATTCATTCCGGTCTTCAAATACAATAAGTTTTACCTGAATATTTTTTTGTTTGGTTAGTTCATTGCAAATATCAATGACGAGTCGTTCAGCTCCGCCTTTTGCCAGGTTGGGTATTACATGTAGTATTTTCAGAACAGGCATAAAAGGTTATTTTATTTTTGTACAAATAAAAAATACGCTACTGGAAAATTTTTTAAATTTTCTTATTTTAAATAGTTGAATAAATTCAGGATAAGGGTATAAAGCGGGTAGGATGGTCTGCTCTATTTTAAACTCCTTTGAAATAATGTTTGACCAGTTATTTATTCTATAATGGTTAAGATCATAAAGGATCGATTTGTTTTCAAAGCTATGAGATCTCGGAACAAATAATTCCCACCAACGATATTTTTCTGTATTAATTACCTTTGAAAATAGTATTGAAATTATCTTTATATGGGTCAGGAATAAGATCTGAGAGATCCAGTTAATGATTGTCATAGTGGAAGTTGGGACTCCAATGATAAGGATACCATCATCTTTAAGAACTCTTTTCATTTCCTTTAATGCTTTCGATTCACTATTGACGTGCTCTAAAACGTGGGAGGAATAAACTGTATTAAATATTTTGTCACTAAAGGGAATTGACTCTGCAAATGCTTGCTTAATATCAATATTCTCTATCAAATAATTTGACCCGATCCTTCCAACTCCATGCTCTGTTGGGTTAGGGTCGATGCCATGTATCTCACAGTTGCGATCTTCTTTTGCTCTTTTCATTGAATATCCGGCGCCACAGCCTACATCCAGAAATTTACTTCCTTTCGGAATGTGATCTTTTATCGCATTCCATTCTTCATTTCGCGCGATCATTTGAAAGTGATTCGCTTTTTCTTTCGATAAAAAGGTAGATGTATATATTTTATGTAAAAAGGATCTCATTTTTGTAAAAGCAAATATTTATAAACCATATATACTTTTGATTTATTATATTTAGATGATGGTTGGTAAATAAAAGACATAAAAAGATTTGCTGCCATTTTTATGAAGGATCGTTTATATTCATAATGTCTGGCAATACCAAGATAACAAATACTCAAGGTTTCTGAGATAATTGTTTTTCCTGCTTTTTTTGAGATACTCTCATCTTTAAATAATTTTTCCAAACCTTTTAGTCTCTCAAAATAACAGTTGTACTTTATATTTACGGAATTATCGTCATGAATTCTATACTGAACGGTATGTTCATCAAGTTGTTTAATTGGATATTTATTTGCTATGGATACCCATAATATAGTATCTTCTGAAATATTGGCATCAATTCTAAATTGAAATTCAGTTAATATATTTTTATGAATACACACTCTGTCAGGTATAACTGAATTTTGAAGGAAATAAATTATGGGATTATTTTTTAATAAGGGGAAATCTGGTTTTTCGTTTTGTTCATTGTTGAGAAAAAAACAATTGGTGAAAATAAGTTCCATAGGATGATTATTTAATATAATATAATCAAACAGTACTTGCAAATGATTTTCTACAAAAAGGTCATCACTATCCAAAAAACAAATGTATTCGCCTTTGGCATTTTTTATCCCGTTATTACGGGCAGCACTTCTTTCTTGGTTGGTTTGATAAATGTATCTTATTCTTTTATCAGATATATTATTTACTACTTCTGAAGTATTATCTGTTGATCCATCATCTATAATAATTGCTTCAAAATTTTGAAATTTTTGATTTAGTATACTTCTAATGGATGCAGGTAACATGTGCGCCCGGTTATAGGTCGGAATGATAATGCTGAAAAAAGGAGTATTGCTATTTTCTATGCCCATTTAGAGTAAAGTTACCGAATAAATTTTGATTTTAATGAAAACACAAATTTAATTACAAGAGCCATTAAATCAATCGTTTTTATTTATTTTAAGATCCAAAATTTTTCCCCGGATCTCTCATCCTTTATTTCCTTCTTTAATCTTATTTTCAATAAACTATCGGGTTCGAAATTCTTCGATATAATCAAAAAACGAATGTTGTAATATTCAATGAACTGTATTTGACTTTTTTTAATAGACTCAAATAGACCCGTTTTTTTTTGCGATTGTATAAATCTGAAAAACGGTGAGCCATGTATAAAGGTTATTTTCGCATGTTTATCTATTTCTGCTTCCCCACCCGGAATGTCATAAATAGAAATATTTGTTACTTCACAATCCGGCTTGGAATAATGAAAATATGGCGCATTTTGGTAATAAAAAGGATTCACATGAATGGTTAACGCTTCTTCCTGCGATAATAGGCAGGCTCCTTGTTTTCCGATATTTAATGTATCTATTGCATTGACATATTCAATGCTGTGTTTTTCTCGAAACGTATTACTGAATGAATTATTAACATCATTAATTTTTTTGACTTGAAACAAAATAAATATGGATATATATAAAACCAAGCAGCCACGAACTAAAAGGTTTTTATTAAAGATAAAAAAAAAGTAGATCAGCATGAAAACAGATACGTTCATTACAGTGTTGGTTATTGTGTAAAAAAATTCTGACGAGCCAAATACAAAATAAAAAAAGTTCCAAGAAATTAACGATGTTAAAATAAAACAGCAAAACCCAATAAATATATCGGTCAAATTCGCTTTCGATTCGTTATTTAAAGACTTCAAATGATTTATCAATAATGGGAATAATAAAATTAGTGGGCTATATAGAATCAAGAGTTCAATAAATTTTTCGGTAGCAATAATAATTCTTGATCTCACACTTAATTCTAAAAGTTGATGGATGACCGTAAGTATATCAACCATATTTGAATAGAATTCCTTATCCGAATTTAATTTGTAGAATAGCTGAAAATAAATTGTAGCGATCATTGCTCCGATGATTATTTTAATGGCTGAGGCGAAATTTATTTTTTTTATAGAAAAAAAATAAATTGATAGAATTACGCAAGATGGAATAAACGTAAACATTCCGTATACGGAGGCGAAAGGGAAAAATAAAAGACAGACCAATGCTTCCTGATATTTTTTTTTAACTAAAAGTAAAGTAAACATCAGTATGGCAATATAAAGTATTGATGTCTTTAAGCCTGTACTTTGATCTAAAAGATTTACCTGAAAATAAGATGTCCAATATAAATGTATACTATCATAAACCGGGAAATAAAAGCCTGTTATGAATAAAAGAGCAATTGACAGGAGTTTATAAAACAGGTTAATTTTAACTTGTTCCATTAGCGCCCAGACTCCTGAAATAACGAGTGTAAGAAATGCAGGTATAGATATTAGTTGGATGGTTGCCAGTGTTGATGGGTTATGAAAGAGAAACGACACAAAAGCATTGCCCCATAATTCAAAATAGTGATAAGGTGTGGCTCCTAATGTCTGTGGTTCAAGATAATTCATTTCGAATGTTTCTTTACCTGCGCCATTTAAAAAGCTTGAAACCCGTGCATAAAAACTTAGATCAGGATGAGGGTTTTCCACTATTGTTACATTTCCTGAAAACATAAAATGATGATTCCAGGCAAGTATTAATAGTGCAACAATGCAAAGTTGAAGTAAAATGAATAGTTGATCTTTAATTTCATTATCAGTAAATATCTGATACGCTTTTTTCATTGAAGGCAGTCTAAATCCTCTGTTCCACCATAATAATAAGCCGGCAATGATAAATCCTGAAGTGATCGTGTGAAAATTGGTTTTGTAGATCGAATAGAAAAAGATGATAATAAATATACCGGACACTAATTTTGAAAATACTTTTGAGTACTCTCCTGTAATTTGGAGATTAAGGATAGAAAAAGAAATATGCCCTACAGTAAATAGCAGAAAAATAAAAAGAATAAGATAAGTCCCAAATAAGATCAATGGATATTCCATATGTATTATATTTTTAATTTGAAACTCATGAAACAGCCACTTTAGTCCATTCCACAGGTATTATATTAATTGGATACTCTTCCTTTATTTTAAATCCTAAAAAATATTCAGGTACCATTATTTGTTTGTCGGCTTTATCGTTTAGCCATGCTGCCCACCAGGCAAATGTACTGTTGGATATTAACGCCACATCCGCATTTTTTATAAATTGAAAATCAATAATAGCTTCGTATTCTGAAAAGTAGGCTTGTTTCATATTTTGAAACTCTTTTTTTACTGTTTCAATTTCATCCGATGTAAAAATCACTTGATAGTCTTCTAGAGGATACGAATTTAATAATTTATGATAATAAGCGAAAGGCAACGTCATATCGGGGCCATTTAAATATTCCGATCCGAAAGTTCTATAATCTTTCAGTCTGATGTGAACTACCAATATTTTTTTTTCTTTTGGAAATTGATCAATGATGAGGTTAAATTTATTTTGATGCTGCAATCGAATAGTGAATAGCTTTTTTACCTCCTCCTGGTTTTCAATAAAATAGTTGAGTCCCTGAAAATAACCATAATACCAGGCATTTTTGGAAGGTTCTTTTTTCAGCGTTTCAGCGTAATCGTTCCGATTATCCTGAAAATGAAAATACGAATGGGAGCTAGGTACAATTTTATTCTTAATGCGAAAAAACTGGTATTTTAAAGTATTTAAAAATTTGTCCTGATCGGATAAATCGAAATATTCAATTAATTGTTTGTTGTCACTTAAACAATAATTCAGTTTTCTTTTCTTTGCCAAACTTCTGGCGCAAGCGTAAATAAACATTTGATTGCCAAGCTGGCAGTGCGAATGGAATACTAACATATAGTTCAATTGAATAACAATTTACAATTTTAGTTTAACAGTATATTACATATAGTTAGTAGCAATGCTAAGAGAAAGATTCGACCTTTTAAAAACAAACTTTCGGTGCCGAAGTTATCACTTTTTTTATAGGTTTCAAAAGACATTTTTTGTACCTTTGATATGTGGAAAAACAAACTAAATATCATTTAGGAATTGAAATTGACAAGCTGACAAACAGCATTCTAAACGTCATTTCAGGCGACAGTTTTCCTACTGATGTTCACCCTGTAACCAAAGCTGACTTAAAAAACACGATCATGAAAAATGGTTGGTTTTTCAACTGGGCTAATGAGTACAAACTCAAGGATAGACAAGTTTTTAAGCTGACAATTCGGAATAATCCCGAAATCGTTCAAGGACTTTTAAGCATTAGTGACTACAAAGACCATTTCTATTTACATCTTATTGAAAGTGCTCCATTCAATTTAGGGAAACACAAACTTTATGAAGGAGTGCCCGGTAACTTGTTCGCATATACCTGTAAATCGTCATGGGACAAAGGTTATCAAGGTTTCATTTCCTTCACCTCAAAGACCAAATTGGTTGAACATTACGAAAAGACCTTAGGAGCAACTCATGTAGGTGGACATAAAATGGTAATCTTCCCTCATGACGCACTTAAACTAATCAGAAAATATTATCCAACTTAAATCACAAAGACAATGGGACACATTAAAGAACCAGTAGGTGTAGACTTTGTAGTTGACTCTACACCGTTAACAATCGAAGACAGAAAAAAAATAAGCGAAATAATTGCTTATTACAAAGCGACAGGAAGAAAAATGCCGCTATCTAAAGCTAAGAAAAAGACGTTAGCGTAATTTGATAAGTAAACCGCTATGAAAAAGAAAGCAAAGCTACTACACTACCTAAGTTCGATGCGGATTTTGGAGCTATTGCAAATGTTTTTTTAGCGGTGAATTTTGTTTCTAAACATTTTCCATTCGCATCATTACATTCTATAAATTTTATCGGTTAATTAAAAGGAGTGCAAGTAAAACCGCACCGAACTTACCTTCGTCGAGAGGCGTTATTGCCTAAAATTTTTACTAAGTGGTGTAGTAAAGGTAATTCATTGTATGGTTTTATTCCATTGTAAGGTCGTGTTTTTTTATGTTCATATTTTGGACATGATGGGAAAATATGTTCATAAAATTTGATTTTGTTTGTGACTGAAATATACATAATTGGGTCAACAGGTTGACTAAATTTTAATTAATTCAGTCAGTTTGTAGTTTATCGAAAAAACAAACTACCACGTAATGATACAGTTCTTCTCATGAGTCAAAGGAACCTCTTTCGATATTTTTGAATTCGGAATTAGTTGAATTAATTTTCCTGAATTATATGAATTAAAATGGGGTGGATTTATTTCGTTATAGGTGATATAACCTCTTTTTGATTTCAATATCACTTTTTCTAAATAAACATCTTGAATGTTTTTTGGTAATTCAGAGAACGCATAATTACTTATTATAAGATCATAGTCTCTGATCTCTAGCTCTTCCATGGTTTTAAAATCAAGTTTGGACTTTAAGTTGAAATTTTTCAGGTATGTTTTTGCAAGTTCAAGAGCAGGACTCAAATCAATCAATGTATAAATGCCGGGAGTATAAACGCTATTAATTATTCTGCATTGGCCTCCATAACCAACTCCAATTTCTACAATACGTAAATTGCTCAGGTCTCCAACAGCAAGTTCCAGGTCGGTTAAAACTTTAATATATCTTAATGTTGTAGGAGAAATTTCACCTGTTTCAGGATAATTTTTTTTGATCGGATTGCCATAAAGATCATTGTCTTTGAATAAATTAAGATCTTTTAACCTGATAGATTGCCTTTTAATTTCATTGATATATTCAGCACCCTCTTGTTCAGAAACATGTTCGAGTATTTGATTGTATATTTCGTTTCTCCTGAAATTAGCAAAAACAGCCTTATCCTTGCTGGCTTTAAGACAGAAGGAAGGATATACTTCATTGTCGGATAAGCTGGAAGGTTCTTTTTTTTTAAGGAATATTTTTTTAATAAAAGCTTTGATTATATCGTTCATGGTTATTTTATTGTGAATAATGTTTTCATTCGGATCTTTATTTTACTCAATTTAAAATGGATTTCCATGAAATTAATTTCGAATGAGATCAAAGGACTCAAAAAATAAACTCCATTTGTATTTAAAAGCGTATTTAATAAATTATCCTTTTTAACATTGATCCTTGTTACGCTATCAGATGAATTTTGATTAAACAGCTTAAGCTGTTTAATGTATGCCTTGTAAAGTTTTATTGGATTCTTTTTATATGAAACACCATATTCATTTAGGCAATGAGAAAAAAAATATGTATTGATTTTTCTTAACCCATGATAATGATAATAAATAACCGGATCCTTCCCTATAAAAGGTTTATTGTTGCTGTAATTGATATTATATCTTTCAATGTTCCATGGTGCAATTCCTGCACCCATTAACTCAATAGATACAATATTTTCATTTTCTTCCATCCATCTGTCTATATATTTTTGATCTGCATATCTTTGATTGACGTTATCATAATAGTCAAAACACCATTCCGCACAATTATTTGCCCATACTCTTAGACATTTTAAGCCATATTGATCATTTTTAAAACTTTGAAAACCCGCATTGTATTTCCCATTTATTTCAAAATGTTTTATTCTGTCTGGAAACAGATGTGGAGTTATTAAGATCGAATATTGTTTATAATAATCAATGATTTTATATGGATCATCAAAAAATAATAAGTCAGCATCCATAATGGTGATCTGTTCAACAGTGGGATTCGTTTCTAAGATATATAAACATAAAAAAGATTTTAAGGTAAAATAGTATTCATAATTTTTTCTGTTTTCTTTACTTGATTTCAGGATTGGATATTTGTTTTCAATGTTTGCAAGCTTGATTGTTTTAACATTTAGTGTATTGTTTTTCTCGAAATAATTAAAGACATCTTCGTCCAAACATAAAATATACAAAACAAAAGGTTGTTTAGATTCCTTGTTAAGAGAACCCCAAAGGGCCAAGCCCCTACTTAAATAGTTAATGTCAAAAAAGGTAGTATAATATTGCATAATTTATTTAATGGCTTCCATGTAGATTGAATCTGGTTTGTAAACCGTTTTGTCTTCTTGCGTATCGAGGTTATAGGTACTCCAATTTTCTAAATAACTTTCACCTGCTTTTTGCTGTTTAATATTTCTCAACAAATTTTTGGTGAAGATTCTATTTATCGAATATCTGTCATACATCCATTGGTGTACCTCTCCTTCTTCTCTAAATTTACCAACTTGAAATGGGCTGCCGTCCTTATACAAAAGGCCATGTTCTTTTTTAAAAAGGATTCGGAGCAATATTCTCCTTCTTAATTCTTTATTCCCTAGATAGTTTAATACCTTATTTAAAAAAGCAGGTTTAGGTTGATTGTTTATTAAAGGGTATTTATTATTATTATTTAATCCGGTAATTATTTTTTTAATTTCGGATCCGCAGCGTTCAATAACAAACTCCTGATTAGAAAATTTTTCATCGGCGATAAACTTCATCATCTCGCCACCGCTTTTATTTCTAACCACCTGGTCATACATTTCCAGCATTATCCAATCATAATCTGCGGCTATTTTATCTGATTCCAGGTTGTTCATCCCACTATCAAGCAGTCGAATGTAATTTCTAACAATTTGCTCTAGATCCGGAATAACGATGCGAAGTATACCATTAGGACGCAAAACCCTTATACATTCTTTTATGAATGAATCAGCTTGTGATTTAGGGATATGTTCAAAAACGTGTGAATGATATATCAGGTCGAAAGATTCATCAGGAAACGGTACGCCCTTCTTTAAATCATAAGCCATTACATTTTCTCCGCTCGAAACAATATCAATATTTGTCCATTCGGGACTTGTACTATATCGATTTCCACAACCAAGATTTAAATATTTCATTTTTTGAAAGCATAAATATTAAGTTGTAAATCCATTCTTAAATAGTTTTCTAATTTTACGAATGGCTTATTTGAATATACACCAATATGTTGTATATAATATCTAAAACCAGATGTAGAGAGGGAAGAAAGCAGGGTATGTAAATGTTGAGGTTCATTCACAAATGAATGATATTCAACAAAAATTCGCTCTACATTAGGCAATAGATCTATGCAATCTGTTAAAACATTAGTTTCTGCACCTTCAATATCAATTTTTAGAAAGTCAACAGGCCTATTTATAAATTCTCTTAGTCTTACTGTTTCAATCTTAATTAGTTTATTTTTGTCTTCAGTTATTGCAATCCTACCTCCGTCAGCTCCTTCAGAGAAAAAATTTAAAATTGTTTCTTCATTCCATAATCCTTTTTTTATAAGTTTAACATCTTTTAAATTAAAAGAGGATATGTTTTTCTGCAAGACATTAAAGATAGTATCATCAGGTTCAAAAGCCGTAATTTCTGCATCTGGATACATCATTTTAAAGTAAATTATACTTAATCCAATATTTGCCCCAGCATCAATTATATATGGCTTGGGATTAATAGTATAAAATTTGTAAATTTCTTTTTTGAATATTTCTTCATGAATAAATTTAAATGAAGCAAAATCAGCATATTCAAATGGTTTTTCAAATAGTGTTGTTGTGCCTTTTGTATATCTGTATAGCTCTGCAAGGTTGACATTTGATTTTTTTGAAAATAGATTATTGGTAAAGTTTTTCGCAGAGGAAATAAGGTTCTGCCTGAACAAATAAAATTTATCACGAGTTGTAAGGTTCCTTCGCTGACTGGATACATCATTGAAAAATTGCTTTAATTGATTGTAGCCTTTTCGATTTGTAAAGTTAAATTTTTTAATAACAGTTATTTCTTGCGCCAGCCTTTCCCATCGATATAGATTTGTTGAATTTATTGTATCATCGCAATTTTGCCCTGTGCCATCAAAACCAATGTTCTGAACTAAACTGGGATATGGATGTAAAGAAGTTCCTCCTTTTAAAAAAACAGATGCATACCAAAATATTGCCCAGGAATTTAGATCTCCATTTTTATTTGCAATTATTTGTTCTTTATAAGAAGGAAAAGAATAATCGATTGTAAATTCTTTCCATCCATTTCTTTCTTCTATTAATTGCATTTGTTTTGCAGTATTTTTTTCAAAATGTCTCCAGGCTCTATTCCATGTTGCCCAACCCCAGCAAGAGGTTGGTTTAATGAAAAAAGTTTCGGGTAATTGAGTTTTTAATGGAAACATATAACCACTTATATGCATAACATTTTCAATGTTTTCATATACCCTTAATGCGTCATTCATATACTTTAAAAAGCCGGGAGATGTTACAATATCATCTTCTAATACGATGACTGTTCCATATTTATTCACAATTTCTGTTACCCCATCTATAATAGAATTAGCTAATCCTTTATTTGCCTTTTGTTCTATTACAATAACTTCTTTAAATCGGTTCTCTTCTTTTACAAATTTTCTGGTTTCTTCAATTTGGCTCAAGGTTTCTTTTGAGGCATCATCCTTTGCTCCATCACAGAAAATATATAATTTCGATTCATCGGCCAAGGCGTTATTTGCCAAAGCATCCAATGTTTGTTTTGTATGCCAGGGCCTGTTATAAGCGAAGAGGATAACAGGAGCTAAATTCATTTTGTGATTTTTATTTTTTTTCAAGATGGTAATTATTCAACCACCATGTTAAATGAACGGGTGCCCAAAATTTCCAGGCTTCATCCCAATTTTTAGATTCAGTATTAAGGAAATTATCGAACTCCATTTTAAGTTTCTTTCCATCAAAATAGTTGGAGTTTAAAAATAGATCTGAATTAATATATTCTAACATGAAACTTTTCAAATCATTACTGAACCAATCTACAATCGGTGCATTAAATCCTATTTTCTTTTTATTCAATCTGGTTTCATCTGGTAAAATCCCTTTTGTAGCTTCTCTTAATATTCTTTTTGTATATCCTCCCCCCACTTTCGACTCTAAAGGTAGTGAAAATAGAAATTCAACGATCCTATAATCCATGAATGGCATTCGGCATTCTACACCATTTGCCATCGAACATCGATCGTACTGCTGTAATATTCCGGGTAACGGACTTTGAAAAAATTGACCGTATAAACTTTTATTGAAAATATTCTCTCTCTGATCGGCTTGCCTTACAGGCATAAGGGGTGCTTTTAATTCATAACTATTTATGTGAGCTGATCCAATACTGCTACTCTTTGTTTTAACAATTTTATCTTTTTGTGCAAATTGTTTGATCTGGAGGATCTTATTTTTTACGAACCATCTTGTTTCTTCCTTTATCACTTTATTCAGTTCATTTTTGGCAAATTGCTTAGAACTGAATTGTTCGGATTCACCCATTTCTGAATAGGTATTATAAACATCCTTGAACCATGAAATTTTTTTCAATTCAATAGCTGTTTGCAATGCCTCTTTTAATGGACGATACCCTCCCAGCATTTCATCAGGCCCTTGACCATCAAGTGTTACAATGATGTTGTTTTCTCGGATATGTCGGTATAAACTCCAGATAGGGTAGAAGGCAAGTGCATGCATGGGACCGTCACATTTTTTCATTGCTTCGGTCAGTTCGGAACGTGTCGGTGGTTTTATTTCCAGTATATTTATTTGAGTGTTCAATTGTTTTGCAAGTCTGATAGCATCTTTACTTTCGTCGAGTGGTGTGTTTGGAAATGCGGCACAAAAACTTTTATGAGTATAATTGTTAAAACGGTTTTTTTGTTCCCGATAGTAAGTAGTGATCATAGCTGTAATTGTTCCGCTATCCAGCCCTCCCGAAAGGCAGGTGGCTATAGGGACATCACTGCGCATGCGGAGTATGCAGGCATCTTTTATCAATTCCTTTAATACATCGGCCTGTTTTTCAAATGTATCAGGTACACTCACTTTTTTTAATGTATACCATTCTTTCAATTCCACTTTCCCGTCTTTCAAAATTAAATTATATCCCCCGGGTAGGGCATAAACATCCTTTAAATAAGTTTCTGTGGTGCCATGGCTTAAAAACCCTCCTTGAGCAATATCCTCAATTACTTTTTTATTTAAGTCAATCGAATAGCCTAATGTTTTATGGATAGCCTGAACTTCTGAAGAAAAGAAAAATTGATTTTTATTTAAGTAATAATATAAAGGTTTTACGCCATATCGATCTCTGGATAAAAATATTGTTTTTTCAAAAGTATCATAAATTGCAAAAGCCCACATTCCGTTAAAACGATCTAACATTTCAACGCCCCAGACTTTATATGCTGCAAGTATTACTTCGGTATCTGTCTGGGTGTGAAACGTACAGCCTTTTTCTTCCAGCTCCTTTCTTAATTCCAAAAAATTATATACCTCACCATTTAATGTGATCCAGTACCTCTCATTATCAAAACTCATGGGCTGATGCCCATTTTCGCTGGTATCTAAAATGGATAATCTTCGATGACCCAATGCAAGATCAGCAGATGAATTAAACCAAACTCCTCTGTCATCAGGTCCCCTATGTGTAACAGCATCGGTCAGGATCTCAATCTGATCTTTGATTTTATCTTCTCCATTAAAGTTAAATATTCCTGCAATTCCGCACATAATAAAGTGTTGATGTTATATTAAGAAAGGTTTAAAATTTATCCAAATTATTTACAGGTAATTCATTGCACATATTTTTCGACTGGCTCAATATAACCATGCGCTTAGTCAGCCTGAGCTTTTCGAAGGCATTGGGGGTGGCAATAACAATATTTTCAAATAAAATTTAAACTTTACTAAATCAAAAAATTCCTTCTGTTTTTATTTGTTAATTAATGAGAAGTTATAATCCATTAAAAATAAAGCCTGATTGCTTTCCGTTACTTGTCCTGTTTTGTAATAGTCGCCAGACTCCACATTTAAAGCGCATGTGTTGATAATCCAATCCGAAATGTCGTCATTTACCCTTGAGAAAAAATTAAATGAATACGTCCCTGTAACTAAAGGTAATTTATGGATCTTGCAGATAATGGTACTATCATGAGGTAAAGTTTCAAATGTTTTATCCGAGATGTAATTTGCCATATTTGTTAATTGCGTATCAAAGCTATTGTTGAGAGCAATTGCAATACTTACGTTTTTAAGTGTCATATCATTTATATTTTTATACCTGATCATTATATTTACTTCTTCTCCCGACAGAAATTCATTTTGTGGTTTTAGATATTTATTGAGAAGTATAACTTCAATAAATCGAAACACTCCATTTCCGATCCTATCCTTTCTATCTGAAAGATTTATTTTTGTTTGCTCGGCATTATTATTTAAATAAATTTTAACACATTCTCCAATCGGTCCATAATTTTCAACAGTGCCGTTTTTTAATAACAAGCCTTTGTTGCAAAGTGCGTTTATCGCAGTCATGTTATGACTCACAAACAAAACCGTTCTTCCTTCATTTGTGCTGACATCCTGCATTTTTCCCAAACATTTTTTTTGAAATTCGGCATCGCCAACAGCTAACACTTCATCAACGATCAATATTTCCTGTTCCAAATTTGCCGCTACTGCAAAGGCTAATCGAACATACATTCCTGAGGAATATCTTTTTACAGGTGTATCGATGTATCGTTCTACGCCACTAAAATCAACTATTTCATCAAATTTGTTTTTTATTTCAGATTTGGTCATCCCGAGGATGGCTCCATTTAAAAAGATGTTTTCCCTCCCGGTTAATTCAGGGTGAAAGCCTGTTCCCACTTCCAACAATGCGGCTATTCTTCCTTTTAGTTTGATCTGCCCGGTACTTGGCTTCGTTACCTTCGAAAGTAATTTTAGTAAGGTTGATTTTCCTGCTCCATTTCTTCCAATGATGCCTAATATTTCTCCTTGTCTTACTTCGAAATTAACGTCTTTTAAAGCCCATATATGATCAGAATTAGTTGTTTGGGTAGGAGAGAAGTTAATGCCAATTTTCGAAAATGGATCTTCCTTGCCTCGCGTTTTAGCCCACCAACGGTTTAGGTCATAGCTAATGGTGCCTGTGCCTATTTCACCCAATTGGTATTGTTTGGAAAGATTTTCTACTCGTATTACAACATCACTCATTTAAAATTCAAGTTTTTTTAAAACTAATTACATTCTGCCAAGATTCACATTAAATTTTCAAATTGACATATTTTCAAATTATACAGTATCCATAAATCCTTTTTCAACCTTGTTGAATATTATTGTTCCAAGTATTACAAGCACTATGGTAAAGCTAAAGCTATATAACAAAGTCCCCCAACTGAAATGTCCGTGGCCTAAATAAGCATAACGAAATGTTTCTATGATTGCTGTCATTGGATTTGCTTGTATGAACAATTGATATTGTTCCGGGATAGAAGATAGAGGATAAATAACAGGAGTAGCATACATTAACAACTGAATACCAAAGGTTAATAAAAAAATCAGATCCCTATATTTTGTAGTAAGTGCAGATATTATCATACCGAAACCCAATCCCAAGCCTGCCATAATAAATATAAGCAAAGGGGTAAGTAAAATAGTTGTATTGGGATGTACGTTCAAATCACTATTAAAAAGAGAATAGAAAAAAAATGCTAAAAATAAAATAAATTGAATGATAAACTTTACTAGATTAGAAACTACAATAGACAATGGCATTATTAAACGAGGAAAGTATACTTTACCAAAAATGCTGGCATTGTCTTTAAATACTGTCGCTGTTTTATTTAAACATTCAGAAAAATAATTCCAAGAGGTTATGCCGGCAAGATAAAACAAAATCTTTGGTGTTCCATCTGTCGACAAGCCGGCAAAATGTCCAAAAATTACAACATAAATAAAGGTTGTTAAAATAGGTTGTAGAAAAAACCAAAGAGGTCCTAAAATTGTTTGTTTATATGTGGAAATAAAATCTCTGCGAACAAACATCAATAATAAATCACGATAGCGCCAAAGTTCAGTAAGTTGCAAATCTAACAAACCTCTTTCCGGTGCTATGATCTCCGTCCATTGTTCTTGTTTTTCTGAAGAGATGGTGCTGTTAGTCATCTTGTTTGTTTTCCTTTTTTTTTGAAGGGGTATTTCCTTTCAGGCTGTATATCTACAAATTTACAATAAAATTGAATCCTAAAAACACGTTGCCTCCATCGGAGGGATGAAAACACTGGTGATGTCGTGCTTTTATTTGTTCCATAAATGATAAATTTTAACCACGTTCGAAATGGTATACCCGTTATTCAAATAAAGTTTCATGCCGGCTGAATTGAGCATTTGTGTATCCACTTGAATAGTATTAAGACCCAGATGAGAGGATAACAATTCGACATCCTGCAATAATTGACTTCCAACTCCTTGTCCTTGAAAATTAGTGTTAACAGCAATTAATCCTATTTTTGATGTTTTTTCATCTTTTTTATTCAAGGATATAAAACCTTTTAGGATACCCTGATCTGTTACAACAATTGTTTCAATTGCTATTTCTTTTTTTAAACTTTTGTTGATCCATTCGTTATACAGTCGCTTAAATTCATCATTTACAAAATTAGGGTCTAATCTGTACCTGGAATATTGACCACTAAGATAGGCTAGCTCAAGCAACTGCTCGAAATTAATTTCGCTATCATGAAAAGGTTGGCAGTATTTATAAATTAGTTGAGAGGAAGAATTATATATATTTTTTGTTAAGGTTACCTTTTCATCAACTAACTGAAATCGTTCGTCTATTAATTCTTCCTTGCTGAAAACGTAAACTAACTTATAGTCCTTCGATTGAAGCTGGAGAGATTTAAGATCAATATTTTTCGGGGATTCGAAATAGATTCGCCCAACAGGATATCCAAAAAAAGAACTATCCCAAATTAATTTTTCAATCATTACTCTGTTATTTTGTCTATTATATAAATAGGCCTGTTTTTAATCCCTTCAAATGTTTTCCCAACATATAGACCCACAATCCCAAGGGTAGAAATGATCACACCTGATAAGAACCAGATGGAGATCATGATACTGCTATATCCCAAAACGAGTATTTCACCATTTAACCATTGAATAAAAGTTCGGATCGCTAAAGCAAATGAAAAGAAAGAAACAAGTAAACCAAATTTAATTAATAAGCGTATTGGTTTGTCTGAATAAGCTATGATGATATTAAATGACAACTGAAATAGTTTTTTTAGGTCATAACTTGTTTCGCCTTCAAATCTGGAGTCATGATCGACATCTAATTTTGTATTTTTAAATCCTACCCAATTAATGGTTGTAGGGAAAAATCGTGTCGATTCCCGTAAACTGCAAACAGCGTTGATCACCTTTCTGTTATATATGCCAAAATTGGCAATACTTGGATCTTGGTCGGTTCCTGTTAGGTAGCCGAATAGTTTATAAAACAGGGAAGAAAGGTAACGCTTAACCAGATTATCTTTTCTGATCAATCTACTTGCTAATACAATATCAAAACCTTCGATAGCTTTTTTATATAATTTTTCTATTTCTTCCGGTTGGTCTTGCAAGTCACAATCCATTACTACGACCCAATCTCCTTTGGCATAATCTAACCCTGCGGTAATTGCGTGATGTTGTCCGAAATTTCTACTTAGCTTGATGCCAATAATTTTCGGGTTATTGACTGTGATATTTTCTATTACTTCCCATGATCTGTCCGGACCACAATCATCTACTAAAATGATCTCGTAGTTATCCGTTATTTTGGAAACCGCTTTTTCAATCCGGTCAACTAAAACAGGGATAATTTTTTCAGCCTTATATACAGGACTTACAATGGATATCTTCATTGTTTATTATTTATTTAACTTGACCGAATGGTTAACCGGTTTTTATTCAAACAATACTTTTTACGACTGTAAATGTATATTAAAAGTACAAAGTTTATGGGATTTGACAAACAAAAAATATACTCTAAATATTGTATAAGTTTAAATGTGTAAGCTCCTATTTTATGTGAGTTTTTGCCTCGCAATGAACTGTGTTAATAGGCTATTAAGATCATTTCAATATCCAAAACTTTTCTCCCGAAAGACTATCCTTGATCTCCTCTTTCATCCTGGTTCTTATAAGTGAATCGGGTTCTACATCTTTTGAGATCACAATAAAGGTAAGATGGTATTTATCAATATAATCAAGTTGGCTCTGAACCATTGATCTAAAGTCCCCTTTGTTTTTCTTTTCATTTATAAACTGTATAAATGGTGAACCTCTTAAGAAATTATTCTGACATAGTTTGTCAATTTCCTTTTCTCCTCCCGGAATAGAATAAACTGAAAATGAGGTTAATTGATACCCCGGTCTTATATAATTTAAGTATAAAGAAGAGCCATAATAAAATGGATTGTTGGTGAAATTATTATAGATCTGGTCAGGAGTTAGCAACATGGCTCCCTTTTTTAAGGGTTCTTTTATAGTATTGATTTTATGGAAATAGGTATCACTATATGTTTTAGAAAAGTAATTGCTGCAATTCTTATTATTAATATAAAGAGTACTGAAAAGCGCAACAGCAATAATAGAAACGTATATAATTATAACAACTGAAAATATATTTTTTTCGGTATTAATGAGAATAAAATAAATGACAAAGAAGTAAAAGATATTCATTGCAGAAGCTGCCACCACATATAAAAGTTGATTAGATGAAAAGATATAAAAGAAAAGATGCCAGGCGGCCATCGCAAAAAAGTAAAATGAGATAAGTGCCCAAAATGACATCACTAAAAATTCAGTGTATTTAGGTTTGTTTTTTTTTAAGTTGAAGTATAGGATAGGAAGCAGAGCAATAAATGGAATATAAACGAGGATCGATTCAATTAATTTTTCTACAATATTTATAATTCTGGACTTAATAGGAAGTTGAAATAATTGAGGAATAATCGTATTTATATCAATCATGTCGCCATAAAATTTGGAATTAGAAGTAAATGCATAAAACAGCTTGTAATAACCTAAAACAACTGCAATTGAAATGAGCAATTTTATCAGTTGAGTTTTGTCGATCTTTTTTGCAATGAAAAAATAAATTGACATACCTATTGCAACAGGGATAAATGTGGTAAAGGCATAAACAGAAATGAATGGGAAGAACAGGAGGCACATGATCGATTCAACATATTTATTTTTGCCTATCAGAAAAATAAACAAGATGATACCTATATACATAGGAGAGGTTTTTAATCCTATAGATTGATCCAAGATTGAGGATTGAAATTGTGCCGTCCAGAACAAATGAATATGAACATAAATACTGAAATACATTCCATTGATAAGGATCAAAAACAATGAAAATATTTTGTAAAATAGGTTGATCTTAAATTGTTCCATGATTGCCCATATACCGGCAATTATGATCATTATTAATATGGGTAGGGTAATCAGGAGATTAACTATTAGTGTAGAAGGGCAATGAAAGGTGAAAGAAAAAAAAGCCGTTGTCCATAACTCAAAATAATGATAAGGTGAATTTCCAACGTTACCGGGTTCAAGGTAATTCATTTCAAATGTCTCAATACCAACATTATTTAAAAACGATGAGATATTGCTGTAATAATTCATATCGCAGTGTGGATTTTGAGGGATTCCATTTCCGCCACTTTGAAGGAAAAAGTAGTTCAGCGTTAATATCAATATGCCCACAACATATAACTGTATGATAATACCCAATTCAGATATAATTTGATCTTTCTTCAATAAAGAGGTTGTTGCAGGAATTGATGATTTTTTAAATCCTCTATTCCAGAATAGAAGTAAAGACGAAACAATAAAACCTGTTTGTATAGTAGAAAACCCCGTTTTTATGATTGAATAGATCCCAATGATAAAAAGTGTTCCGGTCAATAGTTTAATGAACACACTTCCATGTTTTTCTTTTATATCGATCTTGAAAATGGAGAGAAAAAAATGTCCTGCTATGTAAATAAATACTAGAAATAGAAGATTATAGAAAGCAAAAGATAAAAAATGAATGTCCATAATACTTGTAATTTCTATGGTTTAAGTATGCGAAACAAATTTTTAGAATATCAATTTATAAAATGCATCTCCGGTATATCTGTCTTTTACCACTAATTTTATTCGTTTTGAAAGAATTGAAGGTATTGCTGTTTGGTTTTCAATAAATACATACGAAACCTTTTTTTTCATTAGAAAATCAAGAATAATCTGTTCTGATGAATCTGGTTTTTTTATAATTTCTTTACACAAAGGGAAAGACGAATTCCAATATATATTACAAAAATCTGATGCGCTATCTGTTAAATAAGGTGAAATATCTAAAGGGTAATCAGCATTTTTTATATTAAAAATGAAACTGCCGGGTGCATGGCAGTAATAGAAATAAGTAGAGTTGTAGCTCTTATTCAAAGTAACCCATTTTGCTTTTTTGTGGTTTAAATTTATTTCAGTAGATATTGCCTTCTTAAAAATATCAGAATAATTGAGATTTCTGTGTTTGGCATCATTCATAATAACATTCTTGTTTAGATAAATATTATGAAATGAACTAAAAGTCAATAAAATAATACAGCTTAAATACAGATATTTATTTTTTGGTATTGTTTTCAAAAAAAAAATGGTAAATACAAGTATTAATGGTGGAATCGGATTACTTAGTGCTTGTGTAACATTATTGATATGGTGATTAAGAATTACAAATGCTGCACCTGCTAGTTGCCCTCCTAAAAGAAACAATATTAGGAGAATCTGAAATTCATTAACTCTTCTTTTTAGGACTTCTATCAACACAATAATTGCTGCAAATAAGTACACCATCCATGGTGAGATCATAGATTCAATAAATAAAATGATCATTGATCTGATAGAAAGTATTTCAATAGTAGTAGGAGGGACTTCTTTTAGAATAAAAAATTTCGTGTACAATACAAGAAATAAAAAGAAGACCCCTGTAATTACAACTGAAATAAATATCTCTCGTTTAAAATAATTTTGCTTTTTGAAAAACACCTTATAAAGTGTATAAATTAAAATCATAAATGTACCACCCGTAAGTACCGGTATAGCAGTGTTGTAGGATGCCATCGCAATCAATATCCAAATAGTAAATTCAGTAAGTCTCTCTCTTTTTAAAGAATAAAATGCTAGAAACAAAGAAGGAAATGAGATCAATGTTTTTGTTAGCATCCAATCTAACCCGGGACCTCCTTGAAAACGAGAATACGCTTGTTTGTAGATGGCTGAGTTTTCAAAAGGGAGATATACGCTGCATCCATATAACAATATAATAGTGATTAATATAATTTTGGCAGCATTGATGTTTAACTTTTCATATAGTACGCTAAAAGTTCCTAATAAAGTGAGGAAAAGTAAAATAGGGTAGGTAACAAATAGTAATGTTTCTGTTTCGCTTAAGGAGGTAATTTTACAAATAAATCCATTAAACCAAAGGTCTGTATAATGGTATAAATAAGTTCCATTTATATCGAGATACGATGATAATAAAACTAAAGGGTTTTCAACTCCCACTTCAAGTAATTTACTGGATATTTTGGAATAATAAAATAAATCATAATAGACATCAACGTCCATTGAATTTTTTGGTACACCGTTTATGTAATAAATAAAAGAGAAGGAAAATACAGATAGTATAGATAGTATTAAAATCTTCGATAAATTATTGACAGGGATTATATTATTTTCAGAAACAATTTCTTGATTTATTTTTTTATTTGCGTAAATAAACCATCCAACTATTGAGCAGAAAATTACCCACTGAAATGTTTGTCCTTTTGTTGATATAATTGCACTTAAGGACGAAATCAATAAAAATGAAATAAATATATTGAAAAGAATATTTAGAAAAATATTATTGGAGAAATAAGTAGACTTTTTTAAACAAATGTTAGTAATACCCTTACCTATTAGGTATAGAGTAATCATAACTATCAGGTATACCAGAAGTAATTTTAAAAAATAAAAGCTGAACATATAGAAATGCAATTATTGAATAAATAAAATTACGGAATTTAGTCTAATCAATAGATTTTATAAATAGAACTTATTTATAGAATCTATCACCCGCTCCTGATCATTTTCTGTAAGGTGGTAAAAGAAAGGAAGTCGTAACAAACACTCAGCATAATGGTCGCTTTGTGGAAGAGATATTGCTTTATTATTTTTTAAAAAGAATTCACTTTTATGTAAACTTTGATAATGAAACACTGCATAGATATTAGATTTTTTCAAATGCTCAATTAAACTGGTTCTTTCTTTCAGGTTATTGCAAACAATGTAAAACAGGTGTGCATTGTTGCTTGCATATTCCGGAATTTTAGGTAGTCTGATAAGTCCTCTTTTCTGCAAAGGCTCAAGTAAATTATAATATTTTTCCCAAATTGTTTTTCTTCGACTTTGAATATCATCTAGGTTTTCTATTTGTGCGTACAAAAATGCTGCAATGATATCGGAAGGTAAAAAAGAGGATCCGATATCTACCCAACCATATTTATCCACTTCGCCTCTAAAAAATGCGGATCTGTTGGTGCCTTTCTCTCTGATTATTTCTGCTCTCTTTATAAAACGTTCGTCATTAATAATCAGCATGCCCCCCTCTCCTGAAATAATATTTTTAGTTTCGTGAAAGGAAAAAGCTGAAAGATGACCAATACTGCCCAATGGTTTATCTTTATAAAAACTATCTATTGCTTGCGCAGCATCTTCTACCACAAATAAATTGTATTTGGTTGCCAAGGCCATTATTTTATCCATGTTACAGGCAATGCCGGCATAGTGAACAGGTATAATGACCCTTGTCTTAGGTGTTATTAAAGCTTCTATTGCGTCTACATCCATATTAGGATTTCCATCACTGCTATCAATAAATACAATTTTAGCGCCTCTTAATACAAAAGCATTTACTGTAGATACAAATGTAAAAGAAGGTGCAATAACCTCATCTCCTTCTTTTATTTCAAGTAAGATGGCTGCCATTTCAAGCGCATCAGTGCAAGAGGTGGTTAACAATGCTTTTTTAAAGCCGTATTTAGTTTCAAAAAAATGGTGACAATTCTTGGTAAACATTCCATCGCCGGAAATTTTCCCGTGTTCAACTGCTTGTTGAAT
Organism: Bacteroidota bacterium; assembly: GCA_003151815.1. Classification (GTDB taxonomy): domain Bacteria; phylum Bacteroidota; class Bacteroidia; order 2-12-FULL-35-15; family 2-12-FULL-35-15; genus 2-12-FULL-35-15. The sequence goes on along the minus strand of PLYN01000014.1, from coordinate 45,502 downwards.
GTATTGAGTTTCCTTTCCTGTTAGGTAAGGTTTGTTGAAGTCAATTAATTTATTTGTTTTGCTCATCTTCTAATAATTCAATTATTAAGTTCTGAATACTGCGAAACAGCTTCCTCCATGTTTAATCAGACCTTTTTCAAAAGCTTTCAATTCTGATTTATGGAATAAATTGAAAAATTTCGAGATAAATCTTGGTGGCAAAAGCAGTTCCGTCTCGGAATCAAGAATAGCAGTTTTATTTCTTTTTCCTCTAAGTTTATATGGAAGGTGTTTAACAAAATATGTAATAAATGGTACATATGAAAAAAAATATGAGAAATATACCAATTCAACTTGACTTTTATTCGCTAAAGCCTCGATCATCTCCAAGTTATATCTTCTAAAATGGCCTCCGTTATTATCAATGTCCGACCATAAATATTTATGGGCAGGAACTGTAATATAAATAATAGATTTAGATGGCAGTTGTAATTTGAGTTGATTTAAGAATTTAACATCATCTTCAATGTGTTCGATTACATCAAATAAACCAACAGCATCAACATTGTTTTGCTGAAAATTAAATTTTTGAAAAGGTATATTGAAAATGTTTTCCAAACCTCTTTTTTTTGCATTCAAACAACCTTGATAACCAGGTTCGAGAAGTATTACTTTTTCTGATGTAAAATTTTCGGAAATAAATTTAGCCTGAAAACCATTGCCTCCCCCTATGTCAGCAAAATTACCTTTAAATGGAAATCGTTCAATAACTTTTTTAATAATATTGTTACGATGTTTAAACCAAAAACTATTATCTTCTACTTTGAAATTTACATTATAACCTTCTTCCGGAAAAGAGACTTTGCTCTCCAATTCATCAATCCAAATACCATTTTTATCGATTATTAATTCGGGCATTTTAATTAATTTATGGCTATTGTTTTGATATGGTAAGGCAATAATCACAAGTATTTTTAAATTTCTATTTTATAAATTAGTCAATTCTTTAATTGAATAAAGTGGTCTTTTTTTGACTTCCTTATATATTCGACCGATATACATTGCTGCAATACCAGTAAAAATTAATTGTAACCCTGAAAATAAAGTGATAAAACATATGATTGATGCCCAACCTGCCTGAAAATCAACAAACAATAGTTTTGAAATGAATATACAAATTAAAAAGATTAAGCTTCCTACAAATAGGTAAGCTCCAATTTTTACTGCAATTTTAAGTGGGATTTCTGAAAAATCAAAAATAGCATCTAATGCTAAACTTTTTTTTCGGCTGAAATTAAATTTGCTTTTTCCTGCAAATCTTTCTTGTTGCTCAATTAATAGAGAGCCTCTTTTCATTCCTATATGCATGAAAATACCCTCTATAAATCTACTCTGCTCCGAATATTCCAAAAACTTATTTGCAAATTTCCTGTTGAATATACGCATTACTGCAATATTTTCAGGTATTTGCAGCCCTGATAATTTATTTAGAAATCTCCAAAAAATTTTAGACTGTAGTCTATTTATAAAGCTATCCCTTTTTTCTTTTCTTAAACCAAATACTAAATCATAGCCTTTTTCTATTTCAGCAATAAAATTGGGTATTTCATTGGGAGGGTCTTGTAAATCGGGATCCATACACAATAAGTAATGACCTGTTGCATATGAAATTCCACTACTTACAGCAATTGGTTTCCCTTGATTATATGATAATTCTATAAGTTTAATATTGGGCGATGTTTTTGCACTTTCTTTAATAAGGAGTACAGTATTATCTGTGCTCCCGTCATCTATAAAAATAATTTCATAGTCAATGGATAATGTTTTAAGTACGGCTTCTGTTTCTTTTATAAATTGGGTAATACAATCTTCTTCAAAATAGACAGCTACAATTAGAGATATTTTTTTCTTATGTATAATGGACATCTTTAGAATATTAATTCTGTTTTATAGTCATATATCTTTGTCAATTTAGAACTTATTTTTTACGACTACAAATATAGTGTAGTATTTCGTCTTTATGGATATTTGCCAATAAATCAAAAATGGAAACGTAATTTTCAAATGGTGATGTAAGTTGTTTGTATTCAGGATAATTTGTGTAATTTTTGTAGGTGAGTTTAATATTGTTTTCTGAAAACAGGTGCTCTTGACCGGAGAGATAATTTAGCGCAGATGGACCTGTGATATACTCCGTAGCCTCAATATTTTTTATTAAGTTGATTAAACGTTGCACTTTATCGCCTCGTAAATCAAAATTTTTTGAATTCACAAAATTTGTTCTTATTCCAATGAATTTTGAAATTTGTTGAATCGAATATTGGTTGAATTCTGAAAGATATTTAAAATTGTTTTCTTTATAAAAATCTTCCATAAAGGGCAGCAAGTTAGAAAAATATGGAGCCCTTCCATAAGCATACTTTATAGTTTTGTAATGTTCATTCTGCCAATTTTCAGGCAATTCTACTTCACTTATTTTTTTGTTTACCGCATCTTTATTGATTGGTATTGAAATCCATTGAAGACCATTTTTAGTATATAACTGATTTCGATTTCTCCAATCATTTTTAGTGTATTTAACTTCATCATAAAAGCAAAATGTATCTGAATCATTTATTAAGTCGAAATATCCCTTCCAGGGAAGATAATTTGATTGTAAAATGACTGTTTTTTTTTCCATAGATTATAAAAGATTTAATTCCTTATCTAAAATTTTAACAGGGTTTCCAATTGCTGAACAGCCATCCGGAATATCACGATTAATAACAGAACCAATTCCTATTTTAACATTTTTTCCTATTTTAATCTTATTGGATATAATTGTACCGATACCGATGAAGCTGTTTTCTCCAATTTCTACGTACCCTGAAGTCGTGACTCCAGGAGAAATGTAACAACAATCCCCGATAATATTATTATGAGATAAAGTAACTGAATTATTTATTAATACTCCTTTTCCTATTAAACACTCTTTATCAATATTACACATTGGGTATACAAATGTATTATGTCCTAATTTTGTTGTTGAATTAACAAATGTTGTAGGATGAATGAAAACAGGAAGTTTTCTTCCAAGATCTAATAATTTATTTATAACCTCTGATTTACTCTTTAAATACAGGTAACCTAACGAAACGTAAAATTCGTAATCACCGAATTCTTCATTTGTAAAGTTATTAAATGAGTATGCTGAATTTTTATTTATTCTAAATAGATTATCATCAAAAAAAATGCTCTCTGTTATCTGAGGATTACTAACTTTTAAAAAATCAAAAAACTGCTTTCCTAATTCCCCATAACCTACCATTGCAATTTTATTCATTTTTCTAATATAATTTGATTTCGATCTCCCTTTTTATATTTTGTTTGTTAAAAAATTAACGATTCATTGTTGTTTATTAAACTCCAAAATGAATCATCAAAATTAAAATCTCCAACTGATAATTTTGGGGAAAAATAGACAATACTATTATTAAACACTAGTTGTTCCCGCCCCACCTCCTTATCCAACCCCAATCTGCCTATTGCCCCCTCTAAAAGACATAAGCAGGAAGTTTTAAAAACAGTATCAATTACATTGTCTACATTATTCCAATCTACTGAAAAACATCCCTGTTGTATTATCTTACCTCCATCAACTTCCTTATTTACCAAATGACATGTTCCTCCAATGAAACCTACATTATCTTCTTTTGCTTTTAAGACTGTTTTCATACCTATATAGCCTTTATAACTTGGTAAAAGTGAATAATGAAGGTTAATAAATTTATCAGGAAATCTATTTAGTGTTCCCTCATCAATTATTTTATGAATGTTGGTAATGATTAAGTCTGGATTTAAAAAATCTAATTCATCTTGTAATTCTATAACATAATTTTGATTATACTTAATTTGTTTTGAATATATTTTTTTTTGATTGGCAAAATCTAAGGCCAAACAATTTCGATCGCTTAGTATACCAATGATTTTAGCATTTATATTCATTCGCTCCAAAGCAGAGTGAAGAAATTTTAAAGATCCACCGGAACCTGAAACTAAAAAAACTATTTTTTTCATAATTTTAAAGTTTAGTAGTTCCTAATAAATATTTTCTGTTTGCTCGTTTTCTCATTTATTGTATTCGGATTCCCTTCAAATTTCTTTGCATTTGGGTCTTATTAGTTTGCAATTAAACTAAACATTCTAATTGTCTATAAATATATTACAGTTTATAATTATACCTTTGATTAATTGAAATGTTTTTGTAAATTTGAATGATACTTTTAAGTATGGAATTATGGCAAATATATTTAATTTTCTTCGATGCTTATTTGTTTTGTTTTTTTTAAGTGTTATTACCTGTCACTTAAATGCCCAAAGTTCCATTTCTCCATCTTCGATTTCCGGTTTAAAACTGTGGTTAAAATCTGATGTTGGTGTTACCTTAAATTCTGGGAATGTTTCTAATTGGGCTGATCAAAGTGGCAATGGAAATGATGTTTTTCAACCATCAGCCTCCAATCAACCTGCTTATGTTTTGAATACACTGAATGGTTATCCTACTTTAAGATTTTTAGATGATTATTTAACCACCCCTTCAATTAATATTGGTCAACGAACAGAATTTTTTGTAATAAAAAGAAATGGACTATCAACAGGTGTTTACCACACTTTAATAATGTCGCAAAATCCCCCTTATTATCAATTATATGTTATGAATGGTGATAGTAGTTTTTATTCAGACCCAGGAGATCATCATATTACATTTACATCGAAGTACCAGATTATTAGTAGAGTTATATCAACAAGTCAATTTTCGTTTTATAAAAATGGGATTCAAGGTAATACTTTGCCTTATATTGAAGGATCTTCTAATCAACCCCTCAATATAGGAACGTTTAACGGTAATCAAAATTTGAACGGGGATATAACCGAACTTCTTATATATGATCAACCATTAAATGATACTGATAGAAATTCTGTAGAGCAATATCTTCATAATAAATATGCACCTCCTGTAAAATTAGGTCCGGATAAAACAGTATGTTCATTACCCTATACAGTCAGAGCCAAAAAAGATTATTTCACCAATTATTTATGGACAGGTGGTTCTACAGATGATTCATTGGTTGTGAATGCAGCGGGTAATTATGTTTTAACAACAACAGACATTTTCGGATCTACAAGCAAAGATACAGTAACAGTTACTTTGAATGGGGGTGCTTATACTGTGAATTTAGGGAGTGATATATCTATTTGTAGTGGTCAGCAAAAGTTAATAAATGCAGGTCCTTCCCACCTTAGTTATATATGGTCAAATGGAGCTACAACTAATAGTATTTTGGTAAATTCATCATCATCATATACCGTAAGTGTAAAAGATTGTATAGGAAATACATCGCAAGATGCAATAAATACAGTAGTGGTTCCTTATCCGGCTTTTAGTTTGGGTTTAGATCAAATAGTCTGTTATACCGGAAGTAATCCGCTTGTTTTAACTCCCAATATAGTAGGATCATTTTCTTATTTGTGGTCAACAGGTTCAACGGCTTCATCCATATCGGTAAATACTTCAGGGGCTTATTCCTTACAATTAACAAATCCGGGATGCAGTTCTTACGATACGATAAATGTTCTGATAGATAATTTTCCTCAAATAGCTAGTTTAGGCCCTGATACCACTCTTTGTATTGGTAACTCTATTTATTTAAAAACGGGAGCATCGCAGGCGGCAACGTATAGCTGGTCAGGAGGTTCAACAAATGATTCTTTGATGATTTCAAGTCCGGGACAATATAGTTTAACAGCCACCAGTATAAACGGTTGTATAAAAAAGGATATCATCAACATTACAATAAAAGGTTCAGCGCCTATGGCTGACTTTTCCTTTACATCTGTCTGTTTGGGTTCGTCCAGTCAATTTACTGAACTGTCAAGTGCTCCTCTAACAAATACTATCACATCGAGAGCTTGGGACTTTGGAGATATTACGTTGCCTTCTACGTTAACATCTCCTTCGCATACATACGCTGATACTGGTGCGTATATCGTCACATATACTGTAACAACAAACATAGGGTGCTCTGCCGAATTATCAAAAACGCTTAAAGTATTTCCTTACCCTCAAGGGAATTTCACCTCAGCTAATTTATGTGAGAGGGATAGTGTTCACTTTACAGCTTTAGCCACAACATTTGGTTATCCTATAACACAATGGAATTGGAACTTTGCGGAAGCATCAAGTGGTGGTGTCAATAATGTTTCAACACTTCAAAACCCGGCACATATTTATGCTGCAAGTGCAACTTATTCGGTAACCTTAACTATTCAAAATGCTTTCGGTTGCTCCACACCAATAAATAATTCCTTAGTTATTAAACCATCACCAACAACCGATTTTAATTTTTCATCGCTCTGCGAAAAACAATCAATTTCATTTAATGACATTACCATTCTGCCAGCGCCTTTGACCAAACAATCCGGTTCTTGGAATTTTGGCGACAATACCGCTCTTTCACCTTTTATAAACCCGATACATACTTATACGGTGAGTAATACATATAATGTGGTTCACACTATTACTGCATCAAATGGATGTAGTAACACGAATACAAAAGCGTTAAAAGTTAATCCTAAACCTACTGCCTTATATACTGCCGGAAATGCTTGCGTGTCTCTCCCAACTATTTTTTCTGATTCTTCGGTTATCTCAGGAGGGACAATTACCAATTGGCTATGGACCTATGCTGTCGGTATGACATCTACTCTTAAAAATGGTCAACATACTTTTAATGCAGCTCTTAGTCCACAAGTTAAATTGTTGGTAACATCTGATAAGGGTTGTAAAGATTCAATAACAAAGACCATTGTTATTCATCCGGTGCCTATTGCGAATTTTACTTCTACTCCTGATAATGGTAGTCCTCCATTAGCAGTCTCTTTTACTAATAATAGTATAGGTGCTTCCATTTATAAATGGGATTTTGGTAATTCAAATCATGATTCACTGGCAAATACTCATACTGTTTTTACAGATACTGGAAGTTACTATGTTTCATTAATAGCTATTAATAGTTTTGGTTGTGCTGATACCACTAAAAATACAATTGATGTTTTGGAAGCTTTTATCGATGTTGCAGTACAGAATATTGTTACTGTACTGCAAAATAATTTTTTGATTGTTTCAACACAAATTATCAACAAAGGAACAGTGGACGTAAAAACTTTAGAATTGACGGTGACATTGAATAATGGAGCAGTGGTAAAAGAAAACTGGACAGGTTTGCTGCTTAGGGGAGGGGTTATCGTAGACACCATTAGTACTTCCATTTATATGAAAGATCCAAAATCTTTTGTATGTGTTTCTGCAATCAAACCCAATAATTTGGATGATGAATTCCCTTTGGATAATGAAAGTTGTATAGCAATTGATAAATCTTCTTTTGAAGTTTTGGAACCTTATCCAAATCCGGCAGGAGAATTTATTACCTTACCGCTTTTGATTCCTGCCAGCAATAATTTGGATGTAACTATTTGCAATGCAAGAGGGCAATCTTTGCGAACAATTTATTCGGGAACGATCACCGAAGGTTTACAATTAATAACTGTTAATTTAATTGGATTAGGGAAAGGATTTTATGCCTTCACCATTGTATATGATGGTAAAACGGTAGTTAAGAAGTTTATTATTGAATAAAAGTTTAAAGTTGGATAGTTTAACTTTGTGTAATATCCAATTTGATTAATCGCTGTCATTGGGAGTTCTGCTTCAACGCAGAACTCCCAATGACGTTTACAAACCATAATACAGTACTTTACTTTCTAAATTTAAACTTTTTAACTAACGTATGAAATTAGTATTTGCCACAGGAAACATCAATAAAGTGAATGAAATTCAGCAACTGATACCTGATGAAATTAAATTGTTGAGTTTGAATGATATCGATTGTATGGAAGAAATTCCTGAAACACAAGCCACCATCGAAGGTAATGCGTCACAGAAAGCATTTTACGTTTATACTAATTACCATTTCAATTGTTTTGCGGATGATACAGGATTAGAAGTAGAAGCGCTAGATGGCCGACCGGGAGTATTGTCGGCGCGATATGCGGGGGAGAGCAAAAATGCGGATGACAATATGAATAAAATATTGGCTGAATTGAAAAATGTAACAAATAGAAACGCCCGTTTTAAAACTGTTATTTCTTTGGTGATGGATGGAAAAGAAATTCAATTCGAAGGTATTGTTGAAGGCGTAATTTTAAAGGAAAAAAGAGGAGATAAAGGTTTTGGTTATGACCCGATTTTTATACCGAATGGATATGATAAAACCTTTGCAGAATTAGATATGTCAGAAAAAAATAAAATTAGTCATCGCGCTTTGGCAGTTCGTAAATTGGTAGAGTTCCTGAACTTTAAACTTTAAACTTTCTAACTTTAAACTAATTTTACATATTCCTTCTATACTGACCACCCACTTCAAAAAGGGCGTTCGTGATTTGTCCCAAAGAACAATATTTAGTTGTTTCCATCAGTTCTTCAAACATGTTTTGATTATTGATCGCTACCGTTTGTAAATTGCGCAACAGTTGAGGGGCTTCATCAGCATGCGCTTTATGCAGTTCAGCAAGCATGGAGATCTGATACATTTTTTCTTCTTTGGTGGCGCGAATCACTTCTTTTGGAATGATGGTAGGCGATCCTTTTGATGAAAGGTAGGTGTTTACGCCTATTATAGGGTATTCGCCGGTATGTTTCAATGTTTCATAATACAAACTTTCTTCCTGGATCTTGCCGCGTTGATACATCGTTTCCATAGCGCCTAACACACCACCGCGTTCGTTGATGCGTTCAAACTCCAATAATACCGCTTCCTCTACGATGTGGGTTAATTCTTCAATGATGAATGAACCCTGTAATGGATTTTCATTTTTCGCCAAACCCAATTCACGGTTAATTATCAACTGAATAGCCATGGCTCTGCGAACAGAATGTTCCGTTGGAGTTGTGATCGCCTCGTCATACGCATTGGTGTGGAGAGAATTACAATTATCATAAATCGCGTACAACGCTTGCAGTGTGGTGCGGATATCGTTAAAGTCAATTTCCTGAGCATGTAACGACCTGCCACTTGTTTGAATATGGTATTTTAATCTTTGCGAACTTTCATCTGCATTGTATTTTAGCTTCATCGCTTTCGCCCATATTCTACGTGCTACACGACCTATAACAGAATATTCAGGATCAATGCCGTTGCTGAAGAAGAAAGACAAGTTAGGTGCAAATTTATTTATGTCCATTCCTCTACTTGCATAATATTCTACGAAAGTAAAACCGTTTGATAATGTTAATGCAAGCTGAGTGATAGGGTTTGCACCTGCTTCAGCAATGTGATACCCCGAAATAGAAACTGAATAAAAATTGCGAATGTTTTTTTGAATGAAATACTCCTGCATGTCACCCATCAAACGCAAAGAAAATTCGGTTGAAAATATACACGTATTTTGTGCCTGATCTTCTTTTAAAATATCTGCCTGAACAGTGCCTCTGACAACAGCGAGTGTTTCTGCTTTTATTTTTTTATATACATCTTTGGGTAATACCTGATCGCCGGTAATGCCTAATAATAATAGGCCAAGTCCATTGTTTCCTTCCGGAAGTTCACCTTGGTAGTGTGGTTGTTTTACATTTTTTTTCTTGTAGATATCCTCTATCTTTTTAACGATGTCTTTCTCAAGTCCGTTTTTTTTGATGTAGATCTCACATTGCTGATCAATTGCAGCATTCATGAAAAATCCGGCGAGGATGGCTGCAGGTCCGTTGATGGTCATGCTTACGGATGTTTTTGGGTCAGCAAGATTGAAACCGCTATATAGTTTTTTCGCATCATCCAAACAGCAAATAGAAACTCCTGAATTACCTAATTTCCCATAAATGTCAGGACGTATATCAGGGTTTTGACCGTATAAAGTAACACTGTCGAATGCGGTGCTTAAACGTCTCGCATCCATGCCTAAACTCACGTAATGAAAACGTGTGTTGGTACGTTCCGGTCCGCCTTCACCTGCAAACATTCGCGTTGGGTCTTCGCCTTCACGCTTGAACGGAAATACGCCTCCTGTATAAGGGAATTCACCCGGAACATTTTCTTGCAAATTCCATTTTAAAATATCTCCCCAACCTTCGTATCGTGGAGTAGAAACTTTTGGGATTTGAGTATGAGAAAGCGATTCGTAATGCGCTTTTATTTTAACTTCTTTATCACGCACCTTGTAAATAAAAAAGTCATTTTTGTATCGTTGTATTTTTTCCGCCCAGCTTTCCAGTATTTTTTTGTTGTGTTGGTCTAAACTAATTTCAATTTCTTTATACTTGTTTTCTAAGGTCTCAATTAAACTGGCGTTCGATCTATTCGATAGGATTTGAATTGTTTTGCGAAGGCTGTAAAGTTGATTGGCAATATCTTTTTGAGTTTCCACCCACCTATCATAAGTGCGGTTGTTCTCCGCAATCTCTGCCAGGTAACGTGTTCTGTGAGGAGGAATGATGTATATTTTCTCACTCATTTCATTGGTAATAGCAAAATTCGATTTAAGATCAACACCTGTTTTATCAACCACTTTATCCATGATAGTTTTGTAGAGTTGGTTCATTCCCGGATCGTTGAATTGCGATGCGATGGTTCCGAAAATGGGCAATGCTTTATCATCGGTATCAAACAACTGATGATTGCGTTTGTATTGTTTTTTTATATCCCGCAAAGCATCCAGAGCGCCTCGTTTATCAAATTTATTCAGGGCGATCACATCAGCAAAATCAAGCATATCAATTTTTTCAAGTTGCGAGGCAGCGCCATATTCCGGTGTCATCACATACAAACTAACATTGCTATGTTCGGTTATTTCTGTATCGCTTTGTCCGATACCGGATGTTTCCAGAATTATCAGATCGAAGTTGGCTGCTTTTACAATTTCAACAGCCTCTTTCACATATTTTGATAAAGCCAAATTACTCTGACGAGTTGCCAGTGAACGCATGTAAACACGTTCATTTCTGATAGAGTTCATTCGTATCCGATCACCCAGCAATGCTCCGCCTGTTTTACGTTTTGAAGGATCAACGGAAATAATAGCAACTGTTTTATTTTCAAAATCAATTAAAAATCGTCGTACCAATTCATCTACCAAACTTGATTTTCCTGAACCTCCGGTGCCTGTGATACCAATAACAGGAACCATTTTTGTTTTTCCAATTTGTTCAATTTCTGTGCTGAATTTTGAAAACTCTTGTGGAAAATTTTCTGCCGCTGATATTAATCGTGCAATGGATTTTACATCTTTATTTTTTAACTTTTTTACTTCATCAGTTAAATTTGTACCGGTAGGGAAATCACATTTTTCGAGCATGTCATTGATCATCCCCTGCAAGCCCATAGAACGCCCATCATCAGGTGAATAAATTCTTTCGATCCCGTATTTTTGGAGTTCAGAAATTTCGGTCGGTAAAATTGTTCCGCCGCCACCGCCAAATATTTTTATGTGTCCGCAATTTTTTTCTTTCAACATGTCGTGCATGTATTTGAAAAATTCCATGTGCCCTCCTTGGTAAGATGTAAGGGCAATAGCATTCGCGTCTTCCTGAATGGCACAATCCACGATCTCTTTCGCGCTTCTGTCGTGACCAAGATGAATCACTTCTGCACCGGTGGCTTGTATGATCCTGCGCATGATATTAATGGCAGCATCGTGTCCATCAAATAAAGAGGTGGACGTAACAATTCTGATTTTATTTTTCGATCTATAAGGCTCCACGAATAATTGAGTTTAAAGTTTAAAGTTAGAAAGTTTAAAGTTAAATGACTAATCGTAATGCAATTTTAAACTTTCTAACTTTGAACTTATAAAGAAGGGTATTTGTTTTTCAAAAAGATCATATAATTGCGTAAGTTGGATTGGTGTTTTTCTAGGTATTCTTTTTCAAAGATTTCGTATTGAGAATCATACCGGCTGAAGGCCATAAAAAAAGTATTTTTTTCGGCAAAAGCTTGTAATGAATATCTGAAATAAGCTTTCTTCTTAAACAATGGTAAGCTATTTACACCTCGTACTATATCAGTAATTAATTTATTTTTGTTCTGTTTTTTTATTGTTTGATTGTCTTTTTCAGATAGAGTGGAGTAGAGGCTATCCAAGCGGTAGGAGCTCTTTAAAATATATTTTTTGAAAATTTTCTCATCTGTTTTGCTGTGTTCATAATCTAAGTATTGTTTTGAATGAATTCCATATTTAAGTATTAAAAAATTTTCTGCGCCTTTGTCACCAATAAAATTGGCTAGGTTCTCATTAAAAGTAACATTGTCTTTCACATAAAGTGTTCCATGAGTGAGTTCGTGAATGATCAAATTTGCAAGTTGACCATCAGTTCTGTAAAGCATGTTGGAAAGGATCGGATCTTGAAACCATCCAAGCGTCGACCATGCGGAAGGGCTGTAAACATCAACATCATAACCTTTTAACCTTAATGCTGAAATTTCTTTTTGAGCTTCTTTTTTATTGAAAAAACCTTTATAAGAAACTGTTCCAAGAAAAGGGAATGTCCATTCTTTTGCTTTAAATGCAAATGGTTCGCAGGCTGTAACCGTCCATAAAATTGATTTGTTATGTTGATCATAGACAGTAGAATAATTTTTGCTTGAATGAATTCCAATGCTGTCGATTGCAAACTGTTTTATTTCATTGATCAATTTCAGTTTGTATTTTAATGAATCAGGAAAAGTTTTATCTTGTAAAACGTCCTCGATAGGTCGTGAATTCAACACAATAGTTAATTGACCTTTTCCTTGTGAAAGGCCATAAATTATAATATCATGTGCAATTAAGGAGAAAAGCATAATTGCAAAAAGAAGTAAAGACAAAAATATTTTTATTGAAATTTTAAGCATATTGTAAATGTAAATAAAAGAAATCTTAATCCGTCGACTCTATAATTATTTGATAGCATTCGCAAAATATAGACCCAAGGTAACAATCCAAATAACATTTATCAATGCACTGTAAGCGTATTTATTTACTATTTTTGGCTAATATTAGCAGTTTTTTAACAACTGTTATTATAACAACGTATATGAAAAAACTAATTTTGACATGTATTTTTGTTCTGACAACTGTATTTTTTTGTACTGGACAGAAGGCAAAGACCGACTGCAAATGCTTTGAAAATAAAATGGCAGGAACAACAAAGGGAGCACAGCCGGATACTTCTTTTCATTTTTCAAATGGAAAGACAATTATTTTATGTGACTATAAAAATCCTGACATCAAACCAACAACATTTTCAGAATTTACTCTTTCAATATGCGGACAAGATACAATCATTGATTTTTTTGAAGCGAAGTTGATTTTTCGATTCAAATTCAAAAAAGACACTTTAGTAATTGAAGACATTAGAAATCTCCCGACAGCGGTTGACCGCAAATATCAAATGACAACTTGGATTATTGAAAAAATTTATTTTACAAAAGGCAAACTCAATAGACATTTTGCTACCAATAAAAAAATTAGAAAATATAATCAACAAGAAATTCAAGAGACGATCAAAGAATATGAAACAGCAAAATTGGGACTTGACGACAGCAAAATAGAATTAGCAAACAGGCTTTTTATTTCTACAATATCGGGCAACAAAAAAGCAAGGTTATATTTTGCTGATTTTGAAACAAAATTCGGGACACTTGATGGCGCATTTAAAGAAGAATACAACGAACTGGAAACAATGCTCGGACTATTGGACAAAGAAAAATAGCTTGTAAACTCAGCATTAAATTCAATTTACAATTATGGGGACATCATATTAAGGAATTAACAAATGATCACACAGAATAAAATTTTAAAATTAAAAACTTGCTCAAGGCAAATTAAGTCTTGTATCCTTATTCTTTTTTCTTGTCTCTCCGTTCTTTTGTCTTGCTTCTCATTATCTGCACAACAGTTGAATTACACGCTTAATCGGGATTATTTATATGGATACGATAATTATTTTAATAACAAAGAAGAGAAATTTCAAACCTTCGTAAAGCCCTATCGTTATGCTGATATCAATCAGGTAAAAGATTCAACAATTGCATTCCCACTTTTTAAGGATGCATACGGACGTTACCTTCCGGTTATAAAAACAAAAGATAAAAAAAAGAAGAAAATTGAAATAGATGTTTCCCCCCTTATAACATCAACATTTGGATACCAAGCCACATCGCCATCACGTTTTACAAGTGATTTGGCAATCGGTGGCAATATAATGGGAAGTATAGGAAATAAATTTTCATTCAACTTGAAAGCGTTGGCAGGAAGAGCCACATTTAACAGTTATACAGATTCCATTATTAATGCAACACATATTATTCCTGGTATTGGCTATGCTTATAGAGCTAATAACGACAGCGTGAACAGAGCTTATTCGTATCAATATCTTACCGGATACTTGTCGTATTCTCCGAATAAAATTTTCAATTTTCAGGTAGGGCAGGACAAGCAATTTTGGGGTGATGGTTATCGTTCTTTATTTTTATCCGATGTTTCGGCACCTTATCCATATTTTAAAATTACGACAAATGTTTGGAAATTTAACTACGTTAATCTTTATACAATAATGAAGGATGCAACCAATCCTTCCGGCTTAAAAAAAGATTGGTCTACTAAATATGCATCATTTCATTACTTAGGAATAAATGTTTCTAAACGAATCAACATTGGTTTATTTGAGTCCGTTGTTTGGCAGGGAACGGATAATAATCGTTATCGTGGTTATGACATCAATTATATGAACCCGATACTGTTTTTTCGTCCAACAGAATATTCATTAGGTTCAAGTGATAATGCTTTAATTGGATTGAGTTATAAAATAAAAATCTTTAAAAAACAACAACTTTACGGACAACTATTAGTGGACGATTTTGCATTGAAAGAAGCACTTCAACACAATGGCAATTGGCAGAATAAAGAGGCATTGCAAATGGGATTTAAAAGTTTTGATGTGTTTAAAATAAACAGGCTGAATTTTCAAACCGAATTTAATTCTGCAAGGCCTTATACTTATTCACATGGCAGCGTTCAACAAAATTACGGGCAACTCAATCAACCATTAGCACATCCATTGGGGGCTAATTTTATGGAATCGGCAACATTTTTAAATTACAGATACAAACGTATATTTATTGAAGCAAAATGCATCTATGCTGTTTACGGTGCAGATAGTACGGGTAAAGATTATGGAAAAAACATATTTATTTCTTATGTAAATCGTCTGAGTGATTATGGTAATCATATTGCACAAGGTATCCGAACAAACTTAATTACAACCTCATTGCGTGGAGCCTATATTTTAGATTCAAGAATGAATTTTAAAATAGAAGCAGGTGTATCCTATCGTGTTGAACAAACCAGCACTTATACAAAACAAACTCCTTATATTTTTGTTGGTATTAAAACCGATCTTGGTAATTTGTATAATGATTTTTGATGGAACTTCTCAAAATTGAAAAAAATATATCCTCATACCTCATAATTTAGAAATGGTCTAAATTTTAAATTTCTCCATCTAATTCTCATAAAAAAATGGTAAAATTGTACCCGTTTACAAAAAGCGATAAAAATTGATTGTTGAAAATATCAATACAGCCGAAAATTCAATTACCATAATGAGTAAAGTCCGTGATTATGCACAATTTGTAAAGATGCGCCTTGCTTCTTTGGTTGTGTTGTCGGCTGCATTTGGTTTTGTGATTGGTTCTCAGGAAGTAAACTGGTCAAAAATGTTATTGCTTATTTTGGGTGGTTTTTTAGTAACAGGCTCTTCCAATGGTTTTAACCAGATTATCGAAAAAGATCTTGATAAATTAATGGATAGAACCAAAAACCGACCATTGCCTCAGGAACGAATGAGCATCAATGAATCGTTTGTTTTGGCAGCGATAATGGGCATTGCAGGCATAGCTATATTATGGATATATATGAATCCCATGAGCGGGATCTTAGGTACACTCGCCCTAATTTTATATACTGTTGTTTATACACCCTTGAAGCGCGTAACACCGTTTGCGGTATTTGTAGGAGCTTTCCCGGGTGCAATTCCTCCTTTGTTAGGATATGTGGCTTCAACATCAGGTTTTGGTGAAATTAAATTTGAAGCCTGGATTTTATTTGCTGTGCAGTTCATGTGGCAGTTTCCTCACTTCTGGGCTATTGCCTGGGTGGTAGATGATGATTACAAAAAAGCGGGATTTAGGATGCTACCATCTATAGGTGGAAGGGATAAAAGCAGCGCTTTTCAGATTTTAGTGTACACCTTATTTTTATTGCCGATAAGTTTATTTCCTGTATTGTTTGGAATGTCCGGAATTATTTCAGCAATTATTATCTCCATTTGCGGGATATTGTTTGCTTTGCAGGCATACACACTATATAAGGATCTAACGATAGAATCTGCCCGTAAGTTGATGTTCGGATCATTTATTTATTTGCCGGTGGTTCAGCTGGCGGTAATGATAGGGAAGTAAATTAGTTCAAAGTTTGAAAGTTTAAAGTTCAAAGCTTTTTAACTATAGACTTTATTATTAGAGAACAAAGGAAGTAGAGGATTGATTATTGATGTTTGAAAAAACTTTAAACTTTCAAACTTTGAACTTTAAACTAAAAAAATGGAAACAGTATTAAGTGAAGAGCGCATCATAAGGGAAAAAGTAGGAAAACCGCTTATTTGGGTTGCTATGGTGAGCATGGTGATGGTATTTGCCGGTTTAACAAGTGCATACGTGGTGCGCATGGAAAAAGGCGATTGGTTGCAATTTGATCTGCCTCAATTATTTTATGTTAGTACTGCTGTTATTATTCTGAGCAGCGTAACAATGAATTGGGTGCTTTCTTCAGCTAAAAAAAACGATTTTAAAAACATGAAAATTGCTTCATCAATTACCTTATTACTTGGTTTTGCATTTATTGTTTGTCAGTTTAAAGCCTGGGGAGTATTGGTTGAACAAAAGGTTGTTTTTGCAGGCAGTTATAGCAATGCAGCCGGTTCATTTTTATATATTTTAACAGGTTTACACTTAGTACATTTGGTAGGTGGAATTTTGGCTTTATCAGTAGTGTGGATAAAAACATTAGGTAAAAGATATGATTCCGAAAACCTTTACGGAATAAAGCTTTGCGCCATTTTTTGGCATTTTTTAGATGCCTTGTGGATATATTTGTTCTTATTTTTATTATATGTTCGTTGAAAATTCAATAAAAAGTTCGCATATTAGCACCCGTAAAATTAGTCGTTAACTCATTCCATAGTATTGTGGAATTATAAATTAGAAAAAAAATATGTCAAGTCACGCAGTAGCAGAAAAAGATTCAGGTTCAGCTTGGAGTGGTGGTAAATCACCATTTGGCGTTAGTTACGGAAAATTATTTATGTGGTTTTTCCTGGTATCTGATGCATTAACATTTTCAGGTTTATTAGGAGCATACGGTTTTATGCGCCACAAACATCCGGAAGTTTGGCCTAATCCGGCCGATGTATTTACCCATTTCCCTTTTTATGAAGGACATATTCCATTGGCTTATGTGGGTTTAATGACCTTGATACTCATCATGAGTTCCGTAACGATGGTGTTGGCTGTTGAGGCAGGTCATCGTAATGATAAAAAGAAAGTAACGATGTGGTTATTTTTAACAATCATTGGTGGTGCTATGTTTGTGGGTTCCCAAGCTTGGGAGTGGTTTCACTTTATCGTTGGAACTGATCATGGTGCTGTTCGTAATGTATTTGAGAACGGACATTGGGTTGATAAAACAATTTATGGTGCTAACATGACAGTGAACGAATACGGTTTACCGGTATTCGCCAACTTCTTTTTCTTCATCACAGGCTTTCACGGTTTCCACGTTTTTAGTGGTGTTATCATCAATATTATTATTTTTATAAATGTAGTTAAAGGTACTTACGAAAGACGCGGTCACTATGAAATGATCGAAAAGACAGGATTGTATTGGCATTTTGTGGATTTAGTATGGGTATTCGTATTTACATTTTTCTATTTATTATAAAAAAGGAAGAGAATAGTAAATAGACAATAGTTAATAGGGAATAAAAAATAAAAAAATAAAAAATATGTCAGAATTTCACGATGATTACCCACAGTATGAGTTAATGGCTCATCATAGCGAAGAAGAAGGAAAATTAATGCGCAGAAAACTATGGAATGTTTTCTGGATAATGTTAGCAGTTACAATTACTGAACTTATCATTGGTTCATATGCTAAGGATTGGCATTTGTTGGATCCGGAACTCAGAACATCTACAAGTCTTCTTAAACTTATTTTCATTGGTTTAACACTTGGTAAAGCATATTATATCATATATAAGTTCATGCATTTGGAGCATGAAAAGAAAGGTTTAAAATATGCTGTTATTGCGCCATATACCGTTTTTATATTGTATTTGGTTTATGTTTTAGTTGCTGAGGCGAATTATGTAAAAGTTCACAAGGATAAAATGGATCATCTTATCGAGCAACAAAAAAATGATTTGAATGCAGCAGCAAAATTAGGTCATGGTGGTCATGAAGCAGGAGCAACTCATGAAGAAGGTGGAGAACATCATGAAGCAGAAGAGCATCACTAAAAAATAAATTACGATTGACGAAGCACAAAAAAATCGTTGATTGAAAATAAAATTACAGGAATAAATAAAATGGTCGCGTAGCAATACGGGACCATTTTTGTTTGTATTTTTGCACTCTCATTTAACTCTCATCGATCGTGCAAAAGAAATTATTAATTCTCCTTTTTCTGCTCACATTCCCTTCGGTCTTGTATGTGTTTCTTTCGACCGGAAAAACCAATTTTATCCATTTGCGCTATATCGGTGAAAGGGAGTTGGCTGCAAACGGAAAAGATACGATATACCATTCTATTCCGCCATTTAAATTCGTTAATCAGGATGGAGATACAATTACTGATAAAACCTATGATGGTAAAATTTATGTGGCCGATTATTTTTTTACGACCTGTAAAAGCATCTGCCCTAAAATGACAACCGAATTGCTTCGTGTGCAGGATAAGTTTGAATACACCAAAGGAATGGTTCAAATATTATCTCATACGGTAAATCCTGAAAACGATTCTGTACCAGTATTAAAAGCATATGCCAACATGGTGCATGCCGATACGAAGATATGGAACTTTGTTACAGGCGATAAAAAGGCTTTGTATGACCTTGCGAGAAATGGTTATTTGTTGAATGCCATGGAAGGTGATGGTGGACCGGATGATTTCATACACAGTGAATTGTTTGTTCTGGTAGATAAGGAAAAACACATTCGCGGTATTTATGACGGAACAAATATTAAAGAAGTGAACGATCTGTTAGATGACATCAAAGTATTAATTGCTGAATATTTTATAAAGGATAATGCCCATAAAAAAAGTACTGAGTAAAAATTGTAATAACCAAATAATATATAGGATGAACGATAAATTAGTTTTCAGATTAGTAATGACAGTATCGGTAGTGATATTGGTTGCAGTGGTTATCCTTAACAAAAAAATATTGCCGGTTCCGGAAACCATTCCCACTTTTGTATATAGTTTGCCGAAGCTTAATGCCATTATTAATGGTACTTGCAGCATATTGCTTTTGTTATCATTATACATGATCAAACAAAAAAATATTGCAACACATAAAAAAATAAACATCTTTACTTTTATTTTATCTTCGGTATTTCTTTTATCCTACATAACCTACCATTGGTTAGCTCAGGAAACCTCGTTCCCGGTGGATAATCCGATCCGACCGATCTATTTAACAATTCTCATTAGTCATATTATATTAGCGGCAGTGGTGTTGCCTTTGATATTATTGTCGTTTCATAAAGGATTACAAATGCAGGTGGAAAAACATAAAAAATTAACGCGTTGGAGTTTCCCCATCTGGCTATATGTAACGGTTACTGGTGTGATTGTATATATAATGATCTCGCCGTATTACGTGAATTGAAAAAAAATAACCACATAGGGTCATAGAAAAAAAGGAAGTATAGAAAAATATTTTTTTTACGCATAGCTCTTTATGTTCCCGATTTATCGGGAAACTATGTAAAACTTGAAATAGAATATTACTATGTTTCTATGTGGTTAAATAATTTGTAAATTTATATTTAGATGAAAAAATACGGTTCGCTTTTAATAGGATTGTTGTTGCTCATCAACAAAGCAAATACATTTGCGCAATGTGCCATGTGCAANNTCTTTTTTAAAAAATCCATTGATGCGAAAGTAAAAGCTTGGAAAAATAAACACTTCAGTTCAAAGTAAAACTATTTAGTTATAGAAACATAAGTACTGTGAGTTCTTAAGATGAGTGAAAACATAACAAAAAGAATTTTCGGTCTGGATATATTACGAAGTATAGCAATATTCTTAACAGTTTTCGGACACAGTAATTATTTTATTAATTCCGATTTACATCTATCTTCATTCATAATTCTGCCCAATGGTTCCGATTTATTTTTTGTGTTGAGTGGATATTTAATTGGGAGTAAAATTATTGATTTGGTGGAAAAACACCAAAAAATTGATTTTCATATGACTCTGACCTTTCTGAAAAGAAGATGGTTAAGAACTTTGCCAAATTATTATTTGTTTCTCTTTCTAAATATTTTATTAATTTATTTTGGATTAATAAATGGTTTCCTCAATAAATATTTAGTTACCTTTTTTGTATTTTTTCAAAATTTTTATAGGCCATATGATTTTCTGTTTTGGGAATCCTGGAGTGCTGCTGTGAGCGAATGGTTTTACATTTTTTTTCCTTTTTCCGTTTTTTTTTTATTTCGAATAAAAAGGTTTAAAGTTCCTCCTCAAAAAATTATTTTCANNGTTTTAATCTTCCCATTAATATATAGATTGTGCCAATCAAATTCATCCTTAGACACCGATCTTTATTTTAGAAAAATTGTTTTAACTAGATTGGATACTATTGGTTTTGGGTTATTAGCTTCTTACATTAAATTTTACTACAACGATTTTTGGAAAAAATCAAAGAATGTTTTTTTTATTCTTGGCTTGGCGCTTTTATTACTCCTTATTAATATTGATTTTCATGATATATTTTATAAACAAACTTATTATTTAAGTTTAATTGGATTGTTTATATCTCTTCTCTTGCCGAAATTAGAAAGTTTTAAAAATGAAAATATTCCTTTTAAACCATTTCAATTTATTAGTAAAATTTCATATTCAATGTATTTAATTCATATTCCTGCATTTCATATAATTTCGAATAAGATTGTTGCTTCAAATAAAATTGAAGCTGTGTTGATTTACCTGATGTTTTGGATTGTCGTAGTTTCATTATCCGTTTTGATACATAATTTTTATGAAGAACCTATAATGAAATTAGGTGAAAAATTTTCTCTTTTTAAAAAGAAGAAGTGAAAATTACATGATCAAAAGGCATTTTAAATTTTCAAAAATTTCCTTTCAATAATTATATGAGCTATACTCCGCAACATATTTTGATAATTGGTTTTGTTTGGCCCGAGCCAAATTCTTCAGCAGCAGGAAGTCGAATGATGCAATTGATCTATTTGTTTCAGTTTAAGGGCTGGAAGATCACATTTGCAAGCGCTGCAGCAGATAGTGAATTCATGTTTGATGTTCGGGATCTGGGTATTGATAAAGTAAAAATAGAATTGAACAGCGAAAGTTTCGATTCATTCATTTCAAATTTACAGCCATCATTAGTTGTTT
Organism: Bacteroidota bacterium; assembly: GCA_003151815.1. Taxonomy (GTDB): domain Bacteria; phylum Bacteroidota; class Bacteroidia; order 2-12-FULL-35-15; family 2-12-FULL-35-15; genus 2-12-FULL-35-15. Next base: position 23,752 of record PLYN01000014.1, on the reverse strand, counting down.
TTGATAGGTTTATGATCGAAGAACAATTTGGATGGAGAGTTGCAGAACATTGTCCGAATGCCCTCAGGATCCTTGATACCGAAGATCTGCATAGTTTACGGGCAGCGCGTCAAAAAGCATTTAAAGAAAACAGAACATTTATTCCCGACGATTTAATTTGTGATGTTGCAAAACGAGAAGTTGCCAGCATATTGCGTTGCGATATTTCCTTAATTATTTCTGAAGTTGAAATGGATATTCTTCAAAATTATTTTAAGGTAGATGCTTCCTTGTTGTATTATTTACCTTTTATGCTGAAACCTATTGATATTGATTCCATTGGTAATTTGCCAACATTCGAAGAGCGGAATAATTTTATTACGATTGGTAATTTTCTTCATGAGCCCAATTGGAATGCGGTGCAATATTTAAAAGAGGCTATTTGGCCGCTCATCAAAAAAGAATTACCTGAAACTGAATTGCATATTTACGGTGCTTATCCATCTCAAAAAGTAAATGAATTGCATCAGCCTAATAATAGTTTTTTTATAATGGGGAGAGCGCCGGATGCGAATGCTGTTGTTCTGCAGGCACGAGTGTGTTTAGCACCTTTACGATTTGGCGCAGGGATTAAAGGTAAATTGGTGGAAGCCATGCTTTGTGGTACACCAAGTGTTACAACGGATATTGGAGCAGAAGGGATGCATGATAATTTAGAATGGGGTGGTATAATTGCGAATACAGCACAGGAGATAGCTTCCGCGGCAATCGAATTATATACAAATAAAATAAAGTGGAAAAAAGCTCAGGAAAATGGCGTTGCTATTATTAATAATTTCTATTCTAAAACATTGTTAGGAGAACCTTTTATTAAATATATTTTAGATGTACAAAATAATCTTAAAAAACACCGTATGAAGAATTTTATAGGCGCAATGCTGATGCATCATACTATGACAAGCACCAAATATATGGCTCGTTGGATAGAGGCGAAGAATAAAGTTTAATTCATTTTTAATTTTTATGAAAACACCCGAAGCGAAGTGCCGGTTAGAGTAGTGTTGTATTTTGTTAGATTTATAGTTGCAGGTCCTTGCATTACAGAACCATTTTCACTAAATATTGCATTATGATTAGGACACACAAATACATCGTTTGTAGAATTGTAATTTACTGTCGTTCCTTGATGTGTGCAGGCTGCAGCAACAGCAATAAATGCCCCCGCATTTGTACGGGCAACTATAACACTATTACTCACTAAAAAACCACCATTTTTTGCTAAAGTACCCGTACTTGTATTAATTGTAAAATCTACCTTAGTTGCTGTTGTATTTTTTTTACAACCTGATAATCCTCCAATACAAGCAGGAGCTAATAATGCAGCAACTCCAATTCCAACCTGAGATAAAAATTCTTTACGATCCATTGTCTTTTTTTTATTGATTGTAATTATAACTTATTTTTCTCTTTTTTATTGTCCTCTTTTTGGTTTATACAAGGTATCAATTAATTCTTGAATTTACCTTTCTGTTATACCAAAAATTTCTATCTTTGTATCAGTTCTTTATTTATTCTGCGAAAGCAGAATGTAAGACAAAATTTAATTGAAAAATTAAATCAACGTCTTCATAACTTATCAAGAAAGGTGGAGGGACATGCCCTGTGAAACCTTAGCAACCTTCCTTCATTGGAAAGGTGCTAAATCCTGTCCTGCAGAAATGTGGGAACAGATAAGTCAGAGTTTTTTTGAAATAGATAATCAAAATAATATAACTCCTCTGACTGTAAAAAGTCAGAGGAGTTTTTTTTTGAAAAATAGATTAGCCACGCCATTTAAGGCGTGGGTTTCGTAATATTTAATAGTATGGGCTTTAGCCCAAAATAATAATCGAACTCAGGTTCTAAATTAGGATGCAGTTATGACAGACATTAGAAAAGAATTAGAAAAACGTATTTTGGTTATTGATGGTGCAATGGGCACTATGATCCAACAATATAATTTGGAAGAAAAAGATTATCGCGGGAAGCGTTTTGCTGATTTTCATAAAGATGTGAAAGGCAATAACGATCTGCTTTCCATTACTATGCCACATATCATCAAGGCCATTCATAAAGAATATCTGAAGGCCGGTGCTGACATCATAGAAACCAATACTTTTAGCAGCACTACTATTGGTATGGCTGATTATGATATGCAAGATCTGGCGTACGAGTTAAATTACGAATCGGCAAAAATTGCAAAAGAATCAATACATGAATTTTATAAAGAATTTCCTGAATTTGCATCCATACCGAAATTTGTTGCAGGCGCTATCGGGCCCACCAATCGTACACTATCCTTATCACCGAATGTTAATGATCCCGGTTTTCGTGCCATTAACTTTGATGAACTGGTGGAAGCGTACACCGAACAAGTGCGCGGATTGATAGATGGTGGGGCTGATCTACTTTTGATAGAAACTATTTTTGATACGCTCAATGCAAAAGCTGCATTGTTCGCGATACAAAATTACGCTGAAAAAATTAACAGGAAAATACCGGTGATGGTTTCAGGAACAATCACCGATGCTAGTGGTAGAACGCTTTCAGGACAAACTACAGAAGCATTTTTAAATTCAGTTTCTCATGTTGATCTGTTAAGTGTTGGTTTGAATTGCGCTCTGGGAGCTAAAGACATGCGTCCTTACTTGGAAGAACTTTCCAACAAATCACCCTTTTATGTGAGTGCATATCCCAATGCAGGTTTACCAAATCAGTTTGGTGAATACGATGAAGATGCTCATGAAATGGGACATCAGATAGAAGATTTTTTACAAGCCGGATTCATCAATATTGTTGGCGGATGCTGCGGAACAACACCCTCACATATTCAACGTATTGCTGAATTGGCAAAACTTTCGAAGCCGCGTAAAAGACCAAAGCCTGATACATTGATGCACCTGAGCGGTTTGGAGCCGTTGACACTTCGTCCGGAAAGTAATTTTTTAAATGTCGGTGAACGTACAAATGTAACAGGTTCTAAAAAATTCTTACGATTGATCAAAGAAGAAAAATACGAAGAGGCGCTTTCTATTGCGCGTGGACAAGTGGAAGACGGAGCGCAGGTGATAGATGTGAACATGGATGAAGGCATGATGGATTCAGAAGCAGCGATGACAAAATTTTTGAACCTTATTGCATCCGAGCCCGATATTTCCCGTGTGCCCATCATGATCGATTCATCCAAATGGAGCGTGATAGAAGCCGGATTAAAATGTGTTCAAGGCAAAGCAATTGTAAATTCAATCTCTTTAAAAGAAGGTGAAGAAAAATTTATTGAATACGCTCATAAAGTAAAACAATACGGTGCAGCAGTTATTGTAATGGCTTTTGATGAAGTTGGACAAGCAGATACGTATCAGCGAAGAATAGATATTTGTAAACGTGCCTATGATGTGTTGGTGGATAAGGTTGGCTTTTCACCACAAGACATTATTTTTGACCCGAATATTTTTCCTGTAGCAACAGGTATGGATGAGCATCGTAAAAATGCGATCGACTTTTTTGATGCCACCAAATGGATAAAACAAAATTTACCTTATGTCCACATAAGTGGCGGTGTAAGTAATGTATCATTTTCATTTCGTGGTAACGATACGGTTCGTGAGGCCATTCATTCTTCGTTTTTATACCATGCTGTGAAATGCGGTATGGATATGGGAATTGTAAATCCATCGCAGTTGCAGGTGTATGATGATATTCCGAAAGACCTGTTGGAATTGGTAGAAGATGTTTTATTTGATAGGAGAGAAGATGCAACGGAACGATTAGTTACACATGCTGATTCACTAAAAGGTATTGTTGTTGAAAAAGCAGAAAGAGATGAAGCATGGCGCAAAGCAACTGTTGAAGAGCGTTTGAGCCATGCCTTGGTAAAAGGTATTGTTGAATATATTGATGTGGATACAGAAGAGGCACGCTTAAAACTTGGTCGACCTTTGCATGTGATTGAAGGTCCGCTGATGGATGGGATGAATGTTGTTGGTGATCTGTTTGGTAGCGGTAAAATGTTTTTACCACAAGTAGTAAAAAGTGCAAGGGTAATGAAAAAGGCAGTTGCGTATTTAGAACCGTATCTGCAAGCAGAAAAAGAAGCGAATGCACTTGCAGGTATTGTAGGTGATGGTAGAAAAAATGCAGGCAAAGTATTGATGGCAACGGTAAAAGGTGATGTACACGACATCGGTAAAAATATTGTTGGGGTTGTTTTAGCTTGTAACAATTATGAAATTATTGATCTGGGTGTAATGGTTTCCTGCGATAAAATTTTAGCAGAAGCAAAAGCACAAAATGTGGATATCGTTGGTTTAAGTGGCTTGATCACGCCATCATTGGATGAGATGGTCCATGTGGCGAAAGAGATGGAACGCCTGGGATTTAAAATTCCTTTGATGATCGGTGGCGCAACAACTTCTAAGGTTCATACGGCTGTGAAAGTGGCGCCATTTTATTCGGGTCCGGTGGTACACGTGAATGATGCAAGCAGGTCTGTACCTGTTGCAGGTAGCCTGATCTCAGAAGAGTTGCGTGGTTCTTTTATGGATGGTGTTGTGAAAGATTATGACAGAGTGCGCGAACAAAATAAAAATGCGCAATCACAAAATAAATTTATCTCCATCGAAGAAGCACGCGCAAACAAATTCCCAATCGATTGGAATGCAACTGTTATCCCTACGCCTAATTTTATTGGTAACAAAACATTCAACGATTATTCACTGGCTGAAATAGCTGAATACATTGATTGGACACCTTTCTTTATTTCCTGGGAAATGAAAGGTGCTTATCCAAAGATTCTTAAAGATCCTACGCGTGGCGAAGAAGCAAGGAAATTATTTGCGGATGCACAAAAAATGTTGAAGCAGATCATTGATAAAAAATGGTTGAAAGCAAATGCGGTAATTGGTATCTATCCTGCAAATGCGGTAAATCATGACGATGTTGAAGTTTATGCGGAAGATAACAAAACAGTTAAATGTGTTTTTCATTCCATTCGTCAGCAAACAAAAAAACCAGCGGGTCAGTATAATGTGGCATTAGCAGATTTTGTAAAACCAAAATACCAAGACAAAGTTGTCGAAGATATTAAATTGGATATCGGAATAGCAACTGATTATATCGGTGCTTTTGCAGTAACTACCGGTATTGGCATTGATGAACATGTTGCACGTTTTGAAAAAGACCACGATGATTATTCTTCCATCATGTTGAAAGCATTGGCTGATAGACTTGCAGAAGCTTTTGCAGAATTAATGCACAAAAAAGTGCGTAAAGAAATTTGGGGATACGCAAAAGAAGAAAGCCTTGAAAATGAAGATCTGATAAAAGAAGAATATGCCGGTATTCGTCCGGCACCGGGTTATCCGGCTCAACCGGATCATACGGAAAAAACAACGCTCTTTAAACTATTAGAAGTAGAAAAAAACACAGGGATCACATTAACAGATAGTTTGGCGATGTTTCCAACTGCAGCTGTGAGTGGTTTATATTTTGCACATCCGCAATCACATTATTTTGGCATTGGTAAAATAAAAAAGGACCAGGTGGAAGATTACGCAAAACGGAAAGGCTTGACCTTGGAAGAAACAGAACGTTGGCTAGGTCCTAATCTGGCATATTAAAATATTTCTGTTTTACCATTTTAGAATTTGCCATAATTAAAAATTACAAATTGTTTTAGATTTTGTTACTTTAGTATTAACATTACCTATAAATGATAAGTAAATCTTGGAATTATATTTCTACAGCAGGCATTACAGAGGATATTCCCCCGTCTGAGGCAAAACGATTCATGCTGTTGAATCAGTTCTTAGCTGTTTCCGGTTTATTGACCTTGATCTATTTGTTTTTATTTGAATATCATGGTTATCAAAAAGCCGTTATTTCAGAGATCTTATTTTTTGTTTCTTATTGTATTTTGTGGATTGTTTCAAAGGAAACATATAGCAAACTTGCAAGGTTTTTATTTGTACTTATCCTCAATTTTCAAATTTATATTGTTTGTTTAATATTTGGAGAAGCTTCTCAAATCTATATAATTTTCGGTCCCGTAGCAACCATCCCTTTGATCTTGTATAATTTTAAACAAAAAACACTTATTGGTTTTTTTGTTTTTTTTACGGTAGTTCTTTTTGTCGATCTATTTGAAATTAATTTTTCTTCCGCATTACTAGTTCCAATTTCGGCGGATACTTTATATAATTTAAAAATTACGAGTAATGTAATTGCAATTATTTGTGAAGTGATCGTGGTCTACGGATTGCTCATCAGTTCAAATCAGGTAGAGCAGGTATTGGGTAAAACTAATATTTTGTTGGAAGATCAATTCAAAACGATTTTCAATAATTCGTCCGATGCTTTGTTTCTTGTTGATCATGAGAGTAAATCAATTTTGAAAGCGAATAATAGGGCAGTTGAATTATTTGAGATGGAGAAGGAGAGTGATTTTTTTTCTCGTCAAGGGGTAGATTTTCATAAAGATAAACTTCCGGATCATGATTTATTTTATATGCGCAATCAAGTGTTGGTGAACGGTTTTTTTGAAAATGAAACTTTATATAGATCACAAAAAGGAAGAGAATTTTGGGGATCCTTTGCGATGCGTTTATTCGATATAAGAGGAAAAAAATTTCTTACTATAAGAATAACGGATATAAGTGAAAACAAGAAAAACCAAGAACTTATTAAGTCCTCTTTGCATGAAAAAAATGTTTTATTAGCTGAAATTCATCACCGTGTAAAAAATAATCTGGCTGTAATTAGTGGTTTGCTTGGTTTGCAGGCTTCTCATTCTGAGGATGAGAATACAAAAAGTTTATTTGAGGAAAGTCGTAACCGTATTCATTCGATGGCTTTGATCCATGAAAAATTATATCAGCATGAGACATTTGCAAGCATACAGATGGATTCTTATATTAAAGACCTTGTTAGTAACATCAAAGCATCCTACACTTCTTCAGACACAATTATTAAATTTTCCGTTTCAAGCAATAATAATGTTCTGGATATTAAATACGCTGTACCTTGTGGTTTAATACTTAATGAATTAATTTCAAATTCTTGCAAACATGCATTTAAAGGAAGGAAAGCAGGAAAAATAAAGATCGAATTTTCAAAAATTGAAAATAAATTTACGATGATGGTGAGCGATGATGGTATTGGATATGATGCCGAAAAATTATTGAAAGAGTCAAGTACCTTGGGCTTAACACTTATTAATGCGCTGACAGAACAAATAGATGGCACCCTTACTGCCCTTAATGATAAGGGTATCACTTATCATATATCATTTACAGTTTAATTAATTCTTCGCAGGAATCAAACTCATTCCACGTTCAGAGATTGCTGTAATAGAAAGTGCAGGATTTACACCCGGATTAGCTGATATCATTGACCCATCAAAAACATACATGTTGTTGTAACCAAAAACCCTGTTGTTGCTATCAATAACTCCCTCTTCTTTATTTGCAGCCATGCAAGCGCCTCCTAAAATATGTGCGGTAGAAGGAATACCGGTAATAGTTTCAGTAAATATTACCTGAGCTTTTCCATTAATTAGTTTAGCATATCTGTTTGCCATATCATGTGCAGCAGGGATAAAAGCTGTTGGTGCTTTTCCTGTTTCCATTTCTGAACTGGTACCGAATATGCTTTTTTTGAAGCGCAAAGTACTATCTAAATGCTGCATGAAAAGTAGGATGATCGTGCTTTTCCCATAATCTCTTACAAATAATACACGAAGCCATTTTATTGGATCTGTTAACGGTAATACGGCAAGTTTAAACATCCGTAAAAAGAAATTTGGTTCACTTACCATTGGCAACATGCTTATTCGCCATATTCCGGAACCCTTACCATAACGTGTAGGTTCCAAATGGCTATGTTCATCAACATCTAATATTGAACCGATGGCAACACCTTCAGATAGATCAAGATCATTATCCATAGAGGTAGTTAAAATAAGGGCTTCATTATTTGTTCTGATCATGTGCCCTAGTTTATCACTAAGATTTGGAAGTGATTTTTCTTTTAAGTCTAACATCAATGGCATTGTACCTAGAACACCGCCTGAAAATACTACTCCTTTTGTGCGGATAGTTTTTTTGGAGGAAAACATTTTAGTGGATTGTTTGAAGATAATATCATAACCATCTTCACCATTTTTACCTAAAGGTTTTATATCAACAACTTTATGTTCAGCCAAAATTTCAACTCCCAATTTTTGAGCCAGGTAAAGATAATTTTTATCCAATGTGTTTTTGGCGTTATGCCTGCAACCTGTCATGCATTCTCCACAATGAATACAACCTGTTCTGTCGGGTCCTTTACCATCAAAATAAGGGTCTTTAATTGTTTTTCCGGGTTCCCCGAAATATACTGCAACCTTAGTTGGTTTAAAACTTGATTCTTTACCGATCTGTTTCCCCACTTCTTTGAGTGCCAAATCGCCGGGACCTAATTTTGTGTTTACTGCAGCGCCTAACATCTTATAGGCTTTTTCATAAAAAGGATCTAATTCAGTTTCCCAGTCAGCAAGTCCGGCCCATGATCCGTGTTTAAAAAATGGAGATTTTGGTTTTGGCAATGTATTAGCATATACTAACGATCCTCCTCCAACACCAACACCACTCAAAATACTGATATGTCTGAATATAGTTAATTTTTGGATTCCATAAAGTCCTACTTCCGGCCACCACATCCACTTGCGAAGATTCCAATTTGTTTTACCAAAATCTTCGCCTTCAAATTTTTTCCCTTTTTCAATCACTAAAACTGAATATCCTTTTTCCGCCAATCTTAATGCGGAAACAGAACCGCCGAAGCCGGATCCGATGATGACGTAATCGTAATTATCTTTTGTCATTTGGTTGTTTTTTGACTCCTGTTTTTTTGTGATGAATATAAAACGGAGAGGACGTTATTTATTAATATTTGTTCCTGAATTATCGTTAGATGTACTAATGCAAATATACCATTTGATTTTGAAATTTCTGCTCGTTTTTTAATAAATATACATTGTTTGGATTCAATTTAAATAATAAAATGAACCGGTTCATTTTATTACAAATCTTATTTTTTTGTTAGTATCGAAAAATAAGAATAACAATGTTAATCCTATCTTTGTTGCTTTTAGCGTTACCAAAAATGAATCAGCAAATAGACAGATTACAGGATTTGCGGCGACTGTTAAAAGTTGAACGTGATGAAGATTTTAAACAATATAAGATCCATTTTTCGCGAAACAATATTAATCATCGCAGGGAGAATGGCGTTACGTGGTACCCTATTGTCATTACGAATGTTGAGATCGGCTTGGGTGAATACCTTTCCATTGATATAGAACGAACTACCAATCACAATGAGCCTCACCAGTTTTCGGGTGGTAAAATTGTTGCTCTTTTCTCCAATACATATCCTGATGAACATCCGATCAACGGAACAGTTAAAGTAATTAATTCAAACAAACTCCGGCTATCATTAAATATTGACGAATTGCCCGATTGGTGCAATGATGGTAAGCTTGGTATCAATTTATTGTTTGATGAAACCAGTTATCGCGAAATGGATATCGCAATGGAAAAAGTAATTTCAGCTTCGCATAATCGCTTGTCTGTATTGCGCGATGTGATGTATGGAATAAAGCTTCCGGCATTTGCTAAGGTGGATGAATCCATTCAGATTTCAAAATTAAACAGATCACAAAACGCTGCGGTACAAAAAATAATTTCTGCCAAGGACATTGCTATTATTCATGGTCCGCCAGGAACAGGCAAAACTACAACTTTGGTACAAGCGATACGATTAACATTACAAACCGAAAAGCAAGTATTGGTATGCAGCTCAAGCAATACTGCTGTTGATCTGCTAACAGAAAAATTACATCGTGAAGGAATAATTGTATTGCGATTAGGGAATCCTGCACGTATCTCGGAAGAGGTATTAATGAATACATTGGATTCGAAAGTGGCGTCACATCTATCCTATAAAGACTTAAAAAGTTATCGTAAGACAGCTGAAGAATATTTTCGGATGGCAGGAAAATACAAACGTACTTTCGGAAGAGAAGAGCGGGAGCAAAGACAATTGTTTTATTCTGAAGCGAAAAAAATATTAGGAGAGGCAAGAGTTTTAGAAGATTACATTATCTCTGAACAATTTGAAAAGGCGCAGGTGATTGCCTGTACGCCTGTGGTATCGTCGGGCAGGATGATGCGCGATAAACATTTCTCAACCGTATTTATTGATGAAGCAGCACAGGCATTAGAGCCAATGGCTTGGATCCCGATAACGCGAAGCGATCGCGTGATCTTTGCCGGCGACCATTTTCAGTTGCCGCCAACTGTTAAATCAAAAATTGCAGAAGAGCAAGGTTTGAAAGAAACATTGTTTGAACAATGCATGAATATTGAAAATGTTTCCGTTATGCTGAATACGCAGTATCGCATGAACGAACACATCATGAATTTTTCTAATAAAAAATTTTATAAGAATAATTTAATCGCTGATGTTTCTGTAAAAAATGCCGTGTTAAGTTCTGTTAAACAAGATGATTTTAATGATCATTTAATTAATACACCAGTTGATTTTATTGATACTGCCGGATGTGGTTATAATGAAATTATTAATCCGGAAAGTTTAAGTATCTCCAATCCGGAAGAGGGACAATTGCTGATAAAGCATTTGAAATTAGTATTGGAACAATTTGAAAATACTAATAAATCAGGCAAACGAATTAGCATTGGAGTTATTTCGCCTTACAAGGAGCAAGTGCAATATTTATCAAACCTGATAGCAGAAGACGAACATTTATTAAATTATAAATCTCAGATCGCTGTAAAAACAATTGATGGATTTCAAGGTCAGGAGCGCGATATAATTTATATCAGTTTAGTACGAAGCAATGATAATAAGGAAATTGGTTTTTTGAGCGACATCAGAAGGATGAATGTTGCGCTTACACGCGCGAAGAAAAAATTGGTGGTTATTGGAGATAGCGCAACGCTTGCCAATCATCCTTTTTATAAAGAGTTTCTTGATTATATCGAATCCATTAATTCTTACAAAACAGCTTGGGATTATCAAAGTGATTAAGGATTCTGGATTACAAAATCAATCTTTGAGAATTTCTATACCTACTTCATTTCATTCATAATTGTAATGGTTTCGTTAAGATAGATATCCTTTTTAATATTTTTAAACCATTCTTTTTCTTTAGATGATTTTACAGTGTCTCCTTCAATAACCGGAGCACTTGTTTTTAGAGATCTTATCTCTATTCCGGGTATTTCCTTATCAAGTACTTCCATTTTTTTCGACTCAGCTTCAGAATGTTTTTTTTCTGTAACATATTTATCAAAGTTCAATGATACAACAGTACTGTCTTTTTGCTTCTTTAATCGTTTGGCAGCGTCTTCTAAAAGGATAAATGAGGAATTGCTTTTCAATCGGTTTGCACTATTTGCTTTTAATTTTTCTAAAGAATAAGTTGGTTGTAAGGGCTGATAATTACTCGCGGCTATTTCATCCCAGGCAATTGGATAATCCTGTTCCTTTTCTCCTTGATCAAGCAAATAATAAGGGTCTGGTAAAATAATGTCAGGTATTACACCTTTCAATTGCGTAGCATCGCCATTTATTCTATAAAACTTTTGCGTGGTAATTTTAACTTGTCCCAATGGCTTTATGCTGTCATATTGTTTAGGTAAATATTCATCAAGATCGAAAAAACGCTGAACCGTTCCTTTACCAAAAGTAGATTGCGATGTGCCAACAATAATTCCTCGTTTATAATCCTGAATGGCGGCAGCCATAATTTCAGATGCCGATGCCGAATTGGAGTTGACCATAATTGTCAATGGTCCGTCATAAACTATTGCAGGATCTTTATCGTCCATCACATACGGTACTCCGGTTCTTGATTTCACTTGTACTACTGGTCCTTTTTCTATAAATAAACCGGCCATATCCACCACATCATTCAATGAACCACCTCCGTTGTTTCGCAGATCTAAAATGATGCCATCCACTTTTTCTTCTTTTAATTTCTCAATTTCTTTTTTTACATCTCTGGAACAACTGTGTCCGCCTTTCCCATTAAAATCAGCATAGAAAGAAGGTAGTTTAATATATCCAATCTTTTTTTCTCCCTTTAAAATAACTGATTTAGCGAAGGTTTCTTCCATTACTACAATATCTCTTATCAGAGTAATAACGACAATGCTGGCATCGGGTTTTTTAACTGTTAATCTAACTTCGGTTCCTTTCTTCCCTCTTATTAACTGAACGGCGTCATCTAGTTGCATGTCAGTAATATCAACAGGTTCAGCTTCACCTTGTGCTACTTTAATAATTATGTCACCTGCTTTTAATTGTCCTTGTCTCCATGATGCGCTACCAGGAACGATGGTTGTTACCTTTATGAACCCGTCCTTTTCCTGAAGTTGCGCACCAATTCCCTCTAATTGCCCACTCATACCAATATCAAAATTCGCTTTGTCTTTTGGAGCAAAATATTCGGTATGCGGATCATAAATAGCTGTGATGGAATTAAAATAGGAGGCTATTCTGTCATTATGGTCAAGTTTTTTTAACCTTTTAAACCAATCGTCATTGCTTTTTAATACTTTTTTTCGCGCCTCAATTTCCAATTCCTTAATCGATTTTATTTTAACAGTGTCGCTTTTTTCTTTTGCCTTTTCCTGGCTATCTTTCATTTCAACAATGCGCGAAAGAGTTTGATATTTCAGGGATTTTCTCCAACTTTCTTTAAGATCGCTTTTTGATTTTGCGAAGGTTAATTTTTCAGCATCCAACTGCAGTGTTTCATCATTGGTAAAATCAAATGGTTTTTTTAGGATTTCCGTATAATATTCCTGAGATTCTGCAATACGTTTATTAATTAGATCACAAGATTTATTAAAGAAAATAAAATGACCACTTTTTATATCATCTACAATATAACGTTGCATCTTTTTCAAATTTTCAACATCATCCTGAGTTAAGAATTTTTTATTGTAGTCGATACGTTGAATATAAATTTTGAAAAATTTTTCAGCAAAATCATCATTTATTGTTTTTGGCTGATAATGAGAGTTGGTCAGACTTTGTATTAAAAACTGATCGATAGCTTCTTCTTTATCAGTTTGGGTAATTACTGTATATGAAAAAAAAGCCAGAGCAGCAAAAGGAATCAGAAATAGGAGTTTCTTGTTTTTTAACATAATAATAAATTGTTTTTTATAAAATTACGAAATATCAAGAGGTAAAGTCAATAGAAAATTTATAATTTAACAATAAATAACATATTGCATTATAATTATTATAGTACAACACTCCCTCTCCAATTGAAGAGGGGTTGGGGCTGATTTTAAAAACAAAGTCGAAACAATTGTTTCGACTTTGTTTTTAAAATCATGTATTCATAAAGCGATCACGGTTAGGCTAGCAGAATGATGTTAAAATTTAAATACAATACCAATTTGCGCGGGTGTTGTTGCCCAGCCAAATTCTGCAAATAAACCAATATTGTCTTTTACCATAAAACGGAATCCTAAAGTGACTTGATAGTCAAATTCAAAAATGGTTTCTTTATGGCTCACATTTACTTTTGGATCTGGATTGGAATCAGAATATTTATTTAATGTATATAGATATCCTAATCCTACACCTCCATAAATGTCAAATTTGTCCTTTATAGGAAGATGTCCATTAAATCTGACATAAGCGCCAATCACATTGTTTTTGATTTGTTGTTCATAAAGGTTGGGTGAAACGCCAGACTTAAAAGATACAGAAGAAGCGGAATATTCTAAATTCAAACCTAAACCGAAATATTTGTGCAAGCCATGCTCATATTTTAATACACCAGTACCATAATTGTTGAATTTATAGTCAGTATAATTATTATTATTGTATTTGCCATTAAAATCTTTGCTGATCCTTTGGTTCGGTGGAACACCAAACCCAAGAGAAATCAGGTTAGTCCCATCATCAAATGCTTGAGAAAAAACATCGCCTGAAAAAAGAGATAACATAAAAATGGCTAGTAAAATTGATTGTGTCTTTTTCATTTTAAATTATTTTTGGAAAGTAAAAGTAACATATATTTTTAAACAAAAAACAGCCAATTTCTATAAACATAAAAACCGCCTGTTTTAAAGTGTTTTCAAGACAAAAAATAATTTTATTTTGTACAGGTTAATTGGATTGTAATTATAGATTGCTTTAATGCGTTCCATAATTAAGTATACATTATTTAGTAACTTTACTTTTGAAAAAAAATATTTCCAATCCATCATTATGAATTTAACATTCAACATAGTTTCTGTAATTCTTATAAATGTATTACTTATCATTATATATAAATATTTGGAAACGTTTTGGTCGTATAAGCTTTATAAACCTTATAAATGGGAAAAGGCTTTGAAAAATAAAACGGTTTTCGGAAAATTAAAAAAGGCGGAACGAAAATATTATGACAAAATTCGATTTTATACAATGTGGTTTCAAATTGAACGACTTGTAAAGGAAAATATAGAGGGCGATTTTGTTGAATTAGGAGTACATAAAGGCGAAACAGCAAAGCTTATCTATGAGATGAATGCTAACCGCAAATTTCATTTGTTCGATACCTTTAAAGGGTTTAATGAAACGGATCTGCAACATGAAAATAAACAAGGAGGGCGATATACCACCAACGAGTTTTCGGATACAGATATAGAAACTGTGAAAAAATATATTGGGGGTGACGATCGCGTGATTTTTCATCCCGGTTACTTCCCGGATACAGCAATCGGTTTGGAAGACAAAAAGTTTTCTTTCATACATTTAGATGCTGATCTATATTTACCTACCATCGAAGGGTTGAAATTTTTTTATACCCGACTTTCACCCGGAGGTGTTATTATTATTCATGATTATAACCATATTTGGGATGGCGTAAAAAAAGCAGTTGATGAATTTATACCTACAATACCTGAAAGCTTAATTGAATTGCCCGACTGGAAGGGAAGTGTTATGATCGTAAAAAATAAAAGATAAATGTTTTCAATGTCAGTTCGAGCGGAGTCGAGAACTAGACATACCGAAATCAATTTAATTTTTAATTTGCCAAAATGAACACAAACCAAGGAGACCCACAACTGTTATTACAACTGGTGAACATGCAAATGCCTTTTGGTAAATTTAAAGGGACCATTTTATGTAATCTGCCGGTGTCCTATCTCGAATGGTTTCAGCGTAAAGGCTTTCCCGAAGGTAAATTAGGTATCCTTTTACAAACCATGTTGGAAATAAAAATGAATGGATTAGAATATCTTTTGCTTCCTTTGAAGAAAAAATAAATAGTACTCAATGAAAGCAGCTTCCATACACCAACTTCAAAAAGAATTAATTGAGCTTGAACCGAAACAGGTGTTGGAACTTTGTGTGCGTTTGGCTAAATATAAAAAGGAAAATAAAGAACTTCTCACTTATCTGATCTTTGAGGCCCATGATGAGAAAGCATACATAAATGGAATAAAAGAGGAGATAGATGTTCTGTTTTCGGAAATAAACAGATCAACCTCTTATCTGGCAAAAAAAAGTCTTCGTAAGATCCTTCGGTTAACAAATAAATTTATAAAATACTCCGGTTCCAAACAAACTGAAGTTGAGCTGAAAATTTATTTTTGTACAAAAATAAAAGCATCGCGTATCCCAATACATACTAGCGTTGTACTCTCTAATCTTTATAATCGTGAGATCGAAAAAATTAAAAGTACGATCGCTAAACTTCACGAAGATCTGCAGTACGATTATCAACAGGAATTAGAAAGCTTGTAATTTGCTATTAATAAAATGATGGTAAATAATTAACGCAGATGACACGGATTATTTATGATATAGCAAATAAAAAAATCTTATTTTAATCTCCCGATATCTATTGAAATTTTGTTGAAAAATCTTATTTAATCATAAGCAATTCGCGTCATCTGAGTTCTATTCTATTGTTGAAATCATGTTTGACGAATGTTAATAATTACAATCTCTCTTCACATTAAATTTTGTAAATTTGCTCTATGACTGAATTTACTACAAAAACCAATATAAACTCCGGCAGACGAGTAACAAAACCAACTCTCAATCAACATCCTGTCGAAGGTAAAATGCCGCCTCAGGCCGTTGAATTGGAAGAAGCTGTTTTGGGTGCATTAATGCTCGAAAAAGATGCATTAACCAATGTAATTGATATCTTAAAACCTCAAAGTTTTTATAAAGACGCGCATTCCAGGATTTTTCATGCGATTGAGCAACTGTTCACTCGTTCTGAACCTGTTGATATATTAACTGTTACTCAGGAATTAAAAAAGACCGGTGAATTAGAAATTGTTGGCGGTGCTTATTATATCACCCAATTAACCAATCGTGTGGCATCGGCTGCCAATGCAGAGTTTCATGCAAGAATTGTTGCACAAAAATTCATTCAGCGTGAATTGATCCGCATATCCACTAAAACAATTAACGATGCATATGAAGACAGTTCGGACGTTTTTGATCTGTTAGATAATGCTGAGTCAAATCTTTTCAAGATAGTAGAAGGGAACATCAAAAAAAACTACGATAAAATGAGTACGCTCATTCGTAAAGCCATCGAACAAATTGAAATTACAAAAAATAATAAAGGTAGCTTTTCCGGTATCGCATCCGGCTTAACAGCTCTTGATCGTATCACTTCCGGATGGCAGAAATCCGATCTTGTTATTATTGCTGCCCGTCCTGCGATGGGTAAAACAGCATTGGTATTAACAATGGCGCGTAATGCTGCTGTTGATTTTGCAAAGCCTGTTGCGATTTTTTCATTGGAGATGTCGTCCTTACAACTAGTAACCAGGCTTATTGCAAGTGAATCAGAGTTATCTTCTGAAAAACTAAAAAAAGGAAATTTAGAAGATTACGAATTTCAACAATTGAATGATAAAATTAAAAAACTTGCCGAAGCTCCTTTATTTATTGATGATACACCTGGATTGTCAGTTTTTGAATTACGAGCTAAAGCTAGAAGGTTAAAAGAACAACATAAAATAGAATTGATAATAGTTGATTATTTACAACTGATGACTGCCGGTGGCGAAGGAAAAGGAAATCGTGAACAGGAAATTGCAACGATATCACGTTCATTAAAAGGATTGGCAAAGGAATTAGAAATACCTGTTATTGCTCTTTCTCAGTTGAGTCGTGCCGTTGAAACACGTGGAGGTGATAAGCGTCCACAACTATCCGACTTACGTGAATCAGGTGCCATTGAACAGGATGCCGATATGGTAATGTTTATTCATCGTCCGGAATATTACAACATTACCGAAGATGCAGACGGTACTGACACAAGAGGTATGGCAGAACTCATCATTGCAAAACATCGTAATGGTCCGATAGACTCTGCGAAAACCAGGTATATTGGGCAGTTTACCAAGTTTGCTGATTTAGATACGTTCGGACAAAATTTAGATTATGCTTCTCCAAGTGCAGGTATATCGCCATCAACTGATTTCGACTCACCTTCTAATTCGGTGATCCGAGGCTCTAAAATGAATGATATTGAAGAAGATCATCCTTTCTAAATTTATTTATTTTTGAATATATAAATTGGAATAATAATTGTTCTATAAAAAATCCTTTCTCTAAAAAATAGAGTAGGAGTGGAGTCTATGAAACGTTTTTCAATTGTAATTATTTTTTTATTCCTTTCCTCTTTATCCCAAGCGGCCTACATTCTCATTCCTATGGATCTGAGTCAGAAAGATCATTTGAAAGCCTATGGAATTGCTTATTGGGTGCTCAAGCATGATGTAGAAGTGGATTGGTTATTGAATTACCGTGGCGGTAGCTTTATGATCAAAGATGCAAAGGAAATTGAGAATGAATGTATAATTCGTGGTGTAACATATGAAATAATTGCCGATGCTAAATCAACAGCCATTCTTACTGAAATTTCCAATCCGGAAATGAATATGGAAACGGTTAAATTAGAGAAGGCACCCAAAGTGGCAGTATACTCACCAAAAACAAAAATGCCTTGGGATGATGCGGTAACATTGGTTCTCAAGTATTCAGAAATCCCTTATGATGTTATTTATGATGAAGAAATTTTGCAGGAAAAACTTCCTTTATACGATTGGCTTCATCTTCATCACGAAGATTTTACAGGACAATACGGCCGCTTTTGGGCTGGTTACCATAATGCCCCATGGTATAGGGAACAACAACGTGTTTTAGAAGCAAGCGCAAAAGGATTAGGATACGATAAAGTATCGCAAATGAAACTAGCTGTTGCAAAAAAAATACGTGATTTTACTTCGGGCGGAGGTTTTTTGTTCGCTATGTGTTCGGCTCCCGATTCATATGATATAGCTCTTTCAGCGGAAGGATTAGATATTTGCGAAAGTATGTTTGATGGCGATGGAACTACTCCAAACTATAATTCGAAACTTGATTATTCAAAAACATTTGCATTTACAAATTTTGCGCTCAGTACAAATCCCAATGAATATAATAAGTCTAACATAGATACGTATAACATACGTAAACAAAAATATGGAGTAACGAAAGAAAATGATTTATTCACCTTATTCGAATTTTCAGCAAAATGGGACGTAATTCCAACTATGCTGTGTCAAAATCACGAGCAGATCATTAAAGGCTTTTGGGGACAGACCGTAGGATTTAATAAATCATTCATCAAGCCAAATGTATTGATTTTAGGGGAAAATAAGGCTGCGAATGAAGCCAGATATATTCATGGCGAATATGGTAAAGGAACTTTCACTTTTTATAGCGGACACGATCCTGAAGATTACGAACATCGTGTTGAAGATCCTCCTACCGATTTAAGTTTACATCCCAATTCACCGGGGTATCGCTTAATATTAAATAATGTTCTTTTTCCTGCTGCTAAAAAGAAAAAACAAAAAACGTAATAATTTGGTTCAAAGTTTAAAGTTGATATAGGTGTCAAAAATAGTTAGCAAGAATCCACGAAACTATAAATGGAGCAACATTATCGAATTTGAAATGTTGTAAGGCGCTTAGCTGACAAACTTTGAACTTTCCATCTTTGAACTATTTTGATTAAAACTTTGAACTTATTTTTCTAATCAAAAAATCTCCAGGAGATACCAAGTTTAAAAGCTCTCGTATTCATTGGATAATTTGGAGTGAGTGCATAATTATTTCCACTTAATCCACTATTCATATGATCTATCTTAAAAAATACACGAACTGTTTTAATTTGTGCATTTATAAAAAAATCAATAAAAGGGTAATTTCCTGATTTTGCATCACTCTGCAAATAAAACTGAGCGGTAGCAGGCATATAGGCATTTGCATAATATGCAGAGGTATAGAATAAAGACGCTCCAATTTGCAATTTCATTGCATCTTTAAACACATCAGATGAATAATAAAGTGAATGTTCCAAAATAAATTCAGGCAGCCTTATTACCGTAATACCTCCAGGCACATATTGATAAATCATTTTATTATTCAAATGCCAATTTGATAGGCTGAAATTCTTTTTCAAAAATACACTAATTACCGAAACAGGTACTTTATACTGTGCTGCAATTGCAGAATAATTATAATACAATAAATTCGTATAATTAACAAAATTAGCACCTAAAGAAAAGTTGTATTTTATCGCTGAAAAGCTTATTCCCAGATTTGATTCTTGCATTTGTAAAAAATTATTATTCCACTTAAAATTATTGGAGGAATAGTGGTTATAAATAAAATCCGGATTTTGTGATTTCGTTTCAGCCTTTAAAATGAATAAATTCAGACTATCCTTAATTGTTTTTTTTAATATGGCACTTGTGTAATAATTGTTTTTATTATAGCCACTTAATGTATATTTTCCAGATACATTCCACCAAAATTTATTTTTTGTATAAGTGTTATAGAATTCAGCACCGGTAATAATATTATTATATCTAATATTAATTTCATTTTGCTTTATTGAAACAAACTGGTGCTTTATACTAAAACCGGAACCCAAAATATCAAGAAATCCCCGGTGTTTATTATTATCAAGTCGCCTCCAGGCTAATTCATTTTCAATTTTGTTATTGATTACTGAGTCTAATGTTTTTGTTGAATCATAATAAATATTGGAATAATAACCAGGTGTTGGACTGGAATCTTCGTATTTCAAAATGGTATTTTCAACCATAGAAGTCAATATTAGTCGGTTTTCCGGAATTATTGAATTTAATTTTGAAGTATCATTCGATTTTGGTCCCAAATTCAAATATTGTTTAAAATATACACTTTTATTTATGTTGGTTCTTTTTGCATCAGATAAATAAGTTCCGGTAGTTGAAATAACAGTATCATTTAAAAGACCACCATTTTCGGCATTTTTTACACTATTGTAAATGATACTTGTTAAAAAATAATATCGATTATTGTTGGATTTATAATTGGATGACAAGGCGAGGAAATTATCATTAGTATTTTGCCTCGGATAAAATCCATCTGAACGAATTCTATGAAAGTCAGCCGTAACATTCCAATTTTTTTTGACATTATAAGAAAATATCATTTTAAAAATTTGTTCTTTTTTAGATCCAATAACATAGAACAAATCAGTATAAGGTGTCCTGGTATTATAGAACTTTATTTTTTGAGGACTGAAAAAATAAGTTGAATAATTATTCTTCGAATAATTAAATCCGAAGTTGTTTGTAGAAGGAGGAAATAAATTATTGTACGGCAAACCGCTATTTCCTAAGTGACCTCTAGGTAGATAGTTTTGGAAATTGTTTAAAGAATTATCTACTGATGTTGTAGAATCTGTAAATTCAAATTGATTTTCGTGAAAAAACAGGGTGGTAGGAGTTTTTTTTAAACCGTTAAGGGAATCATTATTTCCGGAAAATAAAAATTGGGGGATGAAAAGAAGCGAAAAAAGTGTTTTTTTTAAGGATATTAACATCATACTTGGCTAATTTGCTCAAAGATAGTATTAATAAAAATAAAAAAGCCCTCCCGAATAAACGGGAAGGCTTTAAAAATTTCAACCTTTAATCAATTTTATATTATTGTAAGTAATACAGGCGCTTCCCAATCACTTGTAGTACCTGCTACTATTTGTTTATGAAAAAAAGCATATTTGGTTGCGCTCACCAAACCACGCACATCGGTATGCGCTGTGGTGGTTGAATCAATAGATACGCGATTGGTAAAATTAATTACATCGGCAGTATATTGCCATTCGTGGAATCCTCTATGAACACCTTCCGCCATCAAGCGTACAGTGCCTGAAAGTTGGGTATTCCTTGCTTCAAAATGCTGTTTTTGATGAGGAGTTTGCGCTTTCACCAACATACCTGCGCTCACTACAATTAATTCGCGCTTGTTGTCCGTTACAGCAGGGTCGTTGGCGGTATCCTCTACAATTGTTAAGGATTTCAGCCATTATATGCAGGAGATAGATAAAAATCCTTTCTTTACAAAACTGCTTAATTCAATGCCTTACGCTATTAGTATTAGCGATTACCAAACACAAGAATATCTCTACTTTAACGAAACAACAAGTAAGGAGTTAACGGGATATTCAGGAAAAGAATTTAAGCAAAAAGGAATGGCATTTTTTAGAAGCCGTGTTCATCCTGACGACATGAATGAAATCGCCAATAATTCGTTTTCAAAATTAATAGCTTCTCTCCATAAATTTACTATAGAGGAAATTAAGCAATGTAAAATTTCATATACCTTTCGTTTTAAGCGGAAGGATAATGTATGGATAAAGTTTTTGCAACACTCGATAATTCTTGAAATTAACGAAGAAAAAAATCCTTTATTATTACTAAGCACCAGTCAGGATATTACTCAATATAAGAAAGACGATGCTACGACATTTAATATTTCACATTATGATTGTGAGAGTGGAATTTTGAGTATCATTACTCAACATCTTAATTGTTGCTCACTAACATCTGAGCGCGAAAATGAAATTATACGTTATATTACCGCCGGAACTAAAACAAAAGAAATTGCCTGTAAAATGTGCCTGAGCATATATACCATACGGGCTCATAAAAGAAACATTTATGAAAAAACTAAAACCAAAAATATTGCTGAACTCATTAACTATGCTTTTGCAAACGGGATAATATGAATAATATAATGCCACGAATGCACGAATGATTTTTTATTCGTGCATTCGTGGTTAATATTTTTACACAATGAAAGAATTTTTTATCACTACACCTGACAAAAAAAGAATAGCTGTTTATGAAAGCAATGGAAGTGGGCAAACCGTTTTATTTGTTTATGGCAATTCACTTGGCGCAGAATTATTTTCTAAACAATTTAACAGTGAGTTAGGAAAAAAATATCGCCTCATCGCTTTTGATTTTTCGGGACATGGTAATTCTGATGTTCCTTCTAATACTCAAGAAACATATAGCGTAAAAGGATTAGTGGATTGCTTGCTCTATGTGATAGAGACATTGAAATTAAAAGAACCTTTATTAGTCGGTCATTCGCTGGGCGGACATATTATTATTGAAGCTGCTGAACATATTACTGATACAAAAGGATATGTTATTTTTGGAACACCACCAATTGGCATTCCTCCTGACATGGCGCAAGCATATTTACCTTTTCCTGCACTTGGGCTTGCATTTACACCTGATTTATCCGACGACGATATAACCACTTTGGCAAATGCTTTTGTAGCCGATAATTATTCAGATATTGCACCTATCAAACAATTAATAAAAAACACAGATAAAAATTTCCGCTCCATATTTCCTGCAAGTGTATTGAGCGGTGGAATGAAAGATGAAGTAAAAATTGTTTCCTCACTCAATAAACCACTTGCTATTTTTCATGGTGAACAAGAAAAACTGGTAAATATCAATTACCTGCAATCACTTTATATTCCTTCGCTTTGGCAAAATAAAATTCATCTGATTCCAAATGCAGGACATTGTCCGCAATGGGAAAATGCAGAAGAGTTTAACAATCTTTTGGAAAAATTTATTTCATTTCTATAAGACAGTCTCAAAAGAGAAATTTAACTTTTAAATCTTTAGCAGCTTAAAATAAATTTAGACTTGAATTTTTTACATTTATGTTAAACAAATGCGACATAAATAAGTTATGTTCCAAATTTATTTTATTTTATTCTATAGGTATAGGCTTTGTTGTAACAAAAATAAAAAAGCCCCAACTCAATTAAGAGTCGGGGCTAAAAGTGGCAACGACATACTCTCCCACAATTTAATGCAGTACCATCTGCGCTGGTGGGCTTAACTTCTCTGTTCGGAATGGGAAGAGGTGGACCTCACCGCTATAGTCACCTAAAATCGCTGTCCGTTTTAGCGGACACAATAAGTTTGACATAATAAAGAAAAAAAATACAAAGATAATATAAGTAATTACCAAGAAATGGCAAGTTTAATAAGAAAGCTAACGGGTAATTAGTATTGCTCAGCTTTGACATTACTGTCTTTACACTTACAACCTATCAACGTAGTAATCTTCTACGACCCTTTAAAGAAATCTTATCTTGAGGCGAGTTTCGCACTTAGATGCTTTCAGCGCTTATCTCATCCGAACGTAGCTACCCAGCGATGCAGTTGACACCACAACTGGTACACTAGCGGTTCGTCCAACTCGGTCCTCTCGTACTAGAGTCAGGTCCTCTCAAATTTCTAACGCCCACAACAGATAGGGACCGAACTGTCTCACGACG
>PLYN01000054.1:9779-65814 GCA_003151815.1 Bacteroidota bacterium | reverse complement strand
ACCATCATATTGGTTTTTTCTATCTTTTGCACCAGCCTAAGCACAGCAAGCACTGGCTTGCTTTCCCCGATAAAGGTCAGGTATTTATCACGGTCGATAATCTGGCTTCTCAGGTCTTCTACTTCCTTTTTGAGGTTTACCTGTGTATTGAAATTTTTAACAGAATTAAGAAGTTCGACAATAGCATTANNCCGTACCACTACTTCTACATCCTCCTGAGCAGAGAGGATAATGGGTGTAATATCCTGGCTGAAATCTGTAATCCGTTTCAGTAGTTCCAGCCCTGAAATTCCTGGCAAAGTATAGTCAATTGTAACGATATCAGGTCTTAGGTCAAGGTTCTTCAAAAACTCTTCTGCAGAGGAAAACATAGTAACCTCATAGTTTCCTTCTTCCTCCAGTTTAAATTTCATCACTTTGCTGAAAATTGGATCATCTTCAACGACAAATACACGGGTAATATAGTTCAATGCCATAAAGTATATACGGTAAAATTTCTATTATTATTGTGGGCGAAAATACAATAATTCCTCCGCCAGACAAAACACTAACAAAGCATTAGAAAATTCAAAAAATCAAATCCGGGCAGACGCTTCTTTTTTCAACCACCTGATGGCTTCGTGCTCCTCTGTAAATAATTTAATTCGGACAGAAGGGTTATTAAATGATATAAAAAAAGTGCCGATCAATTTGGCAATCAGGTTAGGGGTAAGAGCTGCAGTAGCTATATTTTTTTCTGAAGATCTTGGAATGGCTAAATATGCCCTGGCTTCTTTGGTAATCGTTTTCATCCTGCTCATATCAATCAAATATGGATAGGCCTTCTCCTCAGCAATGGTTGTCATAATTTCAACCGATTCTTTTGCCTCGGGTAAGTCAACTTTGCTTTTCTTGAAAATGTAATGAATGATATCATCCTCAAGCCATCCACAGCCAGTTTCAGTTTCGATTATATGTTCTTTGACGGCCATAGTTTTCTAAAACAAGTAATTTAACTAATCCTGAATATTTCAAAGATAGGCAACTATAGACCTCAATTAAAAAAAGGTGTGTTAAAATTATATTAAGTTGGTAACCAGTATATAAGCACTATTAAGATGTGAGTGATATTAATACCCTACTTAGCGCTCTTTTTGGGTTTAAATTGCTGAAGCCATTTATAGGCCTCCTTTTCATCTGTAAACAATCTCAGTGGAAGTTTTGGCTTGTTGATCGTCAAAAAGAAGTTTCCTAAAAATTTTCCTAGCACTGACTCAGCTACCAACCCGGTCGCCAACAATCCTTTTACGCCATCATCAGTAGCAAAATAATCTCTTGCCTCTTTGCTTATTGAAGATACTTCACGACCATCCACTAACATGGGATATGAAACGCCCTTGCTGGCTTCCAGGCGCGCAGCAACTGCTACTTTAGCAGCATCAAGGTCAAATTTCTTTACTTTGAATTTTAAGACCATGATCCCATCGTCCAGATGCCCGTCAAGCACGTCGTTTGAAAATAATACTTCCTTCATGAAAACCTCTATAAGATCGGGTAAAACTAAGGCCTTTTTCGATTTACCCTACAAATATTATAAATTTTCGCAACTTTACCAAAAAAAGTTAAATTTTCTTTAAAACCTTACATATGTTTTGAATGAGCCAAAAAAAACCACAAGTTTGTTTTACAAAACAAAGTTTTGGAACCATCAAATAGTAAATTATTGTTTATCAAAAAAATATTCGCTGTTAAACTGCTTTTCAAGCTTAAGTCTTGCATCTGGAATATGGGTCATCCAGGATCAATAAATTGACAATATTGGCCAAATCCTTACAAATGATAACAATATAGAAATATATATATAACTTTGCTCAGACAACCATTCCAACCGTTTGAACTATGGCTAAAATAAACCATAACAATTACTTAAACACCATTGCAGAACTTTTTAGGGATGCCAAAAAGAAGGGCATTTCGCATCTTGTCTCTGAAAATGTTGACTTTACAGGGCGATTTTTCAAGATGAACGGTGCAGAAATGATCAATTTTGGCACATGTGGATACCTTGGCCTGGAGATGGACCCGAGGCTGAAACAAGGGGTGGTTGATTATGTAAATCATTATGGAACGCAATTCTCTGTTTCAAGATCTTACCTGAGTTCAGGGCCAAATATTGATCTTGAAGTACTTCTTTCTAAAATTTATGATGACAGACTCGTACTTGTTTCTTCATCAACCTCTTCCGGGCACATTTCCAATATCCCAAGCCTTGTTAGCGATACTGATCTGATTATTCTTGACCAACAGGTACATATGAGCGTGCAAACAGCCGTGCAACTGGCACGGGTAAAAGGCACCCATGTCGAAATGATCCGTCACAGCAACCTTGAAATGCTTGAGGACAAAATCAAGGAGCTAAGAAACAAATACGACAAAATCTGGTACATGGCAGATGGAGTTTATTCCATGTATGGTGATGTAGCTCCAATGGATGACTTACTTTATTTACTTGATAAATACGAAGCATTGCATCTATATATTGATGATGCTCATGGAATGAGTTGGTATGGAAAAAATGGGACTGGATATATTAATAGTAAAGTACCCATTCACGACAAAATAATGTTAATGACAACTATGTCAAAAGGCTTTGGAGTAACAGGTGGAATTGCTATTTTCCCGAATGAGGAAATGTATAGAAAGGTTCGTATTTTTGGAGGTCCACTTATTTTTTCTCTTCCTTTAACTCCCCCAGTTATAGGTGCTGCAATAGCTTCTGCAAAAATTCATTTATCGGACGATATATATAGAATGCAGAAAGAATTGCGTGAAAATATAGATTATTGCAATCAATTAATATCTAAAACCAACCTTACCATTATGTCTGATCCCCTCACGCCCATTTTTTTTGTTGGTATGGGACAGCCGAAAGTTGGTTTCAATATGGTTAAACGCTTATTAAATGAAGGTTTTTTTGTGAACCTCGCTATGTTTCCTGCTGTTTCTATTAGGAATACAGGTATCCGTTTTTCAATAAGCCGACAAGTTAACAAAAATGAGATAAAAGAATTTGTAGATGCAATGGATTATCATTATCCAAAGGTTTTGGAAGAAGAAGGTAAAACAAGAGAAGATATTAATAAGGCTTTTAAAATAAAAACCGCAACTAATGCAATCATTGAATCAAAGGAACAAAAAATAGCTTTAAGCGATTTTGATATTCAAGAGGAGAACACGATTGAAAAAATTAATAAAGAGGAATGGAATAAATTATTGGGAGAAAACGGCTCTTTCGATTGGGATGGACTTGTATCTTTAGAAGACGTTTTCAAAAACAATCCGAAACCGGAGGAGAATTGGGATTTTTATTATTTTATTATTCGGGATAAAAATAAGCAACCTGTATTAGCAACATTTTTTACTTCAAGCATTGTTAAAGATGATCTGTTAGCGCTCGAATCTGTATCCATTCAGATTGAAGAAAAAAGAAAATCCGATCCATATTATCTTACTTCAAAAACATTAACGATGGGTTCTATGCTAACGGAAGGGTATCATTATTATATTGACCATACTCATTTAAAATGGAAGGAGGCTTTAAATTTATTGCTGGAGAGAGTTGCCAAAATTCAAGAATCTATCAATGCCAACACTTTACTTTTAAGAGATTTTGATAAAGAAGATACTGAATTAAAAGAATTGTTTTTGAAGGATGGATTTGCCCCTATTAATATGCCTAATTCTAATATTATTGATAATATGAAATGGAATACACCGGAAGAATTGGAAGGTTCTATATCTCGTTGGAGTAAAAAGAATATCAGAAAGGATGTATTCAAATATGAACACGTTTTTGAAATAGAATACAAAAAAGAACTAACAGAAGAAGAGTCAGAATATTATTATAATTTATATTTGAATGTGGGAAAAAGAAACAGAGGTTTTAATATGTTCGATTATCCAAAGGATATACTAAAAAAACTTTCAAAGCACCCTAATTGGGAATTTATTATTCTGAAACTTAAACCCGAATTTGATTCCCGTCCAGAAAGAAAAACGGTAGCTGTGGTATGGTGTTATATTACTAAAACACATATATCGCCAATGATTATTGGAATAGATTATAATTTTAACCAGAAATTTAATGTTTATAAACAAGCGATGTATCAAATATTAAAACGTGCTCGCATGTTAAATTTATCAAAGGTGTATTTTGGTTTATCAGCCGATTTTGAAAAAAGAAAACTTGGTGCCAAACAGATTGCACGGGTGGCTTATATGCAAACGAAAGATAATTATAACATGGAAGTGATAGAGTCAATGTCGGCAATAGAAAGCACAAGAGAGTTGTTAGTTGTTAGTGGTTAGTGGTTAGTGGTTAGTTATTAGTGGTTAGTGCCGTTCTAACAACTAATAACTAACCACTAACAACTATGAAGTGGGCAAATATAATTTAAAAGTTGTTCCTTTATCTAAGGTGCTTTCAAAAGATATGTTCCCTCCTAATTTTAAAACACTCATTTTTACAATGTATAAACCTAAGCCGGAACCCTTAGATGCATAAGTTGCGCGGTAAAACATTTTAAAAATATTTTCCTGTAATGAATCTTCAATACCTATTCCATTGTCTTCTATGGTAAATAAAATTCCTTTATCATGAGCGGAAACGTTAATATAGATATAAGAAGGCTCGGTTTTACTCTGACGGTATTTTACGCCATTATCAATTAAGTTAAATAAAATGGTGTGCAGTAATCCTTTTTCCGTTTTAATAAATTTAGCTTGGTCATCAATAATGATATTGAAATTTATATCTTTCAGCCCATCAATAAATTCAATACTCTTTAAAATAGTATTAATTTCATTTTTTATATCGATCTGTTCATATTTTAGATCTCCATAAGTTACTCTCCCCAATACTAAAAGATCAGAAATGATAGTTTCTAATTTTTTAGTACATTCATCTATCATCTTACAATATACTTTCACCTCCTTGATATCTTCACTTTTATTAATCAAATTCATAATACCCATTATGGATGAAACAGGACCCTTCAAATCGTGGGACGCTTTATATACAAATAAGTTAAGTTCATCATTTTTATCCTGAAGTTGGTTTTTGGCTTTTAAAAAGGTTGTGATGTTTTTGGCAACTAACAAAATTCCTGAAGGCTGATGTTGTTTGTTATATAGCACCGAAAAGGAACAGGACACAGGGATTTCGGACTGATTCCTGGTAATAAAATTTAAACCAACTTCTTGAGTTTCTCTATTATCAAAAACGTTGCGGATATAATCTTTAACAACTTCAAGATCTTCTATACGAATTAATTTTTCTATCGATTGATGGAGTAATTCTGATTCAGGATAAAATAAAAGAGTTTCAACAAGATTGTTTGTTCTTTGAATTTCCCCTTTTTCATTTAATACAATAAGGATATCATTGATGCCATTATATACGCTATTCAAAAAAACACGCGATATCGTTGTCGATTTTAATTCTTCAACCAACATATTGATACCAACTTGCATTGCAACTAACTCTTCATCACTTTCGTTCGATATATTTAATTTTGCATCAAAATTCCCTTCTGCAATGTGGATTAAAAAATCCTGCATATACTGCAATTGCTTTTCGGTGGAAGCCATAAATTAATTATTAATATTTGATTTTAATATTTTTCAGTAAAATATAAAATTAATAAAAACTTCCTATGTGTACCTGAAAATATTATTTTTAAGAACTGTTTATGTTTTAATCAAATCAAAGTAATTTATTTTAGAAGTATTGAATGAGTGAAAAATAAGAAATGTATATTTCGTTTTTTATAGAGCCTGTTTAAATTTTAATGTTAGAAAATTATATTATAAATAATAGTTCTCGATATGCTCGCCGAAAAGGCTCGCTACTCGAACTGACATCAGTGTTTTGGAGCTGTCAATCGAGTAGGCTTTTTCAGCCGTATCGAGAAGTATTTGATAGGAATCAAGCATTTTAAAATATTTAGATAAAATTTAAACAGGCTCATAGTTAGAAACATATTTTTTAATTTATCATAATCCATTTCATTTAAATCATTAACAAATTAAAAGTAGAAAAAATTCGTCTTTTCAAAAAAAGGTTTATATCTAAATAGTGTAACCTTATTTATAATACAGCGTATATTGTTAAACTTACCCACAAATCGTAATATCGGGGGTAATTAACAAGAGATTTTTGATAAAATAAAATAAAAAAATTGAATATTTAATTTAAAAAATGAAAACAAAAATTATCTTGGCATCTGCACTTTTGATAGTAGCCGGTGTAATTAATGGATGTAAAAAATCTTCAACTCCTGCAAGTCCCGGAACAAACGAGGTGTTCATACAGAACACGGCTTTTACTCCTGCTTCCATAACAGTACCGGTAAACACAATTGTTAAGTGGACTAACAAAGATGCTGTTACGCATACGGTTACAAGTAATGCAACGTTGTTTGATAGTGGGAATCTAAGTAGTGGTGCCGCATTTAGCTACCAATTTTTAACAGGGGGCACGGTTCATTATCATTGCAATATTCACCCCGGGATGACAGGAACAATAATAGTGCAATAAAAAAATCAGTTATGAATTTTTGCATTATTTAATCTTTGACTACCAATTAGTTAAATTTATTTTTAAGTAATTCCTAATAATATTTGTAACCTTTTGCTGTGCTTATATGTACAACGCCCAATAGTTTATATTAAATTTGTTGGATAGCGTACTAAACTGAACATGATATGACATGAAAAATTAGAAAATGATTTAACTCCGTTTGGATGGAATTAAATAAAGCGCCATATACGCTTAGTATATATATAATTAAATAATAAAAAAAACGATTTAATATTAACCCTAAAAAACTAAACAAAATGAAAACACTAAAAATTACAGCAATCTCAATCTTAATGATTGGATCTACTTTAAGCACTTTTGCACAAGCATCTGCTACTGCTACTGCTACTGCAACAATTATTACACCAATAGCTATCTCCAAAACTGTTGACATGAATTTTGGTAATATAGCTGTAACTGCTTCTGTTGGTACTGTAGTTTTAGCACCTGCAAGTACAAGAGTTGCTACTGGTGGTTGTACACTTCCTGGTGTTACAGGTACTGTTAGCGCTGCTTCTTTTGCTGTTACTGGATCGGGAAATTCTACTTATAGTATTACCCTTCCTGCGGCTGCTACGACTCTTACTAGTGGTGCTATTACGATGACATGTGATACTTGGACCAGTACTCCTACACCAACCGGTGCTTTAACTCTCGGTGCACAAACATTAACTGTGGGTGCTACTTTAAATGTTGGTGGAAGTCAATCTCCAGGTACTTATGTTAGTGGTACACCATTTACTGTTACAGTTAATTATAACTAATAAACTATAGACTAAGAAAAAGAAACGTTATGCATTAGCATGACGTTTTCTTTTTACTATTAGATTGAAAATATATTTTGGAAACATGTATCCATTTGTTATCTTCAATGCCAATAAAAAAAGCTCCGTAAAAAATACTATAAACAAAATTTGATAAACATAATAAAATGAAGGGTAGTTCTACAAATTTAAACGAACATCATTGCAAGGGAGGCAGGACCGAAGCAATCTCAATATTGGCAAAAATTTTAAAAGATTGCTTCACTGCGTTCGCAATTACAAAACCAAAATTCGGAACAGCCCTGAAGTTTAAAAAACGAGAACTAAAAAACAAGCTTGCGGTTTGTTTATTGCCTATTGCATTATTACTTTCTTCTATGACATCAATAGCTCAGGGTGATTTGCTTATTTTTCCGATGCGAATAGTTTTTGATGGAATCAAAAAAAGGTCTCAATCAATTAATTTAAGCAATACCGGAAAAGATACGGCAAGATATAATATTTCCTTTGTACAAATACGGATGAAAGAAGATGGAGCGTTTGAGAATATTACAAAGCCCGATTCCAATCAATTTTTTGCCGACCCTTATCTTCGTATTTTCCCGCGTAAAGTAATTTTAGGACCAAACGAAGCGCAAGTTATAAAAATACAATTACAAAAAACCGACCAGATGGTACCGGGTGAATACCGCTCTCACCTCTATATTAGAGCAGTAGCTGATGTTAAACCTTTGGGTGAAACAGCAGAAAACAAACGTATAAAAGATACTACTTCAATATCTGTTAAGTTAATTCCTGAATATGGAATTTCCATACCTGTTATTATTCGCAAAGGAGATACCACAGTCAGGGTTAGCCTTTCAAATTTATCTTTTCAAAAGTTAAACGACTCTATTCCGGTTCTTAAATTAGATTTTAACAGAAGCGGAAACATTTCTGTTTATGGCGATATCAGAGTAAACCTTGTTTTGCCAAACAGCACAACAACTAAAGTTGGCGAGGTAGATGGATTTGCCGTTTATACACCTGGAACAAAAAGGCAATGTAAGATAGAATTAAAAAAAGGTATAGATTATAGTAAAGGAAAGCTGATTGTAACCTATTTATCACCGGCAGAAGATAATAGAGTTCAATTGGCGGAAGCAGAGTTGGGATTACGCTGAAATACCCCTATTCGAACTGACAATGTAGGACTTTCAGTGTGTTGTCTTTTCGAATAGCGAGGCACGATCCCTTCGACAAGCTCAGGATAGACCAAGTCGAGAAAAGTATGTAAGCTATGCCTGTTCTCGATACGGGCAGAAAAAGCCCTACTCGAACTGACAATACACATACATATCGTTAGAACAAGCAGTGCGCTGTCAGTTCGAGCGAAGTCGAGAATGAGCGCTGGAGTTTACATAAACATTTTTATAAATAAAATTTAAACATACTCTTAGCTTATGGATAAATTTAAATTAATACTATTATTTTTTTTTATTTCAGCTGTTGAAGTTGTTTCATCTCAATCAATTGGTATTACAAAAACAATAGATATGAGTTTTGGTAATATTGCTGTTATTAACTCAGGTACTGTAGTTTTAGACCCAAGTGATTCAAGAGTTGGAACAGGCGGTGTTACACTTCCTGCAATTGCCGGTACTGTTACTGCCGCTTCTTTTGATGTTACCGGTGGATCCAATCGTACGTATGCGATTACTCTTCCATTAAGCTGCACTATCAGCAGTGGAGGCAATAATATGACGGTTGATACTTTTACCAGTACACCTTCAGCAACAGGAACATTAAGCGTTACCGGCACTCAACAATTAAAAGTGGGTGCTACTTTAAATATTCCCGGGGCTCAAACTCCGGGCACTTACACAAGTGGCGCGCCATTTACTATTACTGTTAACTATAATTAATAAGCCCATTCTGAGGTCTCCTTAATAAAATAGTTAAATTTTTAACCACATAAGTAACATAGAAAAATAAGATAAGACAGAGAAATAAATTTTTATCGCATAGCCTATGTAGAAGCTTTGCTTCTCTAAAAGCCATGTATCAGAGTTTATCCCGACAAAGGAGGGATGGTTAAATATTTTAAGTCAATCTAAAATTTATTGGACTAATTATTACTGAGTATTGGTATAACACTTTCCATTCGTGAAGGTAGAGTAAGGCGGATAATATATGGATACAGAGCTACAAATTCAATTTATAAAAATACCTATAGCTTTTTTCCTTTCTGCATTTAGAGAAGTGTTGGGAGTTTTGAGGGGATTCTTTCTCTTTGTTATTTTTCTGTCGTTTTTTATTATACCTTCAAAATCATCAGCGGAAATTATAGATCCTATAGATCCTGAAATGCCACTTGCAATAGACGAAGTATCAGTATTGCTTTACGTAAAAGACTTAGGTACTTATGAAATATCGGCAGCAATCCAAGGTCAGGATATCTATCTTCCGGTAGTTGATGTTTTCAATTTTTTGAAGATCAGAGCAATTCCGGGTAACGGATTTGATATGGTATCAGGCTTTTTTATAAACTCACAAAACACTTACCAAATTGATAGAGCAAATAACCTCATCATATATCAGGGGAAGACCTATTCCCTTCGTCCCTCTGATTTTATTGTTTCTGAAACAAACTTATATCTTAAATCAAAATATTTCGACCAGATTTTTGGTTTAAAATGCAATTTTAACTTCCGAACCCTCACTGTATCATTAAAATCCGAAATAGAACTTCCGGCAATTCGAGAGATGAGATTGGAACAAATGCATGCCAACCTTGATCGCTTAAGAGGTGTGATGAAAGCTGATACAACCATCACCAGAAAATATCCTCTGTTTCATTTTGGAATGGCTGATTGGTCTATAAATGCAACTCAGACAGAGAATGGTTTAAGCAATACAAGACTCCAATTAGGCCTTGGCGCTATTTTAGCCGGCGGGGAATTAAACACTT
Source organism: Bacteroidota bacterium (assembly GCA_003151815.1). Taxonomy (GTDB): domain Bacteria; phylum Bacteroidota; class Bacteroidia; order 2-12-FULL-35-15; family 2-12-FULL-35-15; genus 2-12-FULL-35-15. The sequence goes on along the minus strand of PLYN01000054.1, from coordinate 55,481 downwards.
CACTTTTGTATAATACTCATCAACCTTTTACGGAAAAACAACAATATTACCTATGGCGATATGCTAATAATGACAATCAAGCCTTGAAACAGCTTATGCTGGGTAAAATTGCCGCCAATTCAATTTCATCTATTTTTAATCCTGTTGTAGGCATACAATTTACCAATGCACCAACTGTTAACAAAAAATCGTTTGGTACTTACACATTGAGCAATTATACACAACCAAATTGGACGGTGGAACTCTATGTGAATAATACATTAATTGATTATGTAAAAGCGGATGCATCGGGTTTCTTTACTTTTAATGTGCCCCTTATTTATGGAAGTACGAATGTTACGCTGCGTTACTTTGGACCTTGGGGCGAAGAACAAACGTCAAAACAAAGTTTCAGTATCCCATTTACCTTTCTACCACCAAAAGAATTACAATATAAAGTAAGTTCAGGAATTATCGAAGACAATAAAAACAGTTTATTCGGGCAGGCACGATTAAATTATGGATTAACAAAAACCATTACCGTTGGCGGAGGGTTAGAGTATAACTCTTCCATTATAACAGGTAAAAACATTGTATTTTTAAATACTTCGATACGATTACCGGCCAACGCGCTTTTCAATGGAGAGTATATTTATGGGGTAAGATATAAAGGTTTATTGAATTATCGTTTGCCCTCTAACTTTCAGATGGAACTGTATTATAGTAAATACAATCCGGGACAGCAGGCAATAAGCGTGAACTATAGTGAAGAAAGAAGAGTGATGATTTCGAAACCGTTCCACATTCAAGCCATTTCAGCTTTATCACGATTTACTCTTAGCCAGAATTTTATTCAACTCCCCGGCGTAGAATTGCCGCCAACAAAATACACTATCCCTGAATTCCTGCTGTCGGGGGCTACTCATGGAGTAAGTTTAAGTTTAACAACCTTGGCATATATTATTAATAATTTGAATACCTCATTTTACAGTGATGTTGCATTATCAACTACACTTCCTGCAGGCATTCTTTTTACGCCTCAAATAAGATTTGATTATTTACTTAACAAAACTAGTATTGTTAAGTGTGTTTTAGAAAAACATTTTATTAAATATGGCACTATTGTCGCAACGTATCAGCACAACATCATTACTCAATATACCTTTTACCAAATTGGCTTTAGATACAATTTTTCTTTTGCTCGGGTAGGTTTCAATGCTACGCAAAGTAATGGTATAAATTCGCTTACCGAGTATGCCAGCGGTAGTTTGGTATATCAGCCGGAAATAAATTATCTCGATAAAAATGTAAATACAAATGTAGGCAGAGGAGGACTTATGTTTTTACCATTCCTGGATATTAATAATAATGGCATAAAAGATAAAAATGAACCGAAGGTTAGTGGGCTTAATGTTATGATGAGTGGAGGAGGAAGTCAAAAAATCAGTAAGGAGGATACCACTATCGTTATTTTGGGTTTGGAGCCATTTACTAACTATTTTGTGGAACTTGATGGGAATAATTTTGAAAATATTGCATGGAGAATTAAAAAACCAAAAATGTATATTGCCATTGAATCAAATAAGCTAAAATTGATTGAAATTCCCATATCAATTGTTGGTGAAGCTTCCGGCACAGTTTACATAAAAAGAAAATACGAAAATACGGGATTGGGACGTATTTCAGTTTGCTTTTATAATAACGATTCAGTATTAGTTAATAAAACACTAACCGAGTCGGATGGTTATTTTAGTTTTTTAGGTTTGTTGCCCGGTTCCTATTATGCAAAAATTGACTCGGCGCAGTTGAATCAATTGCAAATGACATCCAGCCCGGCAGATCTTCCGTTTACTATAAAAAGCGGTATTGATGGAGATGTTGTTGATGGCTTGAAATTTATAGTTCAATCTAAAGTGAGAAGAACTACTAAATCTGTTCTTGAAAAACAACTTATTTCTAACCCGGACAGCCTATCTATACTTGCTGAAAAGAAAGATATCATTAAACAACAACAGCAACTGAAAGTAACAAACCCATCAGAAGTTTCAGATACACTTAGGATGATGTTAGCATTGACGAATAAACGTCATCAAGAGGATTCTATAAAACTAGCTAACAAACAAATGGAAGCTGTTGAAAATTTAAAAACATTCGAAGGACAAGTTAATGCAGATAAAGGCAAAGGAAATGTAAGTAATGTTGATAAGGATAAAAATTTGGCGCAAATGGATTCTATAAAACGAGTTAACAAAAAAATGGAGGCTGTTAAAAATATAAAAACATTGGTAGGACCGGTTAAGGCAGATGAAGGAAATGGAAATAGAAGCAATACAGATAAGGATAAAAATTGGGCGCAAATGGATTCGTTAATAAATGTGTTAACCGGAAAAATTAAGCCGGGAGCAAAAATATCAGCTAATGACCTTGCAAGGATTGAAGCGAGTAAGATTACAAAAAGTGACCTTGCTAAATTTGTAGATAAAACAGTTTATACAATTCAAATTGGTGCATATACTACAGGTTTACCAAAAAATATTTTAGCGGAAGTATTGAAGTTGGATCTTGAAGTGGAATCGTATAAAGATGAAAAAGATGGACTAACAAAATATTTTATCGGCTATTATAATACTTATGAAGCTGCGTCAAATGCCAGAACTGCAATAGAACAAAGAGGACTTAAAGGTCCATTCGTTATAGTGATAAATAATGGAGAAATAATTTCTATTAAGGAACTTATCAATAAAAATGGGAAATAACTAATACCATTACGGCATATAAAATAGTCCAATTTTTAACCACATAGTAACATAGAAAATAAGATAAGACAGAGAGATAAATTTTTGTCACATAGCCTATGTAGAAGCTTTGCTTCTCTAAAAGCTATGTATCTATGTGGTTAAATATTTTAACTCAATCTAAGAGCCTGTTTAAATTTTATCTAAATATTTTAAAATGCTTGATTCCTATCAAATACTTCTAGATACGGCTGAAAAAGCCTATTCGATTGACAGCTCCAAAACACTGATGTCAGTTCGAGTAGCGAGCCTTTTCGGCGAGCATATCGAGAACTGGTTATTTTGAAGCCATCGCACATATTTCGACAAGCTCAATATGACATCGCGCGCCGTCAGTCTGAGCCTGTCGAAGACATTGTGTTTGCTGTAACAAAAAAAAAGATGCTGAAACAAGTTTAGCATGACTGTATAGTTTTAAAACCGAACTCCAAAAATAAATGCCAGATTTGAATTTTTAATAAATAGATTATTGGAATTGTTATCGCCATGGTAATTGAAGCGGGAAAGACCGTATTTATAGGTCATTTCGAAAAATAGCGCTTTTGCAGAACCTCTAAAATTATATTGACCTCCTACGCCTCCATATAAAAATCCATTTAATTTTCTAACCATAGGGATTGGATGTAGAAGCCCAATGTTATTTTCAAAATCAACATTGCCTTTACCATCATGCATGGTTACACCTGTTGAATCATTTACAATTAAACTATTTGAACCAATGATATATCGTGGGCAAAAGCCTCCTGAAAAATAAGGTGAAAAATAATTGTTTTCCTCCGAATTAAATGCAATTTTTAAACCAATAGGCAAATCAATTTCTTGCACTCTTGTGGTATGAGTATATGCATACGTTTTGTCAAATGCGTATGTGTGACCCGGTGCAGCGTAATAACCCTGAAATGAAAAACCTTGATCGAAATATTCCAAGCCAATTAATAAATTGGTTTTTTTTCCAAAAAAATATTCAGTTTTAAAGGATGCACAAAAGCCTGCTAGTGCTTTTGTATTAATTGTCATATTGGGTGTGTTTTTATAAAAAGAAGCAACAGGAGCAAAGCTTAAACGATATCTGATTGTCCCTTTGCGGTAAGGATATTCTTTATCCGCGAAAGCAGCAGTAGCGAATAAAATCGCGATTAAAAAAACAAAACTATTTTTTATACTTGGCATTTATATATTTTTCGAAAGCAAATGTACTTAACCATTTTTGCATTTGATGTTTTTTTTATCACTGATTAAAAGGTAATTTGAATCTTATTTTGTCTGATTTTTTTCTTTTAGGCATTATCAATTATTTCCTCAACGTATTTGTTGGATTCGCTTGAGCTGTTGGCATGATGATGATGTCATTGATGTTAACATGTTCAGGACGGGAAGCCACCCAATAAATAGTTTCGGCTATGTCATCAGCAGATAACGGTTTAACACCTTTGTAAACATTTTTTGCCCGCTCTTCATCACCTTTGAAGCGCACAATAGAAAATTCAGTTTCTACCATTCCGGGATGAATTGCTGTGACTTTTATGTTATGTTGAAGCAGATCAATTCGCATTCCTTTGCTTAACGCATCTACCGCATGTTTGGTGGCGCAATATACATTTCCGTTTGCATATACCTCTTTGCCGGCAATGGAACCAATGTTTATAATGTGTCCGTATCCATTGTCTATCATTATGGGCGCAAGGTTGCGGGTAATGTATAGCAAGCCTTTGATGTTAGTATCAATCATACGTTCCCAATCATCTATTACACCTTCTTGTATTGGATTTAATCCAACAGCAAGTCCGGCATTATTAACCAACACGTTTATTTTTTTCCATTCCGGAGTAAGTGAATTTACTGCAGCTTCCACTTCTTTTAAATGCCTTATATCAAAGTTCAAATAAAGGACTTCTACTTTATAAGTTGATTTTAAATATGCCGACAATTCCATCAATCGTTCCTTTCTTCTACCGGTAATAACAACATTATAGCCATTTTTTGCAAACAATTCCGCTGTTGCTTTTCCAAATCCGGAAGTTGCTCCTGTAATAAATGCGATCATAAACTATTCTTTAATTTTATTGATATTAATTTTATGTAAAAATAAAAAATAATGGAACGCAGATGACGCAGATAATTATGATAAAACGGATAAAAAATATTTAATTCTAAGTAACTGTTTAAATTTTATGTTTTTTTATACAGGTCGCCCCGATGGGGGCTTTATATTTACATGATACTTGTTTCTACAAACAGAACGCTCCCATGGAGCTTTAAAAAATCCCGTAGGAGCGACCTGTTTGTAGTAATTGAATTATAAACCGTTTATTTAAGCTCCATAGGAGCGACCTGTTAATTTATGAAATTAAATTTAAACAGGCTCTAAGAATTAAAAAAAGAAAAAAACTAAAAATCATTTTAAATCAGAATTGTCTGCGTCATCTGCGTTCCATTTATTCAATTTACTCCTTTTGCGACTATATCCAAAGTATATCAATAAACCGATGAGCAGCCAAATCCCAAAACCGATCCAGTTGGATAAATCTAGTTCGGCCATCATATATAGGCAACTGATTAAACCTAACATGGGTATTAAGGAAAGGTTTTGAAGGAATGCCCAAATGGTTAATCCAATCGAAATAAATATGAATATCCACATTGGGATCTTGTATTTGAATAAACTAAATCCCGATCGATATTTTAAATCATCAGAGATAGGTAAAGCTATTATGGTTGAAATATAAGATTCTTCTTTTAAGCCACTCAGATAGGTTTCTACATCATTGTTGTTGATTGCAAACTGAATGCTGTCAAATGCAATTAAGTGATGTTTAATCATATTAAATTGGGTTTGATTTAATGAAGTTACAATCGAGCTTGCATCATTTATTTTTTTCTGATTACTGAGAAATGAAATTGTATTTATTTTGTTGAAAGTAAATGAAAAAACGATTACAGCCACAAATAATATAGGCAGAATAAATTTTGAATTGATATAGGGAGTTTTGAATTTTCCTCTTGGAATATTTGGTTTGTTTTGAAGTACCAATACTCCTGCACAAACTAAAACAAAAGCAAACAATGTTCCTATACTGCATAAATCAGTAACCATCGTAAGATTCAAAAATAAGGCAGGGATAGCAACTACAAATCCTGTAACAACAGTAGCGAAGGATGGAGTTTTGAATTTAGGGTGAATTTTTGAAAAGTGCTTTGGTAGCAATCCATCACGGCTCATGCTCATCCAAATACGGGGTTGCCCTAATTGAAATACAAGCAGAACCCCGGCCATTGCAACAAGAGCACTCACAGCAATAATACCTGACATCCATTTTAAATCCAGTTTTTTAAATGCAAAAGCCAATGGGTCGCCAACATTCAGTTGAGTATAATTTACCATTCCTGTTAATATTAAAGCAATTAAAACATATAAAATTGTACAAATTATAATTGCCCACATCATGCCTCTGGGTAAATCTCGTTGTGGATTTTTACATTCTTCAGCCGTTGTTGAAATGGCATCAAAACCGATATAAGCAAAAAATACAGCAGACACTCCTTTTAGAATTCCATTAACTCCATTGGGTGCAAAAGGACTCCAATTGTTAGTATCTACATAAAAAACGCCAATAGCGATAACTAATAGAACAATGCATAATTTAATTACAACCATTAAGTTAGTTGCATTTTTTGATTCTTTTATTCCTCGATATACCAACGCAGTAATGATAACAATAATAAGTAATGCAGGGATATCGGCAATCAGGTGAAAGTTGTAAATTTTAGGTGATGTTGTCCAGGCGGTATAACTGGATTGCAATCCGGCATCCAGATTTTCAAATGTTTTTCCGTTTTGCATCAATGCCGTTGCTTTATCAAACCCGTTTGATGCAGAAAGGTAATCCATCTGTACCCATTGCGGAAGCTTTATTCCGCCGCTATTTAATAATCCTGTAAAGTAATCGCTCCAGGAAATTGCGACGGTGATATTTCCGACTGCATATTCCATAATTAGCGCCCACCCTATTATCCAGGCTGTGAGTTCACCAAATGCGACATAAGAATAGGTGTAAGCGCTTCCCGAAACAGGAACCATAGATGCAAATTCGGCATAAGCAAAAGCTGCAAAACTACAAGCTATGGCAGTAAATAAAAACAGAAAAATAACAGCAGGGCCACCGTCAGCGCTTGCTTTTCCGATGGTACTGAAAATGCCGGCTCCAACGATGGCTGCAATACCCAAGGCTGTTAAGTCGCGAACGCCAAGGTGTTTGCTAAGTCCACCTTGATTGTTTTGAACATTATCCTTTTCAACTTGCTTTAAAATATCATGTACCGATTTTTTTCGGAATAAATTACTGGCACTCATTTGAAGATTTTAAAATAAAGAGGGATTTTTTTTATTATTTTTTCTTTGTCGAGCAGCAATAGAAAAGTGATTAATAAAAACGGTAATGCCGGAACTTTATAACGGACAATTGCTCCTAGAATTGGTGTGGTACAGCCTATTATTAAAAATTGAAGGATTACAAACGAACTACAAAAAAATACATATTCCCATTGAATGCCCGACAATGGTTTTATGAAAATAATGCAGAGAATGATAAATGCTAATATTACCAGGTTTTCTATTCCTGCTAATACAATCATAGGTGATTTTAATTCCCATACAAATGGTCGAAAAAGTGTATTTACTAATGCTTGTGGACTATTTTTAATGAACGATGTAAGGGTTGGTTCTAAGGTATTGATTTGAATAACGCTTCCGGGAATAGGAATAGGTTTGTTGTAAGCATCGGTTACAACACCCGAAGAAAGTTTGTTAAATTCAATTTGTTTTTGAGATAAGGTAACCAATGGGTTTTGAATGGATGTGAATTTATCGATGTTTAAGCCTACAATGGCGGTAATGCAGATTATTGTTGTAAATTTTAACACCTTTTTTGTTCCATTGCTTTTGTTCATCCAAAGCATAAAAATTAAACCCGGCATAATCGCTAACCAAACATAAAATTTTGAAAGTGCTAATAGCAGACCAACTCCAAGGCAAATGATAATTGCATGAATCTTAAATAATTGATTGAAATAATAAATAAATAAGCCGAGTGCAAAAAGGATTAATCCTTCTTTTAAAACACCCGAACCCCAAAAAAGTACAGAAGGTAAAAGGAAAACGGAAATAAATAATTCTCGTTTTTTATCCTGAAGCATAGGATAAAATGTTTTGCAAATAGCGGTGAGTCCTATAAATGAAAGAAAACAAATAAATACCGTATGGACATTGTAATACCCGAATGAAAAAAATCTGACCAATGTGTTAAAGCGAATTATAGTATGACTGTCATTGTAAATACTACTTTCAATTTGCCTCGACCAGAAATTCATTTTATCATAGTAGGGTGAAAATTCAAGTGTATTGTTACCAATACCGGTAAGCATTTTTAAAAAATGAACAGGATTTGTTTTTAGAGTATCAAACATTATTTTGCTAGCATCAAAATATTTATAAATATCCGATGTAGCACGGTCTTTATAATAAAAAGTGTACACAGCCCATAGGGTGATTCCGGAAAAAATTTTGAGAATAAAGATGAGAGACAGGGTTCGCTTTGAAATTCCTTCCATATCAAAAAACTTCATCTTATGTATTAAGAAGATGAAAAAGGCAGAGTAGGTTATGGTAAGAAGTATTTCCAATTTTTATTTACAATGTTTAAAATGCCACAGATTTAACAAATTTACACAGATTTTTTTTCGCAAATTTTATTTTATAAATTTCAACAAAAGAATCTGTGTTGGCCAATCTGTGTGAATTTGCGTAATCTGTGGCAACCAAAAAGTGTATAGTAGTTTATAAAAATCAGCATAAAAATTTCAGAAATATTATTGAATCATAACAATCAGCGTCATCTGTGTTCCATTGAATTTAGAATAATTTTCCTCAAATATAGCAATTCAATAATTTGAAAAATAAAATGTTTTATTTCAATCATTCGGTAGGTTTTGTTTAAATTTGGACTTCTTAAAATTCGTAAATCTTAAATCGTAATTCGTCAATTAAAATATATGTCAGCAACAGCACAAGAACAACTAACTACAGTTGAAATAGCCCAAAAATTAGGCTTGTTACCGGATGAATATGAAAAAATAAAAGTGGTGTTGGGACGCACTCCAAACTTTACTGAGTTAAGTATTTTTTCAGTGATGTGGAGTGAGCATTGTTCCTATAAAAACTCTATTGTGTGGTTAAAAAAACTACCCAAAAAAGGTCCTTACATACTCGCTGAAGCGGGCGAAGAAAATGCCGGATTGGTTGATATTGGTGATGGTTTGGGCTGTGCTTTTAAAATTGAATCGCATAATCATCCAAGCGCATTGGAGCCATACCAAGGAGCAGCAACAGGTGTAGGAGGTATTAACCGCGATATTTTTACAATGGGTGCGCGACCGATCGCACAATTAAATTCATTGCGTTTTGGTGATTTAAAATTAGATCGTACCAAATGGTTGGTAAAGGGAGTTGTAAAAGGGATTGGCGATTATGGTAATGCCTTTGGAATACCAACAGTTGGTGGCGAAGTGTTTTTTGATGAATGTTATAATGTCAATCCTTTGGTAAATGCAATGAGTGCCGGCATAGTAAAAGCCGGGGAAACTGTTTCAGCGACATCGTATGGTGTAGGAAATCCGGTTTATATTGTAGGTTCAGCAACCGGTAAAGATGGTATTCATGGAGCTACATTTGCTTCCGCAGATATTACTGAAGATTCAGCGAAAGATTTACCGGCAGTTCAAGTAGGTGATCCATTTCAGGAAAAATTATTATTGGAAGCAACATTGGAAGTCATTAAAACAGGTGCTGTTATTGGTATGCAGGATATGGGTGCGGCAGGCATTACCTGTTCTACCTCCGAAATGAGTGCAAAAGGTGAGCATGGAATGGATATTTGGTTAGACAGAGTTCCGACTCGCCAGGCAAATATGCAGCCTTTTGAAATTTTGCTTTCTGAGTCGCAAGAGCGTATGCTAATTGTTGTGAAAAAAGGAAGAGAAAAAGAAGTGGAAAAGGTTTTTCAAAAATGGGATTTGAATTGTGCTATGATTGGTGTTGTGACCGATACCAAACATATTAAATTTTATGTCGGCGATGATCTGGTAGCTGATGTTCCTGCATTTGATTTGGTATTGGGTGGCGGCGCACCGGTTTATCACCGCGATTACAAAGAGCCGGCCTATTATGCGGAGTCCAAAAAATTTAAAATTGAAAGTGTTATAGAACCTACAGATTTAATTTCTGTTTCTGAATTTTTGATCACTCATCCAAACATTGCATCCAAGCAATGGGTATATAATCAATACGACTCTATGGTAGGTGCCGCTAATATGAGTACCAACGCGCCATCAGATGCAGCCATTGTAAATATTAAAGGAACCAATAAAGCAATAGCTTTAAAAATAGATTGTAATTCGCGGTATGTGAATGCTGACCCTGAAATTGGTTGTGCGATTGCAGTTTCTGAAGCTGCACGTAATATTATATGTAGTGGCGGAGAACCTTCAGCAATCACAAATTGTTTAAATTTTGGTAACCCATATAACCCCGAAGTATATTGGCAATTTGTAAATGTCATTAAAGGAATGGGAACTGCCTGCATTAAATTTGAAACTCCTGTAACAGGCGGTAATGTTAGTTTCTATAATCAATCATCCTATGAAGGTCCGGTTTTTCCTACGCCAACAATTGGTATGTTGGGTATTCTGAAAGATAAGTCAAACCGTATGACCTTAAACTTTAAAAATGAAGGCGATTCTATTTATTTGATAGGCTCTTCTAAAAATGATATTTCATCATCCGAATATTTATATTCTTATCATAAAATCAAAAACACTCCTCCTCCAGCCTTTAATTTAGATGAAGAATACGAAGTGCAAAAGGCAGTAAAAACAATCATAAAGGAGCGTGTTATTCAATCGGCGCATGATTGTGCCGATGGTGGTTTATTCATCACTTTATTAGAAAGTGCAATGGTAAACGGTCTGGGTTTCGATATCAGTTCTGATGAGGATATTCGTAAAGATGCTTTCTTATTTGGTGAATCTCAAAGCCGCGTTATTGTTTCCGTTAAAAAAACAGACGAAGATAAATTTATTGACCTGATGATGGCTTCACATGCGGAGTTCGAATATCTGGGTGATGTAACCGGCAAAGAAATGATAATTGATGAACAATCATTCGGAACAATAGCAGCAGCAAAGGCTTTGTTTGAAACCGCTTTAGGCGATATGTTGAAATAGCTTATTTGATTTAACATTTTCTTTACATAAACTAAAAAATGTAATTATTTTCCAGTTTGTTAGCATATTTGACTTTAAATTTGCATTTCTAATAAGGGTTAATTTATAATTAGTCGCTAATATCATATACATAATAATAATTTTACAAAGCTCTTTTAGTATCATTTTAAAATGTATCAATTGTCTCATCAATTTCAATTGATTTAAGAAATAATTATTCTTGTTAATGTTAACGGAACATTTCAAAGATTCACTATCTACTAAATGTGCAACTTTTTCTTTAATAGAAGAAGGTATTTTGCGTATCCGATTGTTGGAGAATTCTGAAATTGATCTAACAGAATCAAAGGCAATGCAAAAAATTTCTTTAGAAATTACAAAAAACAAAAAGTTTGTTGCTCTCATTGATGCTCGTGTTAAAGTTGTTGTATCTAAAGAATCACGTGAATGGGGCTCCTCTCCGGAAGGCCAGAAAAATATGGTTGCACAGGCAATTATAGTAGATTCACTGGCAAATAAACTGATAGGAAATTTCATCATTCAATTTCATAAACCAATTGCAAAAACCAAATTGTTTTCGGATGAAATTAGTGCAATGGAATGGTTGAAAGAACAGAAACAGATATTTTAGATTTGAATCCCATTTTTATATTTTAATATGCCCCTTTAAAACTATCCTGTTTTTCTGTTGATTAATTTTATTTAGAATAATTCTAAATACCATCTTTTAGGTATTGCAATCCCCTTTTATCTGTTCTTTCTTTGTGCCGAAAAATTAATTGAAATATGAAATCAAAAATTCTTACACTTATTTTATTAATGTCTTTGGTTTTCTGTAAATCGCAAACAACCGATTCTTCTAAAATTTTGAAAGAAGTTACAGTCACTGTATATAGAACTATGAACGGCATAGGTAGAATGAAGGATGATGATGGACAAATAATTTATGCAGGAAAGAAAAACGAAGTACTGCTCATTGATAGTTTGGATGCCAACAAAGCCATTAACAATACACGACAAATTATCGGGCGTATTCCGGGCTTAAATATTGTTGAATCCGAAAGCGGTGGCTTCACTGCAAACGGAATAGGCTTTCGTGGATTAAACCCCTATCAAAGTATTGAAACAAACACCCGTCAGAACGGATACAATATTTCTGCCGATATTTTCGGATATAACGAATCATATTATTTACCACCCATGGAAGCCGTAAAGAGCATCACTTTTGTTCGTGGAGCGTCATCCATTGCTTTCGGCCCGCAAATAGGCGGAATGATAAACTATAATTTGAAAGATGGATCCAACAAACCCATTGAAGTTACTGCATCGCAAACAATCGGAAGTTATAATATGTTTAATAGTTTTACTTCTATAGGTGGTACTTATAACAAAATAAAGTATTACGGATTTCTGCAATACAGATATTTCGAAGGATGGAGAGCAAACTCGCAACAAAATCAAATGTCAGGTTTTGCAAGTTTGAAATATAATCCAAATGAAAAACTTCAAATCGGAATTGAATATACCGCTTTGCGAAATACTATCCGAATGCCGGGCGGTTTAACCGATTCATTATTTAAAGCAGATCCAAAACAATCTTTGCGTTCCCGCAACTGGTTGCAAAGTCCATGGAACATAATAGCCGCAAACTTTAGTTATAAAATAAATGAGAATACTTCTTTTAGTCTAAAATCTGCATTCCTTTATAGTGAGCGTGATTTAGTCTGGCGAAATGAAGACGGAGGCCCGGCAGTAAAAGATACTATTAGTCCAAGCCTTAGTTATGTTCCTCGCGAAGTGGAGCATGAATATTTCAGAAGTATCACCAATGAATTTCGATTTCTCAGCAATTACAAGTTAAAAGAGCAAAAGCAAACTCTTTCTTTTGGAGTTCGATATGCTTACGCATTCAAAAAAAATCAACATGGTGCAGATGGAACCACAGGAAGCGACTTAAATTACACCACCACATCTCCATGGGGCGGAAATATGAATTATTATACCACCAATATCGCACCTTTTGTTGAAAATGTTTTTAGAATAGGAAAAAAATTCAGCGTAAGCCCGGGATTGCGGTTTGAATATTTAAAAACCATTGCTGATGGCTATGATGAAAATACAGCCGGAGATAGCAATAACCCTTATGTATATGCTAACATGAAAAAAAAGAGCCGCACCTTTTTAGTAGGTGGTTTGGGAATGCAATATAAAACTTCTGAAACAACCAATATATATGCGAATTACAGTAAGAGTTACCGTCCTATTTCCTATTCTGATCTAACACCATTTGGAACAATAGCAAAGATTGACCCGAACTTAAAAGACGCAAGTGCTGATAACATTGACATTGGATATAGAGGAAGTGTTAGAAATATTTTAAATTTCGATTTTGGATTATTCTATATCAATTATAAAAACAGGATCGGAACTATTTACAAAACTGATTCAGTTGTTTATGCTTTTCGCACTAACACAGGAAATTCAGAACACAAAGGAGTTGAATCATATCTTGAATTGAATATTTTGGATGGATTAATCACTACCAATAAATTCGGAAAATTAAGTATATATAATTCATACGCATATATTGATGCGCGATATATTACCGGCGATTATGCAGGTAATTCAGTTGAGTATGCACCAAAAAATATTGAACGTATCGGATTGAATTACAAAAAGAATAATTTTTCAGTCAATGTACAATATTCATACACGGCTTCTTCATTCGGTGATGCAAGCAATGCAAAATTTTCTGCCGATGCTCTATCGGGAATAATTCCATCTTATCAATTAATTGATGTTTCTTCTACATATAAAATAAAACAAAAATATCAACTCAAATTTGGAGTAAACAATTTAGCCAATGAAAAATATTTTACGCTTCGCACCACGGAATACCCTGGTCCCGGAATCATTCCTTCCATCGGGCGGATGATTTATGCCGGAATTTCAGCAACATTTTAAGCTTGTAAAATAAAACAGAATGAAATAAAATATCTTTTTGTCTTTTATCTTATTGCATCAGCAATCGCATTAGCACATTTTTGTCCGTCAATAGCAGCCGAAACAATGCCTCCTGCATATCCGGCACCTTCACCGCAAGGATAAAGTCCTTTAATTTGAGGATGCTGTAAAGTTTCGTTATCACGAGGAATACGAATAGGCGATGAAGTCCGAGATTCCACTCCAACAATAATAGCTTCGTTACTTAAATACCCTCTCATTTTTTTACCAAACTCCTGAAATCCCAATTGCAAGCGCTTTCCTATGGCTTCCGGAAGTAATGTATGAAGTGCAGCAGATCTTATTCCGGGTTGATAGGATGAGTCGGGTAGGGTAGAAGATAGTTTATTATTTACAAAATCCATTAAGCGTTGTGCCGGTGCCATTTGTGTTTCGCCGCCGGCCATCCAGACCATTTTTTCTAATGCTTGCTGGTAGCGCAAACCTGCTAATGGTCCGAAATGTTGGTAGTTTTTTAAATCTATTAATTCAGTTGTTACCACAATTCCTGAATTGGCATACGGATTATTTCTTTTGGAAGGAGACCAGCCATTAGTTACCACTTCACCGGGTTGGGTAGCACAAGGAGCAATGATCCCCCCCGGACACATACAAAAGGAATATACGCCTCTGCCTAATGCCTGATGCACCATACTGTAGGAAGCCGCCGGCAAGTGTTCACGCTTTTTCGCTACTTCATTTATTGTGCAATGATATTGTAGAGAATCTATCAATGCCTGCGAATGTTCAACACGAACGCCCATTGCAAAGGTTTTTCCTTCAATTAAAATGTTTTTAGAATGCAGTAATTCAAAAATATCACGAGCGCTGTGACCGGTGGCAAGGATAACGGATTCGGCAATAAATTCAGTAGTTGTAGCTTTATTCAATTGATCGCATACAACACCTTTTATACTGTTTTTTGAAATAATAAAATCAATTAAATGGGTATTGAAATGTACTTCTCCACCATTATCGATAATGGTTTGGCGCATTGCCTCAATAATTTTAGGTAGTTTGTTTGTACCAATATGAGGATGAGCTTCAATTAAAATATTCGGGTCGGCTCCGTGTGCAACAAAGGTTTCAAGCACTTTATTGATGTCTCCACGTTTTGTTGATCGTGTATATAATTTTCCATCTGAATATGTTCCGGCACCGCCTTCGCCAAAACAATAATTGGAATGAGGATTAACAGTATGTTCTTTATTGATTGCAGCCAGATCGCGTCTGCGGCTTTTTACATCACATCCGCGTTCTATAACAATTGGTTTAAGTCCTTTTTCTAATAATTGAAGAGCGGCGAATAGGCCTGCAGGACCTGAACCAATAATGATTACAGGCATACTGTTAGATACATCGGGGTAATTTATTTTATAAGAAATAGAAATAGGTTCTGGCTCATTAACATAAACTTCAATTTTAAGGTTGATCTTTACATTGCGGGAACGAGCGTCAATGCTTCGTTTTATAATTTTAACAAAAGTAATTTCGGAAATATTGATGCCGATTTGTTGAGCAGCAATTTTTTTAATGATGAGTTCATCATCAGCCTCTTCGGGTGAGAGGACAAGGTTTAGTTCGTTTTTCATTTTTGTTCAGGCACGTTTTTATCGTGCAATAATATTAAAAATTACTTCCGCTTCCCTTCTCCAAATGGAGAAGGTGCCCGAAGGGCGGATGAGGTTGGGGGTGAGGATGAGGTCTTATCCTTCAAATGTTATTGAAATCAAAAGTATTTTCGAATTAAGTGAATTTATTGAATTTGAAAAAATGGTATTTTCTTTTTGTATCATATTTTTAATGCCCATACTTAATTTTGCTTCTATAGCAAATTTAAAATATGGTAAATAAAACTCTGCTCCGGTACCTATTTCGTATGAAAAATCATCACGTTTTAATTTAACGATTTGTTCGTTGAGATTTGGATTTGCAATAAGAGGTACTTTAGCTTTTGATGCCAGATCTAAATTATAAGAGCCTCCGGCAAGTAAATAGGCTCCAAAATTTTTCACACGTTTTGATCGTAATTTTAAATCCAAGGGGAAATTTAAAAAGGTAGATTCGATTGTTTTAGTATGTACAATAGTATCAACTCCTTCAAATGTATAATCTAAGCTTCTTTCAACAAAAGAGAGATTAGGAACAAATCTTAGTGTAACATATTTACTTAAACGTAAGTCGGATACAATGCCCAAATTAAATCCAAATTTAGGAGTTGATTCTACCTTTTTCAGTGAATCGAAGCGTTCAAAATGCTGAACAGGATCGATTACGAAATTAGCTTTGTTTATACCCAAAGCAAAGCCAAAATGCAATGCCTGATTATAATAATGTGTTAAATTTCCTTTTTCGTTAGGGTCTTGGGCCTTAACTACTAAAGTAAATAAAACAATTAAAAATGTGAATATGTATTTAAATTTCAATTTTTTTGAATTTTGTTTTTAAAGATGCAAAGGTGGTAAATTTATTTTATTTTTTAGCAATATAAATGGAGGCAATGCCGAAAGTGAGTAAGTGGGCTTTTGTTTCTTTAAATCCGGCTTTTTTGAGGGTTTTTAAAAAAATTTCTCCGGAAGGGAAAGCATTAACCGACTCAGGTAAATAGGTATAAGCAGCATTATCTTTTGAAAATAGCTTGCCAACAAATGGTGTTATGTATCTAAAATAAAAATTGTAAACTTGTTTAATCGGGAAGTTCTGAGGTTTTGAAAATTCAAGCACGGCAAGCATACCACCTGAATTCAATACTCGATAAATATCAGCAATTCCTTTTTCCAGATTTTCAAAATTACGAACGCCAAAGCCAACAGTAATAGCATCAAAACTATTATTCGGGAAAGGTAAGTTTTCAGAATCCCCTAATTTTAATTCAATTTTATTTTGTAATCCAAGTTTGTTAATTTTTTCAATACCAAGTTTTAGCATTCCCTCTGAAATATCAACACCAATTATTTTATCAGGATTGAGTTTCATTGCTTCGATGGCGAAATCTGCTGTTCCTGTTGCGATATCCAAAATTGTTTTTGGTTTTTGATCCTGTAAAAAACGAATGGCTTTTCTTCTCCAGCCCTTATGAATACCCATTGATAGCAGTTGATTTAAGAAATCATATTTAGGCGCAATGTTGTTGAACATTTCAGCCACCTGTTCTTTTTTGCTATTTGTTTGATTTTTATAAGGGGTTACCATTTTTGTTTAGTGGTTAGTTGTAAGTTATTAGTTGTAAGTTATTAGTTGTTTTGAGCATAAACGTTAACCACTAATAACTAACCACTAACAACTATAGTTGTAATCGTATCGCTTCATCCAGTAATTGTTTTTTATCAATAGGGGCAACACCAACTTTTTCACAAACCAAACCTCCTGCAAGGTTCGCTAAAGTGGCGGTAAGAGTTGGTGATAAATTTAGTGCCAAACATAAGGCAGCAATACTTATCACAGTATCTCCCGCTCCCGAAACATCAGAAATGTTACGAATATGAGCAGGTATCAATGCTTTTGTTTTGGAGTTATGTGTATAAATTCCTTTTTCGGATAGCGTGATCAATACCGTATTTATGTTTTGTTTTTTTATAAAAAGGGTGGCAATTTTTTCAAGTTCTTTGATGTTGTTATGATCAAAATCTAACTTCAAACCTTCTTTTAATTCCTTTAAATTTGGCTTAAACAAGGTTACTCCGGAGTATGCCAAAAAATTTTTCTTTTTAGGATCAACAACTGTTGGTATATTTTTTTGCTTTGCAAAGGCAACAATGTTTTTAATTAATTCAGGTGTAATAGAGCCTTTATCGTAATCTTCAAAAATAATAACATCGGCTTTTTCGCTTATTGCAAGCTTTTTAATTTGTTCTGTTAATATCTCCCTTTCTTTGCTATTTATAGGGGTTTCAATCTCGTCATCTACGCGAAGCATTTGGTAGTTCCCACCAATTACTCGAGTTTTAATGGTAGTAGTACGATTTTTGCTTTTGAAAATTCCTTTTGCAGAAAGTTTTTGTTTTTTTAATAGATTGAAAAATAATTTACTTCCGCCATCATCACCGATAATAGAACACAAAATAGGATTGGCTCCCATTGTTTGAAGGTTTAAAGCCACATTGGCCGCACCTCCCAGCCGGTTTTCTTTTTTTGAAATAGATACTACAGGAACAGGAGCTTCCGGTGAAATGCGATTTACATTGCCCCATAAATAGGCATCAATCATTACATCTCCAATTATCAACACATTTATTTTGTTAAAAGCTTGAAAGGTTTGTTTTATGGAAGTGCTGTTGTATTGTTGCATCGCTAGTTAAGCTATAGTTTAATGGAACACAGATGACGCGGATTTTTTTATGATTAAATAAGATTTTTTTATCCGTTTTTTTTCATAAAAAATTCGCGTCATCTATGTTCTATTTGTTTTAGTTCAGTTTTGCTAAGGCTTCTTTTATTTGTCCGGCTGCTTGAACTAATTGACTTTCTGCTGCAGCATAAGATAAACGAATGCAGTTGTCATCTCCGAATGCCGAACCTGCTACTGTTGCAACATTTCCTTCTTCAAGCAAATACATACTTAAGTCGGTTGAATTTTTTATTTTAACTCCGTTAAATGATTTACCAAAGTATGATGAAACATCCGGAAAAAGGTAAAAAGCACCTTCGGGAGTATTTGTTTTTACACCCGGTATTTCCTTTAACAAGCCAATAACAATATCTCTTCTTTTTTTGAAGGTATCACGCATTTCGAAAGTAACAGATGGGTCAGCCTTAACAGCAGCCAATGCAGCCATTTGCGAAATAGAGGATGCGCCCGATGTAAATTGTCCTTGCAATTTGTCGCATGCTTTTGCTATCCACAGGGGAGCACCAATATAACCAATACGCCATCCGGTCATCGCTGCACCTTTAGACACACCATTTACAGTTATAACTCTGTCGTAAATGGCAGGAAATTGTGCAATGCTTTCATGTTTACCAACAAAGTTGATGTGTTCGTAAATCTCATCTGAAAGAATAAATACATGAGGATGTTTTTCCAACACAGCCGCCAATGCTTTTAATTCATCTTTGCTATACATTGCTCCGCTTGGGTTACAAGGGGAACTGAAAATAATTAATTTACTTTTAGGTGTAATGGCTTTTTCCAATTGTGCAGGCGTAATTTTGAAATTACTTTCAATACCTGCAGGAACAATTACAGATTTACCTTCAGCAAGTTTAACGCACTCCAAATAACTAACCCAGTATGGCGCGGGAATAATAACTTCATCACCGGGGTTAACCAAACATAATACAACATTAATGATAGATTGTTTTGCACCTGTTGAAACAATGATTTGATCGGGAGCGTAATTTAAATTATTGTCTCGTTTAAATTTTTCAGAAATAGCTTTACATAGATCGGCTATACCCGGTACAGGAGTGTAACGGGTAATATTATCGTCTATCGCTTTTTTAGCTGCATCCTTAATAAAATCCGGTGTATTGAAGTCGGGTTCGCCAACACTTAGGTTAATAATTTTTTTGCCTTGAGCTTGCAATTCACGGCTTTTTTTAGACATAGCAATCGTTTGCGATTCCTCTAAATTATTTATTCTGTCGGATAATTGGTTCATTATTAGTTGTTAGTGATTAGTTGTAAGTTATGAGTTATTCGTTTTTATCAATATTTAATCTTTGCATCAGCACATCAGCATATCTTCAAATCTACTTGACCCTTTCAGCATAAGTAGCTGTACGGGTATCCACCTTTATTTTTTCACCTTCGTTAATAAATAATGGAACTCTAACAACAGCGCCTGTTTCTAAAGTAGCTTCTTTTAGTGTGTTGGTTGCTGTATTTCCTTTTTCTCCGGGTTCGGTATAAGTAATTAATAATTCAACAAAAACGGGAGCTTCAGCCAAAATAGGCTCATCGCCTTCAAACGATATTTTTACTTCCATACCTTCTTTTAAAAATTTTAAGCCATCGCCAAACAATAAAGAAGGTACGTAAACTTGTTCAAAAGTGACATTATCCATACACACAACAAAATCACCTTCAACAAAAATAAATTGCATTTGCTTGTATTCAACGCGTACTAATTCAACTGATTCACCAACACGAAAGCGGTTTTCAACGATTTTTCCTGTTTTTAGATTACGCATTCTTGCCTGATAAAATGCCCGCAAGTTGCCGGGTGTACGGTGTATGTATTCTTCTACTTTGCAGAGTTCTCCACTAAACCGGATTACGGAACCTACATTTAAATCGCCTGAGTTTGCCATTGTGATAATTATATATTAAAATTGGATTTCAAAATTGGATTGCAAAGATAAGATTAATGAGGGAAGATGCAAATTTGCTTATAATTAAGCGGCTTAATCGGTTATTAAAACTGGGGACATTTATTTGAGTTATGTTTGGGCGCCCTGGTGGTATTTCTGGAAGGCAAACGCTTTGGTTTTTTTTCAATTTTATCCTTTTCTTTGTCACTTTTTTCTTTCGTTTTTATTTTTGAATCATTTGTTTCCTCACTATTGTTAGTGTTCTTTTTTATTTTTGATCCTTCAACTATAGAGTTGTCTGGATCCTCTTTTTTAGAGGAACTTGAATTTTGAACTTCTGCTTTTTTTGTTGAAGTTCCCGACAAATTGTTAGGGGAATCATTTGCCTTTGTTTCCTGATTTTTCATCGGTTTTATCGATCTCAATGATCTGTAATAATCTGCTTTACTTCTTGTTTTGCTTTTGTTATCCCAAGTAGGACAATCTGTAGTGGATGGTTTTGTTGGAGAAAGGGCATTGTTGCTTTCTTTTTGAGAAAAACAGATGATCGGGAATAACAATAAAATAAGGAGATTGATTTTCATAATTTCGAAATTATGATTGAATAACGCAAGAACAGAAGAGTTTAGTATAAATGCAATTTTTTTGATCTTAAAATTTATAAGAAATTCCAAATTTACCACTGCTAAAAAAATTTCCACCACCCAACTCTAAGTTAATTCCAAAATTATCATTGATGTAATATCGTCCGCCAATTT
Source organism: Bacteroidota bacterium (assembly GCA_003151815.1). Taxonomy (GTDB): domain Bacteria; phylum Bacteroidota; class Bacteroidia; order 2-12-FULL-35-15; family 2-12-FULL-35-15; genus 2-12-FULL-35-15. The sequence continues at coordinate 34,417 of PLYN01000054.1, read as the reverse complement.
GGGCACCGAGTCCTAAGCCTGAAACCCTGTTTCCATTATAGTTATCGGGGTATGACCATGCATAAAACCCAATGTTTACTCCTGCGTAAGCATCCCAATTTTTAGGAATTTTTAATATAGTATTAAAGTGATAATTCCCGTTGCCGGAAATTCCAAAAATAGTATGGTGGTAACCGTTTCGGTCATTTCCATCGTAATAGGAACGAAAAGAAACTTCGCCACCAACAGAAATGTCCTGATGAACACCATAATCAAAACCAACATAAACGGGGATTCCCCAATTGGAAAAACCAAGACCTGCATTAATTTGTTTTTCGCCTTTGGCAAGCATGTATTGAGCCTGAGCGCCTATTGAAAAGGATACTATGAGTAGTAGGGTAAAAACTTTTTTCATAATTTTTTTAATAATTAATAGACTTTATAGTAAGTTAATTTATTTACATAAACACAGATGCAAAATTATTAAATTGAATTTTTTATATCAATGATTTTGCTTTGTTTATAATCCTCAATGTAAATTTGTTTATTACAAAAGGGGTATTCATATTGTTGTTCGTTAGAACAGACAATGATCAGGCGGTTATTTGAATATTGGCTAATTAAATTCTGATACCAATCAATTGATTTTTTATCAAGATTAGAAGTAGGTTCATCAAGGAGCAAGAGGGGAGTGTTACATAAAATGGCCAATGCCAAACGCACACGTTGTTTCATTCCGGATGAATAATATTTTAATTGTTTATCTTTTTCTTTTTCAAGCTGGGTATATTCTATTATTTGTTTTGTTGTTAAGCTGGTAAAAAAAGGTTTGAACTGTGCTTGAAATTCAATGGATTCAATGAGTGTGAATTCATCAAATAATTCGAGGTAAGGAGCGGCAAAACTTAAATGATTAAATATTTCGTCTTCGGGAATGTTTGTTTCTTCATTTCCACTCTCTCTTCCGTCTTCTGTCTTCCGTCTTCTATATTCTATAGATCCTTCCGAAGCAATTAAGTTGCCGGCAATAACCTGTAATAGTGTTGATTTTCCTGACCCGTTGGCACCTAAAATAACATAATTATTGTCGCTTGTAAATTCATAATTTACGTTGCGGAATATCCACTCGTAATTATAGCGTTTACCGATGTTTTTTAGTTTAAAGTTCAAAGCAAATTAGTTTAAAGTTCAAAAAAAATAGTTCAAAGTTTTTTAGTTCAAAGTTCAAAGTTGGAGATTTTAGTTATGATGTTACTTGAGGTTTCAAAATTTATTGATGCAACTTTGAATTTCAGAGGTTAGGATTTCAAATAACGCAACTTTGAACTTTGAACTAAAAAACTTTGAATTATGAAATCCCTCTCATGATCCCGTCCTTTGATTCGCGGATAAACGTAAGGATTTGATCTTTTTCTTTTGATGCCGGAGCTTCCTGTTCAATTACCACCAAGGCATTCGTAACATTATGTCCTTTCACATATAGTGTGCGATAAATGTCTTCAATCTCTAAAACTGTTTCGTTAGAAAATCCTCTTCGGCGTAAGCCCACCGAATTAATGCCAACATATTGAAGTGGTTCGCGTGCAGCTTTTGTAAATGGAGGAACATTTTTACGCACCAACGATCCACCTGTTATGAACGCGTGTGCGCCTATTTTTACAAATTGCTGAACAGCAACCAATCCTTCTAAAATAGTATAATCTTCAATTTCAACATGCCCTGCAAGGTTTACACTGTTGGCAACAATGATGTTGTTGCCTAGAATACAATCATGTGCAACATGAACGTAAGCCATTAAAAGACAATTGCTGCCGATAGCGGTTTTCATTTTATCGGAAGTACCGCGGTTAATGGTAACACACTCACGAATGGTAGTGTTATCGCCTATTTCAGCAGTTGTGTTTTCGCCCTTAAATTTCAGATCCTGAGGAATAGCAGAAATAACAGCCCCTGGAAATATGCGGCAGTTCTTACCTATCCGTGCCCCGGAAAAAATGGTAACGTTGGGGCCGATCCATGTATCATCACCAATCTCCACATTATCATAGATAGTTGAAAAAGGCTCAATGGTAACGTTGTTACCTATTTTGGCGTTAGGATGTATGTACGAGAGCTGGCTCATTACTATGTTTTACTTTTACAATTTGTGCCATCATTTCTGCTTCCATCACCGGCTTGTTATTTACATAAGCAATACCTTTCATATGGCAAATTCCTCTACGGATGGGCGTTAATAATTTTAGTTCGAATACAACTGTGTCACCCGGAATTACTTTTTGCTTAAACTTAACCCCATCTAACTTCATGAAATAAGTTAAATAGTTCTCAGGGTCGGGTACTGTTTTTAAAGCAAGGATACCACCTGTTTGCGCCATTGCTTCAACCAATAAAACGCCCGGCATGATCGGGTTATCAGGAAAATGTCCTTTGAAAAATTCTTCGTTCATGGTAACATTTTTTACCCCTATAACCGATTCACTTGTTATCTCCATGATCTTATCGATCAATAAAAATGGCTGACGGTGTGGTAATAATTTTTGAATGTCGAGTATGTTTAATACAGGTTCTTTGGAAAGGTCAAAGTTCGGTCCTTCTATTTTCTTTTTGCTTTGACTTTTTATTAATTCTTTTATTTTTTTCGCAAAAGCCACGTTTCCGGCATGACCCGGGCGGGCAGCCAGGATGTGCATTTTTAATGGCATTCCGACCAAGGCAAGATCACCAACAATGTCAAGCAATTTATGGCGGGCAGGTTCATTGAAAAAATGTAATGAAGTATTATTTAATACACCTTTACCTTTTATTTCTACATCTTCCTTGTGAAATATTTTCTTTAAATGATCCAGTTGTTTTTTAGAAACTTCTTTATCCACAAGTACAATTGCATTATTTAGATCCCCACCCTTTATAAGGTTGTTTGCCAATAAAGCTTCCAATTCATGCAAGAACACAAATGTCCGGCACATAGCAATTTCGGTTTTAAATTCATTTATATTATAAATATGTGCGTGTTGAGTTCCTAATACATCTGAGTTGTAATCAACCATCACAGTAACTCTGAACGTTTCTTGCGGAACAGCGAGCATTTCTACATTTTTGATAGGATCTTCAAAAGATAGGATCTCTTTTAATTCAAAATAAATTCGTTCAGCATTTTGATCAACAGCTCCAACTTCTTCTAATATTTTTATGAAAGGCATAGAGCTGCCATCCATGATTGGCATTTCCGGACCGTCTAACTGGATCAATGCATTATCGATCTCCATTCCTACCAATGCAGCAAGCACATGCTCTGTAGTGTGCACGCGAGCGCCATTTTGTTCAAGCGTTGTTCCACGGGAAGTATCCACCACATTATCTACATCCGCATCAATAATAGGATTGCCGGGCAAGTCAACACGTTGAAATTTATAACCGTGATTTTCAGGGGCAGGAACAAACGTAAGTGTTACTTGTTTTCCTGTGTGTAAGCCGACACCCGAGATGGATATCGAATCTTTTATTGTTCTTTGTTTTATGCTCATTATTTATCGTTACAGAATTTTTAATTTTATTAAAATTAATGCGTCAAATTTATACAAATTATAATTAACTCTAAATTCTAAGTTTATTGGTTATAAACAATCTAAGTTGTAATCCCCCTAGCCCCTTGTTAAGGGGGAATGCCTCAATGTTATAAAGTGGTGAGTCCTCCAATTTTCCAATTTGTAATCTGCAAAATTTTAAACTTTCCAACTTTGAACTTACTTAGGATAGCACAAATAATATTTCCTTACAGTTTTCGCGAGTACATCAATATTAAGCTGGTCGGATGCTTTAGCGATATCTGCTACCGTTCCATCTTTAAATAAAATATTGATACTTATTTTATCTGCCCTGTAAGCATCGTTTATTACATTACCCGAAAATACAAAATACTCTATTTCCTTATCGTTCAGATTATATTCTTTTTTTATTTTCTCTTTTATTTCTTTAATTTTAAGTTCCTTAAAGGGTTGATTTTGCATTTCCACTTTAAGTAATCTTCGGTTTATTAATCGGGTACATAACGTAGAAAGGACAATATCTTTATGGGATGTCCATACTTTAACGGAAGTCATTATATCGTTATCATCTAAGGCTGCAAATGCATCTAATAAATTTGGCTTGGTAGTAAAATCTTTTGCGCTGTATTGTTTGTATAAAAATAGTTGAAGTGCCGGAGTACAGAACAGATCTACCTTTTTTTCAGCAAGTTCCTTGGCACGTTTTAAAATGTTTACCAATAAATTTTCGGCACTCAAAACAGTTTTGTGTAAATACACTTGCCAGTACATTAACCTTCGGGCAATAATAAATTTTTCGATCGAATAAATACCTTTGGCTTCAATAGCAAGTTGATCGTTCACCACATTCAACATTTTGATGATTCTGTCGGAACTGATGACACCTTCGGAAACACCGGTAAAAAAACTATCACGTTTTAGATAGTCCAGACGATCCATATCCAATTGGCTGGAGACCAACTGATGCAGAAATTTTTTGTGATATTTATTTTGAAAGATCTTTATTGCCAGGGTTAATTCACCTTTGAATTCCTGATTCAAGCGACTCATAAAAAGTTCAGAAATATCTTCATGCGTAACATTATTTACGATACTATGTTCCAGAGCGTGAGAAAAAGGACCGTGGCCAATATCGTGCAAAAGAATGGCAATGGTTACTGCTTTCGCCTCTTCATCAGTAATGTCGTGGCCTTTGGATCTGATCTCTTCAATGGCTTCACCAATTAAATGCATGGCGCCAATAGCGTGATGAAAGCGGGTATGCAGCGCACCCGGGTACACTAAATTTGTTAAGCCCAATTGTTTGATCCTTCGCAAACGCTGAAAATAAGGGTGTTCTATAAGGTCGAAAATGATTGGGAAAGGTAATGAAACAAAGCCATAAATCGGGTCATTGAATATTTTACGTTTGTTTAAAAGTTGGCTCATTTACTTATTTATTAAGGCTTTTGGCTGATCTTAAAATGTTATAGAGTTTTTTTGATCAGGCTCACAAATTTAGTTAAAAAATGTAAAACAATATAATTTTAATACGCCCGTTGTTTTATAATATCTAACTTTAACACCGATCTAAAATGATGAATGAAATGGATAAAATACACATACTGTGGGCTGATGATGAAATTGATCTATTAAAGCCGCACATCTTATTTTTAAAAGATAAGGGATATGAAGTACAAGCTGCAACCAGTGGAGATGAAGCACTTGAATTGGTGGAAAAAAATGATTACGCGGTTGTATTGCTTGATGAAAATATGCCCGGTTTGTCCGGTCTTGAAACACTAAATCGCCTGAAGGCAAGTAATCCTGAGTTGCCGGTTATCATGATCACAAAAAGTGAAGAAGAATATTTGATGGAGGATGCTATTGGTTCAAAAATATCCGATTACCTGATAAAGCCCGTTAATCCTAAACAAATATTGCTTTCGCTGAAAAAAACGTTGGATAATAAACGTCTGATCTCTGAAAAAACCACTTCTAATTATCAGCAAGAATTTCGTCAGATAGGCATGACATTGGGTGATAGGCTAAACTGGACCGAGTGGGTAGAGGTTTATAAAAAACTTGTTTACTGGGAATTAGAACTGGATAACAGTAAGGATGAGAGTATGATGGAGATCTTAAAAATGCAGAAATCCGAAGCCAATAATTTGTATTGTAAGTTTATCGAAAGCAATTATGTTGGTTGGTTGAATGAAAAAATACCGAATCCTCCTTTATTTTCACACACTCTTTTTAAAGCAAAAGTGGCACCATTGCTCGATTCCAATGAAACAGTTTTTTTGGTGTTGATAGATAATTTACGTTACGATCAATGGAAAATCATTCAACCGATCATTTCCGAATATTTTAAAGTAGATAGCGAAGATCTCTATAGCAGCATTCTTCCAACGGCTACACAATATTCTCGTAACGCTTTTTTTGCAGGGTTGATGCCATCCGAAATTGAAAAACGTTTCCCAAAATTATGGTTGAATGATGAAGAAGAAGGCGGAAAAAATTTGCATGAGGAAGAATTTCTTGCAGACCAGCTAAAGCGTTTAGGGAAAAATGTGAGGATGAGTTATAACAAAATAACAAATCATGCAGCCGGTAAAAAGTTGTCGGAGAATATGAGCAACCTTATGCAAAATAAATTGAATGTGATCGTTTATAATTTTGTAGATATGCTATCACATGCGCGAACTGAAATGGAAATAATACGTGAGTTGGCTGATGATGAAAAGGCCTATCGTTCCATTACTTTATCATGGTTTGAACATTCGCCGTTGCATGATATTTTGAAACAAATTGCTGCAAAAAAATGTAAGCTGATAATTACTACAGACCACGGAACCATTAAAGTTACTGAGCCTTCAAAGGTAGTTGGTGATAAAAATGTGAATACCAATTTGCGTTACAAGCAAGGTAAAACATTGGATTATGTGAAGAAAGAGGTATTCGAAATAAGAAATCCAGCTGATGCTTTTTTACCTAAACAACATGTTAGTTCGGCTTTTGTTTTCGTGAAGGAAGATAAGTTTTTTGCGTATCCCAATAATTTCAATTATTATGTGAATTATTATCGCAACACTTTTCAGCACGGAGGAATATCGTTGGAAGAGATGGTGATCCCGTTTATAACGTTGAGTGCGAAATAAAGGTAATAGAACGCAGATTTTTATGATTATTAAGATAAAATTTGATTTGTTTTTTATCTTTAAAAATTCATAATTCAAGTTTTAAATTAGTATCATTTTTAATCTTAATAATCATAAAAATCTGCGTTCCATTTTATGAAAAAAGCAATCGTAATTAATAATCTTAGTGAACTTGGATTGGCGGCAAAAGAGCTTTTAGATGCCTGCAAAGAAAAAAAAGTATTCGCTTTTTACGGATCAATGGGTGCCGGTAAAACTACTTTTATTAAGGCGATCTGTGAAGCCTTGGGTGTGTGTGATCCTGTTAGTAGTCCAACCTTCTCCATAGTGAATGAATACCTGTCTGCAAAAGGAGAAAAAATTTATCACTTCGATTTTTACAGAATAAAAACTGTAAGCGAGGCTTATGATATGGGGTATGAAGATTATTTTTTTTCAAATGCTTATTGCTTTATCGAATGGCCGGAAAAGATCGCCGAGCTTCTTCCTCGGGATAATGTGAAAGTGAGTATTACTACAAAAGGCGAACAGCGTATTATTGAAATCGTTTTTTAATTATTCTGATCTTTCAATTTTTTAATCATAGAATCTTTAAAATAGATTTATTAGATTTGTAACAACCTAAACCAACTACATTTATATCTCTTATGAAAACATCTAAAGAACTTCTGGCGTCGCTTACCCAATCTGCATTGATGCCACAAGAGGAAATGCTTGAAGTTAGTCGCAAAAAAGGTAAATTGTTTATTGGTATCCCAAAAGAAATTTCATTTCAGGAAAATCGCGTGGCATTGGTGCCTGATGCGGTTGCTTTATTAGTTAATAACGGGCATCATATTGTTGTAGAAAGCAATGCCGGGAAAATGGCTAATTTTCAGGACCATGATTATAGTGAGGCGGGAGCAGAAATTGTGTACAGTCCGCAAGAAGTTTATAAAGCAAATATTATTTTAAAAGTAGCACCACCATCTCTTGATGAGATCGCAATGATGCAACAAAATCAAACATTGATTTCCACATTGCAACTTCCTGTTCAGCCGGAAAATTTCCTTAAGCAATTGATCGCTAAAAAGGTAACAGGTATTGCCTTTGAATGGATAAAAGATGATGATGGAATTTATACTGTGATCCGTTCGATGGGCGAGATTGCAGGTTGTACGTCTATTTTAATTGCAGGCGAATATTTAAGCAATGTCAATAATGGTCAAGGGTCTATTTTGGGTGGTATTTCCGGAATTTCTCCAACAGAAGTAATAATATTAGGTGCCGGTTCAGTTGGTCAATCTGCAGCACGTGCCGCATTGGGTTTAGGTGCAACAGTAAAAGTATTTGATAATTCTATTTCTCGATTAAGGCGTTTACAAAGTGATCTGGGGACACGCGTTTTTACTTCCGTAATTCAACCACGTGTATTGGCAAAACATTTAAAAACAGCTGATGTTGTTATTGGAGCCATTCGAGGAAAACAAGGACCAACGCCACTTGTTGTAACTGAATCTATGGTGAGTGAAATGAAAGCCGGATCTGTGATTATTGATGTAAGCATCGATCAGGGTGGATGTTTTGAAACCTCTGAAGTTACCAATCATACTACCCCTGTGTTCCGCAAATATGGTGTTATTCACTATTGCGTTCCTAATATTGCTTCACGTGTTTCGCGCACAGCATCTTATGCTTTGAGTACCATTTTTGCTCCAATATTATTAAGTATCGGTGAAGAAGGTGGTGTAAAAAACATGTTGCGCAGAGATGAAGGTGTGCGCAATGGAATTTATTTGTACAATGGAATATTAACGAATAAAGTATTAGGCGAAATGTTCAAACTACCTTACAAAGACATCAATTTATTGATGGCAGGAATATAATAGTTATTAGTGGTTAGTTATTAGTTAGCATTACTACCCACTAGACACCACACCGCTAATAACTAACCACTAATAACTAACAACTAATTTTATGTCAATCCCCGGTAAAAATTCAGATCTGATCAGAAGATTCAAATTGTATGGTTTTGGTTTTTTATTAGGGATACTTATTGTAAGTTTTGTTTATAAAGGCAAAGGTTGTCAAATGCCTGCTTCTGCAAAGTTAGAAGAGCTGAGTTGGCAAAAACTGGAATATACAAAACATGGAGAATGCAGAATGAAATGTCGTGGAATTACGGAAGCGGAAATAAAACAGATTTTAAAAACAGGTAAAATAAATTACGATAAAAGTGAGGTGCATGATTTCCCTTGTCCTACCTATGCAATAGAAGGAACTACTTCCGATGGGCAATCTCTTAGAATTGTTATTGCTGATTGTGATACTATTTCCAGCGTGGTAACGGCAATAGATTTAAACCGCACAACCAAAGAGGAAGTTGCTGATACCTGTAAATGCAATTGATAATTATTCTGTTTTCTTAAGACCCCTATCCTTATTATCATGATAAATTTTCCAGTGCAAGGGATATTTTAACCCGATTCCAAAATTCCAAAAATCCCCTTTTGTATATTCACTGGCGGTAAATACCTGCGGATTTTTATTTACAGTATAATTAATGTTCATTGTTAGTACTCTTTCAAAACCAATATATCTATTCACAAAAATAGAAAAAATAAATTTTTTCCATATCATGAATTCTGTGGCAAGCCCCAATTGAAGCAGGAAATAACTAGAATGAACACCATTGTTAGCGGTGTATTGATAATGAATGCTATCGTCTCCTTTCTGATAATCTGATCCATATCCTTTTCCATCTTGCCGACCACTCATATAATAATTTACACCGAGAGATGGTGACAAATAAATTTTTTCCTTTTTAATATCAATTCTTGTAATAATTCGGATTGGTATCACATTGAAGTTCGAGCCATACCATTGACTTCCCGATCCTGCAGAGGGTTTAAAAATCAAACTCTCATTTAGATGCTTTCTCATTAATCCTGTTTCAATGCTTATATATTTATTAATGTCCCGTCTGAATGTGATAGCAAATTGATTACCACGTAGTGGAGGATTGGTCATTTCATTACCTGAATCTGTAATTTTATATAAATCATTTGAACCTGAAAAATCGAGTCCGATATATGTTTTATTTTGAGCGAATGAAAAAAATGTCAGCAAAATAAATAACAAAATAATTCCTGTTTTTTTCATGTTTTTTCTCTGTTAAATCCTTATGTTCAGATGTTTTGTTTTTTATTTTAGAATTCAGGGTATTTAGTGTGTGGATCATATTTTGATTTTTTTTCAAACAATTTTTTGTCTTTAAAATTAATATTGATGTTATAAGCAAGCACCAAATCAATAGAGCTCCCTCTGCTAAATAGTTTTGAAACATAATTGGTATTATCAATCTTGTATTTTACATCTATACCTGCCATATTTAACAAACCTTGAAAATATAAAATACTTAAAGAAAATGTTTCCTTGTGTTTAACATTATTATAAATATACATAGTTTCACCCATCATAATAGACGTACCAATGTTACTGATCCTGCGGACGTGTTCACTATAATTAATAGTTGTACTTGAATTACTATATGTGATAGAATAATCATATAGATTTGAATAGGATGTATCTATGCGGGGAAGGTAATCAAATGAAAAACCCAAATATGTTTTAATACGCAAACTATATTTTTTTTTAATTTTATTATAAAATCGAATCATTTCGTCAGTTTCAATTGCGATACTATCTGTTGTTGCTTCCTTTTTTACACACCCAATTTTTCTATCAAAAATATTTATAAAAAAAGGGAAATGGTTAATCAATATTCCTGAGCTGGAATACATTTGATTATCTTCATTTCGACCTATCAAATATCCCCATGATAAGGTTCCAAAATAAATACCTGAATATAAATTTATTTTAGACGTGAGTGGTAATAATTTAATAAATATTCCAGCATTTCCACTGCCAATAATGCCTGTACCGCCTATCTGTTTTCTGAAGTATAAATTTTTTTCATTAGAATTTGAATAATGAGAGCAAGTAAAAAGCGGAAAATTGAATAAAGGCATAATGCTTATTTGAGCATTCAAATTTACGCATACAGTCAATAACAAAAGTATTGTCTGTATGCGTTGCAACTTATATTTATTTTTTGAAAACATATTCAAAAATTAATGTCCTTCGGTAATTGACCCACCGCTTGACCTACTACTTCCGATGGGCAATCTCTTAGAATTGTTATAGCTGATTGTGATACCATTTCAAGTTTGGTTACAGCCATTGACTTAAATCGAAGTACCTACGAAGAGGTTGCTGATACCTGTAAATGCAAATAAGATTTTTATTTTAATTTTACTCAAATACGTCCAAACTGACAGCAAACTGTTTGTTTTAACAATATACCAGTGTATTGTCAGTTCGTGCATAGTCGAGAATCCGCGATGGAGTTCACATAAGCGTTTTTATAAATAAAATTTAAACAGTTATTTATATCAATAATCGATTTACCAATTTAATATGCTTATTTGAATTGATTAGCCTCCAGCTGCTACTACCAACATAGTTAGTAGTAACACGCATGAACCAAAACCTATCAATACTCCAGTAACGAAGCCTAACTTTTTTTTCTGTTCTACTTTATGAGATTCGCAAATATCTGCTTTTTGCGTTGCGCCCACTTTAAGTAATTCTACATCTTCTGTCGTTATTGGTCTGAAATTTTTGTAGGTTGCCGGAAATCCTTTAACAGTTACTGTATTTAGTCGTCCCGAAGTTTCAGTTTCAAATTTTTGTTCAATTAAAACATCAGCGTTTGCTTTTTTTATGGCATCTTTCACTGCCACTTCTTTTACAATTTCCATTGGTACATTTGATTTCGCAGTAGCCATTCCGCTAACCTTTGTTTCTTTTACATCTAAATCTACCAAAGTAGGTTTTTGAATAACGCTTGGACCGTTTATATCCATTGCTTTAGATATATTTTTTTTTGAAACACTGCACGATGTTAAAAAAGCAGATGCCGCAATTGTAAAAAATAAAAATTGTTTTTTCATGTTTTTAAGTTTTTATTTTGCTTACTCTATGCGGTTTTCGGCAACTCCGTTATACTTACACAATTGTTAATATTCTGTTCCGTTAAGTTTATGTGGATTATCATCTTGGTGAATTTTCATCGAGTACTTGTTTTCATTTGGAAGCCGCGCAGATAAATTCACACCAAGCTGTTTTTTAATTACAAAACACCAACATTAAAGCCCTTAATTTTTCTATGCCTTTGAAAGGTATAAGATACGCCTAACTGAAGGGAATAGTTATGAAACTCAAATACATAAAGGTACCTGTCAAAATTGGGAAGATTTGCAAACCAACCATTTTTCCAACCATTCAATGGTGTTACATCATTGTTAATTTCAAAATAGGCAAATATTTTGAAAGCATTGTTTAATTTATAATTAATTCCTAATCCGTAAAATATATTGAAATATCTCTTTTTAAGATTAAGTATAATATTATTAAGATCAGCACTCCTTACCCCATCTTCATATTTATAACTTGTTATAATATTATATCTCAGACCATAAAATACAAAAGGCTGTATCCGCGATTTTAAGAAAAAAGTTGATTTAAGAGCCAAATCTATAGTAACATAATTTAATCTAAAATTGAGTGGAGCTGGACCACCATATCCACCTGACGAATAGACATAATTCTTGTGGAACAACATTTTAAAATTATTATTCCCAAATCCTTCCACTGCTTTTTCCCTATAACCTCCACCTACTAACAGGCTGAAATTATTTAGTTTAATGGCAGTTACCGTAAAATTAAATACAGGTTTTTTATTTATATTATAGTAATGATACCCAATGGATGCCTGATTTTGCAATACACCTCCATATAATTCCACAGAACTTTTAAGGATAATACTATCCTTTTTAAAATAGTTTTTTATTTGTGCATTCAAATTTACGCATACAGTCAATAACAAAAGTATTGTCTGTATGCGTTGAAATTGATATTTACTTATTAAAAACATATTCAAAATTTAATGTCCTTCGGTAATTGAACCACCACTTGACCCACCGCTTCTAGTAGCATAAGCGCTGAAGTTAGATATTACAAACATTTTAGAATATGCAAGCGTATTTACAGGATAGTATTCCTGATGATAATTAAGTACACTGTTACCACCAGAACTTTGATTGCTTCCATACGCAGGAGCTACTGTTGTATTAATGGGAATAGTAAAATTGGTTGAATAGCTTTGACTATAAGTCATTGTAGCGTTATCCCTCACCCAACTTCCATACCAGGTCCTTTTAGTAGATTGTACCGAAGCGTCAATCATAGGAGTATAGTTACTTATACAATTTGTATCTAGTTCGGCGCTATATGTTACTTGCATATAAATTGCTAAAGAACCTTTTGTGCTAAATGTAACAGTGCCTTGGGTATTCCAATAATTATTGTTATAGTATAAACTATGATAACCGCATGAGGATGCTTTGTCCATAGTATCATCTCCTGTTATAACTTTAAAATTATAAGTTGGATTACTAACAGTTGCACTTACTAAAGCAGGAACATAATTTACATTCGCAGGTGTCATTATTTTTAAGATACCGCGTTGAAACTGATAAATTGAATTACCGGCCTTCACTAGTCCTTGTTTATTTACTAACCAAGAATGTCTTTCAATAGAAACATTCTTTAATAATAAATAGCCATTATCAGGAACTGGGTATTGGTAATACATACTCATATTTGCCATTATTTGAGGACTATGCGGAGTGCTAGGAGCAATTGTGGTGTATTGGTTAGCAAATATGGAGTCGGAAATCATATCATCATTATATGTTTTTCTCATCGATTTAAAATTTGTAAAGGAAAGTTCCCAAAGATCTTTTTGACTTTCATTTAATGTTGCTAAATAATTAAGAGTAGATTTAAAATGCGTAGGAGAATTAAAAACAAGATAATTACTCTCAACGGAAATTAATTGCAAAGCTTTTGAATCAGAAGTGTTAGGATTAGGAATCGGAGTCGAAACACTTGAATTTACCGGATTTTCCATTTCTTTCTTTTTGCAACCAATAAGTAATACAATAGCTGTTAGAAGTACAAAGGAACAATGTGACAATGTTTTTTTCATTTTTTGTAGGTTTTAGAGTTTTAATTTAGCACTAAACCATTTTAGCGGCGTGAAAGTAAATTTTATAAATGACAAAACACAAAAATTTTTTCGTTAAAAATAAATAAACGGTGGATAAACATTGTAAAATAGCAAATGAACAAGAAACAGGCGAATTTATTTTTGTTGTTTACATGTAAGAAATTAAACGCTGAACAAAGCCCTGAAAATTGTTTAATTGTAATTTGTTTAAATTTTTTATGTAAGTTATTTTTTGTTTTTGTAAAATTTATCGGACATCCTTCTTTGAATATAAATTGTTAATAATTTATATTCAAAAAAATAATTAGTTTCAATTTTTTGCCAAAAAAACGGGGAGTATAGTTTTTAAAAAGCCATTATTCTGTTTTCTAAAATTAATCTTTAGTGATCCGAAATAGCTTTTGTTTTTTCCTCTTTTTTATAACGAATTAAAAATACGATAGGAATACAAAGTAAAATACTCATACCTACTATAAAAAATCCCTGGTTGTAACTCACAAGTGCTTGCTGTTTAAAAATCATACCTTCCATTGTATTGTAAGCCAATGTTTCTGCATCTCCCTGAGAATAGCCTTTTGAAATAAAATTTTGAGTCAGCATTGAAATTCGCTCTGCACTCGCACTTGTGTAGTCCGTAATATATCCAAGCATGCTTCCTCTTATTTCGGCATTTTTATGAGTCAAATAAATATTGATTAATGCAATACCAACAGCACCTCCAAGCTGGCGGATCATGTTTGCTAAACCAATTGCCTGCGCCAGATCTTTGCCTTTTAGGCCGGATACGGCTAGGGAAAGGATGGGAGACATCATAAATGCCAATCCGATTCCTCGAAGTACAAACGGAAAATAAAAATTATTTTGATTCGAATCGGGAGAGGAAAATGAAAGTAACATCAGGAAAACAAATGTGATCAATACTCCAATAATAATAATTGTTTTAGGGTTTTTGCCTGACCCTAACAACTTACCTACTAAGGGCATTCCAATTGCCGCACACAAAGCACTTGGTATCATAAAAACACCGGTATCTGTGGCAGTCCAACCCAACGATATTTGGGCAAATAAAGGAAAAATAAATACAGTGCCGAAGAGAATAAAGCCAAGCATAAAATTCATGATGCTCGCCATCGCTAAATTATAATTTTTATAGAGTTTTATGTTTACGGCAGGGTAATCAATAGTTAATTCCCTATAAATAAAAGCAACCAAACCAACTGCCGCGACTATTGATAATGTTATTATTTCAGAACTTTGAAACCAATCTTCTGACGCACCTTCTTCTAAAACATATTGTAAAGATCCTACTGCCATCATTAAAAATAAAATGCCCCACCAGTCTATTTTTCTTGGTCTTTGAGCCCCTTCTCTGTCGGTAACATAGGTCCATGCTAAAAAAGTAGCGACAACGCCAATCGGAATATTTACAAAAAATATCCAATGCCATGAAAGGTGATCGGTAATGTACCCGCCCATTGAAGGACCAAAGGTTGGACCCATAATTATTCCCATTCCGAAAATGGCATTAGCGGTTGATATTTTTTCGGGAGGAAATGCGCCAACAATAATGGATTGAGCAGTGGATAACAAACCACCACCACCGATGCCCTGAACAAATCTCCAAAATACGAGCATCCATAAGTTAGTTGATAAACCACACATCAACGATGAGAAAGTGAAAATTATAACCGACGCGGTGAAGTAAGTTTTTCTACCGAAAAAATCAGATAACATGCTGGCGAGCGGAATGATAATAACATTTGAAATTGCGTATGCGGTGATAACCCATGCGATTTCAGTAGTTGTAGCGCCAATGTTTCCACTTATTTCTCGTAATGAAACATTTACAACGGTAGTGTCGATCAATTCCAAAATTGCACATGAAATGGCCGTTAGAATTAAAATCCATTTAGTTGCTCCTGTCGGATAAATCGTCGGTGGTGGTAATGCTATTGCTTCCAATTTATTTAATTTTTACTTCTACGTAAGCACTTAAACCGGGAAATAAAACCGATGCATTTTCTTTTGGGAACTCAGTAATTTCAATACGCACAGGAATACGTTGAACTATCTTTACGAAATTTCCTGTTGAATTGTCGGGAGGTAACAACGAAAATTTTGCTCCTGTTGCACCAATAAATGATCCTATTTTACCTTTTATTTTAATATCCGGAAAAGCGTCCAAAACAATTTTTACTTCTTGTCCTTTTTGCAATTCAGTTATTTGAGTTTCTTTAAAATTAGCTGTTACCCAAACATTCGTATTATTTATAATGGAACATAAAGGTTGTGCAATGGTAATGAATTGACCTTCCTCAACCGAGCGTTTGGTAACTATTCCATCGCATGGTGCTTCAATAAATGCGTGAGCCATTTGTATTTTAGCCAATATTAATTCTGCTTCACGTTGTTTTACCATCGCTTCCGCTAATGCAATTTGAGATTTTTGTGCTTCAGCTTGTGAGTATACACCTTGAGATTGCGCTGAAGCTGACTTATATTGGCTGACAGCACCATCGTATTGTGCTTTGTAAATTTCTAAATCAGCTTTGGCTGCATCGTATTGTGCTTTTGTTGCTGCTTTTGCATTGTACATATTTTCTGTACGATTAAAATCTTCCTGCGATTTTGTTAGGCGGGCTTTTGCTGAATTTATATTTTGTTCAACCGAAGCTGAAGTTTGTACCGATGCACTCGCATTTTGATTGGATGCATTTGAATTTCGTTGAACCGATAATAAATTCGATTTTGAGTTTTCAAGTGCGGCTTCGGCTTGTGCAACCCTGGTTTTTAAATCAGTATCATCAATTGTAATAAGTAGCTGACCTTTTTTAACCTGATCATTATCTTTAAAATGAATAATTTTTATATAACCTGTAACACTCGGTTTTATTGGTATTATATCAGCATCCAATTGTGCATTGTCGGTATTTTCGTAATTAGCGCTATTTACAAAATATATGATACTGACAATTAAAAGAGCGCTTAAAATAGTTGCAATAATAAAAAGTTTTTTTTTGTTTTTAACTTCCGGTACTTTATTTTCTTCTGCTGATTTTTCTGATTGCATAGATGTTTCCATTTTGATGTAAATGTTTAAAAGTTGTTAATTCCTTTGTTTGCGTTATAGGTAGTGATGGCATTCATTAATTTTATTTCATGTACTTTTTTGTTTAGGATCGCCTGCATTTCCGCATTTAATTGCACCAGATAATCTGCTGAAGTGATGGTGCCATTATCTAATTGAGTAGATGCGGTCATTCGTATGTTGTGTCGTTTTTCTATGATCAATTTATCTTTTTCGATAATCGTGTTCAGGGAATTAATCTGTGCTTTTTGTGATGCCATAGCAGTTTTTAAATTAAAATCAAAAACTTCTTTTTGAACATCCACCATTTGTTTATTGATGTTGAGATATTGTTTTTCATTAGAAAGGCTATATAGCGAACCGATGTTCCATTTTAAGCTGACACCTGTTTGACCGAAATAACGTAAATTTTGATTCAGGAAGTTGGGTCCGGGGCGACCATAAGCACCTTGGCCATTTACTGCTATTCGCGGTAAAGTGTTTTTCGAAGCGATCTTGTAACGTGCTTCCAGCATGGCTTTTTGCGTTTCAAATAATTTTAATTCAGGACGATTTATTTCATCCTCTTTTGATGCGTTAATTATTGGGAGTGCAGAAAATTCTGTTTCATCATCAACGGGTTTATTAATAAACATCCCTAAAGTTTGATATAGCGACTTTATATTTTCCTGTGCTTCAATAATTGATTGATCTGTTTTTAATTCTTCAGCCTCCAATTCATCTAAATTACTTTGCAAGATCATTCCATTTTTTAGTGATTCGGAAAGATTTGTTTTTTTATTACTGATATCGTTTTGGTAAATATTCAACGTTTTAATATTTTCACGCATGAGTAAAATATTGCTGTATAATTGATTTACTCTATCAATCAATTTATATAACTCCACTTCATTTTTCATAAGTTCATTTTCGCTATTTAATCTATCATATTGTTTTTGTTGTTTGTTTTGCCCTGCATCAAAAAGGGTTTGTTCAACATTTAATGATGTTAAATAATTATCATGTGGAAATGAGATGCCACCAAACGTAATTACTTCACTTTGATAAGTGGCTTGTGATGAAAAGGATAATTTTGGCAACCAATTTTTATTGTCGATTTGGACAGCATTTTTTCCGCTTTCTTCTATTAAGTGATTTTGTTTGATAAGAGGATAATTTCGCTTCGCCATTTGTATACAGGAATCGAGCGACAGTGTTATTTTTTGCCCAAAACAAATACTGGTGATGGTTAATAAAAATAGTGTTAATCGTTTCATTTTATAATATTCTTATGTTTGATTTTTCGATTTGAAATTTATTTGTATTGTTATTAATTTATTTTTTACTTAAAGAAGATTCAACAAAATTTTTCACCGATCTTTTTAATTTTCCGGTGCTAAAATCTTTATCATAATCTTTATCGTTTGCTTTTAAAGAGTGTTTGAATATAGGTTTGGCAATAAAAGGGTAGGAGCAAAGTGATTGTAGATTAATAAAAAACATAGCAGTATCAATTTTTTTTATTTCGCCTTTCGCCATTGCTTTTTCCAGTGCTTCAATCATCTTTATACTTTTTCCTTTTTTAATAACTTGTACCTTTTTATGAAATAATTCAGGATTAATTTCTATCTCTTTTATTATAAACATTGATATTTTAGGATATTCAGCATAAAAATCAATACTGTTTTCCACGTATTTGAATACCTGATCTATTACAGGCAAGGAAGAGTCTGAAAAAACATTTATTCTTTCGAAATACTTGTGTAAAGCGTTTTCAAATATTTTATCAAATAGTTTTTCCTTGCTTCTAAAGTAATAGTGTAATAATGCCTTGTTAATACCTGCCGTGTCCGCAATGTCCTGCATGCGGGCTCCGTATAGACCGTATTTCATGAAAACATCTTTGGCGGCTTTTAATATTTTTTCTTCGGAAGTTGAATTTAACTGTTCCATTTAATTTTATGGTTTAACCATTTGGTTAAAGCAAAAGTAATTAGAAATTTGATTGATAAATAAAAATTCGACAAAAGGATTGTAGATTTCTATTAATTGGGAATTTGGTTGGATTTAGTTCTTTTGGGTGTACAGCAAATTTCCCTTTTTCGTTTAAGCCTCACCCCCAGCCCCTCTCCAAAGGAGAGGGGTGACTGAATGTAAAGCACTTTGTATTGTTACGTCTTGCCCCCTCTCCTTTGGAGAGGGGATTAAGGGGTGAGGCGAATTAAAAAGAGAATTTGTCGTATTGCTTTTCTTTTCGCGTTAGAAAAATTCGAAACGATTTTTCAAATTTATTAATTTTAAAATTCCCCAATTAATTTTCTTCTTTCTTTTTCCTTTATAATTAAACTCAATTCACGTCCTGTTTGTCCTTTTACAAAAGTATTTTCCTGAGCTCTGCGGATTAGATATGGAAGCACTTCACTAACTGGACCATATGGAACATATTTTGCAACATTGTATCCGGCCTTAGCAAGATTATAGCTAATGTGATCACTCATTCCCAAAAGTTGAGCAAAGTAAACATGTGTATTGTTATTTGGAATATTTTTTTTCAGCATCATTTGCGCTAATTTCATGGAACTTTTCTCGTTGTGTGTAGCAGCACAAAATGCAACTTGTTTTATATTTTCAAGACAAAATAAAAGGGCAGAGTCGTAATCATTATCGGTGTTTTCTTTGTTATCCTGAATCGGAGAATCATAACCTTTTTCTTTAGAACGGGCATGTTCTTTATCGATGTATGCACCACGAACTATTTTTGCACCTAAAAAGTAATTTTCTTTTTTTGCCAATTCCAATGATTGTTTTAAATATACTAATCTATCTTTTCGATACATCTGCAATGTATTGTATACAATGGGTTTTTGAATGTTATAGAGAGTCATCATATTCAAAGCTAATTCATCAATTGCATTTTGGATCCAGCTTTCTTCGGCATCAATAAAAACAGGTGTGCCTGCATTGAACGCTGCTTCACAAATTAAATTTACACGTTGTTTTAAGATTTCAAATTCTTTTTGTTCTACCTCTGTTAAGTTTTGATTAGCAGCAATTTTCTCTAATAAATAAAAACGCGCTACGCCTGTAACTTTAAAAACACAGAAAGGAATGTCGTTATTATTTTTAGATTTATTAATGGTAGCAATTGTTTCCGTTGCACAGGTATCAAAATCTTTTTCTGATTCTTTTCCTTCTACAGAGTAATCTAAAATAGTTCCGATTTTATAATTTCCTAAATTTTTAATTTTTATTTCACACTCTTCGATTGTTTCTCCTCCGCAAAATTGTTTAAAAATTGTAGCTTTAATAATTCCTTTAATTGGTAAATGGATTTTTAAAGCAACATTGGTAAATAAGCTTCCTATGTTGACAAGCCCGCTATTTGAAACAATTTTAAATAACCAATAGGAACGATTTAGATCCTTATTTGTTTTATCTGCAAATGCAATTTCTGTATTGTTGAATGATAACATTTTTTTAATTGAGTACTGTAAATATAACAATCGATTTTAATAGTTGATAGAAAACATCTGTGATGAGATTCACGCTGTTTGTATGTAATTTATCATAGTTGAAGATTTTATTTTCTCATTGCTTTGCACTCGGATAATTCAAAAATTAATTTAATATAAGTTTAGTTAAATATTTTAAAAATGAAAATATCAATGTTCAATCAGCCTCATTTATTTACTAAATATCAATTTGACAAAGTTCAAAAATCTAATTTAATAAATAAGTTATTATTTTCCTTTTTCTTATTTATTGTTTTTTCAACAAGTTCGTTCGGACAAGGAATACAGGACTTAGGCAACAAATTGTTGGTTTTGAAATCATCTCCTGATTCAGCAATACAAGCTGAAGGAGTTCATCTGAAAAGTTTAACATCTGATTTGCTTCCATCTATTTATTTTCAACAAGGTGAATTAGCAGGTACTTATAAAAATAATCCTACTATACTATTTACGGATATATCTTCCATTCCATTGCTTAGTAATTCTAATCCTTTATTTAGCAAGATTGAAATTATTTCTATCCGAATAAAAAAGCAAGAGGATATGCAAAAAGTGGTATTAAAGCTTTCCGATTTATCGGGTTTTGAAAACTTAAAATACATTTATTTTTTATGTGATTTCTCTATCTGTCCTGAACAGCCTGAAAATATTGCATGTGAGAATGAAAAAATATCCGAGATCGTTCAAAATAATGGAAATCATTTAATAGAAATTTTATACAAAATCAACATTGGCAGTTAAATCCAATTACAATATTCTACAATAAATAAATTTTATAGATTATGAAAATCAAAATTTTAAAATCAAAGTTTGTCAATTTAATTCCATTATTAATTCTGACTTTGGCATTATTAAACATTGTGAATGATGCTTCCGGACAGGTAATCAAACCCTTTACCCAAAGAACTTCGGTATATTCTCCAACTCGACAAATCTATAATATAAGAGGTGATTATACAATGATTGGCAATACCAATCTTACCGTTATACCTTACACTGTTACTACCGATAACAATAATAATGTTTCTAAATATGTGGACGTTGATGGTGTTGATAGTACAATAAATTCATCCTCTGCAACCTTGAGTTTTTCTACCGAGAATTCAGCAAATCCAGCATGTTCAAACATAATCTTTGCAGGTTTATATTGGACAGGACGCGCATCTTCCGGACCTACCAGTCCAAATACATTTACGGTTGCTACAACACAAACACAATCTTTAACAGTAAACTCAACTTATACAGTAACCAATAATGGTGCAATTACTTATACAGATTATACTGTTGCTGTGTCGCGAGTTGGAAGCAATAATAGTTATGGTGTCCGATATACCTATACATCCTCAGGTACAGGACCTACAGTTCTTTTTGAATTTGCATTTGCTTCTCCATATATCAGATATTCAACCAATAATGGTACTTCCTGGATTGTGCCTACTAACCAGGTTTTCAGCGTTCCGGGAACTAATCTTAGAGCGGTTAATTTTGATCCGGTAACAGTTTATGGGCCCTCCGGTGGCATTGTTTTAACAGTAAACAGATTGTTGAGAGATTCAAGAGGAAATCAAAGTTCCAACACTTATCAATCAACGGCTTCTGCAACCGGTACTGTTAAAGGAACAGCTCAAATAAATGTTAATGTTGCTAAAGCATTAGATAAACGTAAAGTGAAATTCAAGATTGCCGGTCAGCCTTATACTGAATTTACCGCTAATGCCAATGATATTTATTATCCGACTTCCAGCGATGCGTACATATATACTGCTTTTGCAGAAGTAACAGATTATGTTAAAGCAAATAAAACAGGCGAATACTCTGTTGCCGATGTTGCTTTGGTTCAAGGTCAAGGTGATGGTCAAGGCTACTCCGGAGGTTGGGGGATGATTGTAGTATATGAAAATTCGAAAATGAACTGGCGTGATGTTACCATTTTTGATGGTCAAGCCTATATTGGTAGTACTAATAATTCCAATTTTCAACTACCTGTTTCAGGTTTTAAAACTGTTCAGTCCGGCAATGTAAATTTGAAACTAGGTTTGATGGCTAGCGAAGGCGATGTTAGTCTTACCGGTGATTATTTTGATGTTATTAATCAAAACAATGCCTGGGTTGCTTTAAATGATTCATGTAACTCAAGCGGGAATTTTTTCAATAGTTCCATTTGTACCGGAGGTAATGCCCGTAATCCGACTTTGAAAAACAATACAGGCATTGATATTTGCATGTTTGATATACCTAATACCAACAACTCCGTTATTGCGAATAATCAGACATCAACAACTTTTAAATATGGAACTACCGGAGATTCTTATGTTATTTTTTGCATCGCCATGGCAGTTGATGCATACATCCCGAATGTAGAGTTGCTTGTTTCTACTGCAACTATTAATGGTCAGCCGGTTGGCTCCGGTCCGTTAGCGGTAACACCTGGTCAGGATATTTCTTATGATTTGAAAATAAGAAATAAAGGAACAGAGGCAATTGACAGTACAAAGTTTGTAATTCCAATGCCTTATTCAGCAACTTATGTGAATGGAAGCGCAATCGGAAATGTATATTTTACTCCTTTACCATCACCCAACACTATTTATTTTGATCCTACCCTTGGTGCAACGGGTTCGCTTGTTTGGAATTTTGGATCACTTCCTAAACCCGCAGACCCAAATACATTATTGGCTGAAATGACCTTTCATATGAAGGTAACTGAAGATTGCAGTTTACTGAAAAATTCAAATTGTCCACCAACTGTTTCATTAAGTGGTGGAACAATTAGTGGAACAGGGCATACTTCAGGAATAAAATTTGGCAATCAACCATTTATACAAGGTTATGTTTCCAATGGGATTTGTCAGGGTGAACCAATAACTGCTCCTTTGCAAATTGCCATCAATTCAACAGATTATGTTGCTCAACATTGTCAGAATACGCCGAATCAAATGGACTTTGTTTTTTGTAATGTGGGTACAAGCATTCCTGTTACTAATGTTTCAGGCAACTTTCCATCCGGATCGCGTTTTTATGATTCGTTTCCGATTACAAGCTCTTCAGTAGAATATACTATCAGCAATCCTTTTCCTGCCTCAGTTGGCACAAATACGTTCTATGCTATTCCTCCTGGTGGTGGCACATGTCATTTTGATTTTACAATATCAGTAAAAAGTGTTATAACAACTCCTATAACAAATAATGTTGCATACTGTCTTAATCAGGTAGCATCACCATTAACAGCTATAGCAAGTGATCCTTCCTATACTTTATATTATTACCTGACAAATACCTCAGCAACACCAATGTTGTCGATTACACCATCAACTGCTACTCCCGGAGTAACAACTTATTATGTTGCTGAAGGAGCATCGGGTTCTTGCATCAGTCCAAATCGGGTTTCTTTTACTGTAACCGTTTTTGATTTTAATGCGAATATCACATCTCAAAGCAGTGTATTGTGTAAAGGCAGTAGCACAGGTTCAGCCACTATAATAGCAACGGGCGGTAGCGGAGCATATTCTTACTTATGGAATAATTCTCAAACCACATCAACCGCAACAGGATTAATTGCAGGAACATATACGGTAACTGTAACTGACAACAACGGATGTACAATTCCAATAATAAAAACTGTAACGATAACGGAACCCGAATTAATTTTAAATGCGAGCATCACCTCACAAACTAATGTGTATTGTAAAGGTGGAAGCACGGGTTCTGCAAGCATAACCGCAACTGGTGGCAGCGAATCGTATTCCTACTTATGGAATAATTCTCAAACAACATCAACCGTTACAGGATTAATAGCGGGTACTTATACCGTAACCGTAACTGATAATAACGGATGTATCATTCCTATAATACAATCAGTAACGATAACAGAACCGGAATTAATTTTAGATGCAAACATCACATCACAAACCAATGTGTATTGCAAAGGTGATAGCACCGGTTCCGCAAGCGTAACAGCAATCGGTGGAAGCGAATCGTATTCTTACTTATGGAATAATTTTCAAACAACATCAACCGCTACAGGATTAATAGCAGGAACTTATACCGTAACGGTAACCGACAATAACGGATGTACCATCCCTGTGATAAAATCAGTAACGATAACAGAACCATCAATAATATTAAATGCAAGCATTACATCACAAACAAATGTTTATTGCAAAGGCGGAAGCACAGGTTCTGCAACTATAACTGCGACAGGCGGAAGTTTAAATTATTCTTACTTATGGAATAATTCTCAAACCACATCAACTGCCACAGGATTAATAGCGGGCACTTATA
>PLYN01000054.1:0-9756 GCA_003151815.1 Bacteroidota bacterium | reverse complement strand
ATGTGTATTGCAAAGGTGATAGCACTGGTTCCGCAAGCGTAACAGCAATCGGTGGAAGCGAATCGTATTCCTACTTATGGAATAATTCTCAAACCACATCAACCGTTACAGGATTAATAGCGGGCACTTATACTGTAACCATAACTGATAATAACGGATGTATCATTCCTATAATAAAATCAGTAACGATAACAGAACCGGAATTAATTTTAAATGCAAATATCACATCGCAAACAAATGTGTATTGCAAAGGTGATAGCACCGGTTCTGCAACTATAACAGCAACCGGTGGTAGCGGAGCATATTCTTACTTATGGAATAATTCTCAAACCACATCAACCGCAACAGGTTTAATAGCAGGCACTTATACGGTAACTGTAACTGACAACAACGGATGTACAATTCCAATAATAAAAACTGTAACGATAACGGAACCAACAATTATATTAAATGCGAACATTACCTCGCAAACCAATGTGTATTGTAAAGGCGGAAGCACTGGTTCTGCAACCGTAACTGCAACGGGCGGTAGCGGAGCATATTCTTACTTATGGAATAATTCTCAAACCACATCAGCCGCCACCGGATTAATAGCGGGAACTTATACGGTGACTTTAACAGATAACAACGGATGTACAATTCCTGTATTAAAATCAGTAACGATAACAGAACCGGAATTAATTTTAAATGCAAACATCACATCACAAACTAATGTGTATTGCAAAGGCGGAAGCACCGGTTCTGCAACCGTAACAGCAACAGGTGGTAGCGGGGTTTATTTATATTCATGGAATACTATACCAGTTCAAACAACTGCAACTGCAAGTGCTTTAACTTCCGGAAGCTATAATATTACTGTTACGGATAATAACGGATGTACAGAACCTTATATAATTGAGATATTCATAACTGAGCCATCAATTGAATTAAGTGCTAGCATAACATCACAAACTAACATTTTGTGTAAAGGCGATAGCACTGGTTCTGCAACTGTAATAGCAGCAGGTGGTAGCGGAATATATTCATATTCATGGAATACAATACCTATTCAAACAACGGCATCGTTAAGCAATTTACCGGCAGGAACTTATACTGTTACAGTTACTGATAGAAATGGATGTACAGTTCCGGCAACAACCGAAGTGATTATTACTGAACCCGGATCAGCTTTGAGCGCAACTACTTCACAGAACAATGTGTTGTGTAATGGTGGAAACACAGGTTCAGCTAATGTGATTGTATCGGGTGGCAATGGAAATTATACGTATTCATGGAATACAACTCCGGTTCAAACTACTGCAATTGCAAGTAATTTATCTGTAGGTAGCTATTCTGTAACAATTACTGAAAATAATGGATGTCCGGTACCTCTTCATGCGGAAGTTACAATTACAGAGCCTGCGTTACCTTTAGGGATCAGCACTTCAAAAACAAATGTGTTTTGTAAAGACGGAAATACTGGTGAAGCAAGTGTAATAGCAACCGGTGGAACAGGTTTTTATTCTTATTTATGGAGTACGAATCCTGTTGAAATTACTGATTCTATTGGCAATTTAACAGCAGGAAGTTATACCATAATTGTAAGAGATAAAAACGGATGTACAATACCGGAAATTTCAGTTGTAAATATTCTTGAACCTGATCTTGCATTGGGAGCAAGTATATCCAAGGTAGATGTATCCTGTAATGGTGGAACAACAGGCTCTGCAATGGTAACGGCAACAGGTGGAAGTTTAAATTATTCTTACTTATGGAACACAACGCCGGTTCAAACTACTGCAACAGCAAGTAATTTAACTGCCGGCAGCTATACAGTGACAGTTGCCGATAACAACGGATGCACTATATCAGTAAACTCAGTAGCGACTATTAATGAACCTGAAATTTTATCTTCCGCCTTAATATCAAGCCCTTCAACGTGTGCAACAGCAAATGGTAAAATTGATTTGACAATCAGTGGCGGTACGAAACCATATAATTATAGCTGGTCAAATGGTAGTACAGATGCTGATTTATCCGGACTGGTTTCAGGGGTTTATACTGTTGATGTGACAGATGCAAATAATTGCAAGATAAATAATTCTGTAAAAATTGGTCAGGATACTTTGTCGTTGAAGTTAATAAGTCCGGTATATGTGGCTAATTATAATCTTAGTGCAAACCAAAGTAGCGATGGATCTATTGATTTAACAGTAAACGGAGGCGCTTCCCCATATATTTATTATTGGTCAAATAAGGCTACAACAGAAAATATATCAAATCTTCAGGCTGGAACTTATACAGTTAGTGTTACTGATTCCTTAGGTTGTATTGCGGTTGGAAGTATAACATTAATTGAACCAATGGCATTGGAAATGCCAACCGGAATTTCGCCAAATAGTGATGGCTTGAACGATAATTTCGTTGTTCATGGCTTAGACTTATTTCCAATTAATCACCTGGCAATTTATAATCGATGGGGAGATATTGTGTACCAGATTAGTAATTACAAAAATGATTGGAATGGGACTGATGGTGGCGGAATGGCTTTAGCCGACGGAACTTATTTTGTTATATTGGAAATAAGTAGCAAAGGAATTATATTAAAAGGGTATGTTGATATAAGAAGATATTAATGAATTAATAATTAAATGATCATGAAAAAAGTAATAATCGGAATTGTAATTTTTGCGAAGTTTTTTAACGCAAATGCACAGCAGGAAGTGATGGTTAGTCAGTATATGTTTAATGGATTATTTTTAAATCCCGCTTATGCCGGCAGCCATAAGTATGTTAGTTCTACATTGACTTATCGAAATCAATGGGTAGATTTTGCGGGAGCTCCCAAAACTTTCCTTTTAGCTGTTGATGGACCATTGCTCAATCAAAAGATGGGCTTAGGTTTGATCCTTTCAAATGATAAAATTGGTGTAACCGGTCAAACAGATATTTATGCAAACTATTCCTATTTTGTGAAACTCGGTGAAGGGAAATTAGGATTTGGAATCAAGGCAGGCGTATCACAATACACTTCAAAAGTAAGTGATTTGACCGTTTGGGATAGCAATGATCCTTCTTTCCAGGGAACAATCAAAAGTGCTTTGATACCAAAATTTGGTTTTGGAACGTATTATTATACTGAAAAATGGTATGTAGGATTTTCAATTCCAGCACTTGTTGCAGAAAACCCTAAACAAGATTATAATTTTTCTATCTCGAACAATGCTACCATCCAAAGGCATTATTATTTGACGGGTGGTTATGTATTTAAAGCAGGTGACAAGTTTAATATTAAACCCACCTTTCTTTTGAAAAAGGAAGATGCGGCACCTTTTCAAATAGATTTAAATGTAATGGCATTTTATATGAATGCAATTGGTTTGGGCGTTTCGTATCGTTCGGGAGACGCAGTATCAATAATGCTTAACTATCAAGCCAATAAAAAATTCAGGATTGGATATGCGTATGATATAACCACTTCAGCTATTCGAACATATTCTTCCGGGTCGCATGAAATCATGTTGGGATTTGATTTTGGAAAAGATATTATAAAAACAAAAACACCGCGATACTTTTAATCTTCAAACAATAAAAATATAAGTTATGAAAAATTCTATTATTAAATTATCAATCATTTTTATGAGCACTTGTTTGCTTAGCTGTTCTAATTATTATCATGAAAAAGCAAATAATGAATACGCCAATTTGCAATATTATAAAGCCATTAAGCATTATAACAAAGTAATTTTAAATAGTGATAATCATGATGTTAAAATTAAATTAGCGAATTGCTATCGTTTAATAAATGATATGGACAAAGCTGAACCGTTATATGCAGCTATTGTGAATTATCCGGAAAGCGAGCCGATAAATATGTTTCAGTATGCAAAAATATTAATGCATAAAGGAGATTATATCAATTCGAAAATATGGATAAAAAAATATCTTGAAAAAGTACCTGATGACCGGGGTGCAGAAATGCTTGCGGCTTCATGCGATTCATTAAATATATTTATGCTTGATACTACTTTATATACATTAAATGCGTTGAATTTTTCGGAGCTGGCATCTGCTTTTGGTTCAGTACCCTATAAAAATGGAATGGTATTTTCTGCCGAAAAAGAAGAGTTAAATAATTCACGCAAAAATCCATGGACAGGAAAATCATATCTTGATTTATATTTTTCAGAAAAAAATTCAAGCGGAAAGTGGTCAAGCCCGCAATTGTTAGAAGGAGAAATAAACGGACGATACCATGAAGGGCCTGCATCTTTTAATAAATCCGGTGATGTAATTTATTTTACAAGAAGTAATTACTCGAAAAAGAAACTTGGAAAAAGTTTGAAAAATGAAAACAATCTAAAACTCTATACGGCAAAATTGGTAAATGGCAGATGGGAACAATTAGAGGAAATGCCTTTTAATAGTAATGAATATTCGGTCGGACATCCTTGTATTTCAAAGGATGAAAAAACCTTGTATTTTATTTCAGATATGCCGGGTGGTTATGGTGGTACAGATATTTACCGGTCAACTTTAGATAGCAATAAATGGAGTACACCTGAAAATTTAGGAATGGTTGTAAACACAACAGGTAACGAAATGTTTCCTTTTATGAGCGAAGACGGAACATTGTATTTTTCTTCCGATTCGCATACCAATATGGGTGGATTAGATGTCTTTTCTACTTCATATAATGAAAAAAATAAAAAATGGTTGGAGGTAGAAAATTTACGCTATCCTGTGAATTCCACAAAAGATGATTTTGGATTTGTTTTGTATGCTGATGGAAAAACCGGATACCTTTCTTCCAATAGAAAAACTACTGATATGATTTATGAATTCAATAAACACGATCCAACTTTTAACATTACAGGCGTGGTTACTGAAAAAGGAACGAAAATTCCTTTCGAAGATGTGACTGTAACATTAATTGACGAAGGGAAAGCAAATAAAAAAGATACTATTCGTACTGATAAAAATGGAAACTATAAACTAAAATTAAATCCAAAAACAGATTATGTTGTTTTTGGGTCGAAGGATTATAAATTCACTAAAAATACAGGCGTTTCAACAAAAAATAAAATGATATCAGAAGATTTTATTGTAAATCTTGACTTGGAAAAAGTAGTTAAGGAAATAAAAAAAGAGCCAAAAGATTTTGTAAAAAGTTTCGACATCGCGAAAGTCGTTATCGGTAAACCGATTGTGTTGGAAAATGTTTATTATGATTTAGGGAAATGGGATATTCGTCCATATACCGCAGTTGTATTGGATAAATTGGTTAATTTATTGAAAGAAAATCCCACCATTAATATAGAGATTGGTTCACATACCGATTCTCGTGCGAGTGACAATTTTAATTTAATACTATCGAACAAACGTTCAAAGTCTGTTGTTGATTATTTAATCTCAAAAGGAATTGATTCAAATCGACTTACATGGAAAGGATATGGTGAAAAAATGTTGGTTAACCATTGTGGAAATAATGTTAAGTGTACTGAAGAAGAGCATCAACAAAATAGAAGGACTGAAGTGAAGGTTACTAAAATAACCAATGGTAGCGTAATGAAATAAATTTGAGCTCAGATTAAACTCACACTAATAGAGTGATAGCAGTCATAGGTATGCTTTAAATACGGGCATTACTTTGCATCATGCTAAATAAAAAATCATGAAAAAGAGAAAGAATAATATAAATGTTTTGTTGTTGATTCTTTTCATTGGAATGATAAAGTTGGCAAGTGCTCTTTCAATTCCATTGTTTTCTACTGATAATTTTCTTGTCAAAAAATCTCACACTAATTTATTTTTAATCCCTTCGTTTTCTTTAGCATTGAATGTTAACATCACACAATCAAATGTAACTTGTAGAGGTGATAGCACCGGTTCGGCAACAGTAACAGCAACTGGAGGTTGCGGTGGATATTCTTATTCTTGGAGTACATCGCCTGTTAAAACGACCGCAACAGTGAACGGGTTACCTGCCGGAACTTATTCCGTAATAGTATCTGATAAGGGAGGTTGTGTAATACCGGTTACGTCCATCGTAAATATTGCAGAACCTATATTATTAAATGTGTCTACAACATTAACCAATATTTTATGTTCGGGAGGAAACACAGGAGCGATCAAAATTACTATTCCCGGCAGTACTGAAGTTTTTTCATACTTATGGAGTAATCCTGTTATTAAAAATGCAGATTCTCTGATTAACTTATATGCAGGTATATATTCTGTTACAGTCATCGATAGCAGTGGGTGTAAAATATTTCAAAATTCAGGTATAACAATTACGGAACCCACAGCATTAACTGTTACAACAACACAAACTAATGTGCATTGTAAAGGTGATAATACAGGATCTGCAACAATTACAGTTACAGGGGGAAGTGGCAATTATTCGTATTCCTGGAATACTTCACCGGTTCAAACTCAAGCAACAGCAACGGGTTTAGCAGCCGGTACTTATACAGTTACGGTTAGTGATAATGTAGGATGTCCAAATTCTAAAAAAGCAATAGTTACTATCACAGAACCCTCATTCGCTTTAGATGCGAGTATTACTTCTCAAACTAATGTAATGTGTAAAGGAGGCAACACAGGTTCTGCAACGGTAACAGCAATGGGTGGTAGCGGAAACTACACGTATTTATGGAATACAAAACCGGTTCAAACAACGGCAATGGCAAGTGGTTTAATAGTAGGAACTTATACAGTAACTGTTATCGATAATAACGGATGTCTAAAATCTTTAACAACATCAGTAACCATCACAGAACCTAAATTAGTATTGAGTGCAAGTATCACTTCTCAAACCAATGTGTTTTGTAAAGGTGACAATACCGGTTCCGCAACCATAACTGCAACAGGTGGTAGCGGAAACTACACGTATTTATGGAATACAAAACCGGTTCAAACAACAGCAACAGCAAGTGGTTTAACTTCAGGAAGCTATATGATTACTGTTAAAGATAATAATGGATGTGTAACTCCTTTTATAATTGAGATATTCATAACAGAGCCAGCAATCACTTTAGATGCTGGTATCACATCTTATACTGATGTGTATTGTAAAGGAGGAAATACAGGTTCTGCCACTATAACAGCATCTGGTGGAACTGGAGTTTATTTGTATTCATGGAATACTATATCCGTTCAAACAACAGCAACAGCAGGCAGTTTAACAGCAGGCACATATACTGTAACCGTAACTGATAATAATGGATGTTTGGTTTCGGTAATAAAATCAGTCACTATAAGCGAACCATCAATCATATTAAATGCAAGTATCATATCTCAAAATGTGTTTTGTAAAGGTGACAGCACAGGTTCAGCAACCGTAATGGCTACAGGTGGTAGTGGAAATTATTTTTATTCATGGAATACCATGCCAATCCAAACAACAGCTACAGCAATGGGTTTGAAAATTGGTAGTTATACGGTAACAGTGAATGACAGTAATGGATGTGTAATTCCGGTAATAAAATCAATAACGATAACAGAACCTATATTAAAATTAAACGCGCGCATCACTTCCCAAACTAATATTTTTTGTATGGGTGACAGCGCAGGTTCTGCAACCATAGCCGCTACAGGTGGTAGCGGGGTTTATTCTTATTCATGGAATAGCGTACCTAACCAAACAACAGCAACAGCAACTGGTTTAACAGCAGGCAGCTATACCGTTACAGTAAGTGATAATAATGGATGTGCCAGTCCTGTGGAAGAAGCAATAACCATAACGGAACCATCCATCGTTTTGGCTGCAAATGTTACCTCTCAAACCAACGTATATTGTAAAGGTGATAGTTCAGGGTCAGTTACTGTGACAGTAACAGGAGGCAGTGGCAATTATTCTTATTTATGGAATACAACACCCGTTCAAACAACAGCAACAGCAATTGGTTTAATCGCAGGAAGCTATACGGTAACAGTAAGCGATAATAACGGATGTAATATTCCTGCAACAGCAATAACAATTATTACAGAACCATCATCAACTTTGGTTATAACTACTTCGCCTACCGATGTGTTTTGTAATGGTGATAGCACCGGTTCAGCAATAGCCATAGCAACAGGTAGTAGCGGATCATATTCTTATTCATGGAATACAATACCGGTTCAAACAACCGTAAATGCAAACAATTTATCAGCCGGAAGTTATACGGTAACAGTAACCGATAATAATGGATGTATACAACCTTTATTAGCATTTGTAGATATTTCCGAGCCTCAAGGATTAAATGATACAATCACAAAAACAGATATTTTTTGTAAAGGTGACAGCACAGGTTCAGCAACAGTAATTGCCACAGGAGGAAGTGGTATCTATTTTTATTTATGGAATACCGTACCTGTTCAAACCACCGCTACTGCAATTGGTTTGGTTTCAGGGAACTATAGTGTAACAGTAACAGAAAGTAGCGAATGTGCAAAATCTGTAATTTCAGTTGTGAGCATTACAGAACCTGCGGATACAATCAATGCAAATATTAGCACGCAAACAAATGTGTTTTGTAAAGGAGAAAATACGGGTTCGGCAACAATTATTGCCACCAATGGAAGTGGGAAATATTCGTATTTATGGAATACCGTACCTGTTCAAACAACGGTAACAGCACTCGGTTTGAATGCCGGAACATATTCTGTAACCGTAATTGATAGTGTAGGATGCACAAAACCATTAATAGTAGAAGTAAATATTACAGAGCCGGCATCTGCATTAATTGCTACCAACACCCAAACTAACATATTTTGTAAAGGTGTCAGTACCGGTTCAGCAACTGTTATTGCTACTGGTGGTAGCGGTAGCTATTCCTATTTATGGAATACAACGCCAATCCAAACAACAACAACAGCATTTAATTTATCAGCAGGAAGTTATACTGCAACGGTAACTGATAATAACGGATGTACTTTTCCTGCTTTTTCAATTATAACAATTAACGAACAAGGAATCCTTTCTTCAGAGCTTTCTTCAACACCTTTAACGTGCTCTTTCGCAAATGCTACCGCTGATTTATTAGTAAGTGGAGGTATGGAGCCTTATAGCTATCTATGGTCAAACGGAAGCACAGAACAGAATTTATCCGGACTATCAGTGGGTGTTTATAAAGTTAAGGTGATGGATGCTAATAACTGTGTGTTAAATGATTCTATTCAAATTAATCAAAAGTTATTGGTATTGAATTTAACAAGTATTGAATATCCGAATAATTATAATCTTAGTTCTTACCAAAGCAATGATGGAGCCATTGATTTAATAGTAAGCGGCGGGCTTTCACCTTATATTTATTATTGGTCGAATAGTGCAACAACCGAAGATATTTCAAACCTTCAAGCAGGAACTTATATCGTTTCTGTTATCGATTCTACAGGTTGTGTTGTATCAGGAAGTATTACTTTAAAGGAGCCATTTTCACTTGAAATGCCAACAGGCTTTTCGCCGAATGGCGATGGAAGGAACGATAATTTTATTGTTCACGGATTAGAATTATATCCAAATAATAAAATAACAATTTATAATCGCTGGGGTGATATAGTGTATCACATTAGTGATTATAAAAATGATTGGAATGGCACAAATGGCGGTGGTATGGCATTGGCAGACGGTACTTATTTTGCTTTGTTGGAAATAAGTGATAAAGGATTTGTATTAAAAGGATATGTTGATTTAAGAAGAGATTAAGAGTCTGTTAAATTTTATTCAAATTATTTACATTAAGCCTATCGCTGATATTTCGACAGGTCTCAATCAATGTCGTTTAGTTAAGG
>PLYN01000057.1 GCA_003151815.1 Bacteroidota bacterium | reverse complement strand
TTCTCTCAGGTAGATGTTACCCGATACTTCTATTAATTTAGAATAATCAATTGTGTTTCCTTTTTCGATAATTAAATCGCCTTTAATTTTTTTCATGTTTTTTTTTAGTTAAAAAGTTAAATAAATTATATGTGTCCAATGCACCAGAACACTGAGTTAATCCCTATTGCAAGGCATAAAGCAAATGCAGCGATTGCCAGTATAATAAAAATGATTCCTTTTGTGAATCTATCACCTTCGCTTAGCTCGTTGTAAAATTCTTTATCTTCCATGTTTTTAGTTTTCTAAATCAATTAACATTTCTGCATTGGGATAATATAGTTTAATATTAAAAAAGGATGCGCTCCAGTTAATAACTGAATCAATAAATGTGCTTAATTCATCCTTTTTCATTTCGTGAGTACCTTGTATTCGCTGTCCTATTACTTCGCCTGTTGCCTTGTTTACAACGTCTATAAGCGCAAATTTAGCTTTGCAGAGATCTTTCACTTCCTCCATTGTAAACTCGTTACCTAAATCATTCAAAGCCTCCGTAAATTGCGTAAACATTACGTGTATGTATTTATTTTGTTGAATACTTCTTTTAGCTGATAGCTTTTCAATTGTTATAATAACATTTTTACCTTCATTCGCTTCAATGGCTTTTACTAACTGCTTCCCAGTATTCGGTTGAAGTTTGCCGGACTTTACTCGGCTTATAAAAGTTAGCTTTGCCATTATCCGAAAATTACTTGATTGTAATATTTTTCAAATTTAATCCAAAACTTTTCAAGTTCCATTTTTGCCTTTAAAATGTCGTCAGATAATTCATTTCTTTTAATGGTAATTATGTGCATTGGATTAACCGTAA
This sequence comes from Bacteroidota bacterium, assembly GCA_003151815.1. GTDB lineage: Bacteria > Bacteroidota > Bacteroidia > 2-12-FULL-35-15 > 2-12-FULL-35-15 > 2-12-FULL-35-15. Next base: position 3,517 of record PLYN01000057.1, on the reverse strand, counting down.
ATCTGTCGTCAAAACTAATAAAATCAACACGCTCCAAATCCTGACATACTAAAAAATAATTTAATATTTGAAATTTATATTCATTCGGTATTTTATTCATGCGGATATAACGCACATGGGTATTGGTATTTGGGCATTTTATTTCAATTCCGATTTTATATTTACCATTAATTTTTATCAATCCATCTGGGCTTAATCCGAGATAGTTATATTCGTTTGAAATGCAAAACCCCAATTGTTCAACCTGATTGCCTGTTTTTAATTCATACTCCATACGTGCAATAGGTTCTAATTCTACCCCTCTTTTCATTGCATCATTAACATAACTATCTTCAATGGCATCTGATATACGCTCTGCAATTAAATCATCTACTACACTTAAATTATCGGGTTTAAAAACATCTTTTAAACGTGTGCCTGTAATCATACCCAACCGTAATGCTTTCCATTCGGCAGACCCTTGCTTACATTCATGGATTTTCATTTTAATTTTTCCTTTCTTTTTTTAACTTCCAAAATAAATAAAGGATTTTTGTGAAATTCCATTAAACCAGAAACGTATCTATCAAGTCCCGAAACATCGGTGAGTAGGTCTAATTGTTCAATTATTTCAACAGGTATTTCATTCGCTTTATTTAAAATATTTACATCAATTGTGAATGGTAGTGCATCTTTGCGGTTTAAATCACATCCGAATAGTTTGCCGAAATGGTCACAAGCATCTTTAATGGCAACAGTTTTAGCTAACGGAAAAGCCATTGATAACGCTCCGTTGTTTATGTTAGCAAGGTCGGCAGGGCTTGTACCTTTTTTCGTTTGTAATTGCGAAGCTCCTATACCATCGTGATAATCAAACTCATTCGTAACAGGATTTAGGTAATGCACTCGTACTGTTACCCACACACCATTAAATGCAGTGCCTTGACCTGTTACTTCAATTTTAAATCGTTTAAAAATCCTTCGTAATAAGTATTCAACCTTATCTATCTGAATGTATTTATATCCAGCAATAAACGGATGCTCTTTAATCCACTTTTCGTTTGGGGGTTGATTTAACAAAAGATTTAACTGCTCGTTTTTAAACGCATCTTGGATGTTTTCAGCGAACAATTCGGCAACTGTTGGTAATTTTTGTATTTCCATTTTTAGTTTAATTTTTGTGAGTGTTTTTTAAGCCATTTTTCGACTGATTTTATTTCATCGAAAATAAGTGCATTTTCATTTTGTGTTATTTTTTCGTAAATAGAATAGTCAATCAAACTCGCTTGGTAAGCACGAATTTTATCTATTAATTCTACTGTAATTTTCTGAACAGATTGTGTTCTTAAAACAGTTGAAAAATTCATCATTTTAGTTGTAAATTTTGCTTTCATTTTAATAGGTTTTGTAAGTGTTTCGATTTCAACTCGGAAGCCTTGAGCATTCCTTTAGTGATTTCATTTAATTTGGTACGAACAGAAATTTCACGCTTAAAAAGCCCTTGCATTCGGATTTCAAATTCGTATTCTAATTTAGGTAACTATATATTTTAGTGTACTACTTTTTTTCGTGCCTTAAACAGCCGCAAGATTTTGCCTTTTTCAAATGGTCTGCCCTCATTTTTTTCTTTTTTCCACATTCACACACAACATTCCAATGTGTACGATATTCTCCTAACTCATTTATGCCAGTTTCAACTGAAATAGCTGTTAGTATGCCGAATTTTTTATCTTTAAAATCGCTTATTTTTCTCATGTACATTCAACTATATAGTTACCGAATAATATCTCTCTAAGTTGGTCATTACATTTTTCAATTTCCGCTAATAATTTTCTCGCATTTTCAATTCGTTGGTCAAAATCAATTTTTGTAATTCTCAATTTATGAGAGATATTATAAGGGCAATTTACAGCCTTTTGAAACTCACTTAATCCTGAATTAAGATTAATCGGTTTTTTTGATTCAGGCGGAGTTTGTAATTTCCAATCGTCGTAGCTCATTTTAGTTTTTTAGTTAAAATATTTAAAACTTCTTTCAATACTTTATTTTCAACTCCATTTATAAAATGGATTTTTGAAGTATCTTTTTTGATATTATTTATAGTTTCAATTGCAATCTTATCAGCATATTCAGCCAATACAAGTGATATTATTTGTTCTTTATTTTCCATTTAAAAAAAGAGCGTATGTACAGTCGCTCCCCTGCTCCGTTCGACTTCGGATAGTGCGGTGCCAGTTCCGCTAATATTATTCGCCTTCAAATTCTATTCTTTGAGCCTCAATATCTTCGGTAACTATATATTTTAGTGTACTACTTTTTTTCGTGCCTTAAACAGCCGCAAGATTTTGCCTTTTTCAAATGGTCTGCCCTCATTTTAGTTTTGTTTCACAGATTTAACAATATTTTCGTAACACTCATGCTCTAATAGTTTGCTATTTTGATACAAAACAACGTCATATAGTGGCAATATAGTTGAAGGTTTGCTATTACCCAATAACCTTACATTTAACTGTGTAAATAATACAGGCTCCATAATTATTGGTCTGCCGATATATTTCGTTTCGTGGGGTGTGTAGAAATTCATGTTGTTATTTTTAATTGTTCGGTACAAAGATAGTTGATGCTTTAATATATCCTAATATAAATAATTAAAACTTATTAACAATCGAATTGTTAATTATATTATTTGCTAATATAAAATAATTATTGTTATCTTTGTAAAATAATTTAATTCTTTCAAAAATGGACATCATCACAGGAATCTTAAAAGTAAAAAGCGAAGCACAACAGGTATCAGAAAAATTCAAAAAAAGAGATTTTGTTCTTACGGACAATTCATCACAATACCCTCAACACATTTCATTTCAATTAACACAAGACAAAACTAGTTTAATAGACAATTACGCTGTTGGTTCTGAAATAAAAGTGCATTTCAATCTTCGTGGCCGCGAATGGACAAGCCCGCAAGGTGAAATAAAATATTTTAATACTCTTGAGGCTTGGCGCATTGAAGGTGCTGCTAATGCTAGCGCAGGAGCAGCTTCATCAGCAAATAAAATGGAAAATATTTCTGAAACGTTCACTGCTGCTGCTGCAGGCGATGATTTGCCGTTTTAATCATAAATACGGGGTATTAAATAATTAAAACACAATATTATGTCTAAAAAAGCGAAAACAGTTATCCTTGAAGAAAAAACAATTGCCAATATTGAGAAAATGGCGAAAAAAGAAAAAAGAAAACCTCATTATTTGATGGTTGAAGCTTTAGAAAATGCTTTTGGAAAATGAGTTACCAAGACAAACATTTTATCGTGATGTCAATGCTGCCATAAATATTAAAAATTTTGCTCTTAAAAATCATTTGTCTGGGGAACACAGACTTAAAAATCGTAACGAACTGCCTACATTAGTAGGAGTACTGACTTACGAAGCCCCTTCGCCTTTAGGCAAGGGGTAGTTCACTTCTGAAATAAACAAATTAAAAGAAAAAGGAATATTATGAAAACAAAGCCGATGTTACCTGCTGGCTGGCGTGGGT
>PLYN01000059.1 GCA_003151815.1 Bacteroidota bacterium | reverse complement strand
GAAATTATTAATCGAACTCAGGTTAGTAATTAAGTTGAGCAAATATGTGGACTATTTTTTTGAAATTAAAAAGATTGGCAAAAGCTTTAAAACAAAAAAGCTCCTTGACGATAATCGTCAAGGAGCTTTTTAAAGAAAAACAATTCTATCTATTGTTGAACAACTAATTTAATATTTCTAATATTTCCTCCTTTTATAACTTCTACAAAATAAATTCCATTGGGTAGATTTGAAATATTTATTGCTTTATCAATATCTTTTACAGAACCCAATTGCTCGGTAATTATCGTGCGCCCATCGGGGGTTAAAACCAACATTTCGGCAACACCTGTTTGTGTATCTTTTAAAGAAAGATAGAACAAACCGGACGCAGGATTTGGTCTGACAGAAATTACAAAACCTCCATTACTATTTTCGGTTATTCCTGTTGTTGCACATTTAGTTACTGTAATATTCATGGAATCTCTGGAAGTACAGGCGCTGCCAACCGTTGCGGTTCCAATAGAGATGGTATAATACAGTTTAAAAGTTCCGGCAGTGTCTAAAATTACTTTTACCGTATCGTTATTGGCATTTGGAGTGAATCTGATACTTTTAGGTGTAACTCCTGGCAATGTAAAACCGCCTACATTAATACCCGGACCAGCTGCTGGAGGATTAGCATTCGACCATCTTGGTGTTCCTGAGGTTGCAATACTTCCAATTAATTTAAGAGTATCGCCTACACAACCAGTCATGTTGTTTCCTGCAATCGCCACTGTAGGTGTACCTGTACCAACTGTGATTGTCATTGTACGAGCAGCAGTACATGATGTTCCGTTATTTACTACAGTCCATTTTAAAATTGTAGCACCAGTTGCCAATCCCGTTACTATTCCTATAGAATCATTGGGAGTTGCTTGAGTAACAGTACCAGTTCCAGGTGCCACAATAGACCATACACCCGTAGATCCTGTAGCAGGTTTGCGCGCAGTTACGGTAAAAGTTGCTGCTCCGGTGCAAGAAGTTTGATTAGCTCCTCCACCACCTGCAGGCGCGACAATTGTAGCGGTTGGAAGTGGATTTACAACAACCTGCATTGAATCCACAGAAGTGGGACAACCGGTACTAGTGATAGTGTAATACAACCTGTATGAAGGCGGTGTTGCTGTTACACTAGTTGTAAATACTGCCCCAACAGTAATATGCACTGTATCGTTATTAGTTGTATCATTATTGCCAACTTTAACAAATCTGACAGGACTAACACCTGAACCTGGAATTGGAAATCCAAAAATAACGGTAGGCGGTTGCGCCTGAGCAGACCATACCGGTGTCCCATTAGTTACATTTCCAATTACTTTAATGGTATCACCTTGACAAATAGTTTTATCAAGACCTGCATAAGCAGCAACAGGACATTGCGCTTTAAGGGTAGAAGTGATCGCGCAAAGCGCAAAAATAGTGAAGAGTAAATTTTTTAACATGATGAATGAATTTAAGTGAAAATTAATTTTTAATTGAATTACAAACAAAAGATAAATAAGCTCCTTGACGCCAACCGCCAAGGAACTTTTAAAAATAGTCATTATTATTGAACAACTAACTTGGTAGTATAAATTTCATCACCTTTTTTAATTTTTACAAAATATATTCCATCTGAAAGGTTAGAAATGTTTATGATTTTTACAATATCTTTTACTGAACCCAATTGCTCTAATACTACTGTTCGCCCATCAAGTGCTAAAATTGATACTTCGGCAAAGCTAGTTTTTGAATCCTTTAAAGAAAGGTTGAACCATCCGGAAGCAGGGTTTGGCTGAATCGAAACTATTAAACCTCCATTCGTATTTTCATTAATACCGGTTATACATTTAGTTATGGAAATCAGCATAGAATCTCTGGAAGTGCAAGCACTACCAACAATTGCTGTTCCATTAGAAATTGTATAATAAAGTTTGTATGTTCCTACGGAATCTAAAACTGCTTTTACCGTATCGTTAGTAGCATTTGGAACAAATTTTACAGGTGTTGGCGTAAAGAAATTAAAACCTGTAGTGGGTGGTGTAACAACAGACCAAACCGGTGAACCAAAATTTGCAACACTTCCAATTAATTTTATAGTATCGCCTTTACAACCACTTAAATCACTTCCTACCACTGCCGATGAAGGAGGCCCGGAAGAAATTGTCATTTTGCTTACAGCAGGAATAGGACATATTCCATTATTTACGGTCCATGCTAAAGTTGTAACGCCCTGAGCCAATCCCGTTACTATTCCTACCGTATCATTCACAGCAATATGACCTGTTCCGGGTGCCACAATGGACCAAACACCGGTTCCTGTCGTAGGGTGTCTCGCAGTTACAGTAAAAGTTGTTGCGGTGCAAGATGTCTGATTTGGACTGGATGGGGTAAAACCAACAGGAGGAGGTGTAACAATAGTTGCAGTTGCTTTTGCATTTACAATAACAGTTGAAGAGTCTATGGAAGTGCAAGTACCTGTAATAGTTGATGTACCAACTGAAATAGTGTAATAAAATTTATACGTTCCCGCTTTTAACAATGCAACTTTTATGGAAGTACTGTCACCATTAGCAGGTATAAAAGGATCGTTGAATTGACTGCAAAAACAAGTAAAATTAAAAGCAGCTACATCCGTTTTAGTCCGGGTCCATGAAGGTGTTCCAGATGTGGCAATATTTCCATTCAACAGAATGGTATCACCAACGCAACCCGATGTTACGTGAGGTCCTGCAACTGCAGTGGAAGGTGCAGCACCCAAAGTGATTATATTAATATCATCACTATTGGAGCAACCACCACCGGTTACTGTCCATCTAAGTGTTACCGTATCGGAAGTTATTGCAGTAACAGTTGTAGAGAAAGATGTAACATCTGTTATCGCTTCATTTCCAGCATTTTTAACTAATGACCAAGTCCCAATTTCACCAACTGCTACCGGGGTAGCCGCCAGTGTAATGCTTCCTGCACCTGATGTGCATAATTTCTGATCCGGACCGGCATGTGCAACAGAAGGATTGAAAGATATAACAGCCGTATCAACAGATAAACATCCATTAAGAATTGTTGCACCTGTTCCATTAGAAATTCTATACGCCATGGATATTTTACCACCGGCGGTAACACCTCTAACTGAAACAGTATCGTTATTTGGTGACCCGTTTCCTGTTATAAATGCAGCTCCGCTATTTGTTGGTAAAGCCCAAGAAGGAGTTCCTACAGTTGGAGTATTTCCGACAAGTTGTATCGTATCATGCTGACATTTTTGAAGAACTGTGCTTATCACATGTGCGACGGAAGGCGCTGCATTTACTTTAATAACCATTATATCAAAAGCGGTTCCACCACAGTCGGCATTATTAACTGTCCACTTTAATGTATCGGTTCCAAGAGAGTTAAGACCTGTAACCGTTGATTTATAATCATTAATATTTGCTATGACAGTAGTTGAAGAGTTGATTCCATTTAATTTGGTCCATGTACCAATACTTCCTGCCGGGGCAACTGTTGCAGCCAGAGTGGCTGTTCCACCGGCACAAACTGTTTTGTCAGTTCCCGCATTTGTAGATGTTGGACTCGCATTAACATGAATAATAACAGTATCTCTTAAATTTACACAAGAAGCGCCATCATTCAGAGTCCAAACCAAACTTAATGTTTCGGCACCATTCAAACCGGTAACAGTACTTGTTGGACTAGCAGTGTTTGTGATAACACCTGCGGGAGCAAAAAAACCTCCTACCTTAGTCCAGGTACCTGCAATATTTGAAGGGAGGATACCTATAAGTGTTACAGTAGAACCAACACATACAGTTTGGTCAGCCCCTGCATCAGGGGAAGGGCATTGCGCTTTAATGGCAGAACAGGCAAGGCATAGGGCAAAAATAGTTTGTAGTGATTTTTTTAACATGTTGAATGAATATTAAGTGAATGAAAGTTAATTTGATAATTTAAACTTACTATTAATCAACACGAATATAAAAAGAAAAAGGTTGGGTAAAGAAAAAAAATCTCGAAAATTTTGCAGATTTTCGCAGGTAAAATAGATTTTATGTATGTTGTATTTGACGGATCCATTTAAGGCCTTGCTTATAAAGTTCCATTGCAAGTGCCACTCTATAATCAAAATCTGAATCTTCTGTTTTACCCTGCGAAATATATTTATTTATATATTCTATGTTCTTTTTCAAAGAAATATTTTCAATTATCGCATCGGCATCCTTTTTATACTGAGCCAAATCGTCGTTACTTGCATCAATATTCTTCGTTACAAAAGTGCCGTCAGCCATTTTAGCAGCGCATAAAATACCGGTAGCCTTTGCTAAGGAAGGAGCAAGTGAGCCCTCCAAGCCTCTTTTCAAAACAATGACGCCATCAAAACCAGTCATTTCTCCAAGCTCCACCATCTTTTCCAGATATGGTATATGAAATACAGAAGTGATCAAGATGTTTGCTTTAAAGGGATTCAGAACTTTTTCAAGGGTGGATAAAAAAGGCCTTTTCATAATAATTTTTCTTCTATCCACCCATTTATCCAGAACAGGATAAAATGTTTTCTGATCCAAAGCCCAACCGAAAGGAATAGAGTGTTGAAAATTTTCAACCCTTATATTGGTTATGTTTGAATTAGGTTTTAAAAACTCAGCATTTAAACCTTTATACAGATCCCAAGTATTCAAGGTTATTTTTGGTCCGGACGAACGGCCGCAAGAAACGACAACATTATATTCCAGTTTTTGAAACTCATGCGCAATTATTGGAGTTATGATATAGGAATGCTCCACTCCATCAAAAGGTTCCGCCAATTGAATAGTCGGTTTGTTTTTAAATTCAATAGTGTTTCTTATTGCAGAACTATTTATCGCATTATACAAACCTTTGTATTCATCATCCGATTCGTATCGTATGCGCAATATGCTTACAGCCATTCCGCGAAAGGATTCTCCCTGCTCATCAGAAAATAAAAATGTGCCTAATTCAGTGGCTTCTTCAACAGTCAGGGTTTGTTTATTTATCAATTTTATACCTATGCTTTTCATTCGGGAAGGAGCATCAACACATAATGAATTCAAAATTATTGAGGCATCTGTTAAACTACCTTTTCCTAAATATTCTTCCAACAAAAAATATGCGGGTTCCATATCTTTCATCATTAAGGCTCCAAAAAAAGCACCAATTAATATTGGTTCGGCTTTCCCGAGTTTCAGGTCTTCATTAATTTCAATTATCAGTTCGTCAGGTAACTTTTTGCTCCCATGTTTTCCGATACCTATTAATTTAACACCTTGTTGTAAGGGTGAAAGTGTTTTTTTTTTGATGATTTCCATTTGTTCTAAACAATTTGTAAATATATTGTTCTCTTATTTCAAAGCCAACACAATTCTCGATATGTCTGCTTCAACGCAGAATGCTGGGAATGACAGCGCTCAACTTGTTAAAAGCGACGTAGCGGGACGTTACGAACGAAACGTAATTTTATTTATTCTGACACACTACGGCTAACGATGAAAATAGACGAGGTTGCGATTTACTGCAAACTCTTAAATTAACCGATAAAATGAATAGAATGCGCTGAACTGAATGGCAAATGTTTAGAAATAAAATTACACCGCTAAAAAAAACATTTGCAACTTACACTAAACCGCACCACGCTTAGCAAATGTTGGGTGCTGTGCTTCTTTAAAATGTTCAAATACTAATTGTCTGTCTTTCGCTTTTTCTGCCAAACCGTGATTATGCTGTTGAAAATTGTCTGTCTCAAAATTGCAAACGAGTGCTTCAACAACTGTCCTTCGATTTTCAATATTACCACCATTGTGATAAAAATGGTCTTTTGTTACAATATTAAATTTGTTCCAAAATTTATTAATCATTTCATTTTCTCTCCAGTCATTATGATGCCAAGTCGAGAGAATAAATTTTGCTTTCGTTTCACTTAATAGTCTGAACAAAAGTTCTTCGTCCTGCTCTGTCCAACCGTTGAAATAGTCAACGTAACGTCCATAATATGGAGGGTCACAATAAATAATATCATTCTCTGTGGCAAGTGGAATAATGTCAGCAAACGATTTGTTATAAAAAGTCCAGTTAGGCTCGGGTTGAATGATTTGAGAAATTGTAGAAACTTGATTTGTAATTTTCGTAACGTACGCTTGTGCAAAACGGTCTGGCTTTTTGCAAAACGGAATATTCCAACTGCCTTTTTTATTAAATCTCATCATTCCGTTGAACCCAGCGCGAGAAAGAAAAATAAAATCAAAAGGAGAAAATTCACTATTAAAACGTGTTCGTACTTTTAAGTAATGTTCGTAACCATTATTGTCGGCTTTACTTAATAATTCACCTTCCAATTCAAGATACTGTTTCATTAAAGGAGCAGTAATTGTTTTTTTCTGAAGATCTTTGTAAAAGTTAATTATATGTGGATTCGTGTCATTTAAGATTGCATTTTTATAACCCGAATTGAAAGCAACCACACCAGTTCCAAGAAATGGTTCTATCCATTTTCCATTTGTTTTAGGAGCAAGATCCATTATCCAAGGTACTAACTTGGTTTTGATTCCTTGGCTTTTTATAGGAGGGACGAATATTTTCATTTTCCTTTCCCTCCTTTTTTCTTGGCTGATTTTTTAGCAGGCTTTTTCTTAGCGAGTTTTTTTACTGCTATTTTTTTTGTGCTTTCTTTTTTCTTTTTTGTTTTATCGACAATGTTTTCCCAAAGGTCTGTTCTCCCTTTAAATTCTAAGAAGTCTTTGAGGGTTGTTATTTTTATAGGCTTTCCGTCTTTCACCATTGTGGCAGAACCATAATTAATCCAATATTCGTCAAACCATTCTTCGCCTAATTTGCTAAAAATACCATTTCCGTTTCTTAAATCGTCTATGTCTACAATGGAACCAATATTGGCTGTGTTTCCCGAACCTTGTTTGTCACTTGCAATTTTCCATTTCTCTGCTGCAAAAAAGTCGAAATCTTTTATTACAGAGGTGATTGACTTTAAATTTTGAACTGTTGTTACATCTCTTTCGCCAATCTTTTTGTTTGGAGTATTATATTCTTCTTGTAGTTCTTTGACTTGAAAAATTTCTGTTTCTGCAATGTCATCAGCAAAGTCAATTCTTGTATATATTATTCCTAAACAATAATGTCCTAAATATTGTGAGTAAGGGAATTGAATGTTTTTTTCTTTTTCTCTTTCTTTAAAATAGCCACCATGGCTACCTAAAGTAAAACCAGCGGTGTTATGATTTCTACGGAAAGTTGTCTTAAGATCAAGAGCAAATTTTACTTCGTCATTTTGTTTATGAACAAAAGTCAGGTCTGGATACCAATTTTGCTTTTCGGCAAGCATGATTTTATAACCTATGCTATCAGCAAATTGTAAGATTTGAGGAAATATGTGTATTTCAAGGATTTTAGAAACAATTTTAGTATCAGATGAAATGGTGTAAATATTTTTGTATACATCAATAAACCCCTTAACTGTCCAATCGCCATCGTCGGTAGAAACATATTTTTCAAGTTTGTCGGAAAATTTATCAAGTTCCTTTTTGAAATCAGATTTATATTTATTTTTGTCTGTTAAATTCATAGTCCAAAGTTAGCAAAATAAATTAATCCGTTTTTCGGTCGTTTGGCAGTATTTATATAAGCTCAACAGCATTGCACCCAACATATAAAGATTAAATAGAATATTTGTTTCTGAATTTACTTGTAATTCTTCAACCACTCCACTACTCCACCTTTTAAATTATATAAATTATTCAGGTCCTTTTCTTTTTGTAAAATTTGAATAGCACTTTTACTGCGTACTCCACTTTTACAAAAAACAATTACTTTTTTATCCGTACTGACCCAATCTGCTTTTTCAATGATCTTGTTAAGCGGGATGTGTAGCTCTTTCAGGGTTTCTATAAATGGTTGTTCATTTATTTCTCTCACATCTATTAATTGAATCGCCTCTCTGTTATCTGCCAATAACTGATATAATTCTTTTGCGGTTATTTCATTATTCATGTTCGAAACTCTTCCATTGCAAAATAATTCGTAATCGTTTTTTTTGAATTGTTCTAAAGAAACAGAATCAGAAACAGTGATATCACGTTCGAAAGAGATCGTATAAAACTGCATGGTAAGAGCATTTATCATAAACAGTCGCCCTGATAAAACATCCCCAATTCCGGTAATGATCTTTATGGCTTCGTTGGCCTGAAAGGTACCAATCATACCTGGCAAAACTCCCAACACACCAGCCTCGGAACAATTAGGGGCAGTATCTGCAGAAGGAGGCTCAGGGAACAAACAACGATAAGTAGGGCCGCGTTCTTCCTTATCAATTGAATAATTAAAAACAGATACTTGTCCTTCAAATCGATTGATAGAGCCGTATACCAAAGGCTTATCTAATAAAACACAAGCATCATTTATTAAATATCTTGTCGGAAAATTATCGGTGCCATCAATAATAATATCATACTTTTTAATGATGTCAATTGCATTTTGATTGGTGAGTTGAATGTAATGCGATATGAATTCAACAAAAGGATTTTGACGGGATAATTTGGAAATGGCACATTCCACTTTTGATCTGCCGATATCATCAACACTGTATAAAATCTGACGTTGCAAATTTGATTCGTCCACTTTATCAAAATCGACAACACCAATAGTACCAATACCTGCAGCAGTTAAGTATTGCAAAACAGGACAACCTAATCCGCCGGCACCAATAACCAAAACCTTTGATCGTTTTAATTTTTCCTGACCGGCAATACCGATCTCAGGTAAGAGAATGTGACGATCGTAGCGTTTTATTTCGTCTTGATCTAGCATGTATAATTTTGCTTTTAGTTAAACCAATAATAATTTAATACTCGCTATAAGCAAAACTACTGCCAATAGCCGAGTTAGAATGGTATTGCTGAATTTATTCCTTCCGTAATATGCGCCGAATAATCCACCCAGCAGGGCGATTCCTAACCAACCATAAACAACTGTATCGATAATAATACCTTTTGATAATAAGCCGATCAGGCCGGCAATAGAATTGACAAAAATAAATAATGCCGACACAGCCGCCGTTTGTTTCATGTTGCCCCAATAGAACATCAGAATGAGCGGACTCAAAATAATACCACCTCCTATTCCTATCATTCCAGAGAGCAGACCGATCGAAGCGCCTATCAATAATGCGATGCCAATGTTCACTTCATTTTTTTCGTCGCTTTCTTTTCCAATTAATCCGAACAAACGAAGTATCGGAAAAATCAATACCAGGCCTAATATTTTTTTGTATACAAGCGCATCTATCGTAATGAATGCGCCTATAAAAGCAAAAGGGACAGAAGCTAAAGCGAATGGCCAAAACAATTTCCATTTAAAATAGCCACCACGATAATATTGATAAAAGGAAATGAATGAAACGAAAATATTAAGTATCAATGCGGATGATTTCATCAGCGAAGGCGCAAGACCAAACAAAGCCATGAGTGCCAGATAACCGCTCGCTCCGCCATGTCCGACGGATGAATATAAAAATGCGACCACAAAAAGCAGGACAGTAAATAAGTAATTTAATTCGATAGTTCCATACATCAGAAAGAAAAAATAATACTCATAAAACAAACGTATTCAATAAAGATTTCACGAAACAAATTATCAATTAGTTGTAATATTGAAATTTTGTATCAAAGTTAATTATATATTTTTGATGCGGGAAAAAGAGCAACGTTTCAAAACCGTTATAAGGGAAATACTTTATTAAATGACTCCAAAGGAAAATAAGTCAGGAATAAAAACGAATGTGTTGAAGTTTGTAGGCGACCCCTATAAGGCTTTGGCAGCTATCCTATGATTGAAAAATATTTTTTTATCTGAGTTAATCATAACGATCCGTGTCATCTGCGTTCCATTTTTACATTAATCCAAATTGTTTGCAGTGATGTATGGCATGTTTATAAAAAAGATGTGTCCATTCTTCAAAATTCAGCTCGCCAAAAAATGGATTCATTAGTGTAGAATCAGGATGGCTTTTAAAGTAATTTACAAAAGCTGATACTTCGTTCTCAAATTCTTTTATTGCTTCCTGCATTGTTAAATTCACAGCTGGATTAGGGATCTCAGCCATCATGGTATTTTTTGTATTGGGCTTAAATTCCTTATCACTCATCGCGAAATTTTTTGAGCCCTCTACTTTATCTTCAGAAGTCATTAATTTTGTACCCAATTGACCTGTTGCAAAATGAACGGAATAGCTCATGTGTTCCACCATTTGTATTCCGTTTAACACACCCCAACTACCCTTTGCATTTGCGTCCAGAGTTTGTAATAATTTCGGGAACTCCGTTTTTAAAAAGTTTAGTTTACTCATTGTTTTAGTTTTTTTAATTCCTTAGGAAAATTTTGTTTGTCGATGTACACCCCATTTATAGGGTTTTCCATGGGCACTCCATCACGCAAATAAAAATACAAATGTGTTTCATCATTTTTATCGTCTACTATCTTATCTGTTTTTTTCAATAGTTTTTTCGAAACTGCAAATTGTATAATTGTTCCTTTCTCTGTTGTGCAATCCACAATTGTCATGTCCTCAATTTCGAAACTAAAAGGTTTTTCATCAGCAAAAAAACCTGCGAGCGTATACATTGCATTGTTCCTGATCTTAAATTCAGCAATAGGTTCAGATACTTTTAATTCATCTTCCCAAAGGTGTTTGATGTTATCTTCTGATTCTTCGCCTTCGTTTAAATCATCGGCAATGCCTTGATTAAACTCAGAGTTGATAAGGATGAAATGGAGATGTAAATTCATAATTTAATTTTTTTTGTAATTTTTTCTAAACCACTATATACTTTTTGTTTGCCACAGATTACAAAGATTCTCGCAGATTAGACAACACAGATTCTTTTGTTGAGATTTATAAAATAATAATCTGAAGTTCTATGTTTAGTATTTCTTTCATTTTCATTTGCACATCAAAATATCAGTATATCATCTAATCGATCATTCTCCTTTGAATACCGGTTTACGTTTGCCTAAAAAAGCTGCAACGCCTTCTTTAAAATCATTTGTTAAAGCGGCTTTTGCCTGAATAACAGCTTCCGATTCTAATTGCTGATTCAGTGAATTTTCCATGGATTGATTTAACAAACGTTTTGTTAAACCGATTGCTTTTGTTGGCATATCGGCAAGTATTTTCGCTGTTGCCATTGCGGTTTCATGTAATATATCGTCTTCCACTACTTTATAGATCATGCCCATTTTTTCTGCATCTGTTGCCGAAAGTTTTTCTCCTAACATCATCAATGCCGTTGCTTTACCTAAGCCAACCAATCGCGGTAAGAAGTAGGTTCCTCCACAATCAGGTACCAATCCGATCTTACTAAATGCCTGAACAAATGCTACTGAAGAGGATGCAATTATTATATCGCAAGCCAAAGCCAAACTTGCTCCGGCACCTGCTGCAACACCATTTACAGCGCATACTACAGGTTTTTCAAGTACTCTTAATTTTAATACGAGAGGATTGTATTGCTCGCGAACAGCACGCTCAATGCTTTCAGCAACGGCACCCATGTTTATATCTGAAAGATCCTGTCCGGCACAAAACGCCTTTCCTTCACCTGTTAAATAAACTGCGCGAATTGTTTTATCGGAAGCTGCTTTATCCAATGCAGCTTTCAATTGATCAACCATTTTGCTGTTGAGACTATTGAATTTATCAGGTCGGTTAAGTGTAATTTTTAATACACTTCCAATGGTTTCAGTTTTTATAAATTCGGACATGAAATATTTATTGAAGATTAAATTAATTGAAGATTGAAAAATTAAGAAAAATATCTGTAAAACAAAAACGCCACCTTGTTAAAGTGGCATTTTGTTTTGTTTAAACTTATTATCCTTTGTCGTAATTTACAAGAACGGTAGGCGTTGTAGGTCTGCTTTGACAAGTCAGTATGTAGCCTTTCTTTACTTCCGAAGCTGACAAGCCATAATTAACAGCCATTTGCACATTGCCTTCCTCTAATAATGCGCGGCAAGTGCAGCAAGAACCTCCCTGGCAAGCATAAGGAGGATCTAATCCGATCCGGATAGCTGCTTCTAAAATTGTTTCCTTATCCTTTAAAACTACTTCCGTCTTCACTTTTTCGAAAATAATTGTAGCCTTAATTCCAGCAACAGTAGGTGCAGCTGCAACAACTTTTTCAACTGCATCGGCATTTACCGGAGTTGCAAAATATTCAATATGAACTTTCTCTTCATTAATGTTTAATGCTTTTAATGCAGCAACTACATTGTCCATCATAGGTCCGGGACCGCAAATAAAATATTCATTATCCGCGGAAGCGTTAACATAATTTTTAGTTAACTCCATGCATTTTTCCTTTGTCATTAAACCCTGGTACTCCTGAGGATGGTTAGCAGGGGCATTATTAAGAACATGATGAACTTTTAATCTATCGGGATTTAAGGAAGCGATCGAATCAATTTGATTTCTAAAGATGATAGAAGAGTCGTCGTTGTTGCCATAGAACAATGTCACAGAACTGGAAGGTTCCAATTTCAATGCAGTTTTTAAAATAGATAACATCGGAGTTATACCGCTTCCACCTGCAAAAAGAACATAATTTTTTTTGTTGGAAGGGTTTATTTCAGTATAGAAATTACCCATCGGAACCATCACTTCCATGGAGTCGCCAACCTTTATATTATCATTCATAAAAGTTGACATCCGGCCATCTTTCACTTTTTTAATTGCTACACGCAACTCGGTTCCTTCAACAGGACTGCTGCAAATAGAGTATGAACGCCTTAATTCCTCTCCGTTTATCTGAACCTTAAAAGTAAGGTACTGACCTTGTTTGTATTCATAATCTTCTTTTAAATTATCCGGTACTTGCAATGCAACGGAAACGGCATCGGCTGTTTCGCGGACAATATCAATAACTTTGAGCGTATGGAATTTTGACATTTTAAATTTTGATTTAGCTGGCGAATTTACTATTAATATGGACTACTTCAAAAATTAATAATTTGATAATTATCATTTATGCTCCTGCAAAAATAAAATTTTCCGATACGTCCTCATTTTTTATTATTTTTATTGTTGCAAATCATTAAAAAACAAAAACATGAATTTTTCAACAAAAATTTTCCTGATAGTTTTTTTTATAACATCCGGGCTTCTTTTCAACTCTTGTAAAAAGAAAGATGAAACAACTACCGCAACAACAACAGCATTAGCTCCTATAGTATGTACACCCAAAACAGTTTTCACAGCCGACACAGCAACGGGATTTCGCTTGATCGTCAAATTTAAATTTGACAGCACCCAAGTTCGTTTAGACAATTCAGGAAAAGCTGTAACCACCCTACCTGCAGGTCATGCAGCGCAATCGCCCTTGTTCAATTCTATTAGTCAACATTATATTGAGTTAGCTAACGATAATGATTCAGTAGGTAAAGGAATTGTTTTATACGTTGGCACGCAAACTACAGCCGGTGGTGGCAAAGCTATTGATTATTGCTCATCGGTAATGACGGATCAAAACGTTGTATTTTATTCTAAGGCATTAAAACAAATTACGCCGGGTAGTTATAAATGGTTAAGAGTTTCACTGGCGTACCAAAATTATAACATTACTTATAAAGCAACAGCAATTCCAGGTAATCACATTGGTACCGGTACTCTTGCTTCGTTCATCGGTTTCAATACCTATATAACAAATTATCAAGTAAACGGAACTACTTATAACCCAAGTGCTGCTTCGGGCGGACAAGGAAATCATTTACAAGGCTACTGGGCTTTTGAAACAAGTGTTGCCAATCAAAAATATTTTAAAGACGGGCAATCACCGGCAGGTGCTACGACTGTTCCTAACCCACTATTTGCCACATCTCCAATACCCGCAGGAAGCTGCTTAGTTACCGGTCAATTTGTAAACAGCGGAATGACTAATTCACCTTTAGTAATCACCGGTAATGAAACACAAGATATCATTATTACAGTATCCTTATCTACTAACAAAAGTTTTGAATGGGTAGATGGCACTGCGGATGGTTATTTTCAACCGGAAGCAGGAGAAACTGTTGTTGACATGGGAATCCGTGGAATGATCCCGATAAAAAATTAATAAATGGGTGTTTTAAAAACTCAATAAGATCAATAAATTATGTTAAAAAAAATATACTTAGCAACCTTTTTAATATTGCTAACCAATATATTATTTGCACAACAAAAAGTAAAATGGCAGGATGCAAGTGTAAAGAGCCGGGACTTAATCCAAATTTCAGGTGTTGTAGTAGAAGGCGATAGCTTACTTGCTGTACCCTATACCAGTATTATCGTTAAAAACTCCCACCATGGTACCATCAGTGATTATTATGGATACTTTTCATTTGTTGCTCAAAAAAGCGATACCATTGAATTCACGGCAATAGGTTTCACTTACGCACAATATATTATTCCCGACACATTATCATCAAAAACATATTCGTTGATACAAGTTTTACGAACAGATACCATTTATTTAAAAACAATGGAAGTATTTCCGTGGCCTTCAAAAGAACAATTTAAACAGGCATTTTTAAATCTTAAATTACCCGAAGATGATTTATCGAGAGCAACAAAAAATATGGATCGTGCTGCACTTAAAGATCAGATGGTTGGAATGGCAATGGATGCGAGCCTAAATTACAAATACACGATGCAACAAAACCAAAGCAAGCTATATTACGCGGGGCAATATCCTCCCAACAATTTGCTTAACCCAATGGCATGGGCTCAATTTATTAAAGCATGGAAAAATGGCGCTTTTAAAAAGAAACAATAATTAGATTCTATTTTCGTTTTATCCATTCAACTCCCAATTTTTTGAGGATTTCGATATTGTATAAAAGATAAATCCAACAAAAAGTTTACGTGAAAAGAAAAGCATCCACCTATTTCCAAACTTTATTTTTTAGTATCATTTTTTACTCTTCATTTTCGGCTCTCGCCCAAAATACAGCAACTGTTTATGGTAAAATATCCGACACTGATAAAGAGCCGTTGGAAGATGTTGGAATTTCCATTTTAGGTTCCGCACAGGCACCTGCATATACCGACAAAAAAGGTAAATTCAGTTATACCATACCGGCAAACCAAGAAGTAATCCTTGTTTTTTTTAGCATGAGTCACAAGCAGCAGCAACAAACAGTTAAGCTTTCGCCAAACGAAAAAATGGAAATAAATAAAGCGCTTGTTTTCAATAACCTGATCAAAGAAGTTGAAGTAAGCGATGGAAATCGTTTTAAGGAAGTAACCCGAATTGATCCTATTAACATCACCCATATACCCACGGCCAGCCAGGATTTTAATGCTATCTTATTTACGCTACCCGGCGTATCGAGCCGTAATGAATTAAGCTCAACATATTCTGTACGTGGCGGAAATTTTGATGAGAATCTTGTTTATGTGAATGGGGTTGAAATCTACCGACCTTTTCTTATTCGTTCGGGCCAGCAGGAAGGTCTGAGTTTTATCAATCCCGATTTAGTTTCATCTGTATTATTTTCAGCGGGTGGTTTTGAAGCAAAGTATGGCGATAAAATGTCGTCGGTACTTGATGTGCAATACCGCAGGCCACGAAAATTTGCAGCAACTGCTTCTGGAAGTTTCTTAGGCAGCAACGTACATATAGAAGGTGCAACAAAAAATTACCGCCTTACATGGTTAATTGGATCACGTTATAAAACAAATCAATATTTACTAAAAACACTGGATACCAAAGGAACTTACAAACCGTTTTTTGGCGATATACAAGCTTTTGTAACATACGATATTACAACCGATTGGGAACTTGATTTTTTAGGAAACGTATCGACAAACAAATATCAAAACATTCCGGTGGATCGAAAAACTGATTTTGGAACTTTGAATCAGGCATTGCGATTAAACGTTTATTTTGATGGACAAGAGATAGACAGATTTACCACTCAAACCTATGCCGTATCTACCATTTACCACGACCATAATCAAAAATGGAATTTAAAATTTATTGGCTCTGAATTTAAAAGTAAAGAGTCGGAGTCTTTCGACATTCAAGGTCAATATTATATTTCCGAACTGGAAACTGATTTTGGAAAACCCGGATTTGGTGATTCTGTTGCAAACATTGGTGTAGGAACATATTTAAACCATGCGCGGAACAGCCTAGATGCTCAAGTATTTGGTGCGGAACACAAAGGTTCTTATATCGATGGAAAGAGACAAATATTATGGGGAACAAAATATACCAGAGAAATAATTAATAGTGAACTGAGCGAATGGAAATATGTTGACAGCGCCGGATTTTCTTTACCGGTAACCGATCCACAGCAAATTGTTTTACAAAGTGTTATCAAACAAAAAATAGATATTTCATCTAATCGTATTTCCGGTTATGCCGAAGAGATATGGAAAACAGATACGAAAGACTCATCAGTTGTTTCATTAACCGGAGGAGTACGCGCTAACTATTGGGATCTGAACAAACAAGCATTAGTTGGTCCTCGTGGTTCGATAGGTTATAAACCTAACTGGAAAAAAGATATTTTATTTAAATTTTCTTCCGGATATTATTATCAACCGCCATTATACAAAGAATTGATTGATGCTAAGGGTAATGTTAATTACAATGTGAAGGCGCAAACATCTATTCACTATGTGTTAGGAAGTGATTATAATTTTACATCCTGGAATCGCCCTTTTAAATTTATCACTGAATTATATTACAAACAACTAAATAATATAAACCCATACCAGGTCGATAATGTTCATATCGTTTATGCCGCCCAAAATAATGCACAGGGTTATGCCACAGGTATTGATCTTAAAGTAAATGGAGAATTTATAAAAGGGCTGGAATCATGGGCATCCATGTCGGTTATGGGAACACAGTATAAAATTAATAATGATTCATATTATAATTATTACAATAGTTCCGGACAACAAATTATTCCGGGATATACCGCCAATAATATTGCAGTAGACAGTGTTCGCCACAACCCAGGCTATATTCCTCGCCCTACAGATCAGCGGGTAAACTTCGGTTTATTCTTTCAGGATAAAATGCCCGGTCTGCCGGATCTGAAAATGCACCTCAACTTATTATACGGAACAGGCGTTCCTTTTGGTCCGCCCAACTCCCCCAGATACCTGCAAACATTGCGAATGCCACCTTACAGAAGAGTGGATATTGGTTTCTCCTACCAGGCATTGGCGGAAAACAGAAAAGTAAAACAAAATAATTTTGGTCATTATATCAAATCAATCTGGATAAGTTTAGAAGTGTTTAATCTTTTAGGAATCAACAATACCGTTTCCTATATTTGGGTAACCGATGTAACAAATCGTCAATACGCTGTTCCGAATTATTTAACACAACGTCAATTAAATTTACGTTGTATTGTAAAGTTTTAGTACCTCACCCCCAACCCCTCTCCAATTGGAGAGGGGAGAGTGATACTAAGAAATCAAAATATTGTAAAATGCTTTATCCGAAAGAAGTAATAGAAAAAACTTGCGCCTGGATAGACGGCGATATACAGGCTAAACAATGGTTAATGATGAATCATTTAGAGGAACTGGTTCAGTTAAAAGATGCAGCACTTAACAATACGAAAGCAATTGAATATTTATTGGTTAACAAACATTTTATTCTTGCAGCTTTTGTAAATGCAATCTGGGAAGATAAAAAAGCGCTCAAATTATTAATGGATAAAAAGGAATTTCATTGGGCAGCAATGGCAAATTATATAAATGGTGATGCTAAAGCAGCAGCATTTTTAGAAAAATATAATTTAAAACATTATGCAGAATTGGCTCATAAAATACAATCACAAATTCGTAAAGAAAATGATAAAAGATCTAACTTCTTTAACAGCGGGCCATTTAAGGTTTAGGAGCCTATGCTTATCTCTTAACCACATAGAAACATAGTTAAACTCATAAAAATTTAAAACACAATAACCAGGTAAATAAAGAAGTTTATTACATAGAAAATAAATTTTTACATAAGTTAAAAACTATGTTTCTATGTGGTGAAAAAATAAGATAAGAATCATATGCGCATAATAGGCAATATACCACATCCAACAATTACCATTTCTATCTTTGCGATGAATGATAAGTACCAAATCAGATTTGAAGCAGGACCGATGGAACAAATATTCAAAATTTCGCAAACAGAAGTAAATGGCGTTGAAGGAATTAATAAATTGGTGGACGAAGAATTTTTGAAAAAAATAATGGAACGTTTCAATGAAATGTATTTGTCGTTTAAAGATGCGAAAGAAAGGTTAAGTTGAAGTGCGATTATGATGTGCTGATTATTGATGTGCTGATTTAATATTTTGTCATTCTGAACGCAGTGAAGAATCTACCATTTTTTAAGAAAAAGATCCTTCGTTGAACTCAGAATGAACATTATAAAAAAACTTTGAACTAAAAACTAAAAACTTTGAACTATTTATAAGATGCTAAAAAAAATAATTTTCTCGTTCATCATTCTGACTGTTTGCTTTGGATTCAGTGCGGCTCCTACTTACCAAATTGCATTGCTTAAATACAGCGGTGGTGGCGATTGGTATGCTAACCTGGAAACATCATTACCCAACTTGATTGAATTTTGTAATAGCAATTTAAAAACCAATATCAATCCGGAACAGGCTATTGTTGAAGTGGGCAGTCCCGATATTTTTAATTATGCTTTCATTCACATGACAGGTCATGGCAATGTTGTTTTTAATCCGCAGGAAAAAGATAACCTTCGGAATTACCTGATCGGTGGAGGTTTTCTGCACATCAGTGATAATTATGGAATGGATAAATTTATCCGCCCTCAAATGAAAAATGTTTTTCCTGAACTGGATTTTATAGAGCTACCCTTCTCCCACCCTATCTATCATCAGAAATATGATTTCCCGAATGGCTTACCTAAGATACATGAGCACGAAGGCAAAGCACCGCAAGGTTTCGGATTATTTTATAAAGGTAGAATGGTTTGTTTTTATGATTATGAAAGTGATTTAGGCGACGGTTGGGAAAGTTTTGAAGTACATAAAGATTCTCCAGAAACTCATCTAAAAGCACTAAAGATGGGCGCAAACATCATTCAATATGTATTGATGGGTGGTGAGAATCTGGTAAAAAAATAATAAAAAGAGACCATCCTTTTGGAACGGTCTCTTTTTAATTATTAAAAAAATTAATTGTTAAAAAGCCCGAACTGCACGAAATTTAAGAGCTGCGGTACTCACACCGTAGCTAGCCTGACTGCCAGTATTAAAGTCCTGCATCCAGGCGCCAGTGCTACTAACCGCACTGGAACTCCAATAGGCGTTGGGTGCAAAACCGCCAACCACAGTCTTTTGCAAATACAATAAATTTAGTTCGTCTTTTGAAGGTAAAAACCAGTCGCTATACCCGTTTACTGCCAATTGGTCGCATACATTTGCAGCGAAACTATTATTTGCCTGAGCGGCAACAATAGCCGTTGTGTTTGCCTGTCCCGTTCCTATTGCGGTTCCTGTTGTCATAGAAATGTTTCCTATTCCCCATTTTGCGGAGGCGGTTAGATTACTTGTATCGGCAATTAATCCGTGTTGTCCGGTACCATCAACATAAAAAACAATGCCTCCGCCACTGTGTTTACCAATGGTATAGGTGGTAGTAGTAGTTGTTGTGGTGGTTGTAGTTGCCGGGGTTGTTGTATCTGTCTTCTTGCAACTTGTAATAGAAATTGCACATGCAATGATAGGCACGATGATAAATAATTTTTTGTTTTTCATTTTTTTTTATTTAAGTGAATATTAACAATGTTTTATTTTAAGTAAAAATATAACATTGTTTCAAAATTCCAATTTTTTTGTGAGAATATTTGTGTTAAACATAACAGCAATTCAACCATTTTAAGAAATTTTCTTACATCATTTTTTTAAAAAAATTGCAGAAAACTTAAGGTAAAAAAATAAAGCAATAGATTTCTCTATGCTTTATTTTCATTGTTCTAACTGATTTATTACTGATGATAAGGTCTATTTAAAAGACCAAATCTAATATCTAATCCAACGATAATTTAGTTAAGCCTCTTAAACCTTCTGCCATTTTTCTAAAATAAACAGATAGAGAAGTTTCCTCTAAAGGAATGTTAACGGGAATGGTAAGCTTGATGGGAATCTTCGCATCTACAGGCATTGGTGCTGTGAAATGAATTTTAGCGTTGGATTTAATAGGAATTTTTATTGGTATCATCAGATCCACCGGAATGCGCATTTTTAAACCTATTGGCAATGTATCCACAATTAATAAATCAATTGGTACTACGCTATGAACATTCATTAACTCATTAAAACTAACGTGCAGTTTTTGTTTAACGGGAATTTTTCCTGAAATTGGAATGTTTGGTCCCCTTTTTCCAAAAATAGGCATCTTCATTTTTTGGTTCAACGGTATTGTATCATCAACCATAATATTTACTGCATTTTTTATTTGTATCGTTGTATCAATTTTTATGTAATCTTTCACCCCGATCCGGATGGGCACCATCATTTTATCGGATACAGGTATCATTGCTTTAAACGGGATTGTGCTTTCTACTACCATGTTGATGCCAACTGTCATTTCATCTTTAATCGTAATATCCGTATTTAATGGAATAACTTCATCTACTCTGACAGTACTTATGATATGCTGCACCGCCATATCATCCATGGTATTTCCCAAAATAAGCAATCGGCCTTCGGCAACATGCAGTACTATTAAAAGTGCAGCAATGATTCCGAAACAAGTTAGTAAAGCTACTGCCAATAAGGCAAGTATTCTTTTCTGAAATTTATCAAGATTTTTTAGCATGCCGAAAGGTAATATAATTTAATTACGTTTAAAAATATGCTTCAAGAAAAATAACCACGGAGGCACAGAGAACACAGAGAAGCATAGAGAAAAAACAAAAAGAAGGTATTTGAATAAAGAGTGAAGGATATATTTATATAAATATTAATCTCTGTTAACCTCTGTGTTCTCAGTGCCTCCGTGGTAAATTACAAAAACTTATTCTTGTAATCTTCCTGACTTCTCCTGATCACTTCGTAGGCTTCTTCACGACCATAAACATGAGTGATCTCGCAGGTTGGCTTTTCCACTCCGGGAATATTTTTATACGTTAAGAAATAATGTTTCAATCGATTTATCACAGCTTCTGTACAATCAGTAATTTCTTTCCAACTCTCGTACACTTCATCGTCTTTCATTACCGCAATAATTTTATCATCGGCTTCACCTTTATCGATCATACGAAAACCACCGATCGGAATTGCCTGCATCATAATATCGCCATGCGTGATGGAGCGTTCACTCAACACACAAATATCCAAAGCATCTCCATCGCCTTTCGTTACATCCTTGCCGGATTTTAACTTGGCGTATTCCGCTATTTTCACATCACAATATGTTTGCGGAATAAATCCATAAAGTGTCGGAACAACGTTAGAAAATTTTTGCGGCCTATCGATTTTTAGATGACCGCTCTCTTTATCTATTTCGTATTTAACAGTATCTGTTGGTACAATTTCAATAAAGGCAGTTACAATGGTTGGTGCGTTGGCTCCAATAGTAATGCCATGCCAGGGATGAGCTTTATATAAATTTTTCATTTTTTTTATTTTTTTCTTGTTACAAAATATACAATTAACATTGCGCCAAACGACACCAACAATAATACCAATTTATTGATCCCGCTTGGCTGATCATTGTGTGGTTTAAAATCAATTTGCTTATTGTTTAATTCATTATTTTTTGCAAAAGGATGAATTTTAAAAATCAATTTTAAAAATAATTTTTCTTCTTCAAATGTCCGGAGTGCTTCCAATTGATAGAAATCATCTTCCGGATCTTTAAATAATTTTCGACTGTGACTACAAATATTTACACTCAATTCATCAAACCTTTGAAAGGTACAATACATCAACCATTCATCATTTTTTTCAAAGCTCATCATGCAATCTGAATTCTCATCAAAAATTACTTTTACATGCTGAAGAACACTTCCTTTATACAATTCTTTTATTGTGAAATAGGCATTACTTTTTCCTTTTGCATTTGTAGAGGAAACAGAATCCACCTTACCCCAGAAAATTACATTGTAGTTGTTCGTTAATTCTTTTGAAATGGATTGTAAAGGAGGGCATTCGTATGCGAAGAGTGTTTTTGAAAAAAGGATGATGATGAACAGAATTTTTTTCATTGAAGCACTATATTGAATGGAACGCAGATTTTTATGATTGTTAAGATAAAAAATGATAAAAAAACCTTAAAAAATCATTTATAATAAACAAAAAAATCTTAACAGATCTTAATAATCATAAAGATCAGCGTTCTATTTATCTCTGGTTTTTAATTTTTCGATGATCGCATCAATGCTAATTTTTTCCTGTTCGCCGGAAGCCATATTTTTTAATGATAGTAAACCGTTTTGCATTTCATCTGTTCCAACAATTATTACAAAAGGAATTTTTTTATCATCAGCATAACCCATTTGCTTTTTCATTTTTGCTCCTGCATCGGGATAGATCTCCGCGTTAATGCCTGCTTTACGAACTTTAGCAAGTAATGGTAAACAATAATTTTGTTCGGCTTCACCAAAGTTTATAAATAATATTTTTGTTGATGCTGAAACAGATTCAGGATATAAATTCAATTCATTTAATACATCGTAAATTCTATCGGCGCCAAATGATATACCTACTCCACTCATATTTGGTAAACCGAAAACTCCCGTCAAGTCATCGTAACGACCGCCACCACAAATGCTGCTTGTTAATGTTCCTACGTTTGCCTTTACTTCGAAGATGGCTCCTGTATAGTAGTTTAAGCCGCGAGCTAAAGTTATATCTAATTCTAATTGAGATTTTTCTAAAGCGAGGAACACATCCCCCTTGCCCCCTTCAAAGGGGGAATGGAAACTGTTGAAAATAGTTTCTACTTCTTCAATACCTTTTAAACCAATTTCAGAACTAGCTAAAAGTTGTTTTAAGAAATTTAATTTTTCGATTGTTGTTCCTTTGAATTCAATTAAAGGTTGTAATTTTTTTATTGCAGATTCATTGATGCCGTTCTCTTGCAATTCTTTATTTACGCCATCAACACCGATCTTATCTATTTTGTCAATGGCAACGGTAATACTTACAATTTTTTCCTTTTCACCAATCACTTCTGCAATACCACTTAATATTTTTCTATTATTTATTTTGATAGTAACAGGAATTTTTAATGTTGAAAAAACATCGTCAATCAGTTGTACCAACTCTACTTCATTTAATAATGAATTACTTCCGATCACATCAGCATCGCATTGATAAAACTCTCTGTAACGTCCTTTTTGTGGACGATCGGCGCGCCAAACGGGTTGTATTTGATAACGTTTAAATGGAAATGAAATTTCGTGTTGATGTTGTACAACATAACGTGCAAAGGGAACTGTAAGATCGTAACGGAGGGCTTTTTCGGAGATAAGCGAAGTTACTTGATTGTTGTTTATATCCAAAAGTCGTTTAATGACTTCACCATATTCTTTAGATATCAGATTCTTATCGATAGGAGATTCAGAATCTAATTTAATTTCAATATCTTCAAAAATATTATTAATATAATCTACGTCAGGTTTTATAAATTTATCAGTAAAAGACTTAATATATTCACCCGAATTCAAAATCTTAAATATCAACTTATCTCCTTCATCACCATATTTACCCATGAGTGTAGAAAGATTTTCCATTGCAGGAGTTTCAATCGGCAAATAGCCATAACGCTGAAATACTTGCTTGATGGTATCAAACAAATAATTTCGCCTCACCATTTCTTGTGGTGAAAAATCTCGGGTGCCCTTAGGGATAGAAGGTTTCATATTTCAAGAATAATACAGTTAAGATTCTTGATTTTTGAAAATTTTTTGTCGGCAGTGAATAAGGTAAAATTGAGATGCATTGCCGTAGCAGCAATAATTGCATCGGGTAATTTTATTTTATTTTTTTGTTTTAATGAAACAGCTAAATTTCTAATTTCTGAATTTAGTTCAACTAAAAAACAATCATGAATAATATTTTTTATTGCTTTAATTCCTGCAGGAGAAACATCATATAATCCAAGCAATTCCATTTCTGTAATAACAGAAATAAACAATTCTTTTTTTTCAAGGAAGCCCGCTACATGTTTATTTCCACCTAAAACATATATAAGTAAATTTGTATCTACAACAATATTATTTCCACTCATCGCGAATTATTTTTTGATAAACCAATGCATCAATAGGGAATTTTAATTTACCAAGATGCTTCTTGGGATTAAAAGGTTTTCCGTTTTTAATTTTTTTTAATGCACTTTCTAAAGCTTCACGGGTGGCTGTTTTTTTTATCTGAAGTACCATTTTTATTGTTTTTTATTTCTATCAAAGATAATACTATTCGGCAGTATTTACACTGTCAATTTTTTATAACGCACACGTTTCGGCTCCACATTACCCAAACGTTTCTTTTTATTTTCTTCGTATTCGGTGTAACCGCCTTCAAAATAATATACTTGTGAATTGCCTTCAAATGCCAGGATATGCGTACACACACGGTCAAGGAACCAACGGTCGTGGGAAATGATAACAGCACAACCGGCATAATTTTCCAAACCTTCTTCCAAAGCACGAAGTGTGTTTACGTCTAAATCATTGGTTGGCTCATCGAGCAATAAAACGTTGGCTTCTTTTTTTAATGTTAATGCTAAATGCAAACGGTTGCGTTCACCACCGGAAAGTATTCCGCATTTTTTCCCTTGGTCGGAACCGTTGAAATTAAATTTAGAAACGTACGCTCTTGAATTTAATGTTTGTCCGCCGATCACAATGTTTTCGTGGCCACCGGTCAATACTTCATAAATGGTTTTGTTGGGATCAATTTCGGTATGCGACTGATCCACATAAGCGATCTTAACAGTTGAACCAATTTTAAATTCGCCTGTATCGGGTTTTTCCTGTTGCATGATCATGCGGAACAACGTTGTTTTACCCGCGCCATTAGGCCCGATGATACCAACAATTCCGGCAGGAGGTAATTTAAAATTAAGATGTTCATATAATAATTTATCACCAAAAGCTTTCGAAACCTCAATGGCTTCAATAACTTCATTACCCAAACGAGGACCGTTCGGAATGAATAATTCTAATTTTTCTTCAGATGTTTTTGCATCCACACCCAACATTTTTTCGTAATTCTCTAAACGGGCTTTCGATTTTGTTTGTCGCCCTTTCGCGCCCTGACGCACCCAGTCCAACTCGCGCAACAATGTTTTCTGACGCTTGCTTTCTGTCTTTTCTTCCTGTGCTAAACGTTTTT
>PLYN01000060.1 GCA_003151815.1 Bacteroidota bacterium | reverse complement strand
GACATTGTTCGAGCGGAGTCGAGAATGTGTGAGAGCTTAAAGAATAAAAAATCCAAATTTTAAAAATCAATAACATGTCAAACGATAAAACTACTGAAGTAAGAAAAGAAGAAGCCCTGCCATTGGATACGCTCAGCCCTTTTATGCACACGCACGGCTTAATAAAAGATGTAAACAGCGAAATAAAAACAAGAAGATTTGCAGGTGGTTTTTCTAATTTAACTTATTTATTACGAGTAGAAAATAAAGAATACGTTTTGCGCCGCCCACCCTTTGGAGCTCCCAAAAGAGGCCATGACATGGGAAGAGAATATAAAGTGCTTTCTAAATTATTCAAAGAGTTTACAAAAATTCCAAAAGTATATGCTTATACCGATGATGAATCTGTTATAGGTGCTCAATTTTATGTCATGGAAAAAGTCAATGGCATTTTACTTGACATGGATGTTGTGAAAGTAAAAAATCTTCAACCTCAAGATTATAAAACAATTGCCAACACCTGGTTAGATACTTTTGTTGAATTACACAATGTGGATTATAAAGCTTGCGGTTTGGAAGACTTAGGTAAGCCGGAAGGTTATGTAGAAAGACAAGTTTTTAACTGGTCACAACAATACGAAAAAGCAAAAACCCACGACATTCCTGAATCTGAAAAAGTGATGAAATGGTTATCTGAAAATCAACCACGCGAATATTCACATAGCTTGATACATAACGATTTCAAGTATAACAATATGTTGTTCAAGGATGATTCCTGGAAAGAAATTTCAACAGTTTTAGATTGGGAAATGTGCACATTGGGTGATCCTTTAATGGACCTTGGAACTTCTCTTTCTTATTGGTTGACCGAATCTGACCTAGATGCATTTAAAGTTCAACTGCCCAGTCCAACAGTGTTTGAGGGCAACCCCAACAGATTGGAAGTTGTTGAAATGTACAGCAGAAAGAGTGGCAGGCCAATTAACAATTTAGTTTTTTATTACGTGAATGGCTTGTTTAAATTGGCGGTTATTGTTCAACAGATTTATTACAGATATCACAAAGGACACACTTCCGACCCACGCTTTGCACAATTGGATAAACAAACACAACTAATGTTTACCATGGCTTGGCAGGCTATTCAGAAAAATAAAATTGATAATTTGTTTTAGGGAATGGAACGCAGATCTTTATGATCGTTAAGATTAAATAGGATTTTTTGGCTGTGTTCCTAATTGTATTTAGCACTAAATAATTCAACTGCTTCTGCTGATGTTAGTATAATAATTGATTTTTCTTTGAGTATTTCTCTCGTAAGATTCTCCATTTCACTTTTTCTATTTTTATTATTTTTCTTACCGTGAATAAAATCTTTAGAGTTCTCCGTAATAAAATATTCTGAATCTGAATGGGCATGGGCAATTAAATGCATTACATCATTCACTTGATTTTCCGTCAACTTTTCGGCAGCAAAATTTGGAAACAAAATTTCCGAAAGTTCACGAAAAGTAACTAGTCCTTCTTCATCGCTAGAAATATAGGCGTGCCCTATCCTTGATCGTCCAATAACAAATGGTTCACCAATATTTTTGTACTTACTAACTTTCTCAAATGCTTCTGGTTTATATTTTCGCATTTCTTCAAAGAGTCTTTCTGCACCAACGATTTGAATGTGTCCAAGCTTATGAAGTTCTTCCAATTTATTTACAGATTCCAGTTCCTGTTTTAAATTTAATAAATTCGAGTCAATGGTGACTTTTGTTGTCATAATATTATGGCACTTTTTAAAAACGTTTTATTTGTCTATCTAATCTTTTATCCTTTTTTATCTTAACAATCTTAAAAATCTGCGTTCTATTCCATCACAGCCTCATCCTTAAACTGCAATTCAAACAACCTTTTATACTGCCCATTCAGCTTAAGTAATTCCTGATGATTGCCCATTTCAATGATTTCACCCTTTTCCATTACAATTATTTTATCCGCCTTTTGAATGGTTGCTAAACGATGTGCAATGATAATGGATGTACGTCCTTTTGTAAGCAAATCAATAGCATTCTGAATTAATTTTTCTGATTCGGTATCGATGGAAGAAGTCGCTTCATCCAATACCAAAATTTTAGGATCATAAACGTAAGCACGAATAAATGATATTAGCTGTCTTTGTCCAACAGAAAGCATTGCACCGCGCTCCATTGTATTGTAGTCATAGTTATTTGGAAGCCTCATGATGAAATCATGGGCGCCAACCATTTTAGCTGCCTCCACAATTTTTTCACGAGAAATATCAGGATTGTTTAAAGAAATATTATTTGCCAAAGAATCTGAAAACAAAAAAACATCCTGCAATACAACACCAATATTTTGTCGCAAGGATGATAATTCATAATCACGAACATCAATACCATCAATAGTAATAGAACCTTTATTGTATTCGTAAAAACGGTTTAACAAATTGATGATTGACGATTTTCCCGCTCCTGTAGCACCAACCAAAGCAATGGTCTCACCTTGCTTTACAGAGAATGAAACATTTTTTAAGATCCAATCCTCTTCATTGTAGGCAAACCAAACATTTTTAAATTCTACATTTCCTTTAATGGTTGAGGCTTTTAGCTCACCATTACTTTCAATGATATCATTGGTATCAAACACTTTAAATACACGCTCGGATGAAACCATTCCCATTTGCAACGTATTGAATCGATCAGCTAACATCCTGATAGGACGAAATAACATATTGAGATACATGATGAAAGAAACCAATTCACCCACTGTTGTTATATTTTGCAAGACCCCTCTCCCACCCCACCAAACAAGCAAACCGAGAGAAACGGAAGAAAGTATCTCGACCACGGGAAAGAAAATAGAATACGCTAAAATGGAACGGATATTCGCATCACGATGTTCTGCGTTGATAGCTTCAAATTTTTTCTGTTCCGCTTTTTCTCTGTTAAATATTTGGACAATATTCATTCCGGTGATATGTTCTTGAACAAAGGCGTTCAGACGAGCAACCTGTGTTCGTACATCCTGAAAAGATGCTTGTACCGATCTTTTGAAAATGTAAGTGGCAATCAATAAAACAGGAATTGGGGTTAGTATAATAAGCGTTAACTTAAAATTTAAGAATAACATCACTCCCAAGATCACAGTAATTTTTAATAAGTCGCCGATGATAACTATTAAACCTTCCGAAAAAATGTCAGCGATCACTTCAATATCAGAAACGGCACGTGTTACGAGAGTCCCGATCGCTGTATTGTCATAATATTTTAAACGTAAATTAATAATGTGTTTATACAATTGAATGCGCAGATCATTAATAATATTTTGTCCGAGTCGGTTGGTTAAAAATGAATCGGCAAATTGAAAAAAGGTTTCTAACAATAATAATCCAATCAATACCATTGTCATGTTTAACAGCATGTCGGCATCACCAATGGATACATAATGATCGAAGGTATATTGTATGATATACGGGCGAATTGGTGAAAGAAGAGCAAGAGTAATTGTTGTGCAGACAGCAAGAGTAAAACTCTTCCGATAAGGAAAAACGTATTTAAAAATTCTTTTTAAAATAGCAACATCAACAGTTTTACCTGCGACATTTTTCTTAGCTGGTTCTGACATCGAAATAATTTTGAGGATACTCTACTTTTGTCAGATACAAACCGCATGCATGTGCTGATAATCCGGCATTTGAACGTACTTTGCTTTCAATTATTTCTTTAAATTCATCAATCGTCATTTTACCTTTACCAACATCTAAAAGGGTTCCAACAATGGCTCTCACCATGTTGCGTAAAAAACGATCGGCAGAAATAGTGAAAACGATCAGATCATTTTCCACTGTCCATTCAGCCTTGTAAATTTTACAATTATTGGTAAAGTTTTGAGTATTGCTTTTCGCGAATGAAGAAAAATCGATATAGTTAAATAATTCCTTGGCCACTTTGTTCATCGCATCTATATCATACTCCCCATATAAAAAGCACGATCTATTTATTTGAAAAGGATCTTTATTTTTGTTGATCTTATATTGATAGGTTCGTGAAACAGCATCAAACCGTGCATTTGCTTTATCATGAACAGGAAATATTTTTTGAATGGCAATGTCCGCAGGTAATGCATGGTTAAATTTAAAGATCCATTTATCCTGATTTTCTTCCAGATCAAGTATAGTGGAATCGAAGTGTGCATAAAACTCAGTTGCATGAACACCCGTATCGGTGCGCCCGCAGCCGGTAACAAAGATCGGTTCGTTCAATAATCTGGATAGCATTTCATTCAAGGTTTGCTGCACTGTTTTTACAGTGTTTTCCTGGATCTGCCATCCATGATACGCTGTTCCGTTATATGATAGTTGAATGAAGTAGCGCTGCAAGTGAATGATTGAATTGGTTATATTTTATCCAATAAATTATAAGCAAATAATTTAATAAAATAATTAAAAACAAAGTTAGAAAATTAATGGAGCAAACGATTAGTTCAACTGAATTGTCTTTAACAATTTTTAACAACGAATAAGAAAAAAAAGCATCACTTTTTTGTTAATTTTGTGATGCAAAAAAATATTTTCAGCTAACACAATTTATAAAAAACTATGACTGACATAAAAGAACTAAACGAGCGTATCCAGAAGGAAAGCGCCTTCGTTGATCTACTTACAATGGAAATGGACAAAGTAATTGTTGGACAAAAACACATGGTTGAAAGACTATTGATCGGCTTGCTATCCAACGGTCATATTTTGTTAGAAGGTGTTCCCGGCTTGGCAAAAACATTAGCCATTAAATCATTGGCATCCACCATACATGCCAATTTCAGCCGTATACAATTTACCCCCGATCTATTGCCGGCCGATGTTATAGGCACTATGATATACAATCAAAAAAAGGAAGAATTTACTGTTCGCCAAGGTCCTATTTTCGCCAATTTTATTTTGGCTGATGAGATCAATCGTGCTCCCGCTAAGGTTCAAAGTGCCTTACTGGAAGCGATGCAAGAAAAACAAGTAACAATTGGCGATACCACATTCAAACTTCCGAATCCTTTTTTAGTACTTGCCACTCAAAATCCAATTGAACAAGAAGGTACTTATCCATTGCCTGAAGCGCAAGTTGACCGTTTCATGCTAAAATTAGTTATTGGGTATCCTACAAAAGAAGATGAACGTAAGATCATTCGTCAGAATTTAGCAAACGAATATCCTACTGTTAATCCTATTCTTAGCACGCAAGACATTTTAAATGCACGTACCGTGGTTAAAGATGTTTACATGGATGAGAAAATCGAGAAATACATTATCGATATTGTTTTTGCAACTCGTTTTCCTTCCGATTATAAATTAGATAAATTCAAAGGTTTGATAAGCTTTGGAGGTTCGCCTCGTGCCAGTATCAATTTGGCTATGGCGTCAAAAGCCTACGCTTTCATCAAACGCAGAGGTTATGTTATCCCTGAGGATGTTCGCGCGATATGTGCTGATGTGTTGCGTCACCGTATTGGCCTGTCATACGAAGCAGAAGCTGAAAACATCACAACCGAAATGATCATCAATGAAATTTTAAATGTTGTTGAAGTACCTTAAAGACCTCTCCTCAAGAGAGGGGGGCGATAGGTGAGAAACTAAAAATATTGTTACTAACGAAAAAGAATTTAACGGAGCAATCCTCTCCCCTGTGGGGAGATTAGAGAGGGGTCATGGAAACCGCAGAACTACTAAAAAAAGTTAGAAAGATCGAGATCAAAACACGAGGGCTCTCCAACCAGATATTTTCCGGAGAATACCACAGTGCTTTTAAAGGTAGAGGTATGACCTTTAGTGAGGTCCGCGAGTACCAACCAGGAGATGATATACGTTCTATCGATTGGAATGTAACCGCACGTTTCAACAATACCTATATCAAAGTTTTTGAAGAAGAGCGTGAAATGACTGTTATGCTGTTGGTTGACGTAAGCGCCTCCGGTGAGTTTGGAACACAAAAACAATTGAAACAGGAATTAATTACTGAACTATGTGCGGTACTTGCTTTTTCATCTATTCAAAATAATGATAAGATCGGGGTGATCTTTTTTACTGATAAAATTGAAAAATTTATTCCTCCAAAAAAAGGTAAAAGTCATGTTTTACGTATCATTCGCGACTTAATTGAATTTAAACCTGAACATAAAAAAACAGATATTAAACTGGCATTAAAATATTTAACGAATGTAATTACTAAAAGAAGTATTGCCTTTGTGATATCCGATTTTATGTCGGATGATTTTACGGATGCTTTAAAAATAGCAAACAAAAAACACGACCTGGTTGCCTTGCAAATTTATGATAAACGGGAGCATGAATTACCGGATGTAGGCTTTATCAAACTGATGGATGCTGAAACAGGTATCCTGAAATGGATCGACACCTCTGATAAAAATGTAAGAGTGCACTTTGCAGCATCAGCATTAAAACAAGATGCGATGTTAAAAGAAATGTTCAATAAGTGCGGCGTAGATACAGCAAAAATAAATACCGCAGAATCATATATTAAACCTTTGATGAACTTATTTAAAAGAAGGTAATGACAAAAGTTGAAAAATTAAAGTTAAAAGTTAAAAGTCTGAGCAGCAAAATAGCACTCTCTATTCTGCTGGCTTTGCTATTTTCATTTTCATCATCCGCTCAAGAAATAAAAGCAACTGCAACATTAGATAGCAATAGTATACAGATTGGGCAACAGGTTAAATTAAAATTAAGCATTCAATATAAAGTCGATAACAGCAAACACATAAAAATTAAATGGCCTGAAATTATAGATACCATTCGCAAGGAAATAGAGATAGTGAGTCAATCTAAAGTGGATACCATCATTCCGGATTCTACTGACCTGTTTCGTTTTGTTCAAACAAAAACACTCTACATCACCTCTTTTGATTCCGGTTATTGGGCGATGCCTCCATTTAAATTTATCGTCAATGGCGATACTGCTGGTATTTTTACTGAACCGCTATTATTACAGGTAAACACAATTCCTGTGGATACAACACTTGCCATTAAAGATATTAAACAACCTTATGATGTAAATTATTCCTGGCTGGACTGGATAAAAGACAATATTTATGTGGTTTACGGAACATTAATAGGCATACTCGTTATCATACTTATTATTTATTTTGTTAAAAAATATTACAGATCAAAACCGCCAATTGTTGAAGTTGAAGCACCGAAAATACCGGCTCACCTTGTTGCTTTTGAGAAATTGGAAAAACTCAGAAATGAAAAATTATGGCAGGAAGGCAAACTAAAACTCTACCACATTACACTTTCTGAAATAGTGCGTGAGTATATCGAAAACAGATTTAAGATTCAAGCACTCGAACAAACAACAGATGAGATCCTCTTTGGGTTTCGCAATTTAGCGATCGATGATGAAAGCAGAATAAAATTGAAACAGGTATTGATTTTGTCCGATCTGGTGAAGTTTGCAAAAGAGCAACCATTACCCAATGAGAATGAATTGAGCTTAACAAACGCTTATGACTTCGTGAATGGAACCAAGCGGGAAGATTAATTGTTAGTGGTTAGTTGTTAGTTATCAGTGGTTAGAAAAATTGATAATTGAAAGTTGACAATAACAAAACAGTAGGTGATAAAAAAAGCAATAAATAAAAAGATATATGTTGATAGTAAATATAATGGTTAAGTACAGCTTACAACTAACCACTAATAACTAACAACTAAAAACTATGTTCGACTATTTCAACGATATAACATTTGCAAACAAAGAAATGCTTTGGTTGTTGCTGGTAATTCCAGGGATAATTGCATGGTATATCTGGAAAAATAAAATTTATTCTCCTGAGCTAAAAGTATCATCAACACAAGGCTTTGAAGGTTTACCCAGATCTTTAAAATATTATTTTCGACATAGTTTAATTGTTTTAAGGATATTATCTATTTGTTTATTGATTCTTGTTTTAGCTCGTCCCCAATCACGCTCAAGCTGGAAAGACGTAAAAACAGAGGGGATTGACATCGTTATGGCCTTGGATATTTCCGGAAGTATGTTGGCGAAAGATTTGAAACCAAGCAGACTGGAGGCGGCAAAAGAAGTGGCTCAGGATTTTATTGACAGCAGGCCTAACGATCGCATCGGACTTGTAATTTTTAGTGGCGAGAGTTTTACGCAATGTCCTTTAACGACCGACCATGCCGTGATAAAAAATTTATTTGCCGGAATACATACCGGAATGGTGAAAGATGGAACAGCTATTGGAAACGGATTGGCAACTTCCGTTTCAAGAATAAAAGATAGCAAGGCAAAAAGTAAAGTAGTGATCTTATTAACCGATGGAGTAAATAATC
Source organism: Bacteroidota bacterium (assembly GCA_003151815.1). Taxonomy (GTDB): domain Bacteria; phylum Bacteroidota; class Bacteroidia; order 2-12-FULL-35-15; family 2-12-FULL-35-15; genus 2-12-FULL-35-15. The sequence goes on along the minus strand of PLYN01000060.1, from coordinate 113,847 downwards.
AAGGTTCGATAGCGCCACTCACTGCCGCGGAAATTGCAAAAGCTTTTGGAGTACGTGTTTATACCATTGGCGTTGGAACGATCGGAAAGGCGCTTGCCCCTGTGGGAATGTATCCTGATGGTTCTTATGAATACGGTTATGTAGATGTAAATATCGACGAGAAAACATTGGGTGAAATTGGAAGCATGACTGGAGGAAAATACTTTCGCGCAACAGATAATGACAAACTAAAAGATATTTATAAAGAGATAGACCGACTGGAAAAAACAATTTTTGAGGAAAAAAATTTCACAAATAAAGCGGAGCATTTTTTACCATTTGCAATTGCTGCAGCTTTATTATTATTGATCGAGTTTATATTAAAAAACAGAGTGTTTAGAAGTATACCATAGATAGTTATTAGAGGTTAGTTATCAGTGGTTAGAAAAACAGATAATTTAAAGTAGACAACAATAAAACAGTAGACAATAAAAAATAAATAAAAGATATATGTTGATAGTAAATATAATTATTATGCAAGTATTCTAACTAACAACTAATCACTAACAACTGATAACTATTTAAAAGGTGTTTCAACTAGAAAATAAATATTTTTTATACGCATTGGGCTTAATACCGATCTTCATCATACTATATTGGATGACGAATCGTTGGAGAAAAAAAGCCTTGGAAAGCTATGGTGATATTGCTATCATTCAGCAATTATTTCCGGATGTATCCAAAGCGAAACGGATCTGGAAATTCATATTGTTCTTATTTGCCTTTTCATTGGTGATCATTGGAATTGTCAACCCGCAAAGCGGAACAAAATTGGAAGAAGTGAAGCGTAAAGGTGCTGATATAATGATCTGTCTTGATGTTTCAAACAGTATGAAAGCCGAAGATCTGCAACCTAACCGTTTGGAAAAAGCAAAGCAATCAATATCCAAACTGGTAGATAAATTAGAAGGTGATAGAATCGGAATTATTGTTTTTGGTGGTGAAGCGTATGTTCAACTGCCTATCACCACAGATTATGCTGCCTCAAAATTATTTTTAGAAAGTATCAATACCGATATGATCCCAACACAAGGAACAGCCATTGGCGCGGCTATTAATTTAGCGGTGGAGTCCTTCGGTAAAGATGAAGGAAAAAATAAAGCGATCCTCATTATCACTGATGGAGAAAACCACGAAGATGATGCGGTGAAGGCTGCTGAAGCTGCTGCTGAAAAAGGTATCACCATTAATACCATTGGTATGGGTTCGGTTGATGGAGCTCCAATCCCTATCTACAAAAACAATGTTCGTGAAGGATTCAGAAAGGATAAAAATGGCAACACTATCATGACTAAATTAAATGAGCAGACATTAAAAGAGATCGCAACTGCCGGAAATGGAATTTTTATTCGCGCTACTAACTCTGATTCAGGTTTAAATTATGTTATGGATGCCATCAACAAACTGGAGAAAAAAGAATTTGAAAGTAAGATGTACAGCGATTATGAAGATCGTTTTCAATGGTTCATTGCCGCTGCTTTTATCCTCTTACTGATAGAAACATTTTTAACTGAACGTAAGAGTAAACTCTATGAACAATTGAATTTATTTAACGACAAAAAATAATGTTTGCAATAGAAAAACATATCAATACTCTACTTTGCCTTGTTCATTCGAAACATATTCGAATGAATTATCTTCTTTTTGTCTTTCTGTCTTCTACCTTCTACCTTCTACCTTCTGCTTCAAACGCTCAGCAAGAAAAAAAATTCATCCGCGAGGGCAACGGTCAATACGAGAAAAAAAATTATAGTGAAGCAGAAAAAAATTACACACGTTCTTTAAACCAAAATAAAGATTCTTACAAAGGTGCTTTTAACCTTGGCGATGCCTATTATCAGCAAGGGAAATATGAAGAAGCTGCTGCACAATTTCAGTTACTGACTCATCGCGCTTCATCGAAAGATACACTATCAAAGGCTTATCACAATTTGGGTAACGCATTAATGAAATCAAAAAAATATCAGGAAGGTGCCGATGCATATAAAAACGCGTTGAAAAACAATCCAAATGATGAAGATACCCGTTATAATTTAGCTTATGCACAGCAAATGTTAAAACAGCAACAACAGCAACAAAAACAAAATAAAGATAAAAAAGACAAGAAGGAAGACAAGGATAAAAAAGACGATAAGAACAAAGACAGCAAAGACAAGGACAAGAAAGACAAAGAGAAAAAAGAGCAGGATAAAAAAGAGTGCGAAGACAAAAAGGATAAAGAAAATAAAGAAGAAGAAAAACCAAAAAAAGAGGAGATCTCAAAAGAAGATGCGAAACGTTTGTTAGATGCCTTGCAGAACGATGAAAAAAATTTGCAGGACAAACGTAAGAAAGCGAAAGTTCAAGGTGTGAAGGTAGATATTGAAAAAGATTGGTGATCTTTTAGTTCGAAAGTTTAAAGTTCCTGAACAAACTAAATATTATAATACTAATATGTTTTTTTTAATCGATAAAGAATAAGCTAAGGTCAACAAGATTAAACTTGAAATGTATTTTAACTTTCAAACTTTAAACTTTCGAACTTTAAACTGTATTAAAAATGAAAAAAACCGTTTGCATATTAACACTTATTGTATCCTTAGCGAATATTGCTTTGGCACAAAAATTTACTGCTCAGGCAAGTAAAACTAAAGTTGCTGTAGGAGAACAATTTCAGGTCTCATTTACATTAAATAACAGTGGTAATAATTTTCAGGCACCACCATTAACAAATTTTGATGTGTACTCCGGTCCCAACCAATCTACCAGCATGTCATTTGTAAATGGAGCCATGAGTCAATCCATTTCCCTATCGTATATTCTTGCGGCAAAAAAAGAAGGGAAAATTACAATAGGTCCGGCCACCGTAAATGTAAATGGAACAAATGTTCAATCCAACTCCATCAATATTGAGGTTGTAAAAGGCGCTCCCAGTCAACAACAACAAGGTAATAATCAGGCAGCACAAAATCCATCAGCGCCTTCTACTGAAAATGTAAGTGATAATCTTTTTGTGAGAACTACCATCGACAAAACAAAAGCGTATCAGGGCGAACAAATAACGGTTACCCAAAAAGTATATACAAGGTATCAGCTACGCGGTTTTCAGGATGTTAAGTTTCCTGACTATACCGGATTCTGGACACAGGATGTTGCAAGCAATCAACAAATACAACTTACCAACGAAACTATTGATGGAGTAGTTTATCAGGTGGGTGAATTGAAACGCACTTATTTGTTTGCACAACGAAGCGGAAAACTTGAGATCGAACCCATGAAAGTTGAATGTGCAGTGAGAAAACAATCCAACAGAAAACCTCGTGATGTATTTGAGCAGTTTTTTGGTGGTGGCTATGAAGATATTGTTATTGCTGTTAAAAGCAAACCCATAACTATTGATATTTCTCCTTTACCTGAAGCAAAAAAACCTACCGGATTTTCCGGTGCTGTGGGCAACTATTCCTTCAAAGCACAAATAAGTAAAGATAAAATAAAAGCCAATGATGCTGTTAACTTAACCATTACGCTATCCGGAAGTGGTAACATTAAACTAGTTACCCCTTCAACAATTAATTTCCCTGAGGATTTTGAAACCTACGATCCTAAGGTCAAGGAAAACATTACCGCAGGTGCTAACGGAGTGAGCGGTAGTAAATCGTTTGATTACCTTATCATTCCACGTCATGAGGGTGATTACAAAATTGATCAGATTAATTTCAGTTATTTTGATCCGCAAAAAAAGGAATATATTACACTGCCTTCACCGGAATTTAATATTCATGTAGATAAAGGAAATCCGGAAGATGCAACTACCAATATTGTAAATTCAAGAAGTAAAGAAGATGTAAAAATGTTGGGTAACGATATTCGTTATATTAAAACAAACAACATTATACTTAAATCAAAAGACAATTACTTTTTTGGCTCCCCTTTATTTTATGCAGGCTTGATCAGTCCTTTTATTGCCTTCATTGGATTTATTGTTGTCAGAAAAAAACACAACGAACAAAACAAAGATGCAGTTGCCGTTAAAAGCCGTAAGGCCACTAAAATTGCAAAAAAACGTCTGGTCATTGCAGAGCAGCATTTAAAATCAAATAACAAGGAACAATTTTACATCGAGATATTTAAAGCCTTGTATGGATATATTGGCGACAAGCTAAACATTAATGCAGCTGATCTCAATAAGGAACACATTTCGGAAATGCTTAAAGCAAAAAATGTAAACGAAGCTACCATTCAACAATTGATAAGTACTCTCGATAATTGTGAGTATGCACGTTATGCTCCAAGCGCTGTTTCAGGCGATCTGAATAGCATTTACAATGGTACCGTTGAACTAATTATGAAAATAGAAAATGAAATTAAATAAAGAAATTGTTTCAAATCTCCCTCTCCAAATGGAGAAGGTGTCCAAGGGGCGTATGGGGTTGAGATGGGCCAAAGCCATAAAATTAACCTTTACCTTTTTATTTGTTTTTAATATTTCATTTACAAAAGCAAATGAAAATAAAAATATTCTGGATAGTGCCAATCATGAATACGCAAAAGGTAATTACGAAAACGCAATTAAACTTTACGAAAGTATTATAAACAAAGGCGAAGAAGCATCTGAACTTTATTTTAATCTGGGTAATGCATATTATAAATCCAACAACATTGCTCATGCGATCTTAAATTATGAACGTGCAAAAAAATTAAATCCCGACGACGAAGATATTGCTGTTAATTTGAAATTAGCCAACCAAAAAATAGAAGATAAAATTGATGCTGCTCCCCAATTGTTTTTAAAAGAATGGAAGGATGATATTGTTCATCTGCTTACTGAAAAAGGCTGGTCGGTAGCTTGCATATTATCTGTTGTAATTGCATTAATTTTATTCGGACTATATATTTCCTCAACCAATCGCAGCATAAAACAATTGGGCTTTTTCGGTGGCACCATCCTGATACTTGCAAGCGTATTCCTGTTTTTTATTGCCAGGCATAAATACGATCTTACAAAATACAGCAGCGATGCGATCATAACTTCAGCATCGGTAACTGCCACAGGTTCTCCAAATGAAAAAGGCACCAAGCTTTTTATTTTACACGAAGGCACCAAGGTAAACATCACCCAGGAAGATGATGACTGGGTTGAAATTAAAATTGCCAACGGTAATATTGGCTGGGTGAAAAGTAATAATCTCACATCAATATAATACCACTATCTTCAAACTTTGAACTTTAAACTATTTTTATGCAACGGATAGCGCTTCTTTCCGACACACATAATTATTTAGATCCCAAGATTTTTAAATACTTTGAAACCTGCGACCAGATCTGGCATGCCGGCGACATAGGTACCATTTCAATCACCGATCAACTATCGAAGATAAAACCTGTGATAGCTGTTTACGGAAATATCGACGGGCAGGATGTTCGCAAGATACACCCGAAAAATCAACGGTTCATGTGCGAAGGTGTTGATGTTTTTATGACTCATATTGGTGGATACCCCAACAATTATTCTCCTGATGCCATCACTGAAATAAGGAAAGACCCGCCTAAATTATTCATCTGCGGACACTCCCATATATTAAAAGTGATGTTCGATGATAAGTATCATTTATTGCATATCAACCCCGGCGCAGCAGGAATGCATGGCTTTCATAAAGTTAAAACCCTTGTCAGGTTTACCATTGATGCTGAAAAAATAAAAGATCTGGAAGTTATTGAACTTGAGGAAAGGGCGTAAATAATAAAAATATATTATTTGTATATTAAAAAATATTTGTATTATTGTAATGCGTTTCCGCTGTTATGAATTCTTGTAACAAATCAAACCACGAAAATCTTTCAAAAAATTAACCCAAAAAAACTAATTTATTAATTAGCCTTTCCCCGGATTATCCCGATAACTATCGCGACTAATTGATTGTATAAACCAAACAAAAAAACTATGTACGACATTATTGAATTGAACAACAAACTTGTTGGTGAGCTTAAAGAAATTGCTAAAAACTTAAACATTCCTAAGTATGAAGCACTAAAAAAACAAGAGCTTATTTACAATATCCTCGATCATCAAGCCATTAACCCCACTTCTACTCCACCTCCTGCTACTGAAAAAACAATTACTCATCATGATGATGAACACAAAACCTTACGCCCGCGTAAAGTGCGTCTGGATAATATTGATACCGAATCAAAAACAAAAGAAACTGAAGCTCCGAAATTTTTTCATGACGAATATCATCCGGCAGAAGCTCAAAAAACAGAAAATATAATTGAAAATACTCCTTCCGAAGTAAGATCAAATATTTCAGAAAATAATGATAATGAAACTTTCACAGTAAATAATACAGAAAGTACAAACGAAAACAATAACGAAAACGAGAATAACCACGAAAACTCTTCAGAAAGCACAACAGAACGTTCTTCTGAACATATTGTGGATACTTCTATTGAACGCCGCGACAATCAAAACCGCAATCGTTTTAATCCTCGCCAACAAGACCTTTTTAATTTTGATGGCATCGTTACCAGCGAAGGTGTATTGGAAACAATGCCTGATGGTTACGGATTTTTACGTTCTTCAGACTATAACTACTTAACATCCCCCGATGATATTTATGTGTCTCAATCACAAATAAAATTATTCGGATTAAAAACCGGTGATACTGTTCGTGGAAGCATTCGTCCTCCCAAAGAAGGAGAAAAATATTTCCCACTTATAAAAGTTGAAAAAATAAATGGACGTGAACCGGCTTTCGTGCGCGACCGTGTGCCATTCGACTACCTAACACCACTTTTTCCTTACGAGAAATTTAACCTTACCGGTCACCCTCAACAAAATTTATCCTCACGTATTGTAGATCTGATCACTCCAATTGGTAAAGGACAACGTGCATTAATTGTTGCACAACCCAAAACAGGTAAAACCGTTTTATTAAAAGACATCGCCAATGCTATTGCATATAATCATCCTGAAACATATTTAATAATATTATTGATAGACGAGCGCCCTGAAGAGGTTACAGATATGGCTCGCAGCGTAAAAGCTGAAGTCATTGCTTCTACGTTCGATGAGCCTGCCGACCGTCACGTAAAGATCGCTAACATCGTTCTGGAAAAAGCAAAACGTATGGTGGAATGTGGCCATGATGTTTGTATCCTGTTAGATTCAATAACCCGTTTGGCAAGAGCTTACAATACTGTGCAACCTGCATCAGGTAAAGTATTAAGCGGTGGTGTGGATGCAAATGCATTACACAAGCCGAAACGTTTTTTTGGTGCTGCCCGTAAAATTGAAGGCGGTGGTTCACTCACTATCATTGCTACAGCGCTTACCGATACAGGTTCTAAAATGGATGAAGTTATCTTTGAAGAATTTAAAGGTACGGGTAACTCCGAAATTCAACTCGACCGTAAAATTGCAAACAAACGCGTATATCCTGCTATCGATATTATCGCATCCAGCACACGAAGAGAAGATCTGTTGATCGATAAAGAAACTCAACAACGCGTTTGGATATTGCGTAAACATTTGTCAGATATGAATCCTGTTGAAGCAATGGAATTTATGAGAGACAGAATAAAAAATACGCAAACCAACGAGGAGTTTTTAATTTCCATGAACGGCTAGAATAGTTGTTAGTGATTAGTTGTTAGTTATAAGTTAAGTGTGAATAAGAAAATAGACAAAACGACACTTCAATTTAACCACTAATAACTAACAACTAATCACTAATAACTAAAGACTATAGACTAACTTCTCAAGACTATTAAAAAATATGAAGATTTCCTTAAATGTAAAATCAGCTATCATTGCCGGAATTATCAATTGCATTGCATGGTACGCAGTTGCAAAAAGTCTTGGCTTTTATTCTATTGAAGTATATGTGATCAGAAATTTTGTTACCCTCGGGTTACTCTTCACCGGAATATTCATCACTGTTTTTTTGACCAGAAAAAACAACAAAGGTTTTTTAGAATTTAATAATGCTTTAAAAGCAGGAGTTGTATTTAGTTTAATATTGGCGCTTACTCTCGCTATATTTAATTATTTTTATTACACTTATATTACTCCCGACACCATTGAGTATTTTTTAAGTGAAGCAAAAAAAGCAGCTATAGCCCATAACGTGAAGGATGCTGATCTTCAAAAATTTTTAGATGGTGAAAGAAGCAACTTTAGTTCATACAAATTAATACCACCCGTTCTTTTCTTTGGACTTATCATTTCTTTACTTGCCGGAGCTATTTTCCAAAAAAAAGATCCTCATAGTTTCAGTGCAAACTAAACTGCTTGTATTCATCCTAACTACCATTCACCACCGGTTGCAGAGTTCCATTTCCAATATTTTTTTGTTTTTTCGTCAAGCTTGGCCACTTTAGATTTCTTCGAACTTCCGCAGTTTATCAAAGAGAAAACAATCAATGCCAAAACAATTAAATTTAAAAATTTTTTCATGTTTTTTTTTATTATTGTTTTACAAAATTATATTTTCCAAAAGAGCAAGTAGCATCGACACAAAATCATTATCATTTTTTTACAATCTGCTATTCCTTGTTTTTTTTATTTTGTTCTAATTTACCAAGATGTATTCTCCAATAACCCAACTGAATAAAGGGTATTAACAGTCCGCCAAAAAGTATCCATTCAGCAATTATTGGCTGATGAGTGCTTTGAACCATCGACATAGTCACACCAAAAAAACCAATTCCTAAAGTAGTTACTTTAATGTTTAATAAACTTTTATATCTTTCGATACTTCCATTACGGATCAGATAAAATTCAATTGCTACAGCAGTTAACCCGGCTGCAATTAAACGAAATGCAAAAGGATCAGACGAAAACCATCCCGAAGATTCAATAAAGTTTTCAGGAAAAAAAAACAATGAAAAAGATAATAGCAGATCATTTGCCACATTAAACAAAACCGCAGAACGTAGTTTTTTAGGAACTTGAATTGGATCGCTCATTTTTTAGTTATTAGTTATTAGTGGTTAGTTATTAGTAGTGTACTTAGTAACTTAGTGTTGCGTGTTTCTTTTTCTTGTCTACCCTCCCTATAACCAGCATTGACTAATCACTAATAACTAACAACTAATAACTATTTATTCAACTTTTCGTTAATCACTTTTAACTTATCTAACAGTTGCAAACGCGCATAAATTTGTTTTAGAGCGATCATCGTGCTTCTATCATTTGGATTTATTTGCAAGGCGTTTTCTAATACAGGAATTGCTTTTTCAAACAGTGCGGTAGCTTTAGCATTTGCTGCCGCATTTTTAGCATTATCCATAATTTCGTCTGCTTGTTTATTATATACAACACCTTGGTTGTTATATAACACTCCTAAATTATATAATGCATCAAAATTATCCGGTTTTAATTCGATCGCCTTTTTATAATCCGCTTCGGCATTTTTAATATCGTTTTCATAATCTGTTGGTTTTTCCAATTCTTTACCGGTCGCATCTTTCGGATTTGCCAGATTATCATAAATATTGCCTCTCACTAAATATAAATTAGGATCTGCCGGTCGGGCTGAGATAGCAATATTTAAATTGTTCAAAGCTTTTGGGCTATTATTTGTTCTTAAAAAATAATTCGCCTCTATTATCACTAGGTTGATATTGTTAGGGTCAGCCACTCTTCCCTTTTTCATAGCCTCTATGCCGGCAATAGTATCTTTCATGTTAAAACAAACATTTACCAATGAAACATAAGTGTTCTCACGAACATGTTTGGTATCAATCATTTTTTGATAATATTCTTTGGCTTTAGCATATTCATTAGAAAATTCTGCAGAAACACCACAAAAATACAGCAGTGTAGTATCTGAATACCCGCTAATTTCATATGCCCGTTCGAAGCAAGGTAAAGCCTTGTTGAAATTTTTCTCGTTCAAATTAGCTCTGCCGGTATTATCAAAATAAATTCCGATATTCTTAACAGTTTTTAATTCATTAGTATAGTCACCTTTCACATCCAGTTTTTTGCCTTTTTCAAAAGCTGTGTATGCAATTTCAAGTTCTGTAGTTGGGGTGCTTAAAAATGATGCAAAAGCTCTCTTGTTCGGGTCAGAAATGGTAGTTGCCAACATGTCTTCATTCGCTTTTTTATTAATTTCATACAATGCAAAATATATTTGACCTTTGGTGACTTGTATTTGCGGATTATCTTTGGTATCAATATGTTCAGAAGCTAAATCAACATTTTCTTTCGCTTTTTTTAGTGATTCAACATCCTTACTTGACAAATAATCTTTGTAATAATTTACAGCATTATAACCTTTTGCTTTTTGAGAGTATCCCGTAAAAACAGGCGTTATTGCCAATAATAAAAGTGCGATTTTTTTCATTCGAAATGTTGTTAGTTTAAAAAATTCCATCTGCCGATTGCAGATGGAATTTCAATTTAGTAATTCTCTATTTCATCCTCAAATAACATACCACCCTATTCTTCAGGACTATTAATAGGTTCAGCTCCTTCACTACTTGTTTCAGAGTCGTTAGTCGCGCCATTTTCAGAACCATTTTCCTGATTCGCTTCTTCATCAATAACTTCTTCTTTATCCACTTTACTTACCGCAGCTATTTCGTCGGTTGCTTTCATGTTAATTAAACGAACACCTTGCGTAGCACGCCCAATAATGCGTAATTCAGAAACTGCCAAACGGATAATGATACCTGATTTATTAATAATCATTAAACCATCCTTATCTGTAACATCTTTGATGGCAATTAAATTACCTGTTTTTTCAGTAATATTAATGGTTTTCACACCTTTACCTCCTCGTTTGGTTACGCGGTATTCTTCAATGTCGGAGCGTTTACCATATCCTTTTTCTGAAACCACCATTACATTTGTTAATGGATCGGAAATAGCAATCATTCCAATCACTTCATTACCTTTTACATCTCCCACATTGATACCTCTTACACCTGAAGCGTTACGGCCCATCGGACGAACATTGGCTTCATTGAAACGAACTATTTTACCGGCTTTTGATGCCAACATTATTTCATTTTTTCCATCCGTTAATAATACTTCTAACAAGGCATCGCCTTCACGAACTGTAATAGCGTTGATACCATTTTGACGCGGACGGGAATATGCTTCTAACGTTGTTTTTTTAATGATACCATTTTTGGTACACATAATAATAAAATTATTATTGATGTATTCCTCATCAGACAAACTCGTAACATTAATGAATGCTTTTACTTTATCATCAGGCGGTATGTTAATTAAATTCTGAATAGCACGTCCTTTTGATTGACGTGTTCCTTCAGGTACTTCAAATGCACGCATCCAGAAACAACGTCCTTGTTCAGTAAACAACAATAAATAGTTATGTGTGGATGCGATGAATAAATGTTCTATAAAATCTTCATCTCGTGTGGTACTGCCTTTTGCACCTTTACCTCCACGGGCTTGAGTACGGTATTCCGATAAAGCCGTACGTTTAATATAACCCATGTGAGAAATAGTAACCACCACTTCTTCATTGGCAATCATGTCTTCTATTTTAAAATCGCCGGAAGCATACACTATTTGAGTTTTACGCTCATCGCCATATTTCTCTTTTATCTCGATCAGTTCATCTTTGATAATTTTCATTCTCAACGCTTCATCATTCAAAATAGATCTTAAATAATCAATCAATTTCATTAACTCTTCGTATTCAGCTTTTATCTTATCTCTCTCTAAACCAGTTAATACGCGTAAACGCATTTCAAGAATTGCTTTGGATTGAATTTCACTCAATCCAAATTTTGTCATCAAACCTTCTTGTGCTTCGTTTGGCGTTAAGGATGCTCTGATCAATTTAATTACCTCGTCCATGTGATCGAGTGCGATTAAATATCCTTCCAGAATGTGTGCACGTTTTTCAGCTTGAGCAAGTTCGAATTTGGTTCTGCGGGTAACCACTTCATGGCGATGTGCCACAAAATGCACGATCATGTCTTTCAGATTCAACATCATCGGCCTGCCGCCAACCAAAGCAATATTGTTTACACTGAAGGATGTTTGGAGTTCGGTATATTTAAATAAATTATTTAAAACCACATTGGTAATCGCATCACGTTTTATTTCATAAACAATACGCATACCATCTCTATCCGACTCATCACGGATATCTGAGATACCTTCAATTTTTTTATCGTTAATCAGATCAGCCGTTTTTCTGATCATTTCAGCCTTATTTACCTGATAAGGGATCTGGTTGACAATGATCCGTTCACGACCCGCATCTGTTATTTCAATATTTGTTTGTGCACGCATTACAATACGTCCGCGACCCGTTTCAAATGCATCTTTAACACCTTCATAACCATATATAATTCCACCTGTTGGGAAGTCGGGCGCTTTCACGAACTGCATCAATCCTGCAATATCAATTTCACGATTATCAATATATGCTATAGTTGCATTAACTATTTCAGTTAAATTATGTGGCGGCATATTGGTAGCCATACCCACTGCAATTCCGGAAGCTCCGTTTATTAATAAATTAGGAATACGAGTTGGAAGAACCGTTGGTTCTGTTAAACTGTCATCAAAATTTGGACGAAAGTCTACCGTATCTTTTTCAATATCACCAAGCATTTCCTCTGCCATCTTTTTCAAACGTGCTTCGGTATATCGCATTGCTGCCGGACTATCTCCATCTACAGAGCCGTAATTTCCTTGTCCGTCAACCAAAGGATAACGCAAACTCCAATCCTGAGCCATACGTACCATCGCATCATATACTGATGTATCACCATGTGGGTGATACTTTCCTAACACTTCACCTACAATACGGGCAGATTTCTTGTGAGGTTTATTAGAAGCCACACCCAAATCAAGCATACCATACAATACTCTTCTGTGTACTGGTTTTAAACCATCGCGTACATCAGGTAATGCCCGTGAAACAATAACTGACATCGAATAATCAATGTAAGCTGATTTCATTTCTTGTTCAATGTTGATTTGAATAATTTTTTCTCCGTCTGCCATAATTTCGTTTTTCTTTATTTAAAATTGTTATTTTTTTCTTTTTTTCAGCCCCACACCTGCGGGATTGTCATGAATTGTATAGTAGCATACTAATTGATAAAAGCCTTATAAGTTTAAGGAGTTCGAAAGTACTTAATCAAATATAAATACTATTGTTTTACATGCTTAAATTATCAACATATTAACATTTATTTTGTTGATAAATATAAAGGTTCGTGTTGAAGCAGTATATGATTCACTAAGTACTTTTGGTTTTAACATAAACACCATATTTTTGGATGTATTTGTAACCCTTAAAACTTTTATAGCGTTTTAAACATTAATTAATTCAAGATTATTATGGAAGCAAAATTCTCACCCAGGGTTAAGGATGTGATAACATACAGTCGCGAAGAGGCTTTGCGATTAGGTCACGACTATATAGGCACAGAACATTTACTATTAGGTATCATCCGCGAAGGAGAAGGAACCGCTGTTCGTCTTCTTAAATCATTAAATGTTGACTTGCAGGAGTTACGTAAAACTGTTGAACAGGCAATTGGAACAGGTAATCACAAAGTTAGCAACCTGGCCAATATCCCCCTGATGAAACAAGCCGAAAGAGCTTTAAAAATAACTTATCTGGAAGCAAAATTATATAAAAGTGCTATTATAGGTACAGAGCATTTAATTTTATCTATCCTAAAAGACGAAGACAATGTGGCAACAAAATCATTACATAAATTTAAAATAGATTACGACGTTATGAAAAGAGAATTAGAATTATCGAAATCGGATCCCAGAGCTGAACTACCCGGTAATCCACCAGAAGATGATGATGCTGATGATTCGTTTAGCGCAGGAAGCACTAAAAAAGTGGCTGACAGCAAATCAAAAACACCGGTGTTGGATAACTTTGGACGCGATCTAACCAAAGCTGCAGAGGATGGCAAGCTCGACCCAATTGTTGGACGTGAAAAAGAAATTGAACGCGTGTCACAAATATTATCCCGTAGAAAGAAAAATAATCCAATGTTAATCGGTGAGCCGGGAGTTGGTAAGTCAGCCATTGCTGAAGGTTTGGCATTGCGCATTGTTCAACGTAAAGTCTCTCGTGTATTGTTTGGAAAGCGTGTTGTTACTTTAGATTTAGCTTCATTGGTTGCAGGTACTAAATACCGCGGACAATTTGAAGAGCGCATGAAAGCGGTGATGAACGAACTGGAAAAATCACCCGATGTAATTTTATTTATTGATGAAATACATACCATTATTGGTGCCGGTGGAGCATCAGGTTCTTTAGATGCTTCAAATATGTTTAAACCTGCCCTTGCCCGTGGCGAAATTCAATGTATTGGTGCGACCACATTGGACGAATACCGTCAGTATATCGAAAAGGATGGAGCCTTGGAAAGACGTTTCCAAAAAGTAATTATCGAACCTACCACAACGGAAGAAACGATAGAAATTTTAAATAATATCAAATCAAAATACGAAGATCATCATAATGTAACATATACTGATGAAGCGATCAAAGCCTGCGTTAATTTAACGGCTCGTTATATTTCTGATCGTCACTTGCCCGACAAAGCAATTGATGCTTTAGATGAAGCAGGTTCTCGTGTTCACATTATTAATATAAATGTTCCAAAAAATATTTTGGAGATCGAGAAAAAATTAGAAGAAATAAAAGAAGAAAAAAATAAAGTTGTCCGTTCTCAAAAATATGAAGAAGCTGCTAGATTACGTGATACAGAACGCCAATTGTTAGAGCAATTAGAAGCTGCTAAAAAACAATGGGAAGCGGAAAGCAAAACCCATCGTGAAATAGTAACTGAAGATAATGTTGCAGAAGTTGTTGCAATGATGACAGGTGTTCCGGTTCAACGTATTGCTCAAAATGAAGGTAACAAACTGATTAAAATGGCTGAACTTTTACAAGGCAAAGTTATCGGGCAAGATGAAGCTGTAAAAAAAGTGGTGAAGGCTATTCAGCGTAACCGTGCAGGATTAAAGGATCCGAATAAACCAATTGGTTCATTTATTTTTCTTGGTCCTACAGGTGTTGGTAAAACTCAATTAGCAAAAATATTATCAAAATATTTATTTGATAATGATGATGCGCTTATCCGCATCGACATGAGTGAATACATGGAAAAATTTGCTGTATCCCGTTTGATTGGAGCACCTCCGGGCTATGTTGGTTATGAGGAAGGTGGACAATTAACAGAGAAGGTCCGTCGTCGTCCATATGCTGTTATCTTGCTTGACGAGATTGAAAAAGCACATCCCGATGTTTTTAATTTATTGTTGCAAGCATTGGATGATGGTCAAATGACGGATAGCTTGGGTAGAAAAATTGATTTTAAAAATACCATTATTATCATGACTTCCAATATTGGCGCTCGTCAATTAAAAGATTTTGGACAAGGTGTTGGATTTACTACAGCAGCTAAACAGGAAACATCCGGAGATCATTCAAAAGGTGTAATAGAAGCTGCTTTGAAGAAAGCGTTTGCTCCTGAATTCTTAAATCGTATTGACGATGTGGTTATCTTTAATTCATTAACTCGTGACGACATTCATAAGATCATCGATATCGAATTGGATAGTTTATATGGTAGGATCAAAGGATTAGGATATTCAATTAAAATATCAGAGGAAGCTAAAGATTTTATTTCTGACAAAGGTTACGATGTTGAATTTGGAGCACGTCCTTTAAAACGAGCTATTCAGAAGTATCTTGAAGATCCATTGGCAGAGGAAATCATCAAATCTCCTTTAAGCGAAGGCGATATGATTGATGTTAATTTTGACAAAGAAAAACAGGAAATAAAAATAAAAATCAGCAAGCCGAAAAGTGTAAAATCCGGAAAAGCTAAAAAAGAAGAAAACTAAAAAAATGTCCCACAAAAAATGTGGGACATTTTTTTAGTGTAAAATTCTTCGGAGCGTCATTGCGAAGCCTATCTGCAGTAAGGCTCAAGCAATCTCTAAAATATTTCTGTAGAGATTACTTCGAGTAAAAACTCTTGCAATAACTTTTTTGGAGAAGCCTTTATTTTAAGTATATTTATCATAATCAATACGTAAAAACAAAATATGAACTCATCCCATAATCAAATAAAACATGATCCTTTTGCAGCTTTACGTATCAAAGAGTTCTTATTCTTTTTAAGTACCCGTTTTTTTTTAACGCTTGCCATTCAAATGCAAGGGGTAATTGTTGGTTGGCAAATTTACAAATATACCAAAGATGTATTGACACTTGGTTTGATTGGGCTAACAGAAGCCATTCCTTTTATTATCGTTTCATTATTTTCCGGACATGTTGCCGATACCTTTAACCGCAAATTTATCATTGTATTATTTACTTCATTACTTACTATTTGTACTGCTGCACTCCTCTATTTTTCTTTGGATACTTCAACAATAATAAAAACATATGGTATCGGCCCTATTTTTATTGTAATAGGAGGCATTGGGGTTATTCGAGGGTTTTTAGCTGCTGCATTTCCATCCTTTATGTCTCAGATTGTACCCCGCGAATTATATACTAATGCTTCTACGTGGAATAGTACTATCTGGCATACGGCTTCAGTTATTGGCTTACCAATGGCAGGTTTTATATGTGCTATTAGTTTTTCAACTGCTTATCAGGTAAATATTATATTGATAATAATAGCTGTTTTATCGCTTTTGTTTATTGCATCAAAGCCTTTACCTAAAAAGGAAAAGATTGAAACATTGATGGAAAGTTTAACAGCCGGAATAAAATTTGTTGCCGGACATCAATTAATTTTAGGTGCACTTTCGTTGGATTTGTTTGCTGTTTTATTTGGCGGGGCTGTTGCTATGTTACCAGCCTTTGCTGATAAAATTTTACATATTGGATTCATTGAACTGGGATTTTTAAGTGCAGCTCCGGCAATAGGTGCCGTGATAATGGCTTTGATAATAGCATATATACCACCAACAAAAAATGCAGGGAGAAACTTATTAGTATCGGTTGCAGGATTTGGAATAGCTACCATTTTATTTGGAATTTCTACCAACTTTTATTTGTCATTATTTTTCCTTTTTCTTACAGGAGCATTTGATAGTGTAAGCGTTGTATTACGTCAAACTATTTTACAACTATCTACCCCGGATGATATGAGAGGGCGGGTATCAGCTGTAAACAGTATATTTATCGGTTCATCGAATGAAATAGGAGCGTTCGAATCAGGTGTTACTGCACGCGCAATGGGCTTAAAAGCTTCTGTAGTATTTGGAGGAACGATGACCATTTTAATTGTTGCAGCAACTGCTAAAATTGCTCCTAAATTGAGGAAATTAAATCTGGATAGTATAAAGTAATTTAGTAGCCCCTCTGGTAAAGGGATAAAGGGTGAGGGCAGAAATCTCGATCTTAAAATTTAGGACAAGGAATCACCAAACCGTATTTTCTACTTTTCTTTTTAAGCTTACATAACTGATACGATAAAGTTACTTCATGCGCTCCATTAGAAAGGTTGCTTAGATTTGAAATTGTAATATCATAACTATACCCAATATTCATTCTATCCGCTTGAACGCCAACAATTATTGCTACAGCATCATTATTGCTATAACCGGGCTGATACTTATAAGCATTTAATATCGGAATTCCCCTATACCAAAATCCTAAATTAAAAATATATTGTGTATAATAAAATCCTATATCAAGCTGTCCGAATTTTTTTTGTCCGCTAAAATTAAAAGCCGGGGAAATAAATTTCTTTTTAAAAGCATCATTTTCTCCTTCATTAAGTGGTAATTTAGCTCCCCCATGAACGGTATATTTAATAGGCAATATTGCTTCTCCTCCCACCAATGAAGTGTTTGGTCTGGTAAGATGGTAAAAAGATGTACCCAACCAAATTTTTTGACTGAACAACAAAGCTCCTGCCCCGACATCAACATACACCTTGTTTTGAGTAGGCGCTTCTAAACTTGGAACATTTCCACCTCGGGCGATTTGATCTCCAAAAATTAAATTATTAAAATTAATACTTCTTATCCCTATTCCAGGTTGAAACCCAACTCTCATAGCCAATTTTCTGCTGAGTTTTAATCCGTAAGAAATCAATGGGTTTATTATTGTTGTTTTTAAATCTCCTGTTCCGGCAACATCACTTCCAAATAATAAACCAACTCCCAAATTATATTTTTGAAGATAATGATCACCTGAAAATAAAAAAGATTTATATGTTTTAGAAATTCCGGGCCATTGATTTCTATAGGTTAGAGAAACTCTTGAACAAACACTTGCGCCAGTAAATGCCGGATTCAGGTATAAAGGAGATGCATAAAATTGAGTGAAATGCATGTCCTGTCCCTTCACGAGATTCGCGTAAAAAATAGAAATAAAAAAAACGATTTGTAATGCTTTTCTCATTTAATTTTATTTGTAAGCTGATAAATCATTTCTTTGTTAGAATCGAAAACAACAGTGGTAATAAATGGTTCATAACCTTCCGCTTTAATAGTAATTTGATATTCTTTTTTTGGTTCTGATATTACCAATATTTTACCTGTATATTCATTCGATTTATAAGTTCCATACAATTCCTTTTTTTTAATGTCGGTAACTTCCAGTTCCACTTTCTTTACTATTCCATTCGATTCATTTAATACATAAATATTATAAACATCTAAAGGAACAATGTTACCCGTTAAATAAACAATATAAATATCCTGGGAACCAAAACCTCCTTCTCTTCCCGATGACAAGTACCCTTTAGATCCATCGGTGTTCATTACAAAAAATATATCATCGTCAACAGTATTGATCGGATACCCTAAATTTTTAACTTCATTAAATCCACCTGTCTCATCAAAATTTGATTTGAAAATATCATAGCCACCCATATTTTTATGTCCTTCTGAACTAAAATACAATACATCACCCATTGGATGAATGAATGGAGAATCTTCATTGTACTCCGTATTAATATTGGGACCTAAATTATAAGGCGCTCCCCAATTGCCATTGGGTAATTTTTTTGCGCGGTATAAATCCAAGCCTCCGTAACCTCCAGGTCTATTGCTTGAAAAGTAAATCATGTCACCTTTTGGAGAAAAGCAGGCGCTGGTTTCAAGATAAGGTGAATTTACATTGGATCCTAAAATTTCAGGCTTTGCCCAATTTTCACCATCATAATGACTCTCATAAATATCACCTGTTCTAAGATCTTTACTGGTACGATAGATCAACAACCTTTCGCCATCAGCAGATAATCCGGTACTTGCATCATGAACAGGTGTATTAATATTAGTATCCAACATGGTTGGTGGTTGCCACTCTTCACCCACTTTTCTGGAAATATAAATATCTTCAAAATATTCACCTAAAGGATCTAGTTTTGGGAATGTGTTATTTTTTCTTCTTGAGGTGAAAAGAATAAAATTTTCTTCCGCAGGAATTAACGGAGCATACTCAGGATATTCCGTATTTATAGCTTCTCCAATATTTTTAATTTGAATCGTTTTATCTGCAGAAGATTCAAACAACATAGCAGTATTACACTTTTCAATTAAATCATCAATCTCCTTTGCGTTATGCTCTTTCTCTCCTTTAAATCTTTTATATTGATTATAAGAAAAAATTGCTTTATCAAAATCTCGCGATAAGTGATTTAATTTACCCAGATAATAACTCACTTCAGGAAAAAGGGTTGGAGGTACTTTTTCAAAATATTTTTTTGATACGCTTCTGAATTTTTTTATTTCGAAATTACATACGCCCAGCTTGAAATTTAATTCAGCATTATTGCTATCAAGCGGATAAAGTTTTTCATAGATTTTTAAAGCGCTTAAAAAATCACCGTAGTCAAAAGCGTTATCGGCTTTAAATAATAATTTATTATCCTGACGTGAACTTATCTGTGCCATACATGGCTTAACAAATAATATTATCATCAACAATACTTTGTAGATAAATTTATTTTTATTCAATATTATAATTAATCGTTTCATTTTCTTTATTTATCGCAATAGAGTTACATCCCCACTTTTGTTGTATTCTTTTCCATTATTCAATTTTAAAAATGCTTTCCAAATATAAACATCTTGTTGACATAATTGTCCTTTATAATATCCATCCCAACCAACATTTATATCGTCAGATACAAAAATAAGTTCGCCCCAACGGTTAAAAATTTCTATTTTAAATTTAATTACACCCGAAGTATATGGAAAAAATACGTCATTGGTAAGACTATGTTTATCATACCCTCCCCCTGAAGGTCCATTAGTATTTGGAGTAAAAACATTCGGAAAAATAAAATCGGCACTTGTTGTCACCTCTGCGTATGCTGTATCTGAACAGTCATATTGTGATGTTGCAATGAGTTGAATTTGAAAAACACCAACTGTTGAATAATTATATTGCGGATTAAATTCAGTTGAATTTCCTCCATCACCAAAATTCCAATTGTAGATACTTGCCCCAATAGATTTATTAGTTGGAATTAATTTTTCAACTGGGAGATTAAGTATGGGTGAATTAATTGTAAACGCGGCTATTGGGTATTGATGTGCCTCTATGGTAAGCGGAGCTACTGAATTATTGGTTGTACATCCACCGGATGTGTTAATAGTTAAAGTAACAAAATAAGTCCCTTCCTGATTAAAAGTATGTTTTGGATTTTTTTGTGTTGAATGTGTCCCATCACCAAAATTCCAGTTCCACGAATTTATCGGGTCGCTTATATTTCCTGTAATAGAATGATCAAAGAATTGTAATGCCCCCGGAACACACAATGCGCTTGAATCAGAAGATAAAGCAAGAGTGGGTTCCGGATTAAATGCAATGTGAACTGAATCAACAACAGATGTGCCACATACACTACTTGTAGCAGTAACAACGTATGTTGTAGGTTGTAATGGAGTAACAATAAATTCTCCTGGACCGGTACCTAAATTATTATTCCACTGATATGTTAATGGACCGGCTGTTGATATTGCCTTTGCAGATACCACCGAATTTCGACCGGGACAAATTGGAGAAATCCCTTGGGCGTTAACACTGCCTTTAGCTAAAAAATAGGCGTAAGCGGTAGTAGTATCTGGTGTTCCGGGGCAACCTATTTTATCATACGCAACAACAATATAAGTTGTATCACCAGTAGGTGTTAGGTTTAATGTTCCTGCATTAATTACACCTGTGGGTTGCCAGGCGTAATAATAATTACCTGCACCTCCACTTGCGTGTGCAGAAAGCATAGCATTTTGTCCTACACAAACCGTGTCATTAACTCCTGCTATTGTTATCACTTGGGATGGTTCTGTTAAAGTAACCATATTACTTGTTAAGCAACTATTAGCATCCGTTATAGTTATAGTATAACTACCGGCCAAAACATTTTCTGTACTTCCTGTTAACACAGAATTTGTAGACCATGAATAACTATAAGGAATTGTTCCGCCTGTTACCACTACAGAAGCACTTCCTTGTAAACCATAACACGTTGGATTAACAGCATTGGCAATGGAAGACAAAAGCACTGGAGGTTGAGTAATATTTATTGAGATGGATTCCGGACAATTATTTTTATCGGATACATTAACGGTGTAAGTACCTACACTAACATGATTAATTGTTGAAGTACTTGAACCTGTTGGAGACCATAAATACGAATATGCCGGAGTACCTCCTGTTGCAGAAACTGTTATTGAACCGGTGCTATCACCATGACACAGAACATTTGTTAATGAAGATATAGAGATACCGATAGCTGTAGGTTGAGCTACCGGAACAATAACACTGGAGATGCAACCTAAAGAGTCGGTTGCATTTACAGTATAAGATGCAGCAATTAATGCAGAGGCCGATAAGTTATTGCCTCCGTAAGGCAGCCAATCTATTGAATAAGGTGGCGAACCTAATGTAATATTAATAGTAGCGGAACCATCATTTCCTCCAAAGCAAGAAACAGGATTTACAGATGAAATGGCTACTGTTGCACCTGGTATATTGACTAAATTTTCAGATATGGACAAGGTACAATTTTGTGCATCTGTTATTTGTAATGTATATGTTCCCGGACCTACTCCGTTTATTCCGGAACTTGTTAATGATCCCGAACTCCATAAATAGGTATAAGGACTGGCACCGCCGGATACTTGTGATGAGATAGAACCATTTGGTAAACCACAGGATGGGCTTACAGACACAAGAGCACCGCTTACAGCCGTAGGCTCTGTAATAATCACAGAGGTATTTGTTAGGCAGCCATTATTATCAGTAACTACTACAAAATAATTTTGAGCGGAAAGTCCGGAAGCATTTTGCGCTGTTCCTCCTGAAGGACTCCATTGATAAGAATAATTAGGTGTTCCTCCTATTGGATTTATCATTGCTGTTCCATCTGATCCTCCTGAACATTTGGTAGCTCCACCTGTTCCTGTTGCTGAAAGTGGTATGGCCGGTTGTGTTATGGCAACCGAAGCAGACGTTACACAACTCTTAAAATCAGTTACTGTAACAGTATATGTATTTGCTGAAAAACCTTTGCCTATGGGTCCGTTACCACCTATGGGCAACCATTGATAATTATAAACCTGGGTACCTCCGCTAACCGTTACTGTAGCCTCTCCATCATTTCCCTGAAAACAACTCACATTTTTAATTGGTGAAATAACCGCCATTAGCTGACTTGGTTGGGCAATTGTAAAAGGTTGTAATTTTACACAACCCTTTAAATCGGTTACTTGTACAGTATAAGTAGTTGCTAAAAGGTTATTTATAACGGAGCCTGTTGTTCCTCCGGGCAACCAAATATAGGTATATCCCGGTGTGCCACCGGAAGCAGATACTGAAGCGGTTCCATCGTTTCCACCAAAACAACTTACAATACCGGTAGCAACAGTTGCTATAATTGGAGGAGGTTCTAAAACAGCAGGGTTAGTAGTTACAGATGATTTACAGCCATTTGCTGCCAATACATTAGCTGTATAAGAACCCGAAATAAGTCCGGATGCAATAGAATCGGTTCCACCGGAAGGAGACCATAAATATGTAAAAGGTCCTATACCTCCACTTAAAGCAAGAGTAGCAGAGCCATCATGTCCTCCATTACAACTTACATTTGTAACGGAAATAATAGTTACTATTGGAGCTAAATTTTCACTCACGTTTACCTGTGCGGATGATGTACACCCTAATAAATCTGTAACAGTAACAGAATAAGTACCGGCAATCAACCCTGTTGCTGCGGCATTTGTGCCTCCTGATGGCGACCAACTATATGAATAGGGTGAACTTCCACCGGATGCTGAAACCGAAGTCTGTCCATTTGGTTGACCGCAGTCTGAATTAACACTTGAGGTAGTAAGTACCATCTGAGAAGGTTGAGTTACGGCTACAGAACTGGCAACGTTACATCCTTTGGCATCATTTACTGTTAAAGAATATGTATCTGCCGCTAGGTTAGAAATATTTTGTACGGTTAAATTTCCCGGCATCCAGATATAGCTATAAGGGGTTGTTCCTCCCGCTATGGAAGCTGATATAGCACCATTTGATTTTCCAAAACAGGTTACCGAAGTAGCAGAAACAGATACTGTTAATGCTGCAAGCGGCTGAGTTATCGAAACGGGCTTATTTAATACACAACTTTTAGAATCAGTAATTGTAAGACTATAAGTACCTGAGGTTAAATTAGAAATGGCATTTGTAGTACCGGCTCCCGGCGACCATGAATAGGAATAATTTGGAGTTCCACCGGAAATACTTGTCGATATAGCACCATTGTTTCCACCAAAGCAACGTACATTTGTTTGACTGACAATATTAATTGCTAATGGAGAAGGTTCCGTTACTGTAGCAAACGCCGTTGCCAAACATCCTTTCGAATCGGTGAGTGATAAAGTGTAAGTTCCTGCCGTCAAATTAGAAATGGTTTCTGTAGTTTGCAAACCGGATTGCCATAAATAAGAATAACCGGTGGTTCCTCCATTGGGAAGGGCTGTGGCAGTTCCATTATTAAAATTGTTGCAGGTTATATCTGTTGATGATGTGCCGGCTGTAAGCAAAGTTGGTTGTGCTATAACAACTGATTGTGTAGTGGTGCAACTTTTAAAATCTGTAACTGTTAATGAATATGTTCCTGCCAGTAAGCCTGATAAATTAGGTGATGTAGCACCCGAACTCCAATTATAAGTATACGTACTTGTTCCACCTGAAACGGTTGAATTTATTACTCCATTGTTACCATTAAAACAACTTACATCCGTAGACGCGAGTGATAAGCTAAGTGCCGTGGGCTCCGTAATTGTATTGATTTCTTGTAATGAACAATTCAAGGAATCAGTAACTGTAACGGTATATGTGCCCTTTGCCTGACCGGTAATTGATGACGTTGTTTGATTACCGGGACTCCATAAATAAGTGTATGGAGGAGTACCATCGCTTGCAGTTATGGATATAGATCCATTATTTCCTCCTGAACAGGATACATCTGAAACTACCGAATTACTTGCAAGTGGTGTTGGTTGGGTAATCGTAACAGATGTTTGAGATGTACAACCGATGCTATCTGTAATAGTTACCGAATAAGTGGATGGGGGTAAAGTTGTTATTGTTGCTGCAGTTTGCGAATTGGTCCAAAAATAAGTATAAGGGGACGAACCACCTGTATTGCTCACAGTTGCAGCACCATCATTATTCCCGAAACAACTCACGTTTGTTCCCACAACAGAAAGAACTCCCAAAAATCCTAAATAATTAATTCTAACAACGTCAGTACCAATAGGGCAGTTTCCGCTACCTGTTGTTGTTAATGTTAAATCAACAAATCCATTCACTATTTCGGCAGCGGTGGGTGTATATTGCGCTGAAAGTGTGATACTATCAGGACTAAAAACGCCGGCTCCGCCTGTCCAAACACCTGTACTTGGACCAAAAACAGCACCATTCAGAGTTGTTGTGGGACTTTGTTTACAAAGCTTTTGATCAATACCCGCATTAGCAGATACAGGAACAGTATAAGATGTAACAGTAACGGTTGCAAAAACCGGAGTACAATTTTGAACGTCCGTAAGTTTAACAGTATAAGTACCTATACCTACATTAATGGCTTGTGAAGGATTAGTATTGTTCCATAAATAATGGTAAGGCGGAGTACCACCGACTCCATGGGCTGTAATGGTTGTTGAAGATGATCCAAAGCAAATAACAGGAACAGGAGAAGTAATGTTTACAGAAAGCGGGGCAGAACAAGTTACCACATTGAATTGAAAATCACGAATTGTTTCATCGAGATAAACGCCATTACGATATTCCTTTACTGCAATTCCCACAACATACTGACCAAGAGCCGGCGGTGTTCCTGTTAGCAATCCGGTTGAACTAATATTTAAGGGAGCACCACCAAGAGGATTAATAGAGGAATATCCACCTAAAAAAGTAACAGGTAAAAATGTTGCCGTGTTCCCTGAAAAAGTAGGGTATTTGGAAGGATCAGCAGGATCTCCATCATAAGGATCGTAAAAAGAATATACTAATGAATCACCATCCGCATCAGTTGCAGAATGATCAAACGACAATGGTTGTCCTTTACAAATAAAAAGGGGGGGGAAATAAGTGAAAGTTGGACTACTATTCGCTGTTGGGATATTCTGCGATACCAATAAATTATCGAAATCATAAATCTCCGAATTAGGGGAGTTCGCATCAAAATGAACACGTATAACTACCTGAAGGGTATTGCCTGTTAATGTAGATTGACTCGCAATTTTATTTGCAAAATTATTGGCGGTAGAACCATTGGTGGAAAACAAGGTTAATGAACCTCCATTCAATCGATAATATACCAAAATAGAATCATGTGGATCTAAGGTTCCTTGTTTGGATAGATCAACCTTTATATTAACACCACCTGTTGATGCGGCAATGTTTATGATCTGTGATGTAAAAGTTTCCTGAGCATTATTTGCACCTTTAATTTCAAACATATTGTTGTTAATCTTGGCACTATTAGGAGGAATAGTACCTGCCCCTATTGACCATGCTGTAGTCCCATTATCAACTGTTGTACCGTTTGCTAAGGTGAAATCTTCTCCATAAACAATTAAACTACTGGGAATAAAGGCATCCAAACTTTCACCAACACACATACATCCGGAATTCACATTCGTTAAACTGTAATTTCTTGCCATCAACTGCCAAAACAAATGGTATCCTCCAACATTTGGAGGAAAATTATTTACAGTTGTTGTATAAATTCCTTCTTGGGTACATGGTAAAGGAACGGGAGGTGTTGAACAAGCTGGAAGACCAGAAGGAACTGGCGTAACTGTCCCTAAATTCATTGTAAAATCTTTGCTCGGAGAAAAAGTTGCTCCATCATAACCTAAAACTGAAATTGATACGTTACTTGGTAAAGGTATTCCACTACAATCACGGTAAAGTTTGAGGGTAATGGTATAACTCGAACCTCCGTTATAAACATACGTTAACGAACCACCCACTATATGGGAAGAAAATGCCATATAGTGAAAACTCAGAAAAAAATATAGCAACAATATATGCAACCATCGCTTCATATCCCTCTATATTTTATAAACAATATTAAAAATGCAACGTGCGTTTTTTTACGTTGAATAGGGGGGTGAAGTTACTTATTTGTTAGTGCATTTACTATAAAATTAACAAATAAATGACAGCCAATAATGTTCATTGCGAAACATCTTTGAAGAAAGGGTGAGGCAATATCATGGGAACATTAATTGATCTGCTCTTTAAGAGATATAACCTGTTCAATGAATCAGGTGACAGACTCGGTCACTAAGGTAACCTGCTCAATGAATCAGGTAATGTACTCGATCACTAAAGTAACTCGTTCAATGAATAAAGTGACAGACCCGATCACTAAGGTAACCTGCTCAATGAATCAGGTGACAGACCCGGTTACTAAGGTAACATCCTCTGTGAGATGTGTAACCTGACCGATGAATAAGGTGACTTATTGTGTAAGAGAAGTGATTGATTAAATCTATCCGGGTTCCTATTTTTTTAGTCTGAACTCTTTAATTATTTCTTTGTTCTCAGCACTTCCCGGGTAGGATAAATCTTCTGTGTGAATTTGATAATCATCATTCTCTACAGTTATCTGATATTTTTCATCCGGCCTGAGTATAAGCAGGAATTTCCCGGTTTTTGAATTGGGCGAATATGTCCCGATGGTTTCCTCGTTTTTTTTATCAACAACAGTTATTGTTACAGACGAATAATTTGCCGGAGAAACGCTACCCTCCAATACGATGCTACCTTTTACTACAATGTCTGGTGTTAATTCTGTTGGAAGTTTTAGTTTTGAAGTATATTGATTTACCTTATCTTTCATTGCAGCATCAGCAAATTCAGAATTGCTAAATGCAGATATCCTGTTTTTAAGATCTAATATCTGGATGGAAGTAGCATTTGGATTATCCAACAGATTTTCAATTTCTTTTATTAGATTTAATAAAATCAACGTATTAAGATCCGGTAATGTTTTTGATTCAGCAGGAACATTTTCCACTACTTTATTTTCAGGCTCAGGTAAAGGCTCAGACTCCTTTTCAACAAGCGGCTTAGGCTCCTCTTTTTTATTATTTCCAAATTTAAAGTTCAACATTATTTCATGACTCATTCCTGAATATTTGCCAATATTCCCAATAATAAAATCGTAAGAATAACCAACATAGAAATGTTGTTGAATACGAAAGCCAATATTTGCAGCTACTGCATAATTACTTTTGTAAGTGGCGCCAAGCCAAAATTTATCATTGTAATCAAAATTAATGATCCCATCAAATTGGAATGGTGTGTTGGGTACAATACGGACAATGGTTTGAGGAACGATTGAAATACCTTTTTCTTTTTCCAAATAAAATCTATATTTTAAATAACCAATATAATTACGATCTTGCGTATAACTTGCACCAGCCGTAGAATCAGCTTTAAATTTTAATTTGTTTCCTGCAATTTGAGGAACAGAAGCCCCAAACTCAAGTGTTTTCCATACAAAAGCAAAACCCGCATTTCCATCGAACGTTATTTTATGCTGCGGATTTGTAAATAAAGTTGGATCGGTATTGGTTTCAACAACTACTTTAGAAAAATCAAACGATTGATTGATCAAACCGATAGAAACACCAAACAAAACATGAATATCATTATTTATTTTAAGCCTGTATGAATAATAAATATCACCTCCCACCCTATTGCTGATTCCTCTTTTATCACTTAATAAACCAATGCCTAAACCAATATTTTTATTCTTTAAATTCCCATCCAGCATAAACAGGTTTAATTGTGGAGAACCTTTAAAACCAGTCCATTGCTGCCTACTGATGAGCATTGCATTTCCATAACCACTCGACCCGGTATAGGCAGGGTTAACGATCATCGGTTTGTAAAAAGTATGGCTAAATGCTCCAATTTGTTGGGCATTTGCGATAACAGTAAACAAAACAATAAACATTATAGTAACTGTTTTTCTCATTATCCTTTTAATATTTACGGTTATGAAAATTCGTCAATCATCAATCGTAATTCATCAATCTCCGTTAATTATTGGTTTTTAAAAATATCCAAACTTCCTTTAAATATTTTATCTGAACTATCAAATCGAAGTACATAATAATACGTGCCATCCGGCAATGCTGCACCATTGTATGTCCCCTGCCAATCGTTGGTATAGCCTTTTTTTGTATAAACCAGATTTCCATAAATGTTATAAACAAAAACCTCATTATCAGTATAACTTTGAATATCCTGTATGTACCAGTTATCATTAATTCCATCGCCATTGGGTGTAAACAAATTGGATACGATACCACTGAATTGCTTAACATTTACAGTAATCCTAACGCTGTCCGCATT
The DNA here is from genome assembly GCA_003151815.1 of Bacteroidota bacterium. Lineage (GTDB taxonomy): Bacteria > Bacteroidota > Bacteroidia > 2-12-FULL-35-15 > 2-12-FULL-35-15 > 2-12-FULL-35-15. The sequence continues at coordinate 84,958 of PLYN01000060.1, read as the reverse complement.
CTTGCAGGAGTTGGCATCTGTTACAGTGAGTATGTATATTATTGAATTGTTTGGTGAAGCAACGGGCTTAAATATGTTTGTACTATCCAATCCTGTAACAGGCGCCCATATAGGAGTTCCTACACCTGATCCATTTAATTTTGCTGATTCTCCCTGGTAAATAACAGTATCTTTTCCTGCGTTTACAATCGGTAAAGGCAAAACGGTTATTGATACGTGATTACAAGTATCACTTTTACAAGAGCCATTTTTCACTATGGCTTCATACCAAGTAGTTTGAGTTAAATTGGTGTAGAAAAAATTAGTTGTTGTATTTAAAACGGAAGTCCAGATTACACCATTATTAGTTGAAAAAATCCATCCTGAAACACCTCCAACATTATTGTTTAAATGAAGGCTTCCATTATTGACTCCATAACATACAGTATTACTACCTGATAAAGTTCCAGCAACAGTTGGATTAAAAATAAATGAGGCTCGTGATGATGTATCAGCCTTACAAGAACCAAGTTGTACTACTGCTTCATAAAGTGTATTTTGAGTAATGTTGGTGTAATTTAACTGAGTGGTTGAATTAATAACAGTTGTCCATGAAGTACCACCATTTGTAGAATATTGCCAATTAAGAATAGTACCGGTATTACCTGTTAAATTTAATGTTCCAGCTCCCGATCCTAAACAAAATGTTCCACCGCCACTTACAGTTCCTGCGATACTTGGTGAAAAAACAAAAGATGCCTTCGAAGATGTATCAGTCGGACAAGCAGGATTACTTTGAACTACCGCTTCATAAAGTGTATTTTGAGTAATATTTGTATAGTTCAAAACAGTTGTTGTGTTAGCTGCCGAAGTCCATGAGCCACCATTGTTTGTTGAATATTGCCAATTAAGAACATTGCCGGTATTACCTGTTAAATTAAGTGTTCCGGCGCCGGACCCTCCGCAAAACACGCCTCCTCCACTAACAGTTCCTCCCACAGAAGATGGATAAATGGTAAGCAGGGAAACGGTAGATGTATCCGGAGGAAACACTCCATCCTGAACAATTGCCCTGTACCAGGTAGTTTGTTTAAGATGGTAATAACTTTGTTGAGGAATTGTATTAGTGGTATTCATCCAAACAATGCTATCAGTTGAGGATTGCCAGTATAAAGCAGTCCCATTAAAACCTGTAAGCGACAAAAATCCTGAATTGCTTGTGTCGCAATAAATTTTACCACCCGATGTACTGCCTCCAACTGATAGGGCACTAACATTAAATACAGTTAAACAAAAGATAAAAAAAAATATGGATTTTTTAATGAAATACTTCATCATTCGATTATTTGAGAAACTCGTAAGCAGTATAGTTTCCGAGCTACAAAATTACAATAATAAAACACATTTTGCAATTTGATTTTTAGCATTATAACTGCTTACGGGTGGTTTATTTTAATTAAAACAAAATGGCAAGATGAATCCAAAATATATTATCTTTGGGCTTTGATGAGTTTCTTATACCCTTCATTTCTTTTTGCACTTTCGGCAATCGCCATTCCTATCATTATTCATCTGTTTAATTTCAGAAAGTTCACAACTATTTATTTTAGCAATGTTCGCTTTCTTAAAGAGGTAAAAGAGGAAACTCAAGCCAAATCAAAACTAAAACATTTATTAGTTTTAGCTGCGCGAATATTGGCAATTGCCTTTATCGTTTTTGCATTCGCCCAACCATTTATTCCAATTGAAAACAGCAAGGTACAGGTTGGCGATAAGGTCATCAGCATATTTATTGATAATTCTTTTAGTATGGAGGCTATCAATAAAAATGGAACTTTGCTAGATGAAGCTAAGAAACGAGCTCTTGAAATTATCTCTTCTTTTAAACCTACGGATCGTTTTCAAATATTAACAAACGATTTTGAAGGACGACACCAACGCCTTGTAAATAAAGAAGAGTTTACAACCCTTTTAGATGAGATAAAAATCAGCCCTGCAACACGAAGTTTTTCTGAAATTACTTCCCGACAAATAGATCTGCTTCAGCAATCAGAAAGTTTAAAAGAAAATCAAACCGGTAAAAACAAACTCTCATTCATTATTTCCGATTTTCAAAAAAGCAATTTCAATATTGATAAATTCAAGAATGACACAAGTGTTATTTTTAATTTAATACAGCTGACAGCAGCCGAAAGAAGCAATATATACATTGATACTTGTTGGTTCGAAACACCTGTTCGTCAATTTAATCAAATAGAAAAATTACATGTACGCATTAAAAATTTATCCAATAAAGATCTTGAAAATAATCCCATTAAATTATTCATCAATGAAGTTCAAAAAACACCGGGAAGTTTTAATATTGCTAAAGAATCGGACACTGAAGTAGTATTTTCATTTTCTAGTAAAGAAAAGGATATTATTTCGGATTCCAATCCGCAATCAAAAATTCGCAATTCGCAATTTAAAAATTTAATGCATTGTCGCGTTGAGTTAAACGATTTCCCCATTACGTTTGATGATAAATTCTATTTCAGTTTTGAAGTCGCAAAAAATATTCCTATACTCTGTATCAACGCTTCCGATCCAAGTGTTAAAACATTTGAAAGCCCTTATTTGAATAAACTTTTTGGTGAAGATTCATTGTTCATCTTTAAAAATGCAAAAGAAAACAATCTCGATTACTCTACTCTATCCGACGATAAATTGATTATTTTAAATGAATTAAAAACAATTTCATCCGGCTTAGCGCAAGAGCTAAAACGATTTATGAGTAATGGAGGGAGTTTATTGATCTTTCCTAATGAAAAAGCTGATTTAAATTCTTACAAAGATTTTTTAGTATCTGTAAAAACAAATTATTATGAGCAATTGGACACTCTGAACACCAAAGTCGATAAAATAAATCTTGACAATGTAATTTATAAAGATGTATTTGATAAAAAGACATTTGGTGCTTCCAATCTTAATTTACCCATTGTAAACAAGCATTATATTCGTTCAAAAACGACAAGGAGCAATGAGGAGTATTTACTCAAACTACAAAACGGAGATGTCTTTTTAAGCAAATATGATGTGGGGAAAGGAAAATTATATCTTTCATCCGTTCCATTACAAACAGACTTTAGCAACTTTACAAAACATGCTATCTTTGTTCCTACGCTCTATAAAATTGCAATATACAGTCAAAATACACAACCATTATTTTACACCATAGGCAACGATGAAAACATCGAATTAAACTCTCTTTTAAAAGGAGAAAATATATATCACATTAGAAGTTTAAATACTAATTTTGATATTATTCCCGAACATAAAATGGTGGACTCAAAAACAGAGATCATTTTGCATAATCAAATTACTGATGCAGGTAATTATAATTTAGTTGAAGGTAAAGATTTACTTTCAGGTTTTGCATTTAACTTCAACCGCAAAGAATCAAATTTGACCTGCCTTAAATCAGATGAATTAAAAGAACAATTAGCAATTAATAACTTAAACAATATCAGTGTATTAAAAATAGATAATAAAAATTTAAAAGAATATATATCTGAAGTTGAACAAGGTAAAAAACTCTGGAAATATTGCATTATTTTAGTGCTATTTTTTTTAGCTGCCGAAGTTTTATTAATCCGTTTTATGAAAGGATAAAAAATAGATAAACATGAATATACTCATCAAATCGGCTCACATCATCAATCCTGATTCGCCATATAATGGCAAAGTTATGGATGTGTTAATTGAAAATGGAATCATTAAATCCATTAAATCAAAAATAACACCTAACAAAAATGTTAAAGTGATCGAGGGGAAAAACCTTCATCTTTCTTCTGGCTGGCTGGATATGCAGGTCAGTTTTTGCGATCCCGGGTTTGAGCATAAGGAAGATTTGAACAGCGGTATAAAATCGGCAATTGCCGGCGGATTTTCAGGTGTTGCTGTGGTTTCATCAACCAACCCTCCTATCCATTCGAAGGGCGATGTACAATATATTAAAAACAAAACAGCTAATTCCATTGTTGATGTTTACCCGATTGGCGCTATATCTTATAGGCAAGAAGGAAATGACCTTTCGGAAATGTTTGACATGCAACAAGCCGGGGCCATCGCTTTTTCAGATGATAAAAAATCAATCAACGATGCCGGATTATTGATGCGCGCCTTATTATATGCACAAAATTTTGGCAGTTTGATTATCACACATTGCGATGAAAAATCCATCTCCCAGGATGGGAAAATGAATGAAGGTATAACTTCTACACAACTGGGTTTAAAAGGAATCCCTGCTCTTGCTGAAGAATTAATGGTTGCCCGAAACATCTATTTAGCAGAATATACCAATGCTCCTATCCATCTTGCAAACATATCTACACAAAAATCGGTAGGTCTTATTAAACAAGCAAAAGCAAATGGATTAAAAGTTACGGCATCAATAAATGCCTATAACATTGCTCTAGACGACTCCGTTTTGATGGACTTTGATAGCAATTACAAATTAAATCCTCCCTTACGCACCAAATCTGATATTGCAGCATTACTGAAAGGAATTGCTGATGGAACAATAGATGCCATCACCAGCGACCATCGCCCGCAAGATATTGAATCTAAAAATGTAGAATTTGATTATGCTTTAAATGGTATGATCGGCTTAGAAACTTGTTTTGGACTCATTAACAGCAACAAAGGAAATATAAGTCTGGAAACAATTATTGAAACATTAACAACAAAGCCACGAAAAATTTTAAACATCCAACAACCAAAAATTGCTGAAAGCGAACCGGCCAATATCACTTTGTTTGACCCTGAAGCTACATGGACTTTCGAGAAAAAAAATATCCAGTCAAAATCATCCAACACTCCATTTATCGGAACAAAATTTAAAGGAAGGATAATTGGAGTTATTAACAAAAAGCTAGTTCATTTAAATCCATAATTTGTTAAAATTTAAAACTTTTAACATTAAAGAATATTCATGGCACGAGTTCCATCAATAAACCTATCTTTGCGCCTTAAATTTGCTACACCCTTTTGTATGGGTGTTTGGCTTAAAAAATAAATTATGATTAATATTACTTTACCCGACGGTTCTGTTCGTCAATACGAAAAAGGAACCACAGCGCTTCAAATTGCGCAATCTATCTCTGAAGGTTTAGCCCGCAACGTTTTAGCAGCAAAAGTAAAACTCTCTTCTTCACCCGAAAAGAGCTTTGAAGTATGGGATGCAACACGTTCGATCAATACAGATGCAAATCTGGTATTATTAACAATGAATGATACCGAAGGAAAATCTGCACTTTGGCATTCATCTGCGCACCTTATGGCTGAGGCTATTGAAGCCTTTTATCCGGGAACAAAATTTGGTATCGGGCCTCCTATTGAAAATGGTTTTTATTACGATATTGATCTGGGCGGAAAAGCATTTACTCAAGAAGATTTCAAAAAAATTGAAGACAAAATGCTTGAATTGGCTCGCCAAAACAATGCTTTCATACGTACAGAAGTTTCAAAAGCTGATGCTATCTCCTACTTCAAAGAAAAAGAAGATGAGTATAAATTGGATCTGTTAGAAGGTTTAACTGATGGCAGTATCACGTTTTACAAACAAGGAAACTTTACCGATTTATGTCGTGGACCGCATATTCCTGCAACAGGATTTATTAAAGCGGCGAAGCTCATGAATGTTGCCGGTGCATATTGGCGCGGGGATGAAAAAAACAAAATGCTTACCCGTATTTATGCAATAACTTTTACCAAACAAAAAGATCTTACGGATTATTTAATTTTATTAGAAGAAGCTAAAAAGCGCGACCATCGTAAGTTAGGGAAGGAACTGGAACTATTTGCTTTTTCCGAAAAGGTGGGAATGGGTTTACCTTTATGGCTTCCAAAAGGTGCTGCTTTGCGAGAACGCTTAATTCAATTTTTGCAGAAGGCGCAAATAAAGGGCGGTTATTTACCTGTTGTAACGCCACATATCGGAAACAAGAATCTTTATATTACTTCAGGGCATTACGAAAAATATGGAGCAGATTCTTTTCAACCTATAAAAACTCCCCATGAAGGCGAAGAGTTTTTCCTTAAACCAATGAACTGTCCTCATCATTGTGAAATATATAAAACGTCACCACGATCATACAAAGATCTGCCCATCCGTTTTGCTGAATTCGGAACCGTTTATCGTTACGAACAGGCAGGTGAATTGCACGGTTTAACACGTGTTAGAGGATTCACACAAGATGACGCCCACTTGTTTTGCCGTCCGGATCAGGTAAAAGAAGAATTTTGCAAAGTAATTGACCTTGTTCTTTATGTATTTAAAGCATTGGATTTCCATGACTTCACCGCACAGATATCACTACGTGATCCTGATAATAAAACCAAGTATATTGGTTCTGATGAAAACTGGGCGTTAGCTGAAAGCGCGATCATTGAATCGGCAGCTGAAAAAAACCTGAAAACTGTTATTGAAACAGGTGAAGCAGCTTTCTATGGACCCAAGTTGGACTTTATGGTAAAAGATGCCATCGGCCGTAAATGGCAACTCGGTACCATTCAGGTGGATTATAATTTGCCCGAACGTTTTGAATTGGAATATACCGGAAGCGATAACCAGAAGCATCGGCCCGTAATGATTCACCGTGCACCCTTTGGCTCTTTAGAGAGATTTATTGCTGTTTTGATCGAACATTGTGCAGGGAAATTTCCTCTCTGGTTAAATCCTGAACAAATTGCTATACTGCCAATAAGTGAAAAATACAACGATTACGCAAAAAAAGTTTTAGAATTGCTAAAAAATTACGATATTCGCGGCCTCGTTGATGAAAGAAATGAGAAAATAGGTAAGAAAATACGAGATACGGAACTCCAGAAAGTGCCGTATATGTTGATTGTTGGCGAGAAAGAAGAGGCTGAAAATACAGTTTCTGTTCGTAAACAAGGAGAAGGCGATTTAGGAAGTTTTGGAATTGACGACTTCGCTAAACTTATTAATGACGAAATTGCATTAATAAATAGTTAAATTTTGAAAATCAGGTATTACATTTGAGTCCTGTAAAAAATGGGAGTAAAAATATACCCTATTAGATAAATAAAGTATAAACAAAACAATAGGAGGAACAAGCTATAGCAGCTCCATTTAACCCAAATGCCGGAAAATTTGTAAAACCGGCTGCAAGTACACCACCCGTTGATCGCCGATTTGGCAAAGGTGGTCAAAGAAGAAAAGAAGATCTACACAACATTAATGGTCGCATCAGAGCCAAAGAAGTTCGTGTTGTTGCAGATGGAATCGAACCTGGTGTTTATCCAATTGAAAAAGCATTGGAAATAGCTAAAGGATTGGGATTAGACTTGGTTGAAATTTCACCAAATGCTGAACCACCTGTTTGTAGAGTTGTTGATTACAAAAAGTTTTTATACGATCAAAAGAAAAAACAAAAAGAACTTAAAGCAAAGGCTGCAAAAACAGTTATTAAAGAAATTCGTTTCGGCCCTCAAACGGATGATCATGATTTTACTTTTAAGAAAAACCATGCTATAAAGTTTTTGCAAGAAGGTAGTAAAGTAAAAGCTTTTGTATTTTTTAAAGGTCGTTCTATCTTATTTAAAGAACAAGGCGAAATTTTATTGTTACGTTTTGTAAGTGAGTTAGAGGAATACGGAAAGGCTGAGCAAATGCCTCTTTTAGAAGGTAAAAAAATGATAATGGTAATTGCACCGAAGAAGAATTAATAAGTAGGGAATAGCGAAGAGGGGAAAGAACAGACAGGAAAGTAGACAAAAGAAAATAAAAAAGTAGACAAGAATAAAATAAGTAGACAGTAGACAAGAAAAAACAAATACAATTTAATAAATAAACAAGAAGATGCCTAAAATGAAAACGCATTCCGGAGCTAAGAAGAGATTCTCTTTAACCGGAACAGGAAAAGTTAAAAGAAAACATGCTTTCAAAAGCCATATTCTAACTAAAAAAACTACTAAAGCGAAACGTGCTTTAACGCAAACAGGATTAGTAGATGTTACAGATTTGCCAAGAGTAAAAGCAATGTTGACTATCGGAAAATAGTGATTAGTGGTTAGTTGTAAGTGATAAGTAAAAAATAACTAACAACTAATAACTGATAACTAACAACTAAAAAAACACAGTTCACAAAATAATAACCAGGTACTCAGTATTAAGACTCTTTAAACTGTAAGAGCGCTGAAACCAAAAAAAACTAAAAAACATGCCTAGATCGGTTAACTCGGTGGCTTCAAGAGCCAGAAGAAAAAAAGTCCTTAAACAAACAAAAGGTTATTGGGGAGCAAGAAAAAACGTTATTACAATTGCTAAAAACGTTCTTGAAAAAGGTTTAACTTACGCTTACCGCGATAGAAAACAAAAGAAACGCAATTTCCGCGCTATCTGGATCCAACGTATCAACGCAGGTGTTCGTCCATTCGGAATGTCTTACTCTCAATTCATGGGTAAAGTTCACGCTAAAAATGTAGATCTAAACCGCAAGGTATTAGCTGATTTGGCAATGAACCATCCTGACGCTTTCAAAGCGGTAGTTGAGTCTGTAAAATAGAATAATTATCAGAACATTATAAAAAGGGATTCGGTGAAAACTGAGTCCCTTTTATGTAACATTATCATCCATAAAAAAACAAAAAAGTATGAGCAAAAAAATATTAGCCAATGATGGCATTGACCCAATTGGAAAAGCATTACTTGAAAAAGCCGGCTTCACTGTAATTACCGAAAAAGTAGCTCAGGAAAACGTAGCTAAGGCTATCAATGAGCAAAATTATGTTGGTATCACCGTTCGCAGTGCAACGAAGATCCGCAAAGATATTATCGATGCTTGTCCGGGTTTAAAATTAATTGGCCGCGGTGGTGTTGGAATGGATAATATAGATGTGGATTATGCAAGAAGCAAAGGAATTGAAGTGGTAAACACTCCTGCAGCATCATCTCATTCGGTAGGTGAATTGGTATTCGCGCATTTATTTAACAGTGCACGTTTTTTATACGACAGCAATCGTCAGATGCCTGTTAGCGGAGACACGCAATTTGATGCCCTAAAAAAGAAATATGCTAAAGGAATTGAATTAAAAGGGAAAACCATTGGTATCATTGGTTTTGGGCGTATCGGACAAGCCGTTGCTAAAATTGCTCTAGGTTGTGGTATGAAAGTTTTAGCTTTCGATCCATTCCTACAAGAAGCTACAATTAATCTGGAAATTTTTGGTGTTCCAGATAAAATATCCATTAAGTTACAAACTGTTTCCCTTGAAAAATTATTAGCGGAAAGCGACTTTATTACGCTTCACGTTCCCGGAGGAAAAGTGATTACGAAAAAAGAATTTGCTTTAATGAAAGATGGTGTATTCATTGTGAATGCTGCACGTGGTGGAGTAATTGATGAAAACGATTTGATCGAAGCATTAAATTCTGGGAAAGTAGCACACGCTGCACTAGATGTATTTGAAAACGAACCTGCACCTAAAAAAGAATTGTTATCACATCCCAAAATATCATTAACACCACACATCGGGGCTGCTACTGAAGAAGCTCAAGAGCGTATTGGTGTTGAATTAGCAGAATTAATTATTGCAAAGCTTAGTTAATAATATATAGTTAAGAGAATGGGGGTGAGAAAAAATTCTCGTCTCCATTCTCAAACTAAAAATGGCAACCATTATCCCCTTTAAGGGCATCCGCCCATCAAATGATAAGTCGCATTTGGTACCTTCACGCTCCATTGATAACTACACGGCAACTGAATTACAAATAGAATTAGCGAGTAATCCATTTACATTTTTACATATTATAAATCCGGATTTTGAAGGCCATAAAAAAACTAAACCCGGCTCTGATGAACGTTTATTTAAAACGAAAGAAAAGTTTCATCAATTCATAAAAGAAAAAATTTTAATTCAGGATTCTAAACAATGCTATTATATCTACCAGCAAAATAAGGATGGTAATACTTATACCGGTATCATTGGCTGTAGCAATATCGACGACTATTTTAACGGAACCATAAAAATTCATGAACAAACGCTTTCTGAAAGAGAAGAAAAGTTAAAGCATTATTTAGATGTTTGCGAATTTAACGCCGAACCTGTTTTATTTAGTTACCCGAATGATGAAGTAATTAATGAGATCACATTAAAATTGACATTAGCAGAACCTGAATATAATTTTACAACCAATGATAAAGTAAATCACAAATTATGGATAGTGAGTGATGAAATTATTATTTCTCACATCTACGAACAATTCTCAAAAATAAAACAAGTCTATATTGCAGATGGCCACCACCGTTCCGCATCATCTGCTTTACTTGGCAAATCGAGAAGAAATAAAAATCCAAACTATTCTGGAAAAGAGCCTTTCAACTTTTATTTGGGAATATTTTTTCCTGAAACACAATTGAAAATTTTTGATTTCAACAGGGTTGTAAAAGATCTGAATAATTTATCAGTAAACGAGTTCATCTCCAAAATATCCGAAAAATTTATTCTCACCGAAAAAGGAACTGCGATTTATAAACCGATAAAAAAATATAATTACAGCATGTACCTAGAAGGTAAATGGTACTCACTTGATGCAAAAAAAGAAATTGTTCATAGTGACAAGCCTCTCGAAGATCTTGATGCATCCATCCTTTCGGAGCATATTCTCTCTCCGATTTTAAATATTAATGATCTGAGAAAAGATAAACGAATTTGTTTTGTTTCGGGCATAAAAGGCATGACGGAACTAAAAAATCTTGTAGATAGTTTTCATTTCAAAGTAGGCTTTGGTTTATATCCGATAGCGATGAAACAAATGAAATACATTGCTGACAGCAATAAAATAATGCCTCCCAAAACTACATGGGTGGAGCCTAAGATGAGAAGTGGTATGGTTGTATATAGTTTGGAAGAGAATTGTTAGTGGTTAGTTTTTAGTGGTTATTACCAAATCTATTAATTGTCTACCTTTTATTTTCTATTGTCTACTGTCCATTGTTTATTGCCCATTCGCTAACAACTAATAACTAAACACTAACAACTAATACATGTCTATCTCAGAAAATATAATAAAAATAAAATCTTCAATCCCTTCAAATGTAACTTTGGTGGTAGTTACTAAAACACAACCCATTGAAAAATTAATGGATGTATATGAAACAGGGCATCATATTTTTGGGGAGAACAAGGTTCAGGAAATGCTTGACAAATATGGTCAATTACCAAAAGACATTGAATGGCACTTGATCGGGCATTTGCAAAGTAATAAAGTAAAATTTATTGCACCTTTTGTTACACTCATACATTCTGTTGACAGTCTAAAACTTTTGCAGGAAATAGATAAACAAGCAAAAAAAAACAACCGTGTAATTAATTGTTTATTGCAGATCTACATCGCTAAAGAAGAAACAAAATTTGGTTTGGATTTTACAGAAGCTAAAAATCTTTTAAGATCGGATACTTTAAAACAATTAAAAAATATTAAAATTACCGGATTAATGGGAATGGCTACCAATACTGATAACCAAGAACAGATTGCGGGAGAATTCCAATCGTTAAAACAATTTTTCGACTTGCATAAACATTCGGAGACGCCAAACATAAAATTAGAGACATTAAGCATGGGTATGAGTTCTGATTATCTCATTTCTATTAAAAATGGTAGTACACTAATTCGGGTAGGAAGTTCCATTTTTGGCAATAGAACTTAAATTAAGTATTCTATTTTCGGTCAACGGAACAAAAACAAGGATAATAGCATATAAAAAAGCGATATAAAATAAATTTATTTGTTTTTTAAAAATTGCTTTCTTACTTTTGCAGAATAATTATTAAAAACAAAAATTAGATTACAATGAAAACAGGCACAGTAAAATTTTTTAATGAATCAAAAGGATTTGGTTTTATTAAAGACGATCAAGGTCAAGAATTTTTTGTTCACGCAACAGGTTTAGCTGACAAAATCAGAGAAAATGACACAGTAACTTTCGAAGTTGCTGAAGGGAAAAAAGGTTTAAATGCGGTTAATGTAAAGAAATCGTAATAGAATTTTTCTTTAAAAAAAAGCCATCTTTCATTATTGAGAGATGGCTTTTTAAATTTTCTAACCCTCTCCTTTTTCAAAGAGAGGGGCTGGGGGTGAGGTTATTAAAACGCTGCAATTTTATCTGACATATATTGCCCGGTTTTTAATTTGTTTACAATTTTAGAAAAGGCATCAATCGTATAATTTACATCTTCAATTGTATGCACAGCTGTAGGTATTAAACGCAGGATAATCATACCTTTTGGAACTACTGGATAAACTACCATTGAACAGAAAATATTGAAATTTTCACGTAGATCTAATATCAAATTGGTAGCTTCCGGAATGGATCCATTCATATAAACAGGAGTAACTGGAGAATTTGTTTCACCAATTTCAAAACCCGCAGTTTTTAGGCCGCTTTGTAAAACATGCGTTATTTCCCAAAGTTTATTTTTTAATTCAGGATTTTTGCGCATCAGTTCCAAACGCTTTAAAGCGCCTAATACAATAGCCATAGGTAATGCTTTTGCGAATATTTGAGAACGCATGTTATAACGTAAATATTCAACAATTTGCTCATCACTTGAAATAAAGCCACCAATCAAGGCAAACGATTTTGCAAATGTGCCGAAATAAATATCTATTCCATTCTGGCAACTTTGCTCCTGCCCTGTTCCTCCGCCAGTTGCGCCCATAGTACCAATGCCATGTGCATCGTCAACAAACAGACGGAAATTAAATTTTTTCTTTAACTCCACAATTTCTTTCAATTTACCTTGGTCGCCACGCATACCAAACACACCTTCTGTAATTAATAAAATGGAACCATTTTGTTCTTCCGCTAATTTTGTTGCACGTTGTAATTGTTTTGCACAATCTTCCATATCATTATGTTTAAAAACATAACGTTTCCCCATATGCAAACGAACACCATCTAAAATACAAGCGTGACATTCAGCATCGTATACAATAACATCATGACGATCAACTAAACAATCGATGGCTGAAACCATTGCCTGATAACCAAAATTACAAAGGATAGCATCTTGTTTTTGAACAAATTCAGATAGTTCAGCCTCTAATTGTTCGTGATAATTTGAATTTCCACTCATCATACGAGCTCCCATTGGTAGAGCAAAACCAAATTGGGCTGCGGCATCTGCATCAGCTTTCCTGACTTCGGGATGATTTGCCAAACCTAAATAATTATTTAAACTCCAATTTAAACGTTCTTTACCGCGAAACATCATGCGTGGGGCTATATCGCCTTCCAATTTAGGGAAAGTAAAATAACCGTGTGATTCTTTCGCATGAATTCCTATCGGTCCGCGATTTGCTTTAATCTTTTCAAATAAATCTTTCATAGTATTCGGAATTGCTCTTATTTTTAATGATTTTTCAATCGCGAAATTAATCTATTTATGGCATATTTTCAAAGGATTTTTTAACTAAAAATAAACAGTTAAACCTTTTAACCTCCTGACTTCACCATAAAAAAACAATATATACGAGTATTTCAACAAAAAAAATGTATCTTCGCTTCCGCTTTATGGAGAAAAAAATAATTAATATATTATTTGTACTAATTTTGCTAATTACTTTTGCTTCATGTAATAGTGAAAAAAAAGTATATGAATCAGAAAAAAGTATAAAAGAAGGCAAGCATAATAATTATGCGATAGGCAAGTTTAACAAACTTGTTAAAAGCAGCGATGCTGATGCCAAATACAATGCCGCTGTCAACTATTTCGAAACGAAAGATTACACGAAAGCGCTTACACTTTTTGAAGAATTAATGAGTCTTTATCGCGGTACAGCAAGAGCAGAAGAGGTTCATTATTATTATGCATATTGTAACTATAATTTAGAAGATTATATTCTTGCTGGGTATCATTTTCGCAGTTTTGTAAAAAATTTTCCAACAAGCAAGCATGTTGAATTTTGTTCTTATATGAATGCTTATTGTTTTTATTTAAATTCACCTGAATATAGCCTTGAGCAAGTTGATACATATTTGGCAATTAAAGAATTTCAACGTTTTACAAATCAGTATCCTAAAAGTGATAAGATAGCTGAATGCAATGAAATTTTAGACAAGTTGAGAGCGAAGTTGGAGCGTAAATCTTACGAAAGTTCTATGCTGTATTATAACATGAATAATTACAAATCTGCTATTGCTGCATTTGCGAATCATATAAAAGATTTTTCAGATACAAAACACGAAGAAGAACTAAAATTTTTAACCATTAAATCTTATTATTTATTGGCCATAAATAGTGTTGAATCAAAAAAACAAGAACGGTTCAAAGCTGCGGTGGATTCATATATTAAATTTATAGATACGTATCCTCAGAGCAAATATTTAAAAAATGCAGAAATTATTTATTCCAGTTCCTTACAAAATTTAGAAAAATATAACAAACCAACATCATAAAAAATGGACTACAAAAAAACAACAGCTGATTTAACTACAACTACTCGTGATTTGAGAGATTTGGATGGTAAAACTGGTAATATTTATGAAAGTATTGCCATCATCTCTAAACGTGCCAATCAAATTAGCGGAGAAATTAAGGAAGAGCTGACCAATAAATTGGCAGAATTTGCTTCCACAACTGATAATTTAGAGGAAATTTTTGAAAATCGTGAACAAATTGAAATCTCCAGATTTTATGAACGTTTGCCAAAACCTTCATTAATTGCCATTCAGGAGTTTTTTGACGATAAAATTTATTATCGTAATCCAACTACTGAAAATAAATAAGTTTAAAGTTTGAAAGTTCAAAGTTTGAAAGTTATATTTAATGCTAAACTCTCAAATTTTGAATTTTAAACTTTTTAACTACATGCTATGCTCCGCAATAAAAATATAATTGTTGGTGTAACAGGCAGTATAGCTGCTTACAAGTCCGCATTTTTAATTCGTTTACTTGTAAAAGAAGGAGCAAATGTTAAAGTAATAATGACACCTTCCTCTCTTGAATTTATTACTCCTCTCACGCTTTCAACGCTTTCCAAAAATCCTATTCTGATTGATTTTGTTAAAGATAAAACAGGAAAATGGAATAATCATGTCGAACTGGGAATTTGGGCCGATGCAATTATAATTGCCCCTGCTTCTGCTAATACTATTGGAAAGATGGCAAACGGATTGTGCGACAATCTTCTTCTTGCAATCTATTTATCTGCACGTTCTAAGGTTTATATTGCACCTGCAATGGATTTAGATATGTATAAACATAAATCAACAATTAACAATTTAGAACGGCTAAAATCATTTGGAAACAAAATTATTAAGCCTGGAACAGGCGAATTAGCAAGCGGTTTAAACGGGGAAGGCCGTATGGCTGAACCTGAAGAAATTGTTGATTATTTATTGAAGTCATTATCAGAAGGGTTACCTTTTTTGGGTAAAAAAGTTTTAGTAACCGCTGGTCCCACATATGAGGCAATAGATCCTGTACGTTTTATTGGAAATCATTCGTCGGGCAAAATGGGCTTTGCTGTTGCCGAAGAATTTGCAAATCAAGGTGCGGAAGTAACATTAGTTTGTGGTCCCAACAGCTTAACAACAATTAATAAAAACATTAATCGTATTGATGTAACATCAGCCGAAGAATTATATAATGCATCTTTAAAATCTTTTAAATCAAATAACATTGCAATACTTTCAGCAGCAGTGGCAGATTTTAAACCGGCAAAAGTGGCGAATCAAAAAATAAAAAAAACAACTGCTTCAAAGTCTATTGAATTGGTTCCTACTATTGACACACTTGCAGAATTAGGAAAAATAAAAAAATCAGATCAGATATTAATCGGCTTTGCGCTTGAAACTGAGAACGAAATTGAGAATGCAAAAATAAAAATAAAAAATAAAAATTTAGATCTGATTATTTTGAATTCTTTGAACGATAAGAATGCTACTTTCAAAACAGATACCAACAAAATAACCATTATCGACAAATACAATAAAATTTCTAAATTTGAGTTAAAAGAAAAGTCTGAAGTGGCAAAAGATATCCTAAAAATGATTCTAAATTTTAAATCTAAATAAATTGCGTCAGGTACTTATTTTCATATTTATTATAGGTGTCGTTAATATTTCCATTTCTCAGGAATTAAACTGTCAGGTACAAGTAGTGTCACCATTGGTTCAAGCAACTAACAAACGTGTTTTTGATGTACTAAAAACAAGTATTACTGATTTCATGAACAATAGAAAATGGACCAACGATGTTTTTAAAAATAATGAACGAATCGATTGCACTATTTTAATAAATGTAACTACGAATACTGCTGATGATTTTATAGCTACCATTGAGGTACAATCCAGAAGACCAGTTTTTAATGCATCTTACAACTCTTTACTTTTGAATTTTATGGATAATGATTTCCATTTCAATTATTTGGAAAACCAAGCTTTGGATTTTACCGATAACACATACACCATGAATCTTACATCAGTTTTAGCATATTATGCTTACCTGATTATTGGTTTAGATTACGATTCATTTTCATTAAAAGGAGGAACTCCATATTTACAAAAATCTCTCGCTGTTGTAAACAATGCACAAGGCTCAAATGAAGCTGGTTGGAAGGAATTTGATGGTACTAAAAATCGTTATTGGATAATTAACAATATGTTAGATGCAACGTTTATACCTTTAAGAGACGCTATGTATAAATACCACCGTTTAGGTTTGGACATAATGACAACTGATAAATTAGGCGGACGTGCAGCAATTTTGGAAAGTTTAGCAGGACTGAAACAAATACATGAAATTAAACCATTGTCTTTTAGTGTTCAGGTATTTTTCAATGCAAAGGCGGATGAACTGGTTAATATTTTTTCAGGTGCAACTCCTGATGAGAAAACAAAAATGCTGAGTATAGTAAACTTAATAGATCCAACCAATAGTATTAAGTATCAAAAAATATTAGCAAGTCCGTAAACACAATTTGAAAATTTGAAAATGAAATTCACGCAATTCTCAAATTAGCACATCTTCAAATTTCAAATTATTACTTTTGATTCCATGCTAAAACATTTATCCATCCAAAATTATGCGCTTATTGATAAAGTCGAAATTGATTTTTCGAATGGACTAACCATTATTACCGGAGAAACAGGTGCAGGGAAATCAATATTATTAGGTGCTTTAGGGTTAATTGCAGGAAATCGTGCTGATACACAATCATTACAAGATAAGACAAAAAAATGCATTGTCGAAGCCACATTTAATATAAAAGAATATTCATTAAAAGATTTTTTTGGGGCAAATGAATTAGATTACGAACCGACAACAAATATTCGCAGAGAAATAAATCCGGAAGGTAAATCACGTGCATTCGTTAATGATACACCTGTTACTCTTAATCAACTTAAAGAGTTGGCTGAAAAATTAATTGATATCCATTCTCAACATCAGACACTAACTCTCAATGGCAGTGAATTTCAATTGTCGGTGGTGGATGCCTACGCTCAACATACTGATTCATTAACTGAATATGCAAAGAATTATAAATTATTTAAATCTCTGGAAAAGATTTTAAATGAATTATTATCTCGTGAATCACAGGCAAAAAAAGAATTGGATTATTTTCAATTTCAATTTAATGAGCTGGAAGAAGCTAATTTAAAAGCAGGTGAACAAACTGTAGTGGAGCAAGAATTAGAAACGCTAAATAATGCTGAAGAAATTAAACTGAATCTTTCCAAAACAGCCAATGGACTGAATGGAGGTGAACAAAATATTCTTTCATCATTGAATGAAATCAAATTAATTCTGGCAACTTTCGCTAAATTCAAACCCGAAATAAATGAATTAAGTACTCGCCTGAATAGTGCTTATATTGAACTAAAAGACATCGGCAACGAACTAGATAACCTTGAACAAGATATTATTTACAACCCAATTCGTATTGAAGAATTAACAAACCGTTTAGATATAATTTATCGTTTACAACAAAAACATCAGGTAAAAGTTATTGAAGATTTAATTGCTATTAAAGATGATTTAAGCAATAAATTACTCGAATTCAGTTCACTTGAAAACGAGATTAAAAAAACTAAAAAGGAATTAGATACCGTACAAAAGTCGTTAATGACACTTGCAAAAAAGATTGCCGCAAACAGAAAAAAAGTAATTCCGAAAATAGAAAAAGAAATTGCTTCCCTCCTTTCCTCATTATCAATGCCCAATGCTCAATTAAAAGTTGATCATATTGAAACTGAAATATTAACGATGAAAGGAATAGACAAAGTAAATTTTCTGTTTTCGGCCAACAAAGGAAGTGATTTCAAGGAGTTGAACAAAGTAGCTTCAGGAGGAGAATTGTCCAGATTGATGTTAAGCATTAAATCGTTAATTGCACAACTTACTGCTTTGCCAACCATCATTTTTGATGAGATTGATACAGGAGTTTCAGGTGATGTGGCAGACAAAGTAGGAAGTATTATGAATTTGATGACAAAATCAATGCAAGTGATCACCATTACTCATTTGCCTCAAATAGCCAGTAAAGGTCAGTCTCATTTGTTTGTTTACAAGGAAGATAAAAACAATAAAACATTCAGCAATATCAAAAAGCTTTCAGCAGATGAACGGATTCAAGAGATAGCAAAAATGCTAAGTACAGGAACACCGACAGTGTCGGCAATAAAAAATGCAAAAGAGTTGTTGAAAAGTTGATGTGCTGATTAAGGGATGTGCTGATGTGCACTGTCAGTTCGAGCGTAGTCGAGAACAAGGACGGAGATAAATAACGATGAGACGAATTGATTTGCTAAAGCCTTCACACGTTCTCGACTACGCTCGAACTGACAACACACCGTAATTAGTTCAAATGATGTTTTAAATTTATTATTTGAACTTTAAAAGCTGTTTATTACATTTGTATAAATCAGCACATCAATAATCAGCACATTAGCACATCAATAAATCTATAATCAAACAATATGGCATACAACTTATTAAAAGGTAAACGCGGTATTATCAGCGGAGCATTAGATGAGAATTCAATTGCTTGGAAAGTAGCTGAAAAAGCTCATGAAGAAGGCGCTACATTTGTTTTAACAAACGCTCCTATCGCCATGCGAATGGGTGAGATAAAACAGTTGGCAGAAAAAACAAATTCGCAGATCATTCCGGCCGATGCGACAAGTGTTCCTGAGTTAACAAATTTGTTTAGTCAATCGCAGGAAATATTGGGAGGTAAAATTGATTTTGTTTTGCACTCGATCGGGATGAGCGTAAACATTCGTAAAAACATCGCCTATACCGAATCCAACTACGATTATTTTATGAAAGGAATTGATGTATCCGCTTTATCATTGCATAAAATGTTAAGTGTAGCTAAAAAAATGGATGCCATCAACGAATATGGAAGTGTGGTTGCCCTTACCTATATGGCAGCGCAACGCACCTATCCTTTTTATACGGATATGGCTG
Source organism: Bacteroidota bacterium (assembly GCA_003151815.1). Lineage (GTDB taxonomy): Bacteria > Bacteroidota > Bacteroidia > 2-12-FULL-35-15 > 2-12-FULL-35-15 > 2-12-FULL-35-15. Next base: position 65,497 of record PLYN01000060.1, on the reverse strand, counting down.
ATATTAAAGCGATGCTGGAATCGATAGCACGTAGCTTCGGTTACCATTATGGAAAAGATAAAAAAGTAAGGATCAATACGGTTTCACAATCTCCGACTAAAACTACTGCAGGTACGGGTATTAAAGGTTTTGGCGAGTTTTACAAATTTGCTGATTCTGTTGCGCCACTTGGTAATGCAAGTGCTGAATCGTGCGCTGATTATTGCATCACTTTATTCTCTGACTTAACAAGAATGGTTACTATGCAGAATTTATTTCATGATGGAGGATACTCTTCAACAGGGGCAAGCATGGAAGCGATATTAAAATTTAAGGATGAATAATTTTATTCCTTGTATAACAAAAAAGAAACCCCGTTCCGCAATTGCGGAACGGGGTTTCTTTTTTTTAGAATGTAAAGTGATTTAGTAACGATTTTATTGACCAACTGTTTTTAAATGCACAACATGCGAACGGACAGCGCTTAAAAGCGTTGGAAACTCCATGTAATTTATACCGAACTGCTCACATGTTTCTTTCACCAATTGGCTGATCTTTGGATAATGAACGTGACTAATACGCGGAAATAAATGGTGCTCTACCTGAAAATTTAATCCGCCGGTAAACCAAGAAACCAGTTTGCTTTTCGTTGCAAAATCGGCCGTTGTTTGAATTTGATGAACGGCCCATTCCGTATCAATTTTAAAAGATTTATTATCCGGTAAATGAAATGAAGCATCTTCTACAATATGCGCCAATTGAAACACTACAGAGATCACAAAACCCGTTACAAAACTAATAATCGAATAGCCAATGATCGTATCTTTTACACCAACTACAAATATAGGTAATACAAGAAACACTGACACATATAAAATTTTACTTATCCAAAAAACAAAATGATCCGACAGTTCCATTTTTTTGAATTTATTATCCCCTATTTTTCCGGAAAAATATTTTTGAAAATCTTGTATGTAAACCCACAAAAAATAAGTTGTCCCATATAATATTACCCAATAGATATGTTGAAATCTATGATACCAATATTTTTTTTGATTTTCATTAACGCGTATCCAAGGTTTGATATCAATATCCTCATCCATACCTTCAATGTTCGTATATGAATGATGGAATACATTGTGTTTTGCCTTCCATAAAAATGCATTTCCACCCATGGCGTTCAACGAAAAAGCCATTAGTTCATTTACCCATGTTTTTCGGGAAAAACTACCGTGAGCGCCATCGTGCATGGTGTTAAAACCAATAGCAGCAAGATTGAAGCCCATAACGCAGCATAAAAAAACGGAAAGACCGAAAGAAGGTGTAAAAAACACTAAAATGACATATAGTGAAGAGGCGGATAAAAGAAGTAATATTGTTTTAATATATAATTTAAAATTTCCTGTTTCACGAATATTGTTTGACTTAAAATAACCGTCAACTTTTTGTTTCAGGGTATCAAAAAACAAACTATTCTTATTATTAAAAATGACTTTTTGCATTTTAATTTAATTTATAGTTAATACAAAGATACTCAAAAATAAAGATTAAAATCATTGTTATGGACAAACTATACTGGAAAAGTTTTTGTAGCAATAATCATTGCTTCTTCAAAAGCTACCTTATCAATACCTGTGGATATATTTCTTTTCTCGAAATAAGATAATAAATTTTCAGTAGGCATGTTTCCGGTTAATTTATCAGCAGCCATCGGGCAACCTCCATAGCCTTTAATTGTGCTATCAAACCTGCGGCAACCGCTAATGTATGCAGCATTTACTTTTTCTTCCCAAGTATCCGGTGTTGTATGTAAATGCGCTCCAATTTCAACATCCGGAAATTCGGGAACTAATTTCGAGAACAGGAATGAAATATTTTGAGGATCGGAAACGCCTATCGTATCGGATAAGGCAATAATTTTAATTCCCATTTGGGCCAAACGTTTTGTCCATTTTATAACCACATCACTGCTCCATTCATCTCCATAAGGATTGCCAAAAGCCATTGAAATATATACGACCAGCTCTTTTTTATTTCGGACACATAGATCATGTATTTCCTCCACTCTTGTTAGTGATTCAGAAATGGATGAATTCGTGTTGCGTTGTTGAAATGTTTCTGAAATGGAGAAAGGAAAACCTAAATAATCAATTTCTTCAAACTCAACGGCATCCTGTGCTCCTCTTACATTTGCAATAATTGAAAGCAATTTTGATTTGGAGATGCTTAAATCCAATTGCTCCAAAACCTGCGCTGTATCACGCATTTGAGGAATCGTTTTGGGTGAAACAAAACTTCCAAAATCAATGGTATCAAAACCAACTTTTAGCAACGAATTGATATAGGCAACTTTTTTTTCAGTTGGTATAAATTCATGTATGCCTTGCATCGCATCACGCGGACATTCGATAATTTTCATATTTTACAAAATTCTAAATTCTATTCCCGATTAATGTTTCGGGTGCTTTTTTATTTTCGTCCTATTATTCGTTTTATATCTTTAAAGTTGTCAGGTTGTTCGAGTTCTTTCCAATATTTTTTTATGTATTTAGTTCGGTCAAAACTATCATTGTTTCTTTCGTAAATCCAAATTGCGTTCTTGTCAGCGATAACTAAAACTTTTGCTGTTAGCCGTTGTCCGTATGACCATACTTGTTTAAAAGTTTCTTCTAATTCTTTGTTATTTTTTATCCAATATTTTGCCTCAATAAGCATTGACGCTTCTTCATAATTTTTCTCTGCTTGTGTGAGAAAAGCATAATCTGGAAAATTTCTTTCGCCTCTTCCCATTCGTACTGAAAGTTGTCTTACCCAATGTTTATCAGTATAACCGAGCTCGTGTAAAAATGGTTCAATAAGCGTTATCTCAACTTCTCTTTCATTGTTTAGATTTTCATTATCTGAAAAAGCAGGACTATAAGGTTGAGGAAGGTCTTGTATATTTCCTCCATTATTAATTATCATTTGTTGTAAGCGTTGATAATCATCAGAAGTGAATGGATAACCATTTAAACCTTGTAAGTTTTTTCTTACTAATGGATGTTTGCTAAAATATTCGTCTGCTTTTAATTCTTTAAGAGAAATTGGCGCAATTTTTTTGCCTTCTCCAATATAAATGCTGCCGTAGTAATGAAAGAAAGGGTCGGCAATACCATCTGATATTGCTCTCCAAATTGAATGAATATAACTTCTTGGTGTAAGGCAATACATAATTATTATATCGCCTCGTTTTGTATCCACATTTCCTTGCCAAAAATGTGTCCTTCCTATTTCATCACTATCTAAAAAGTCCATATCGCGTCCTCCTTGGTCACCTCCAACCATCCATACTTGTGTTGGTTTTGGAAGTTCTGAAAGAGCTTGTTCACTTTCAGAAATAAATTTTGGCGCGAAGTCATACAAGAAGGCACAAAATTCAGAAGGGGTTAATTTATTTTCTTCTTGAAAATAGTAAAAGGTTTCACATAGTTTCCAATAATAATTTATGCGTTCTTCTTTATATCTTTTTAATGGAACTTCGGGCAATTCAATTTCAAATGCGTCTGCTATTTGAGTAAGGAGTTTAAATTTAGTTCTAAAAAAATATGGTTTAAAGTATTGAGGATTTATATTAAATAAACTGATTGAAATAACTGGAACTAAATAAAGAATGTCATATCCTTCCGCTGAACACTCTTCAATTTCTCCATCTTCAAATTTTAATTTAAAACCATTTTTTGCAATATCCTCAATAATTATTTTAGCAGTTTCTAAATTAATTTTATTTGGTTCGGGAATTATTGGTTCTGAAATATATTTAGATATGTCGTTTATAAATTCACAAAGATTAAATGTTTCCGATTTTGTCTTGACTTCTATTTTTGCAAACTCTACTATTTCTTCACAAGTACCATTTTCAAATAAATTAATTATTTTTTGTCCTTCCTCGGATTGTTTATATATGTCCCAAATAAATTTGTTTAGTTTCATCTTACGATAAGTTTTTCTAAATAGCTTATAACTATTGCCTTATTGGCTATTCGCTAATATTTTTTTATTAATTCGTTTAGCAATACCCGGTCCTTCATAAATGAAACCTGTATAAATTTGCACTAAACTCGCTCCTGCATTTAATTTTTCTATTGCATCATCAGCCGTATGGATCCCACCAACAGCAATAATTGGAAATGCTTTATTGGATCTATCACTCAAATATTTGACAACTTCAGTAGATCTTTTAGATAAAGGTTTTCCACTTAAACCACCGTTTTGAGTCTTTAGTTTTAAGTTTTGAGTCTTTAGCCCTTCTCTCGAAATGGTTGTATTTGTTGCTATTACACCATCAATTTTTGTTTCTTTAACTATGTCAATAATATCATCCAATTGGGCATTTGTCAGATCAGGTGCAATTTTTAATAGGATTGGTTTTGGGTTTTTCTTTTGCGAATTGATCTCTTTTAAATGCTTTAATAAATGTGTTAATGGTGCCTTATCTTGCAGTGCACGAAGGTTTGGAGTATTCGGCGAACTAACATTGACAGCAAAATAATCTACATAATCAAAAAGTGCTTCAAAGCATATTGAGTAATCATTTACAGCTTCTTCATTGGGAGTGTTTTTATTTTTACCGATATTGCCACCAACAATAATTCTTGATCTACGTTTTTTCAAACGCTCAACAGCAGCATCAACGCCACTATTATTGAATCCCATCCGATTTATCAATGCTTCATCCTCGGGCAATCGAAACATTCTCGGTTTTTCGTTTCCCGGTTGTGCTTTAGGAGTAAGGGTTCCTATTTCAATAAAACCAAATCCGAAGTTACCCAACTCATCAAACAATTTTGCATCTTTATCAAAACCAGCCGCAAGTCCCACCGGATTAGGAAATGTAAGTCCGAATAATTTACGCTCCAAACGTTTATCATCTATTATATAGATTCTCCGAATGATCGTTGAAAAGCTGGGAATGGAAGATAAAAACTTTATGATTTTAAAAACAATGTGATGAATTGTTTCGGGCTGAAAAAGAAATAAAACGGGTTTTATGATTGTTTTATACATAGGATAAAAATCTAATCACGAAATTAAATTAATTTATTGAGGTTTGCCACAGATTTCGCTAATTTTCGCGGATTAGATACACAGATTGATTCATTAATATAATCTGTGAAAAAAAATCCGTGTGAATTTGCGTAATCTGTGGCATTTTATTTTAATCTGCTATGTTATAAATAATATTTTAGACTAATCTAAAAAATATTTAATGCTATATTAAATTATATTCATATATTTGTCTTAAATATTAAATTGATTTTTTTATCTGTTAAATTGAAATTATGACGAAATATTTATTCAATGCTGTTACGATTCACAACCTGTTAAAAGCATTAAAAACAGGAATAGTTCTTGCCTTGTTGTTTTCTTTTTCAGAAAAAGTAAATGCGCAGGGAAATGATATTGATAATCATTATAAAGGGCTTTTAGCAAACCGTTTTGATTCGTTGGAGAAATGGAGTTGTCATTTTCAGTTTACGGATATTGTGCAGGGACATCCGGGTTTTAATGCCAGGTATTCAGGCAGGAATAGTTTGCACGACACCTCAGAAATAGCCATGTCGGTGACATCAACTTTATATATAGGCAGAAAATTATGGAAGGGAGCAGCTATTTTTGTGGATCCTGAGATAGCAGGCGGAAAGGGCATGAGCTACGCACTTGGACTTGCAGGCGCTGCAAACGGAGAAACCTTTCGGGTTGGAAATCCGGCACCGGCTTTATACATGGCTCGCGGCTATTTTGAGCAGCATTTTGCTTTAAGAAAAAAATGTAAGACTGAACATTGTAATGGAGAAGAAAATCAATTGGCAGATAACATTCCAACATCACGCATAACAGTAACATTAGGTAAATTTAGTTTAGCCGATTTTTTTGATGATAACGCGTATGCTCACGACCCTCGTAGTGAATTTATGAACTGGGCTTTAATGGATAATGGTGCTTGGGATTATCCGGCGAATACACGCGGTTATACTTGGGGAGGTGTGGTAGAAATTATTGAACCAACGTATGCTATTCGTATATCAAGCGTGCTTGTTCCGAAACTCGCGAATTCTCAAGTTTATGACCTTAATATTAAAAAAGCAAATGGCAATACAGCGGAGTATGAAAGGAAATTTAAAATAAAAAATCATCCGGGAAATTTACATTTTTTAGGATATGCCAATTATTCGTTAGCGCCATCTTATAAAACAGCCATAAGTGAAATAAAGAAAGGGGATAGCTCGATTATCAATGTAATTGATGGTACCGCAACAGGCGCTCAATACGGTGTTAAATATGGTTTCGGCATAAGTTTTAACCAAGAGCTTACCAACAATATTGGTATTTTTTCACGTATAGGCTGGAATAATGGGCAAACAGCCACTTGGGCGTTTACCGAAATAGACCAAACAGCAACAATAGGAATACGTATATGTGGAGATATCATTAAACGACCTACTGATAATTTCGGAATTGCCTGCGTGGTAAATGGCATATCAGCAGATCATCGCGATTATTTGAATGCGGGAGGATATGGATTTATAATAGGAGATGGAAAACTAACGCATTATGGCTGCGAGCAGATTATGGAAACTTTTTACAAAGTAAAATTAAAGCCCTATTTATGGGTAACTGCCGATTATCAGTTTGCAGTAAATCCAGGGTATAATAAAGATAGAGGTCCTGTAAATATCTATGCTATCCGCACGCACATAGAATTTTAATTAAATGAATTCATTTACAGAAGAAAATTATATTAAAGCAATTTACAAACTGATAGAATCGGAAGGCGATACTATCAGCACCAATGCCATTGCTGAAAAGATGAACACAAAAGCAGCTTCGGTAACGGATATGCTCAAAAAACTTTTCGCCAAAAAACTTATCAATTATCAAAAATATCAAGGTGTTACACTCACTGCAAAAGGCGAAAAGGTAGCGCTTAATATTATCAGAAAACATCGTTTATGGGAAATGTTTTTAGTTGAGAAACTTGATTTTAAATGGGATGAAGTACATGATGTTGCTGAGCAACTGGAACATATAAATTCAGATAAATTAATTGAACAAATCGACAAGTTCTTAAACTTTCCAAAAGTTGATCCCCATGGTGATCCGATACCGGATGCGAAAGGAAAATTAAATATTCCTAAATCACAATTATTATCTAAGTTCAATAAAAGTGATGTATGTATAATGACTGGTGTTGTTGACCACTCTGCTGCATTTTTACAATATCTGGATAAATCAGGAATTGCTTTGGGAAATGAAATTAAAATAAAAGATGTAGTTGTATTCGATCGTTCATTACAAATAACAATAAACAAACGTAATACCCTTTTTATTAGTAATGATGTGGCTAAAAATATATTGGTGATTTTAAAACCTCAGCCCTAACCTCTCCACATGGAGAGAGGAATAAAAAATGAAAAGCAATAAATCACTATCGGAAGTTCACGAAAGCGTTGAAACCATTAGCAAAACCGGTTTTTGGAAAAAACTATTTGCGTTCATGGGTCCGGCATATTTGGTAAGCGTTGGATATATGGACCCGGGCAATTGGGCAACAGATATAGCCGGAGGCAGTCAATTTGGATATAAATTACTGTGGGTACTTTTAATGAGCAACCTTATGGCTTTGCTATTACAAAGTTTAAGTGCTAAATTAGGTTTGGTAAGAGGCTTGGATCTTGCACAAGCATCGAGAGCTACCTACCCTCCCATTGTAAACTTTTTTAATTGGATATTAGCTGAAATAGCAATTGCAGCATGTGATTTAGCCGAAGTGATCGGAATGGCGATAGGTTTACAATTGTTATTTCATCTCCCCCTTTTAGCCGGTGTTGCATTTACTGTGTTGGATACTTTAATATTATTGATATTATCACGCTATGGAATGCGTAAGATGGAAGCTTTTATTTTAGCGCTCATCACAACAATTGGGATTGCTTTTATTGCTGAATTAATATTTTCAAAACCTGATGCCGGCGAACTTGTAAAAGGTTTCATTCCATCGATACCTAACCACAGCGCATTGTATATAGCTATCGGAATTATCGGCGCGACGGTAATGCCACACAATTTATATCTCCATTCATCATTGGTTCAAACACGAAAAATAGAACGTACCGATAAAGGAATTAAAGAAGCTATTAAGTTTAATTTTATTGATACGTTTATTGCCTTAAATTTAGCTTTGTTTGTAAATGCAGCAATATTAATACTTGCAGCTGCAACCTTTTTTGCAACAGGTCATAATGAAGTTTCAGAAATTCAGGATGCATATAAATTACTGAGTGATATTTTAGGAACGAGCGTTGCTCCTATCCTGTTTGCCGTTGCACTAATTGCTGCCGGACAAAGTTCTACACTTACCGGTACTCTTTCAGGACAAATTGTAATGGAAGGATATTTAAATCTCCGCATTCAACCTTGGTTACGCAGGCTCATCACACGTTTAATAGCAATCATCCCTGCATTTATAGTTATATACATTTATGGTGAAGGCGCTACAGGAGAATTACTTATTTTTAGTCAGGTAATGCTAAGCTTACAATTAGGTTTTGCCGTCATACCTCTGATTCATCTAACAAGTGACAGAAATAAAATGGGACAATTTGCCAACTCGATATGGGTGAAAATTTGTGCTTGGGTTGTGGCTTCTGTTATTGTTATACTCAATGCAAACCTAGTTATAGAAACCGTTTCGGGATGGATACACAATTCTAAAAACCCTGCATTATTATATTTCACTGTTGTTCCGATTGTTATTGCAGCAGGAATTTTCTTGTTTTATATTACGTTCGGCCCAATAATCAAAAAAGTAAAGCGTATACGAAGTCATGTCCCTGACGGAGAAATAGAAACATTAGACATCATTAGCGGAATAAAATACCATTGCATTGCCGTAACTGTAGATTTTAGTACCAGCGATAACAAAGCCATCAGTAATGCTATTGCTCAAGGTGGAAAAGATGCAGAATACATTTTAATACACATAGTTGAAACCGCAGGCGCACGTATGATGGGAAGCGAAATTGATGACCTTGAGACACTATCAGACAAGCAAAATTTAGAAAAATATAAGATTGATCTGGAATCGAAAGGTTTTAAAATTCGTACCCAACTTGGTTTTGGAAATCCTAAAAAAAGTATTCCTGAAATTGTAAATAATATGAATTGTGATCTACTTGTAATGGGAGCTCATGGTCACAGAGCATTTAAAGATATGATCCTGGGTACAACTTTGGATGCGGTAAGGCACAATGTTAAAGTACCTGTGTTGATAGTAAAATAGTCACACTAAATCTTTACCTTTGTAATACTATGACCGCAGAAAATGTTATCAATATTAAAAACAAAAAAGCTTCTTTTGAATATTCATTTCTTGATAAATATATTGCCGGAATACAATTAAGCGGTACAGAAATAAAATCTATTCGTGAAGGGAAATCGATAATAACAGACGCATTTTGTGTGTTTATTATGACCAAAAGAAACAAAGACAATCCTTTAAAAGGGAATAATGAATTATACATCAGAAACATGCATATTGCTCATTATTTTAATGGCACTTATAATAATGTAGAGGAAAAACGCGACCGGAAATTATTACTCAATAAACGCGAATTAGAAAAACTTCAGGATAAATTAAAAAATCAGGGATTAACAATTATTCCTTTGCGTTTATTTATTAATGACAAAGGGTATGCAAAGCTTGAAATAGCATTGGCTAAAGGAAAAAAGCTGTTTGATAAACGCGATGATATCAAAAAACGAGATGTTGACAGGGAAACAAATAGGCAGCTGAAATAATAGGATATATAAGCGTTATAGTAAAATATTTCCCTAATCAAACAATCCCAATTGCGTATCATCATCCCGTCTTATAAAATGATAATTTTCTAAATCAACTTCATCTTGCACACCGCCATATTTATTAATAGTTTCACAAACAATATTTACAGATTTGTCTAAGTCTTTAGTTAAATTTTCAGTCGTAAATCTTAATACTGACCAGCCTTTGCTTTCCAAAAAATTATTTCTATTTTTATCATATTGCACTGCTGGTTTTTCTGTATGATATTTATCGCCATCACACTCTATATTGATATTTCTTGTTTTACAAAAAACAGCAAAATCGAGAATGAACCAATTATTTTCTCCTGCCTTATAATACAATTGTCTTTCAGCAGCTATTTTCTTTTCTTCAAATTTTCCCCAAAGTATATCTTCTAATTTGCTATCATTAAAAAGATGATTTAATTCTCTTGCTTTAAAAAACTTTTCTTTAGAAGTAGGAATAAAAACAAGCAGTCTGCCTCGTTTACTAATAATTGGATTTTCTAATTTAAGCAATGGGAGAAATTCTATTTTATAATAATCATTATCTGTTTTACTATTTTGAACCTCTTCTGGAAATAATTCTTTTCGTTTTACTATTGAAATTTTATCCACAATTCCATAATAGCTAATTGAATATTTTTCATTTACAAATATTTTAGTCTGATAAAAAGCTATAATTTTTAGTTTGCCTTGTTTTAGAATTGGGGGAGCTGACTTCACAGGAATCCTATACCACCGTTCAGTTTTAGCAATTTCAAAATCAATTTTGGAATTCATTAAAGCAATAAGAACTGTATTATTATTTTCCATATTAAAAATATTAACGCACCCATCTTAATTTTGAATTTACAAAATTTAGCTGTTTAATTTTTACACCTACATCATAATGAGGATTATTATTAACTGTAAACATTTGTTTTGGAAATCGCCATTAAGAAGATAGATGTTGAAAGAGAAACAAACAGGCAGATGAAATAATTTTTCATTCATTCAAATTCACATAAAATAAAGCTTTATCCCCAATATATACACCTGTTTCATCCAACTTTTTTAATAGCAGATCAATACGTGTAACGTGCTTATCTAATCTGAATTCCTTCTCATTAAAACTCCATTTTTCACGCATCCTTATCATCGAAAGATCATCGGCATTAATTTTTTTTGATGCAGCTTTTCCCGATTCAACTAATTGAACATTGTTTAATACTTCTTTCACTTCATCAATTGTTAACACCTGATCTGTTAGGATGTTAAATGCCTTTTGTTTGCCACTCAAAACAGCATCTACAATAGTGTTGAATATTTTTTGATGATCCACATTTTTATTAACCGAATTCCAATATTCCTCATCCCAACCTTCCGGTTTTAACAAAACTGTTTTTGATTCAACCAGTTCAGCCCATACAACATTATTTGCAGTTCCTTGCGTGTTTTCCGTTTTGTCATTTCCTTGACTACAGGAGGAAATTAGCGCCAATAGGCTAATACAAATGGTACAAAAAAATACATTTTTCATGTTGACTAAATTTATTATTAAAAAATTATTTTTTAAATATGAAATAGACTGCAAGTATCAAAAAGAAAAAACCTATAAAATGATTTAGTCTGAAAGCTTCATTCTTAAAAAAAATAAGAGAAAAAATTGTAAATACAACTAATGTAATCACTTCCTGAATAACTTTAAGCTGCCATAAATTAAATGGACCACCATTTCCATTAAAGCCTATTCTGTTAGCTGGAACTTGAAATGAGTATTCGAAAAGAGCGATGCCCCAACTAATAAGTATGATACTTACTAAGCCCAAATTGTTGAACCAATTCATTTGCTTGAACTTCAAATGACCATACCACGCGAAAGTCATAAAGGTATTTGACAGAATTAATAGTCCGATTGTAAAAAGTGCTTTTTTCATTTATAGGGAATGAAAATATCAGTCATCCAATCTTTTAATAGAACAACCTATAGATTTTGTGGAATTTATTTTAACAGGATTATTTTTGCCAACGGCTATAAGCGCATCTTTTAAATAATGTTCTTTTGCATCGTTGATGTCTTTCACATTATCATCGATAGCCCCTCGATATACTAAACCTTTTGAGTCAAACAAAAAACATTCAGGAGTATGACTTGCACTAAAAGCATCGGCTAATTGAGAATTTTTATCAAGCACATAATTAAAATCATAGGCTTGCAGCTGAGCATATTTTTTCATTTCATCATAAGAATCATCAGCATCACGCTGCGCTTCATTGGAATTGACTATTATCACACCAATTTTATTTGTTTTAGCAAGTAAAGCCATTTCTTTGATGCGTTCTTCACTTAACTTTACATACGGACAAGTATTGCCGGCAAAAATTACCAGCAAACCATTTACTCCTTTAATTTCAGCTAGCGATACAAATTTCCCGTTAACATCCATCATTTTGTAATCGGTTTGCGGTATAGGAGCTCCAATCTCTAATTCAGGATGACGATCAGGTTTAAACGACATTCCTATTAATATAAGTACCAAATTGATGGATAATAATTGGATTGATCTTTTCATTAGATTATTTTTTAGAAGTGTGAATGTATAATAAATAAATCGAAAAATCAATTAATAAAACTTTCAATGGAAGTTCTGAGAAGGATGTCATTAAAATATTTCTTAATTTTAGCTTACGAAATGGTTTACGATTATTATAAGATATTAGAAATACCACGCAACGCAAGTTTGGACGACATCAAGCGTGCATATAGAAGCAAGGCTAAAAAAATTCATCCCGATATAAATAATTCACCAAAAGCCAATGAAATATTTATTGTTGTGAATGAAGCTTACGAAATACTCACGAATGATCGCAAACGTTATTTGCATGACTTAAAATTGAATTATGCTGATACAGCAAAAATTGATAGTGGTCGCAAAAAACAATATTATAGAACATATTCAAAAACAGGAACATCGGCTAATGCAAGCCATTCGAACTTTAATAAAAACTGGAACAACTCCGAAAAGGAAGGTTACAAATTAAAAACGACAGAACATTATTATATAAAATCATCAATTATTTATAATCTGTTTTTTATAAGTTGCATGCTTTCCGGATTTTTAATATTAATTGTTACAGTTACTGGAACTATAAGAAACTATTGGCCCGCACCATTTGTATTAATAAGCATTGGAGGCATTGTTCTTATCCGTGATGGCTGGAAAGGTATATTAGGAAAAAAAACATTTGCAAATAGTATAATGAAGATTTTCAGAAAATAAAAAAGCCGCGAAATTATTTTTTCGGGGCTTTCAAATGTTTTGATATTATTTATTTGTCTAGATCTTCAAAACTTACATTTGAAAAATTAGATTCACTTTTTACAGATTCCGATTCAGACCTTTCTGAGGATGATCTTTCGGATATACGCTCTTCTTCTGATGGTGATATAGATTTGATATGATCAACCGCTTCCGTCAGACCTTCCGCAAATTTTTCAAAATCTTCTTTGTATAAAAATAATTTATGTTTTTCATAAAAAAACTTACCATCATCACCAAAACGCTTTTTGCTTTCAGTCACTGTAAGATAGTAATCATTGCCTTTCGTGCTTTTCACGTCGAAGAAATATGTCCGCTTCCCCGCTCTAACAACCTTAGAGAAAATTTCTTCCCTATCCGTACCATTTTTTTCAAATCCTTCTTCCATCGCCATAATAATATTGTTTATAGTTTAAATTACTTCATTCAGCAAATATTTTAAAAAAATAGTTTAAAAGCAAGATTTGTTAATAACTTTCCAATCTGGGGATAGCCTTATCATTGAATAATATCTATAAATAAACCTTGTTTAATCAACGCTTCAAGCTGTTATCAACTCTTTTCTTCTTCAAGTAATTGCATTTGATTTAGCTCAAAATAAATCCCTTTTTTATTTAATAATTCATTGTGATTCCCTTGTTCAATAATTTGTCCGTGTTCAAGAACAATTATATTATCTGCATTCTTCACCGAAGATACACGATGGCTTATAATAATTGAGGTTTTACCTTTCATCACTAATTTCAAATTGTTGAGGATTTCTTCCTCCGTTTCGGTATCAATCGCTGAAAGGCAATCATCAAAAATTAAAAGTTGAGGTTGTTTTATAATTGCTCTCGCAATAGAAATCCGCTGTTTTTGTCCGCCTGAAAGCGTGATTCCCCGCTCGCCCACGATGGTTTCAAAACCGGATTGAAAATCCAGAATATTGGAATAAATAGCTGCATTTTTGGCTGCTTGAATAATTGCTTCCTTATTATTTGCATCCTGAAGAGTTCTATTATATTCATTAACTATAGACTTGTGTTTATCTGAAACATGTTTAGAATTTCCTGAATTGATATCTAAATCCATACTAAAAGCAATATTGTTCGCGATGGTATCAGAAAATAAAAACACTTCTTGCGGAGCATAACCGATTTGCGAACGAATATCATATAGATCAAGACTTTTTATATTTTTATTATTTAATAATACTTCACCCGAACTTACATCGTACAATCGGCAAATAAGGCTGGCAATAGTTGATTTACCGGAACCTGTGCGACCAATAATAGCAAGCGAACTTCCTTTTTTAATTTTAAATGAAATATTATTCAGCGCTTGAATTCCGGAATCGGAATACGTAAAACTTACATTCTTAAATTCAATATCATTAATTTCAAGTGTACTCGATATTATATTATTCAACGTGTTATTATTAAACAAACTTGTTTGTTTTTTTGAAAGTTCGTCAGATGAAGCAGGTTGATTGAAAATTTCCGGTTGAGTTTGTAAAAATTCATTGATACGTGTTTGTGATGCTGCTGCACGTTGAATAAGTGACGTTACCCAACCCAATGAAGCTATGGGCCATGTTAATGCATTTACATATAAAATAAATTCTGCAATATTTCCATAGCTTATTTTGCCTTCTATAACCAGTTTGCCGCCGATATAGATAATTAATATATTACTCAATCCAATTAATAATATCATGATCGGTTGGAACAAGGATTCTGTTTTTACCAAGCCTATCGTTCGTTTACGGTATTCGAGGCTTTGTAATTCAAATTGGCGAACCGAGTAACTTTCTCGTCCATATGCTTTTAATACCCTAATTCCCGAAAAAGCTTCCTGTGCATGTGTTGTTATATTTGATAATTGTTCCTGAATTTGGGTCCCTTTTTTATTGATGATATGACTTACAAAATAAATAGCCACTGCCAGTATAGGCAATGGAATTAGCACATACAGTGTAAGTGTTGCATTTACATGAAGCATTACAATTATTGTTAATATGAATCGAAAAAAAGTATTTAAAATATACATCACCGCGGGTCCGATATACATACGAACACGGCTCACATCATCACTGATCCTGTTCATCATATCACCTGTGTTGTTTCGTTTATAAAAGGCGATATCCAGTTTTTGATAGTGCTCATAAATTTCGTTTTTCAAGTCATACTCAATTAACCGCGACATGACAATGATGCTTTGCCGTGTAAAAAATAAAAATATCCCGCTTAAAACCGCTAATCCAAGTATTTGTGCGGCATAGATCAATAATTGATTTATTAAAAAACTTTTATCAGGATTACTGCCATTAATTTTTATAAAATCAATTGCTTTTCTTGCATACGTAAAGCCATCAACCGCAAAATAATTTGAAACACCAACAAATAGAACACCCATTAGGAAACGCCATCGGTATTTATAAAAGTATTTATTAATATGTTGTAGTGATTTCAAATTGAATTTGGTTAATTAAATAGAGAATATCAGCTATTTTGGTTATGTTTGTTGACGCAAAAAAAACGATTGATTTCTCATAAAAAACAAATTTCAGAGATATATCTTTCGTACACCAAAAATACTTATAAAATAAAGAAGGGTGCTGCAAATTTTAAAACAAAAAGGAATGATAGAAATTCAAGATATAAAAAAATCACCATTGGCTGAAAATTCTGTAATTGCCCAAATGACATTGCATAATCACGAACAAGTAGTATTTTGTAATGATAATGCAACAGGATTAAAAGCAATCATTGCAATACACAATACGATACTTGGCCCTAGCCTTGGTGGCACTCGCATGTGGCCATATAAAAGTGAAGTGGAAGCACTGACCGACGTGCTGCGTCTATCGCGCGGTATGACCTATAAATCCTCTTTGGCAGGATTAAATTTAGGAGGAGGGAAAGCTGTTATAATAGGCGACGCGGCAACGCAAAAGAACGAAGCGTTAATGCGTAGATTCGGAAAGTTTATCAATAGTCTTGCAGGAAAATACATTACTGCCGAAGATGTAGGTATAAACACAAAAGACATGGAGTATATTAAAATGGAAACTAATTTTGTTAGTGGTTTACCTGTTAATATGGGTGGTAGCGGCGACCCTTCATCTGTTACTGCTTATGGAGTTTATTTGTCTATGAAAGCATCAGCTAAAGAAAAATGGGGAAATGACAGTTTATCAGGAAAAAAAGTATTAGTTCAAGGCATTGGTCATGTGGGCGAAGGTTTGGTAATCAATTTAATAAAAGAAGGAGCTCACGTTTTTATCAATGATATTAATGAAGAACGTTTAAAAATTGTCGCTCAAGAAACTGGGGCTTCTGTTGTTTCTTCCGATAAATTATTT
Organism: Bacteroidota bacterium; assembly: GCA_003151815.1. Lineage (GTDB taxonomy): Bacteria > Bacteroidota > Bacteroidia > 2-12-FULL-35-15 > 2-12-FULL-35-15 > 2-12-FULL-35-15. Next base: position 49,009 of record PLYN01000060.1, on the reverse strand, counting down.
GATTTGGATATAGATATCTATGCTCCATGTGCATTAGGCGGAACAGTTAATACTGATTCATTAAACCGGTTAAAATGTTCAATCATTTGTGGGGCAGCAAATAATCAACTTGCTGATGAAAACATACATGGTAAAATGGTAATGGATAAAGATATTTTATATGCACCCGATTATGTTGTAAATGCAGGAGGTATCATTAACGTGTATTATGAATTGGAAGGATATAGCCGCGAACGTGCATTATCCCATGCAGAAAAAATTTATGACACCACCTTAAATATTTTCAAAGTTTCAAAAGAACAGAATATCCCAACCTATTTGGCTGCCAATCGTCTTGCAGAAAAGCGTATCAGCGATATCAGTAAAGTAAAATTAGGGTTTTAATTAGTATAAATTCGCTATTCATATATGTTAAACAGAAGATATTTAAGAATTAAAGCTATGCAGGCTTTGTATGCATTTTTTCAATCTAACAATAAAGATCTGGCAAAAGGAGAACGGGAGCTATTTATTGGCATAGATAAAATTTATGATCTATATATATATCAACTTGCATTTCTGGTGGAATTGCAACATGTTGCTAATATATTGAGTGAGGATGCTAAAAATAAAAGACTTCCCACCAGCAATGATTTGAATCCTAACCTAAAATTTATTGAAAATAAATTCATCACCCAATTAGCCGAAAATATTCATTTAAAACGCGAAATGAATAACCGTAAAATAAGTTGGAGCAACGAATTTGAATTAGTCAAAAAGGTATTTAATAATATTAAAGCAAGTGATGAATACATTAAATACATGAATGTAACCGACGATTCATACCAAACTCATTTAGATTTTGCTGTTGAAATTTTTAAAGAAAATATGGCAGATTTTGAATTATTAAATCACTTTTACGAAGAAAAAAACTTGCACTGGGGTGATGATACTTATCTTGTAAATCCGATGGTTGTGAAAACAATTGAATCATTTAAAGAAAACTCAAATCCGGATTTTGCTTTAATCCCTTTGTACAAGGATAAAGAGGAAGACGAGCAATTTATTAAAGATCTTTTTCGTCAAACTATTCTGCAAGAGCAAGAAACAAAAAAACTAATTGCCGATAAAACAAAAAATTGGGAGGTGGAACGTATCGCCATGATGGATGTTTTACTAATGAAAATGGCATTAACAGAAATTTTACATTTTTCAAGCATACCGGTAAAAGTTACACTGAATGAGTTTATTGAAATATCTAAAATATACAGTACACCAAAAAGTAAAGTATTTATTAATGGTATTCTGGATAAATTGCTGGTTGATTTTAAAACAGAAGGCAGGCTCAATAAAATTGGCAGAGGCCTGATGGAATAAGGGAGTAAAGTTTAAAGTTGGAAAGTTAAAAGTTAAAAAGTTGCAGACAATTAAAAAATAAGATGAAAACATATTCTATATTATTTATGTTGGTGTTTTCAATGATTTGTATATTTTCAGCTTGTCAACACGAGTCAAAAAAAGAAGGAGCAACAACCTTAATTCAATCAACATCGGGGACAACACCCAATATGTTATTTAAAGAAGAAAAACATAATTTTGGAACCATTTCTCAGGGAGAAAAAGTATCGTACTCCTTTGGTTTTAAAAACAAAGGAGGTTCGGATTTATTGATTTCATCGGCAAAAGGGAGTTGCGGCTGCACAATACCAACTTATCCACAAGAACCAATTAAAGGAGGAGAAGAAGGTAAAATTGATGTGGTATTTGATAGTGATGGGAAATCGGGATTGGTGGAAAAAACAATTACCTTGGTTACCAATTGTAAGCCAAACACCAAAGTATTAACGATTAATGCAAACATTATTATTCCATAAGAAAATTAAATACTACAATAATTAATACTAAACTTTCTAAATTAAACTTTTAAACTTTAAACTAAAAAAAACAATGAACACAACAAACATTTTATTAATGACAGGCGGTAAAACCGGTGGACTAGAACAATTTATTCCTTTAGTATTAATTATCGTAGTATTTTATTTTTTCATGATTCGCCCTCAATTGAAAAAAACAAAAGAGCAAAAAAAGTTTCGCGAAAATATTGCCAAAGGCGATAAAATTGTTACCATTGGAGGTATTCATGGAAAAATTGTAGATGTTCAGGAAACAACTTTTATCATTGAAGTAGAAGGCGGACACAAGCTAAAAATTGAAAAAAGTGCTGTTTCTATGGATTCATCAACCTTGCTTGGTGCGGATCAAAAATAATATTTTAATATAACAATCAATTGAAGTCGCCACTCTTTAAAAATATCAGCACTACTCCGGAGAAAGAAGGAGTCCGTATCAATAGACGAGTGATAACTTTTATATTCTGCCTATTGGCTTCTGCTTTTTTTTGGGTGATGATGTCCTTATCAAAGGAGTATAGTGTTGAAATTAATTTCCCTGTTAACTATATTAATTTCCCAATTGATAAGGTTATAGCCAACCAATTACCTAAAACCATGGATATTGAAATAAAATCAACCGGATTTAATTTATTGATCTATAAGGTAAAACAGAAATACGATACAGTTTTTATAGATGCAAAAGATTCAAAACATTTGCCGGCAAAAAACAATTTCTACATACTCCCAAATGCAAGAATTGATAAAATTGCCGCACAGTTCAATAATGATATAAAAATTATGAAAGTGTATCCGGACACTATATTCCTAAATTATAATAAAAAGAAATCCAAAAATGTTCCGATAAAAACCAATATAAAAATTATTTTTGATCATCTCTATCAACAAAGTGATTCAATTAAGCTTTCTCCTGCATTTGTTACCATTTCCGGAGCCACTGAATTAATAGATAAAATTAATTTTGTAGAAACAGCGCCTGTTAAATTGAAGAAAGTTTCCGACTCTGTATCCATACAACTCCATGTTTTAAAAACACCCGATTTAAAATTAGTAGAGCTATCTCAATCAACAGTAAAGGCCACAATCAATGTGACAAAATTTACAGAAGCAAGTATTGAATTACCTATTGAAGTTGAAAATTTACCTACAGGTTTGGGGCTTAAAACATTTCCTGATAAAATTTCAGTAAAATATAATGTAGCATTTAAAAATTATGAAAGTATTACACCATTGCAGTTTCGTGCAATTGTAGATTACTCGAAAATTGAATCGGGCAGCAATAAACTAAAAGTTCTATTGGTTAAATATCCTTCAGAAATTAGGGCAATAAAAATTAATCCTGAGAAAGTAGAATATATTATTAGAAAATAACATGTTAAAAGTTGGAATCACAGGCGGTATTGGTAGTGGAAAAACCACTGTTTGCAAAGTATTTCAATTGCTTGGAATACCCGTTTACTACGCTGATGAAGAAGCAAAAAGGTTGCTGGAAATAAATGACGATGTCAAGACAAGCATAGTAAAAACCTTTGGCAATGAAGTAATAGATAACAAAGGATTGATCGACAGAAAAAAATTAGCGTCCCTTGTTTTTAATAATAAAGAGAATTTAGAAAAGTTAAACAACATTGTGCATCCTGCTGTTGCTAATCATTTCGAGAATTGGTTAAAAGAAAATCAATCGTCGAAATATATATTAAAAGAAGCTGCTATTTTGTTTGAAAGCAACGCATATAAGATGGTAGATAAAGTAATAACTGTAATTGCACCATTGGAATTAAAAATTCATCGCGCGATGCTGCGTGATAAAACAGATAGAACGACAATAGAGCAACGCATTAAAAATCAAATTAGCGATGAAGAAAAAATTAAAAAATCCCAATTTGTAATTAAAAATGATGAATTACAATTGCTTATTCCACAGATCATTGATATTCATCAGCAACTAATAAAATTATAGTATGCTTATTTGATACTTAATAATAGTTGATGAAAATTAAAAACAGAAACAATGGAAAATCAAAATCAAGGAACGCCTTACCAGGAAACAATTAACCAGCCAAACAACCAACAGTTTTGGCAACAGCAATTACCAAATTCAAACACTGTTTTAGTGTTGGGAATTATTTCAATCCTCACCAGTTTTTGTTTCGGTTTTATTGGTTTAGTTTTAGGTATTATTGCCTTGGTGTTGGCATCAAAAGCAAATAAAATCTATCACGATAATCCTTCCATATATTCTCCATCATCTTATAGCAATATGAAAGCCGGAAAAATTTGCGCCATAATAGGTACATGCCTTTCAGCAGTATATTTATTTATTGTAGCTGCTTACATTGCCTTCATTGCTGCTTTTTTTACAAGTATTCCATGGAATATGATGGGAAAATAATGTTTGAATTATCGCATTGGCTGGAAAATCATATGGCTCCATGTCTATTGAAACAATTGTCGGGTATTGATTGTCCAGGTTGCGGAATTCAGCGATCCTTTGTTGAATTATTAAAAGGAAACTTCATTGCGAGCATAAAAATATATCCACCTTTGTTATTTATTATTTTCTGCATATTCCTAACAGCAACCCACTTATTAATAAAATTTAAAAATGGTGCAAATTATATTAAGTATGCCTGTTTTACAACTATGTCAATTGTTTTATTGAATTATATTATAAAATACTGAGATGAAAATAATCGATGTCAATCAAATTCGTGAACTTGATAAATATACTATCGAGCAAGAACCAATTACTTCGGTTGAACTTATGGAACGCGCTGTATTGGCTTGTGTAAATTGGATTATAGGCAGATATAATGCAAAAACAGAATTTAAAATAATATGCGGACTAGGTAATAATGGTGGAGATGGTCTGGCCATTGCGCGCCTTTTAGCTGAAAAAAAATATCCCGTTCATGTTTTTATTATTAATTACTCAGAAAAACGTTCTTCAGATTTCTTATTTAATTATGAACGTTTAAAATTATCTTCAAAAGAAAATTTAAGTATTGATGAAATTACATCTGCCGAATCCTTAAAAAATATTTTTCATTTTACTGAACAAAGTATTTTGATTGATGCAATAATAGGTACAGGCTTAAAAAAGCCTACTGAAGGCTTAGTTGCAAACATTATTAGTTTCATCAATCAGCAACCCTTAACGGTAATTTCAATTGATATACCTTCCGGTTTGTATGGCGATAAACTGAACGATGTAAAAGATCATATTGTGAAAGCAGAATTTACGCTCGCTTTTCAATTTCCAAAATTATCCTTTATGTTTACCGAAAATGCGGAATGTATTGGAGAATTCAGCATTTTAGATATTAATTTAAATGCCGAATATATTTATAAAGTCCCTACTAAGAAATACTTCAGTACCAAAAGCGATATACTCGTTTTTTTGAAAACAAGAAACAAAATTGCTCACAAAGGAAATTTCGGACATGCATTAATTGTAGCAGGTAGTCGCGGGAAAATAGGAGCTGCTGTTCTTGCTGCCAAAGCTTGCATGCATTCTGGTGTTGGGCTTCTAACTGTTCATTCACCAAAGTGTGGGTATGAAATTTTACAAACTTCTTTGCCTGAAGCGATGGTAAATAGTGATAGTAACAATGATTTTATTTCAGATAATATTCGTCTTGAAAAATACAATGCCATAGGAATTGGTCCCGGCCTTGGTAACGAAAAACAAACTCAAAATGTTGTCAAACTATTAATTCAAAATAGTATTGTACCAATAGTATTTGATGCCGATGCCATTAATATTATTTCTGAAAACAAAACATGGTTAGCATTCGTTCCGGCTAATAGTATTTTTACACCACATCTAAAAGAGTTCGAACGTTTGGCTGGCAAAACAGAAAACAGTTTTGAACGGTTAAAAATGCAAGGAGAATTCTCCATCAAAAATAATGTATATGTTGTTTTAAAAGGCGCACACACTTCTATCTCTTGTCCAAATGGTGATGTATATTTTAATTCGACAGGAAACCCGGGTATGGCAACAGGCGGTTCCGGAGATGTTCTGACCGGCATTATCACTTCATTAATGGCTCAGGGCTATTCTTCACAACAGTCCTGCATATTAGGTGTTTATTTACATGGCTTGGCAGGTGATTTTGCTGCACAGAAAAAATCAGAAGAAAGTATGATCGCATCGGATATCATTGAATACTTATCGGAAGGATTTAAATTTTTAAAAGAGTAATTTTACTATTTAAGCTAGCGGTTTCCATCACTACAATATTTCTGGATAAGAGGATATGCTTTTTCATTATTCAAGCCGTCAGCCTTTTGTAAATCCTTACAAGCACCTTTTTTATCACCGGATGCCAATTTAACCGCTGCTCTGTTAATATAGGCCGGTGAATAATCAAATTTCAGTGTGATTGCCATATCCAAATCTTTCAGGGCTTCATCAAATTTTTTCATTCCCCCTTTAGCTGTACCTCTATTCATGTAGGCAATATAATTTTTAGGATCAAGCTTCAATACTTCATCAAAATCAGAAACAGCACCTGAGTTATTATCAATGTTTATTCGTGATGCACCTCTAGTAATTAGTGCATCAATATTAAAAAAATCATCGTCAATATACCTGCTTAGATCTTTATCCGCTCCTTCAAAATCACCACTATTAAATTTAGCCTTCCCTCTCCAAAGATATGCATCTACGTTATTTTTATTGATTTCTATAACTCTATTTAAATCAACGAGTGCAAGAACGTAATCTTTTTTGACATTATTATATAAGATACCGCGCTTCAAATAGGGATCCTCGTAATTTGGATTTATTTCAATTGCCCGCGCATAATCTTCAAGAGCCGGATTTTTATTTTTGCTTGTTTCTCTTAACATTCCGCGTTGATAAAAAGCTTCAGCATCTTCAAAATTTATATCAATGGCTTTATTAAAATCTGTCAAAGCCTCTTCATATTTCCCCAAAGAAACCAGCACTTTACCATGTTCACGATATGCATTGCTATGAATAGAATCAAGACCAATTGCTTTTTCGAAATTTTTAGCAGCATTTATATTATCCTTTACCTTGGTTTGTATCGTGGCTATACGAAAATATGCTATATAAGAATTCTGATTTAATTTGATCGCTTTTTTATAATCTTTAATTGCATTTTTATAGAGTTTATCAGCACCTTTCGAATCTTTATTTTTTTGATGCGCGGCAGCAGAATCGCATTTAGCATTTCCGGCATTTAAAAGAATGGTAAAAGCATCAATTGCATCTGTCTTGGGTTTATCTGCATCCTGCGCGCATACCTTCACCGAAAATAAAATAAACGCAAAAAAGATAAAAACTCTGATAAATTTTAACATACTATTAGTTTTATCTTATATATTTTCAACATTCTGCAATCAATTTTAATACCCTATTTGTCGACTCTAAAAATACATGAAAAAGAAGTAAAACTTAATTTATATCGGACAAAAATAGATGTATTGATATTATTTTTAACGAATTAAAATAACTTCTAATATTTTTGCATTTTTATTTATAATAAAATAGATTATCTTTGGATTTTAATCACACAAACCTAAACCAAAAGAGTGAAAACAAACTTTACATTAACTAAAACACAAAGATGTAAATCGCAATTGCTTTTAGGGGCAATATTTTTAGCGTTTTTTTTAGGAACCTTTCAAAATGTACATGCTCAGGAAACAATCATTGTTCCCAATACATTTACTCCTAACAACGATGGCATTAACGATGAATTTAAAGTAAACTTAAATGGAAATAAAGTTTTAAATTACAATATAAGCATATTCACCAACTGGGGTATTCTCATATTTAATTCTAATAATTCTAATATAAATTGGGACGGACGAACAACATCCGGATTAAAAGCTATTGACGGAACATATTTTTATGTTATTGATTTTAATGGCAAACAATATAAAGGCACTATTTTAGTTTTAGAATAAAAAACCTCACAATTACCTTAAAAGGGTTACCGATCCTTTTAAATCAATGTATTCGCCTCTTGAGGATTTGTATTGAATCATGTAAACATAAACCCCTAATTCACATTGCTTACCTTTATAAGTACCATCCCAACCTTCGGTTAGATTTTCTGTAGAAAAAACTTGTAAACCCTTACGGTTAAATATCTCAAATTGATAATCAGAAAAATCTATATAAAGCGCAACGGGCTTAAATATAGTATTATGAATCCCGTCAGGATAGAATGCATTAGGAACAAATATTTTAGAATCCTGATAACCTTCTGCAGTATTAGATAAACTGTTTTCGGTGAAACCATATACATCTCCCCCTCCTTCTATTGCTTCAACGTAATAACTGAAAACTCCCTGTCCTTGTAATAATTGCGAAACATCATCTGTAAATGTGTTCGTTCCAGCCCCGGTATAAGGCACATTTGCAATTGGTGTTGAATCTATTATACCATTAACACCTCTGTAAATGTTATAGGATGCCACACCACCCGACCAACTTGCATAATCATTCCATGTCAATTGATTGGTAGAAGCCTTATTATTGCTTAAAATTGTCAATAACATGGTTCTTGAAACATTTGATTGTAATCCGTCGTTTCCACAACTATCAACGCTTATCACTTTATAATAATAACTCTTATTATTAACAGTTAAATTATTATCGGTAAACGAAATTGGACTTGTTGCACCGGAAGGAACGGTAGCAATTTGAATAAAATTTGAAGAAGCAGTATCTGGAGAACGCAATATTTTAAATTGTTTTGTAGGCGAATTCATATCAATATGACAAGTTAAATCTATCTGATTAGGTTCAACCACAGTTACTTTACTGATATATAAAAATAAAGGAGGAACAGGAGTAGCAGAATAAAATGTGATGCGGTTCGAAGATGCTGTTTTTGTGCCGGAAACATCAACCGCCTGTATCTTAAAATAATACGTTGTGCTGGGTGCAAGTCCGGACGCAGTATATGTAAGCATTCCCGCTCCAACAGAATCAATCAAAGTATAAGGACCTGTTACACCTGTTGTTGCTTTGAAAATACGGTAATTTGCTAATCCTGCACTAAATGTTGGGTAGGCAGTCCAGCTTAATAAAGCGCTACGATTACAAATATCTGCTGCTGAAGTTAAATGAATGGTGCTATAAACAGCTCCTAAGGGACTTATATTTCCGCAAGAATCATAGGCCGCAAGGCGATATTGTTCAGAATTTGAACCTGCATTTGATAATAAATAATTATAAGCTGAGCTATTGATACCAAGTACTGAATCAACGGGAATCCATGATGCCCCATTAAATTTATAAATAACATATCCTTTCACATCTGAAGAAGGACTTTTTTTCCAACTCATTAAGGCTTTATTATTATCGTCAACACTTAAAGTATCAAAAAGAGGAATTTCAGGCACAATAATGTTTTGAAATATTCCTCCCGAAACAGATGATTTTGAAATACAACCGGAACTGTTAGTAAGTTCAACTCTATAATTAATAGTTGAATTACAAATATAAATAGTATCTATAAAATTTAAATTAGCTTGTCCGTTAGCCGGATTACTCTTTGAACCTGTTAACATCCATACGCCGGTTGGGTATTCCTGATAAATAGAATAGGTAGAAATAGTATTTGATGCGATAGAATTCCAATTTAATAATGCTGTACCATTTGCAGGATTTGTAACATTCAGAAAAATGGAATGGATAGTATCCACTGCGGGCGAAAACACATGCCCTAAGCAACGGGTTTGAATATAATAATATACTGGCGCAACATTAGCGCCGGCGCCAATATGCGTATATGTCGTTTGGTTTGCAACAAAAACGCTATCCAGTATAACAAATGGTCCACCGGGAGCATTGGATTTGAATATATGATAACTGTCGAATACCCCTGTGTTTACAGGCGTTAACCAAGTAAGTGTAACGTCACCATTAGGTAAAACGGAAGCACAACTCATTATTGGTGAAATATCGCCACAGGACAATGTTGCATCTGCATGTATTGGAAAAAATAGTGTCAATCCCAAAAAAACAAATATCACTCTAGCCCCACCTTTTCGGATAGTTGAAGATAATTTTGCATTGAATATTTTTATTGTTTTTTTCACGTAGTTATTTTCGTTAAGTTGAAATTATTTTTTTCCAACCACTAATTCTATCATACTTTTTTTATCAAAATAACAATTAGCCAAGTCACGCAATTGAGATGCAGAAATGTCCTTAATAGTTGCAATGTAATTATCAAAATAATCATACCCTAAGTTGTATTCCATTATCCCTTTAAATCTCTCTGCCATGGCAAAAGGACCATCCACACTTCTTAAGAATCTTCCTAAAAGATAATTTTTAACTAATTGTAATTCATCATCCTCAACTAAATCCTCACGTAAACGATTCATTTCAAAATATATTTCATTTATGGCATTTTGACATACCTCTACTCCTACTTCAGTGGAAATAAAAAAGTATCCTGAATTTTGCAAGGATACAATTCCTGAACCAATACCATAGGTATAGCCTTTATCTTCACGGATATTTGACATTAATCGTGAGCCAAAATATCCACCAAAAATAGTATTTAAAACCTGTAAGGATTGAAAATCGGGGTGTGTTTTATTAAATAAAACTTTACCGATACGAATAGCAGATTGGACTGCGTCATCCTTTAAAATAAGATGTTCGTGTTTAGTTGACGAAACAATTGAAATCTCTTTTGGAGTTTCAGTTTTTTTATTTTTAAATTCCTGCAACCAATCATTGCCACCAAAATGATTATCCAGCAAGCCAAAAACATCATCATCTATTTTACCTGCTAAAATAATTGTACAACTGTTGGAACGATAAAAACGGGAATAAAAATCTTTCAGATGACTTCGATTAATCTTATCAAAATCTGACTCTTTTACATTTATTCCATAAGGATGCTTTCCACCGAAAAGTAGTTCGGAAAAACATTTGCGAGCGATATTTGCAACCTTCTGATTGTTAACATGGAATTTTTGCTTTCTATTTCTAATATAGGTATCCAACTCGTGTTGCGGAAAAACAGCATCTTTAATAATTTGCTCAACTACCGGCAATGTTGATTTTAAATGCTTATTAAGCGTATATAAAACGATGGAAGCATTATCCTGAGATACGGCAGTTTCGAGGAAAGCTCCGTAATAATCCACTTTATCTGCAATTTCGGCTGCATTTAGTTTTGAAGTACCTTCTTCCAACATCGCATTTACTGTTGCAGCCTGCAATGGAATTGTTTGTTGATACATGCCTGCGGAAAATAAAAATTCAATTTTAATAAGCTCCTGGGTGCCGGCATTAACAGAGTATACAGGAATATTGTTACGCAAGCGTTGTTCACTCGCGTGTATCATTTCTATTTTATCAACTGTCCCAAACGCCGGAGAAATTTTTCTATCAAGGATTTCCATTTTATTATTAAAAAATTAAATTAAGTTTGGCATAATTTATAAACCAATGAAAATTATGGTAAAAAACAACAACCTAAAGGTCAAAAATACAAAAACATTGAGCATTCGCTAAAAGAAAGCCAAATCTAATGACTTTTTAAAAAATCTTGTCATTTCAGAAAATATTCTTTCCTTTGCAGATAACGTCCAACGGTTATGATTCATTAGCAAAAAATCATTTTGGAAGCGAAATTCATTTAATTAGAAATAAATAAGCCACTATGACGCAAACTAACATACAAAATGATATTGTTTTTGATTTAAATGATTTTATTGCTGTAATTAGGAAAAGATGGTTATTGATTTTCATTATATATCTTGCATTGTTTGTGGCAACTTTTATATACTGCTATAAAAAAAAGCCTGTTTATAAGACAAACTTTACTCTAAATATTTCTGAAATACCTGTTGATACAAAAGAAATCGTTGAGAATTTTAATATGCTTTATGGCGATGATGGCATATATAGAAATAGCAAAAAAAACGATGCGCTTTCGGCAGAGATTTTAAATCTAAAAAAAATAGAGATTCAAAAGCAGGTAGAGGATCAAAACAACAAATTAGAAACTACTCTGACAATAAGCATATTTGTATATAATGCATCTTCAATTAATCCTATAATTAAAGAATTAATTAATTATTGTAATAGCAATAGTTTTTTCACAAAAAAAGAGAAAATTGATAAAGAAAAGAAAACTAATATTATACTCAATTACAAAAAGCAATTGAATGAACTCATTTTGTACAAACAAAAAACAGAGAAAGAAAATACTAATATGGGATCAATTCCATATTTCAATGTTTACAAAGATATTGCTACCCTTCAGGAATATATCACTTTATCAGAATATAATTTAGCTGAATTCAGAGGTTGCTCAATCGCTATAGATCCTATTATCCCTACAAGAACACAAGGAATGACTTTATTACAATGTTTAATCTTAGTAACTATTTTTGGTTTAATCTTGAGCATATTTATTGCTTTCTTTTTAGATAAATTTTTTCTTATTGTTCAAAGGCCGCATAGTTAATAATACTTTCCTTTTTGAAAAATTTGTTTCAAAACAAGAACTATGATCAGTAAAATAAAAATTATATTTTTAAAGCCTGACAATAAAAAATTAATATCCAATTTTATTTCTTTATCCGCACTTCAAGTTGCCAGTTTTATTCTACCTTTAGTTGTCATTCCTTATTTAATTATTGTTTTAGGTATTGAAAAATTTGGCTTGGTTTCTTTAGCACAAGCATTAATGTCTTATTTTATCATTTTTACTGATTATGGATTCAGTTTAACTGCAACAAGAGATATTGCAATATATAGAAACAATCATAAAAAAGTTTCATCTATAGTTAATTCAGTATTTTCAACGAAACTTATATTAGGAATAATTGGTCTTATTCTTTTTACTATTATTTTATTCTGTGTCCCGAAATTTTCAAATGATATGTTATTATTTTTTTATAGCTTTTCAATGGTGATAGGCCAATTGTTATTTCCAGTTTGGTTTTTTCAAGGAATAGAGCAAATGAAATACATAACCTATCTCACGTTAACAGCAAAATTGATTTTTACAGGCCTGGTCTTTGTATTAATAAAAGTTCCTAATGACTATATTTATGTTAATATTTTACTTGGGATGGGAAACATAGTTTCTAGCATTATTAGTATTTGGTTTATTAGAAAAAAATTTAATGTCCACTTTAAGTTTTCATCTATCAGAAGAATTCAATACCATTTAAAAGAAGATTGGTGGGTATTAGTTTCAAATTTTTCAGGAAATATATATATCAACTCCAATATAATAATTTTAGGTTTTTTTGCCGATTCGATTGTTATAGGTTATTATAGCATTGCAGAAAAAATTATGCTTGCAATAAGGCAATTACTCTCAGTTTTCTCACAAGTTATTTATCCACATATTTGTAAATTAACTAAATCAGAACCTAAGCTATTAAAAGCTTTCTTCAAAAGAGTTTTTATTCCTTTTGCAATATTTATATTTATTTGTTGTGTTTTATTGTTTGTTTTTTCTGATAATATAGTTGTTTTAATTACAGGATGTAATATTGGGAATATTTCTTTATTAGTAAAACTTTTAAGTATAGTTCCAATTATTGTTTGCATGAATATTCCTGCTTATCAAACGCTTTTATCCTACAACTACAAAAAATCATATTCAATAGTTCTTATAAGTGGGGCAGTAATAAGCATAATATTGAATTTTACGCTTGCCTATTATTATAAATCATACGGAACTGCAATTAGTATAATAATTACAGAATTATTCGTAACCATGTCGCTTTATTTTGTATTATTTTATACCTTTAAAAAAAAATTAAAAATAAATCTTAATTTATGAAACTATATTCTGAAAAAAAACAAACTTACTTTCAAAATATAAGGCACGATATAATTAGTGTAATTCCAGAAAAATCATCCAATAAAATATTGGAAATTGGAGCTGGTGGAGGCGATACCCTTATTGAACTGAAAAGAAGAAAAATAGCCTCGGAGGTAACGGGTATTGAATTGATGCAGTTGAAAGATTCTAACCAAAAAAATTCGAATATTGATCATTTTATTTTTGGAGACATTGAAACAATGGAGTTCAATCTACAAAAAAACCATTTTGATATAATAATTATCGGAGACGTATTAGAACATCTTATCGATCCTTGGAATACTCTAAAAAAGATATACCCTTTTTTAAAAGATGGTGGTCTATTAATTACTAGTATACCTAATATCCGAGAAATACTTACTTTATATAGCATCGTAATTAAAGGCGACTTCAAATATCAAGAAAGTGGTATATTAGACAAAACTCATTTGCGATTTTTTTGTAAAAAAAACATGATTTCTCTATTAAAAAATTGCTCATTGGAACCCATAGAAATATATTCCGGCTTGGATATATCAAAAGTATCATACAAAATGAAGCTTGCAAATAAATTAACATTAGGACTTTTAAAGGAATTTTTTACAGCTCAATATATAATTGTTTCCAAAAAAGGATTTGCTTAATGGTAAAAAATAAATTGCAATGATTTTATTAAAATGAAAAATATTGTTTCTATAGCAATTGCTACATATAATGGAGAAAAATTTTTAAAGGAGCAGTTGGATTCAATATATGGACAAACCTATAAAGAAATTGAAGTAATTGTTTGTGACGATTGCTCTACAGATGGGACAGTAGAAATTTTAGACAATTACTCTAAAATATATGGACTAAAATACATTATTAATTCTTCACAATTAGGATCAGTTAAAACTTTTGAACGGGCTGTTTCATTTTGTAAAACAAACTATTACGCTTTATCAGATCAGGATGATGTTTGGTTACCTAATAAAATAGAAACCCTTATTCAACAAATGTTAATAACGGAACAAACTTACCCTAATCAACCTATCATTGTTCATCATGACGTTTTTATTGTAGACAAAGATTTAAAAAATATCAATAAAAAATTTCTCTATAATGATGGCAAAACCAGTGGATTTAAAAATATGTTATTTAGCAATGCAAAAATTCAAGGGGCGGCAACTCTTTTTAATAAACAGCTTAAAGATTTAAGTTTTCCATTTCCTGACAATATACCTTTGCACGATTTGTATTTATCCTATATTTGCGAAACGTTTGGTAAACGAATATATATAACACAACCATTGATGTTATATAGGCAGCATGACAATAATCAAATTGGAGCTGAGATAATAAGTCGGGGTAAAAGAATTCGAAATTTTTTTCAAACTAAAGTGATTTTAGCAAATGATAATGAAAAATCAACGGTCAGACAATTTTATTATCAATTTAATAATGTCCTCAAAATAAAAGACAAAAACATTATTAACAACTATTTTTCAATATTAGATTTCAACACTTCATTGGTTTTAAAATTATACAAGGTTATTAAATTTCAATTTAATAGTAGTGGTTCGGTTCTTAAACTTATTATTAAAATAATTAGATCTTCAATTTATTAAGATAACGCATTACTTAATAACAAAAATGTTTCCAAAAAAGTTAACTCCCTAAATATGTTGAAAGTTTTACATGAAGGCGATGAAATCAAATCAGATATTTTATGCGTTATCGTTATTTATAAGCTCATGTTAAAAAATTCTATTTCTTTTAATTCTATTATTAATAGTCAAGAAAATATTAATAAAAATAGGACTATTATCATTTACGATAATAGTCCTGAATCTCAGAACATACCGAATTCATTTCCTATACAGTCAATTTACTTTCACGACAAGGATAACGGGGGATTATCTGCTGCATACAATTTTGCAGTAAATTATTGCAGTAAAAAACAAATTCCGTGGCTTTTGCTATTAGATCAAGACACATCTTTGACAAAAGAATATTTTTCTGAACTTGATGAGATTCTCCCAACAATTAATCTAAATGAAGAAGTCGTTTGCATAGTGCCAAAAATTTTGAGTGGTAGAAGAAAAATATCTCCAATTATTCTTCAAACAGGAGGTTTTATAAAAAAAATAAAAAACGATATTCATGGTATAGCTGATTTTTCGATTACGGGAATTAATTCAGGAACATTATTGAAAGTAGATTTTATTAAATCATTAGGAGGTTTCAACCCATTATTTAGAATAGATATGCTTGACTATTGGTATTTTAAAATGATTACCAAATATCATAAAAAATCATATATAATGAAAAGCACCCTTCAACACGATCTGTCTATAATGGACTATTCGACTGTTTCAGTGGATCGATATGAAAATATAATTAAAGCCGAATTTATTTTCTATCGAAATTATTGTTCAAAAAATGATTTAATTATTTTTTGTGGAAGATTATTTTTTAGATTAATTAAACAATGTATTAAAGTTAAAAATAAAAAGATGGCAAGAGTTACTTTCAACTATTTATTTTGTTTAAATGCCTAAATTAAGTTTAAATATTATCATCAATAAAATCAACAAATTTTTATTTGTCATTATCCTTTTGGAGTTATTTTTAGGAGGAGGGGGGCAACTTACAAAATTCGGTTTTTTAACCCTGAGAATGATGCTATTCTTTTTAGCATTGACTATTAATATTCCACTATTTTTAATCACCCCAAAAATCAATAAATATGTTATTGAACTTCTTGTAATTTTCACACTTTACTTAGTGTTTTATTTCTTAATCGGATTTTTTAAAGAAACATCCCTATCTATTATTTTTAGGGATATTAAGCCATTAATTTATTTTTATTCTATTATTTTTTTTTACAATAATATCAAAGAGCTGTCCGATATTAAATTCATAATTAATATACTTAAAATAAGCAGCATAATTATGACTATACTTTATATTCTTTTTTATTATTTAATAAATTTTGGCTTAATCGACTTTCCTCAATTTTATCATACACTTTCAATATCCGGAGAATTTTTTTTTAGAGGAGAACAAGCATTTTTCTATAAAGGTTTTTTTTATATGTGCGTTGGTTTTATATTTTTTTTTAATGAGAAAAAAGTATTATCCAATTTTCTTTCAATTTTAATTTTCGCTGCAATTGTTCTTACATTCACCAGAGGGTTTATTTTATCTCTCATCTTGTCCTACATAATGCTTGAAATATTTTCTAAAAGGTTTTCATTTAAAACTTTGATTTTACTAGTATTTAATATTCTTATAATAGGTGCGCTGTTTATATTTTATAATTTTCAGAATATAGGAAATAAAGCAACCTCGGACAGTGTCAGACTAAATACCATTGACGAAGTTTATGAACAAACAGGATTTATCAATACTTTTATTGGAAACGGATTTGGAAAAGGGGTTACAAGTAGAGATATACATATGGAAATTTCGTACCTTGAAATTTTTTTTAAACAAGGAATTCTTGGACTATTTTTTTATTTATATATGTTTATTTTTTTGATTCAATTTTATAACCGAGCAGTTAAAAATGGAAATAGTTATTATGCAAAACCATTGTTGCTTGCAGCAATATTCACCTATATTCAGTCGTTTACAAATCCTTTTATTAACAACCCGATCGGTATGTCTATGGTAATAATTTCTCTTATTAGTTTAGATATGCTGGGAAACTCTAAAATCGACAATGATATCAGTTTGTATTCCAACGTATAATGGTGAAAAGTTTATTCACGAACAACTATCCTCTATATTAAATCAACTTGGCAATGATGATCAAGTCGTAATATCTGATGATTCTTCTACTGATTCTACAATTGAAATAATAAATTCATTTAATGATAAAAGAATAATATTATTAATAGATAATAATTTTAAAAGTCCGATATTCAATTTAGAAAACGCCTTAAAAAATGCTAGTGGGGATTATATTTTTTTATCTGATCAAGATGATGTATGGTTGTCCAATCGGGTTGCTTTAACTTTGGAGTATTTAAAAAACTATGATTTAGTTGTTGTGAATGGAAGTATTGTGGATGCTAATAAAAAAACAATTCTACCTTCATATTTTGAATGGAAAAAATCTAGATCAGGTTTTCTCAAAAATTTATTCAAAAACTCATATTTAGGATGCTCTTTGGCATTCAACCGTAAAATTTTGAAAAATATTTTGCCCTTTCCTAAAAAAATAGCCATGCATGATATATGGATAGGTTTAGTTTCTGAAATTGTTGGAAAGACCTTTTTTTTGGATGAAAAACTATTTTTATACCGAAGACATGAAAATAATGTCACCTTTTCAATTGACAGAACAGATGATAATTTATCGGATAATTCATTTGCATATAAAATAAGTTATCGTATAATGTTTATTTATTATTTAGTTCTGCGAATTATTTTAAACAAATAACTCAACCTAAAATAAGTTCAATTATCATCCTAAAGCAAAATTTTAAATCTTTTTTTGAATATGATTCTTATTATGAAGTAAAAAGATGAAAAAATACATTTATATAGTTCAAGTAACGCGACAATTATCCATCGACATTCTAAATAATTTTTCTAAACAAGGTGCAGAAATACACTTAATAACCGGTATAATCGAAAGTAATTATGAAGCCTTAGATCCGAAAATAAAAGTTACCTCTTTTATAAATCATAATAGCACATCAACCATTAAACGTTTGTTAACCTGGAGTATTTTTACTGTTTGTTCATTTTTTTACGTGCTTTTTTCAAGTAAAAAAAACGAATTGATTTTGGTTACAACTCCTCCCTTCCTCATCTTCATAGGCTTGTTTTTTAAAAAAGTCCGTAATCAAAATTATCATCTTATCATTTGGGATCTATACCCTGATGTAATCATTAATTTTGGTGTTTTAAAAGAAACTTCTTTAATAATCCGTACATGGAAAAAACTAAATTTCAAATGCTTTAATTGTGCATCAACTATATTCACTCTGGGAAAACATTTATCATCAGCTATTGAAAAATACACCAAAAAAGAGGTTACTATTATTCCAAACTGGGTGAATGCAGAATTCTTAAAACCAATACCCAGGAACGAAAATCTCTTTGCGATCAAACATCAACTGACAGATAAATTAGTAGTAATGTATTCGGGGAATTTAGGAATGACGCATGATATTGAATCTATTGTTTACACAGCTGAAATTTTAAAAAATAATACAAATATTCATTTTGTAATAATCGGCGATGGAGTAAAAAAAGTTAAAATCACAAAAATGGTTGAAGAAAAAAATCTAAAAAATGTTTTACTTCTCCCTTACCAGGATAAAGAAACACTACCGTACTCACTTGGTTGCGCTGATATTGGAATTGTAACTTTGAGCCAAGGCGCTGAGAACATCTCCGTTCCAAGCAAAACATATTATATGCTGGCAGCAGGTTCTGCAATTTTAGCTCTATCGTCTGCTGCATCAGAATTAGGGATACTAATCGAAAAACACCAATGTGGTCGTGTATTTGACAAACCGGATATTCAGAAAATAGCTGATTTTATTATTTACCTTTCTCAAAATAATGATGAATTATCTATGTTTAAAGAGAACTCACGTAATGCGTCTTTTTACTATACCCCGCAAAATGCGAAACTTTATTATAAGTATATTTGTAATAAATAAATGACCCTGTATTGAATTGCAGAGGTTTGAACTAACATACATAAACAACAAAGAATAGAGCATGTTAAGGAAAATATATTTATCACCACTTGGTTTTTTTATTTCGCTTTTTTTGAACACATTGGCTTTTTTCCATAAACCATTTATGGTCTATGGCTTTTTTAATAGTAAAGAAAAAAAATTCTTCAACAAAACACGGATAAGTTCATCTGTTAAGCTTATTGATAAAAAGAATATCAACATTAAAAACAATGTATGGATTGGTCATTATAGTTTACTTGACGGCATTGGCGGAATTGAAATTGAACAGGGTGTAAACATTGCCTCTCATACCTGTATATATACACATAGCAGTCAAAATGCAATACGTTTATTGGGTGACAAATTTATTGAAACACCTGCCACTAAAAGACCCGGATATATAATTGAAAGTGTAAAAATTGGAGAATACACCTTTATTGGAACTGCTTGTGTTTTATTACCTGGAACCATTGTTGGTAAGGGTTGTATTATCGGTGCAGGAAGCGTGGTTAAAGGCAATTTTCCTGACTATTCCGTGGTTGTGGGAAACCCTGCAAAAATTGTTGGTGATACAAGAAGTATTGACAATAAGCTTTTTTCAAAAGGGTTGAATTTTGAAAATTATTACGATAAAACATTTATTCCCGGTAAATTTTTATAACAAAAGGTTAACAAAAATGACTCTACTTAAATTTAATGAGGATACACATATATTTCTTACCGGCACTATTGCTTTTTTACTTCCTGTTTATCCACCAATCCTTGCCCCTATCATTGTTTTATTAACAATCAATTGGCTATCCGCTCCTAAATTAATGACTCAAGGGTTTAAAAATATTTTCAATAATCCATCTTTAATCTTGATAATGTTGTTATACGTTTTATATTTAGTTGGCATGTTGTATTCAGATAACACCAAATTTGGACATGAAACAATTGAAACAAAATTGTCCTTTATAATCTTTCCTCTTGTTTTTTCATCATATACTGAAATATGCAAAGAAAATATAAATAAATATTTAAAATTGTTTATATACGGTTCCATTGTGAATGCTCTAATTTGTTTTATCTGGGCAACATATTCTTATTTGAAACCAGTTTATTATTTTTTAGATGGAATTGGATACGATCTCGGAGCCAACTATTTTTATTATACTCAATTATCATTGTTTCTGCACCCAAGTTATATTGCAATGTATAGCGTATTTGCATTAATATCTTTAGTTTATTTGGTTAGCAAGGGCGAGTTAAAATTAAATTGGAAATGGGCAGTTGCAATTTTTTTATTAGTAGTTTTTATATTATTGTTAAGTTCAAAAGCGGGATGGATTAGCTTGGTTTTATTTTTTGTTTATTTTTTCAGATGGCTGATGATAAAAAAACGAACTGTTTTTGCCCTGTTAATTATTGGCTTTTTAATTGGTTTGTTTTCAATATTGAATATTTATTTAACCCCCAGCTTTTCTGCAAGAATCCCACATTTAACAGTAATAACAACAACTTTAAAAGGTTTAAATTACGAAAATAAAAAAACTGAAACAAACTCCGATGGTTCAAGAAGTAGAATATTAGTTTGGAAAGCCGCTACAGAAATTATTAAAAATAATTTCTGGGTTGGTGTTGGTACAGGAGATGCCAAAGATAAAATGATGGAAAAGTATATTGAAAAAGGGATGACTTACGAATATGAAAACAAATTAAATTCTCACAATCAATATTTAAACACTTTTATAGCCTTAGGTGTTGTTGGTTTTATTGCTCTTTTCCTTTGTTTTGTTGTTCCATTTTATTTTTCATATAAAGAAAAAATAATTTTATTTGCCGCTTTTATAATTATTGTTGGTGTTAATTTTTTGTTTGAATCTATGCTTGAATCTCAAGCAGGAGTTATATTTTATGCGTTTTTTTATTCCTTACTATGCTTTCAAATTAAAAATGATTCCGGCACATCTAAAGCCGAATTTATAAATCGTAATTCGCCAATCCAAAATCCAAAATCAACATGATTCCATTTTCACCTCCACATATCGATCAGAAAATAATTGATGAAGTAACAAAAGTTCTTCGCTCCGGCTGGATCACAACGGGACCAAGAACTAAGCTATTTGAAAAGGAGCTTACAAAATATTGTGGCAACAAAGCTACTTTATGTTTAAGCAGCGCAACAGCTGGTCTTGAAATAATGTTGCGATGGTTTGGAGTGAAGGAAGGTGATGAAGTTATTTTACCCGCTTACACTTATTCGGCTACAGCTAATGTTATTATTCATTGTGGAGCTACTCCTGTTTTTGTGGATGTTAACGCTTCTGATTTTAATATATCTATCGAACAAATAGAGAAAGCAATTACATCAAAAACAAAAGTAATTATGCCTGTTGATTTTGGTGGACACGTTTGTGATTACAATGCTATCAATGCCTTGGTGGTAAAACACAAAAACAAATTTAATCCACAAACAGTAGAACAAAAAACACTAAATCGTATTTTGATTTTATCAGATTCTGCACATTCTCTTGGCGCTTGGTATGAAGGAAAAAGAACAGGTTCTTTAACCGATGTTTCTGTTTTTTCTTTTCATGCTGTTAAAAACCTAACAACTGCAGAAGGTGGCGCAGTGGCATTGAACTTACCGGAACAATTCGACAATGATGCTGTATACCAGACTCTTTGTATAAAAACATTGCACGGACAAAATAGGGATGCACTCTCAAAAACACAAAAGGGAAATTGGCGATACGATATTGTTGAAGCCGGTTATAAATGCAATATGACCGATATTTCTGCAGCAATCGGATTGGTTGAACTGGAACGCTATGACAATGATACATTAAAAGTAAGGAAACATATATTTGAACAATATGATGCCGCTTTTTCTAAATACGATTGGGCGCAATTGCCCGAACACAAAACAAAAGACAAAACCAGTTGTTACCATTTGTATGCATTGAGAATAAAGGGAATAACAGAAGAGCAACGTGATACAATAATCAAAGAAATTTTTGATTGTGATGTGTCAGTAAACGTACATTTTATTCCTGTTCCCATGATGAGTTTTTACAAAAACTTAAGTTACAACATTGAAAATTATCCCGTAGCATTTGATAATTATTCGCGTGAAATTTCTTTACCGGTTTATTACGATTTGAATGAAGACCAAGTAAAAACAGTTATTGATGCTGTAATTAAATCGGTAGAAAAATGTTTATGAAACGTCTATTCGACATTATTTTTTCCTTCATCGGATTAGTGCTACTACTCCCTTTCTTCTTGACTATCGGGTTATTGATAAGTTTGGATTCCCGAGGAGGTATCTTTTATAAACAAGTAAGAGTCGGAATAAATGGAAAAGATTTCCTTCTATTAAAATTCCGATCGATGAGAACCGATGCAGATAAAAATGGATTACTCACAGTTGGCGGACGTGATAGCCGAATTACACGTGTAGGTTATTTTATTCGTAAGTATAAACTGGATGAGCTGCCTCAATTGATAAACGTTTTGGTTGGTGAAATGAGTTTGGTTGGTCCACGACCTGAAGTTCGTAAATATGTTAATCTATATAACAATGAACAAAAAATGGTGTTAAGCGTAAAGCCCGGTATTACCGATTATGCAAGTATCGAATACAGCAACGAAAACGAATTATTAGGCAAAGCACAAAATCCCGAACAGGTTTATATAGATGAAATAATGCCGGCAAAACTTCAATTGAATCTAAAATACATCGCAGAACAAGGCATGGTAACTGACTTTAAAATTATTTTGAATACGTTATTAAAGATAGTTAGGGTAAGTTCATCTTAATTAGATGTATCATCCAGAGCGAAACAAGGATCTTTCAAAAGAAACAAATGTCATAAAAACAGATGTTTCAAGCGTTAAACATCACAAGAAATTAGATCAGCCCAAAGTCTGCAACAACTTTTTCAACTCTTTACTTTTATCAGGGTAACCTAATTTTTCATAGGATGAAATTAGGTTCCTTAACAAACGCTTAATAATTTCAAGATTTGAACATGGTTCATAAAATAAGGGTAGAGGTTCTAATTTCAATTGTTTTAAAAAAGCCTCAATTTCTTTTTGGCCAAAAACAGCACCTTTACTAAAGGGGTTAATATAAAACAACACGTTGCTTCCTTCATTGCCTTCGGCTGAAGGCACTCCCATATGTTCGGCATCCACGTAACACAAAATAAAATGTTCGGGAAGATTCACTCCATAAATAGGTATGTCTAAACTTTGAGCAATAATTGTATAAATGATTGAAAGCAAAAGCGGATTACCTTTTTTACTTTCTAAAACATTGTTTATATAAGAATTTTGAGGAGCGTGATAATTGCTGGTATTACCGCTGAAGTTGTGAACATCAAATAAAATGTGATTGATAATTTTAACTTTTTCAAGTGCCGTTAAATTTTCATTTAACTCCAACCATACATCTTGTTTAATTTGATCAATCTGTTTTTTTATTTTAGCAATATCAATATCAGGATATTGGTATTTGGCTATAATTAAGGTGCCTTCCAAAAGATTTTGTTGATCAGGATGCACCCATTCTCTTAAAGAATCTTTAATGATGTCAAACTGAATTTGATGTATTATGTTTTCGATGCGATTTTGAATAAGCGTATCAAACGAATATTCCCACGCATCCTCCAAAACAGGAATCACTTCTTGCCCGAGCGACAAAAATTTCATACTTATCTGATCAAAAACCGCTTCATCCGGATCGTCAAGTAAGCTAATGAGTGCTTTTATTTCCTTTTTATTCATCTTTCAGAATACTAATACTGTAAAAGTAAACTGAATATCAACGAATTTATTTTATTTGTTTAGAAGATTTCAACCTTTGATTGTTAATCATGGTAATATTAAACCTATTCATTTAACCCATAACAGACCAATTTTATTGAGTATTTTGCTCTGTAATCATATTAAATATCAAACTATGTTCAATTTTAAGAATAATTTTGTCCAATTCGATAATCTACCACAAAGGAATTTGTAAGTTTGTTAAATTTTGAATCTGTTAATACTAAAAAACAATACAGTTATATGAAATCATTTAAAATTGAAAAAATCCTTATTCCGATTGATTTTTCGGAAACATCATTGCTTGCGATTGAGCATGCAGCATTTACAGCACAATTATTCAAAGCAGATCTGGTATTATTACATGTAGTAGAAAATCATTGGGAAAGATTTAACATTGTAGTTCCTGAGTTGCGTATAGATCCACCCAATGGAATTATAAACGCTGTTGAAAAAAGATTAGAAGAAATTGCCGGAAACATTCGTTCAAAATATGGAGTAAAATCAATATGTATCACATCCAACGGAACAATTTTCAGCGAAATCATTTCAGTATCGAAGGAACATACTGTTGATTTGATAATTATGGGTACCCATGGTATATCAGGCT
Source organism: Bacteroidota bacterium (assembly GCA_003151815.1). Taxonomy (GTDB): domain Bacteria; phylum Bacteroidota; class Bacteroidia; order 2-12-FULL-35-15; family 2-12-FULL-35-15; genus 2-12-FULL-35-15. Next base: position 24,180 of record PLYN01000060.1, on the reverse strand, counting down.
TTGCTGAATTTTTTGTTGGAAGCAATACCTACAAAGTAGCAACTCAATCAGAATGTCCGGTTATATCCATACAGATGAATGCCAAGAATTTAGGTTTTAAGGAAATCCTTTTGCCAATTGACCTCTCAGAGCACTCTCGTCAGAAAGTACATCATGCAGTTGTTTTGGCAAAACACTTTGCTTCTCAAATACACCTTGTCGGATTAGAAGATTCTTCTGATGAATCAGAATTAAAAAAGCTTGAACTCCATTTGGATCAGATAGAAAATTTCATTAAGAAAAATGAAATAGCCTGTGTTAGAACAATGGTAACAGCTGCTAATCAGGCAAAAATGACAATCGATTATGCTACAGAGGTTGATGCAGACTTAATTATTATAATGACAGATCAGGATGAAAACATAACCGGACGCTTGATGGGTACTTATGCGCAACAAATTATTAACCATTCAAAAACCCCTGTAATGAGTATTCAACCCATTGTTGGAAATTCTGATTGGGGTCATTGATCGATTTATTATAAAACAAAAAATCCATGCCAACATAAGTGTTTATGATAGCACGGATTTTTTTTATCTCAATGTTTTAGTTACTGCCAAATACTCGCTTTAAAATATCGTTAACGCGTGCAGCTGGGTCTTTACGGATTTTCAATTCTTCATCAGTAATAAGTTTAAATAAACCAACCATAGCTCGCTCAGTCACGTAAGCAGTTAAATCGGGATTTTGTTTTTCCACAAAAGGAATTTTGTTGTAATCTGTAATAATTGGATTCCAATATTTTGTTAATTCTACTTTATCTATTGCCGTTTGAACGATTGGTGTAAATTTTTGCTTTAGTTCCCCGGTAGTTTTATCTTGTAAATATTGTGTGGCTGCATTATCTTTTCCTTTTAATATGGAAAATCCATCACCAATGCTCATTCCTTTAATTGCATTTATAAAAACAGGTGCTGCATTTTTAGCGGCTTCTTCAGCAGCACGATTTAAGGTCAAAACAAATTTATCTGTTTGGTCTTTAAAACCGATGGCATCCATTTTATCCTTCACTTTTTGAGCATCCGGCGGAAAGGGAATAAACAAAGCAGGGTTTTTATAATAACCATCCAGCTTCGACGCAAATGCAGTAGAATTATTTGTGCCAACGGTTAAGGCATTTCTCAATCCATTTATTACTTCGTCATTACTTAAAGGCTTGACGCCGGTTGTTGAAACACCCTTTAAAGCATCACTTGCCGCCACTTCCGCAGCTTTTGCTCTTTTCATTAAATCCTGACTGGTACATGCATTTATAGTCATGACAACTATAGCAAGTGTGGGTATGATGATTTTTTTCATAGGAAACTGTTTTGAAGATTTGAAAATGTGTGAATTTGAAAATGTTAGCTTTTTTATAAATTAATGATATTTTTATTCTTTAATGTGAAATTTATGAATGGAAATTAATGAATATTTTTAAAGTGTGTTTGAATTAGCACATCAGCATATCTTCAAATTTTCAAATCGATTTATTTTATTTCAAAGTCCAGCATTTTTTTATTTTCTATATATGCTTCAAGCCTATCTGATATCTTCACAGTACCAACACCTTTAGGTGTTCCGGTATAAATCAAATCACCGGTTTTAAGTGTGAAAAATTTTGAAACATAAGCAATTATTTCATCGAATGAAGTTAGCAAATTTTTTGTATTTCCTTTTTGCACCATAGTTCCGTTGATGGTCAGGTGAAAATTAATATTATTTATATCTGCAAACTGTTTTTTGTTTATGAATTGTCCGATTGCCGCTGCGCCATCGAATGCTTTTGCTTTTTCCCAAGGTAAGCCTTTTTGTTTCAATTTAGCTTGTAAATCTCTTGCGGTGAAATCAATACCTATGCCAATTTCATCATAATATTTGTTTGCAAACTGTACTTGAATATTTTTACCCGGTTTATTTATTTTTAAAACCAACTCCACTTCATAATGAACCTCTTTTGAAAATGAAGGATAATAAAATGGCTGGTTATCTTTTATTAATGCGGTATCCGGCTTCATAAAAACAACCGGTTCCTCTGCTATTGCCGAATTCATTTCTTTAATATGAGCACCATAGTTTAATCCGATACAAATTATTTTCATTTTTTTAGTTTAATGTTGGAACGTTTAATTTAGAGATGCGGGTATATTTTCATTTTTTTTTAATTTTTCAAATTTAAACTTTCTAAATTAAACTTTCCAACTTTAAACTGTTTGTTTTTTTCGAACTTTAAACACACAAACTTTAATGTGTGCTCAAAATCATTCCTCATAATCAATTAATCTTAAAAATAATGATTACTTTTGTCCTCAAATTTAGGTTATTCATCGAATTAATAAATGGAAACATCCTAAACCAATTTTGATTTAAAATGAGTGAATTAGAAAGGAATTATTAATTGCTTTTCGTGCAACCTTTTAACAACTAATTGCATCTGTATATATGTTTATTCCTAATTGTTAGTGGTTGTTAAAAAATAATAATTATTATAAAAAGTGTTTTAATTTTTTAGTGATTTACAAACATTAAAATCTATCTGTTTAAAAAATACAATGAAATCAATCATAAATGTAAATGTCATTCTGCTTTTTAGTCTGATTTTTTGCATCAATGGATATTCTCAAAGTACCTGCGGTTCCCTTTGTACAAATCCCGGATTTGAATCCGGTACAGGTTTTTGGCAATATTTTAACGGGACAGCCTGTCAAAGTTCAACAAGTGAACCTTGTAATTTACTATCCGATTCTATTTCTCCTTTTCAACACGCCTTGCAAACCAAAGGTGGGTATGACCCTATAGTTGGTGGTACCATTTTACCGGTGGTTGCTCCAAGCGGTGGTAATAATTCAATGATGATTGGAGATGGGCCCATTACCGGAGCCAAGGCCGGGCGGGCAAGTATCTCCTATAATGTAACGCAAGCCACTGCTAATTTTACCTACCAATACGCTGTTGTTTTGCAGGAACCACAGGGCAATGGTGTTCCTCATACAGATGCTCAACGTCCTTATTTTAGTATCAATGTATATGATGAAGACGGAAATCAAATATCATGCGGAGACCTTTTTGTATTGGCGAAAGCTCCATTTGTGAATTTCACTCAAACCACTTCCACCAGTAGGATTTGGTACCGAGGATGGACCAAGGCTGTTATTTCATTAGCTGCCTATATCGGCAAATGTGTTACGATTGAATTTACTGCAACTGACTGCACCCTTAATGAACATTATGGTTATGCATACATTGATGCCAGTTGCGATGCACTTGATTTGATTACCTCGTCGACTAATGAATGTGGTGGGTATATTTTAAAGGGACCGCCCAATGCATTGGATTACACCTGGACCAATATTACAGTTGGAGGCAAAACTGGTATTGATGGTCCAAACAACACCCAAACTATTAATGTTAACCGGCCTGGAACATATCAGGTGGTAATGTCCTCTCCATTAGGTCCTAATTGCTCTACAGCGCTTACTATAGCTGTAGATTCGGGCATTACAAATCCTGTAAGCTTTACGCCTGCCACCGGATGTAGCAGTATTTCAACACAATTTACGGATACTTCAACGCCTGGTGGACCTATTTCCGGATGGGCATGGGATTTTAATAATGATGGAATTACGGATAATACTTCTAAAAACCCTATTCACAATTTTCCTGCAGGAGGCACATATCCTGTAACATTAACTATAAAGGTTGGCTCTTGCACTGCATCATTAACACAAAACGTTACTGTTAGTTTACCTACAATACCTAAGGTAGATCCAGCCGGTCCTTTTTGTTTGAATTCATCGCCTCTCAACCTGAATACCTCTATTGCTGGTGGAACATGGACTGGCAAAGGAATTACCAACGCTACAACAGGAGCTTTTGATCCATCACTTGCCAGTATCGGTGATAATGCCATAATATATACTACTCCCGCTAACTGTCCGGGAAGGGATACTATTCTTATTCATATTAATGCTCCTGTATCCGATGCCGGACCTAATATTACATTTTGTACCGGCAATTCAACTACTTTAGGAACCGCTTCAACTGCGGGCGACACATACAACTGGTCTCCTTCCACAGGATTAAGTTCTACAACAATTTCGAATCCTACCGTTACCTTGATCAATAATGGTACAACACCTCAATCATTGGTTTTTTATGTAACAACAGCAGTAGCATCCACAGGGTGTTATTCATCTGATTCGGTTGTTGTAACGGTTAACTCCTTACCACTTGTCAATGCTGGGATTGATCAAACAATTTGTGGTAGTTCATCAATAACATTATCGGGTTCTATTGCCGGTTCCGCAACAAGTGCCACATGGAGTGGAGGTTCGGGAACATACAGTCCGAACAACTCTATATTAAATAGTATTTATACACCCGGCTCAAGTGAAATAGCTTCAGGTAGCGCTTTATTAACATTAACAACCAATGACCCTGCCGGACCCTGCACCTCAGCGAACGACCAGATGAAAATTATAATTAATTCTGCTCCAACAGTTAATGCAGGTCCTGAACAAACGATATGTGTTGGGAACAGTATAAATTTAGCCGGTGTTATAGGAGGCTCAGCAACAATGGGCACGTGGAGCGGCGGCACAGGCACTTATAATCCGAATAACACCACAACAAACGCTGTATATACTCCAATTGCATCAGAGAATGCAACCGGCTATATTACATTAACATTAACTACTGATGACCCTGCAGGTCCTTGTAATTCAGTATCAAGTCAGGTAAAAATATATATCAATCCCTTACCTACTGCCAATGCAGGACTTGATAAAGCATTGTGCCATGGCTCCCCTATACAATTAACAGGTTCTATAAATGGTACAGGAATAACTGCAACATGGAGCGGAGGCGCAGGAACATACAATCCGAATAATAAAACATTGACAGCAATTTATTCACCTACTCCTACTGAATTAGCATCCGGTAGCATTACTTTAAATTTAACAACCGACCCTGTTGGTCCCTGCCCATCCTCAACAGATAACGTAGTTATTACCATTAACCCTATTGCTACTGTAAATGCAGGTGCTGATCAAACTATTTGCGTTGACAATACGTTACCAACACCCTATACAGTAAATTTAGCAGGTACTTTCGGAGGTGCCGCTACCAGCGGATTATGGACTGGCGGTACAGGAACTTTTAGTCCAAGCAATACCAATCCGAATGCTACTTATTCACTAAATGAATCAGAAACATCTTCTGCTAATATTGTTTTAGCTTTTACAACCAACGACCCTATTGGTCCTTGTCCTGCTGTGAGCGACCAGATGGTAATTTTTATCAACCAGATACCAAAAGTCAATGCAGGACCTGATCAAACAATATGTGCAGGCTCTACTGCAACATTATCAGGCATTGTGAGTGGTTCAGCTACAAGCATAACCTGGAATGGAGGGTCAGGAACATTTAATCCAAATAATACAAGTATTAACTGCATTTATACTCCAAGTGCAAATGAAGTAACTTCGGGAAGTGTTCTATTTACATTAACAACCAATGATCCTGCAGGACCTTGCGTGCCTGCAAGCGACAAAGTGGAAATATTCATTAATCCGGCTGCTATCGCAAATGCCGGTCAGGATCAAATTATTTGCGAAGGTGATGCGGTAAAATTAGCAGCTGTTGTTAGTGGTTCAGCAACAAATGGAACATGGACAGGCGGCTCCGGAACATTCAATCCAAATAATATTGCTCCTAATGCTATCTACACTCCCTCAGCTACAGAGATCACAGCAGGTAACTTTACATTAACATTTACGACCAATGACCCTGTTGGTCCTTGCATCGGAGTGAGCGATCAAATGATTATAACCATTAACCAATTGCCAACATCCAATGCCGGGATAGCTCAACCGGTATGTACAGGATCAACTGTTAAACTCGGAGGTTCTGTAGGAGGATCTGCAAGCAGCGGAACATGGATAGGAGGTTCAGGAATTTATTCCCCTAACAACACCACTTTAAATGCAATATACACACCGAGTGCAGCGGAATATTCTTCCGGATCAGTAACCTTGATGTTAACATCAAATGACCCAATAGGTCCATGTTTATCAGCCTCTTCACAAGTTACGCTTACATTTTATCCTCCCCCGGTTGCAAATTTTAAAGTTGATGCCCCTTCCGGTTGTTCAATTCATTGTGCAAAATTTACTGATGCCTCGTCTAAGGCAGGAATAGACTCTATTGTTGGTTGGCATTGGGATTTTGGAGATGGTGAAACAAGTAATTTGCCTTCTCCAAAACACTGTTTTTCTAATACCGGTAATTTTGGTATTACCCTTACGGTTACTGATAACAAAGGTTGTTCAGCATCTCTGACGAAAGATTCATTAATTACAGTTTATAAATTACCTGTTGCCGCATTCATTGCTTCACCAAACCCTGTTTCGGAATTGGATCCTACAGTATATTTTACAAATCAATCATCACCGGACGTAAATTATTGGTTCTGGAATTTTGGCGATGGCGACACCTTAGCCCCCAATAATGCAAATCCAACACATTCTTATCCCGGAATTATGAACAGTAGTTATCAGCCCATATTAATTGTTCGTAACGCCAATTTTTGCTATGATACTGCAAGTGTTGGGGATAAAATTAATGTTGGTCCTCAATTTTCTTTTTACATACCAAATGCATTTACGCCGGAAAACCATGATGGCGTAAATGATTATTTTTATGGAATGGGGACAGGCATTTCCACATATGACCTTTGGATATATGATAGATGGGGAAACATAATTTTTCATGGACAAGATATTAATGATAAATGGGATGGAAAAGCATTAAATTTAACCGAAGTTGGAGGGGACAAAGAAGGAAAACATCAGGCACAACGAGATGTATATGTTTGGAAAGTGATACTTTCCGATGTGTTTGGCAATCTTCACAATTATACAGGAACGGTTACGCTTGTGAGATAAAGGGGAGTTAAAGCAAAGAGCAAACTAAAATTTATGAATCACTTGAGAACTTTTGCTAAAAAAACATTAATTTTAATAAAAACAAAATTCAAATAGAAGCATTTTAAAAGTACAATGAAGTCTTTGAAAAATATTAATCTCATTTTTCTTTTTATTTTGATAGTCTCTTTCAAAGGATACTCTCAAAGTGCTTGCTCTGTTTGTAATAATTCAGGGTTTGAATCAGGCTCTGGCGGTGGCTGGAATTATTGGGTTGGATCTGATGCTTCCAGTACTTGTGGTAATCCTCCCCCAAATCCTTGTATTACATCAGCAGGCTTTAGTGCCCCGCAGCACGTAATACAAACATTGGGTAATTATGATCCAATGGTTGGTGGAACTATTTTGCCTGTAGTGCCTCCGTTTGGCGGAAATCAAGCACTTCGATTAGGAGATGGCAATACTGTAATGGGCGATGGGCAAGGTGTTGGCTCTATGGCTGCAAGAGCTACTTTTACATATCGTGTTGAACCTTCAACTGCTAATTTTACTTTTCGATATGCTGTTGTCCTAGAAGAGCCTGCAGTTGGGTTTCCTGCCCATAGCGATTCCGAGCGTCCTTATTTTAATGTTGCGGTGCGTGATTCGGCTGGAAATCAAATTTCTTGTGGAAATTTATTTGTAGTAGCGCGACCTCCAATGACTGACTTCACCCAAACAAACAATCATGCCAGGAATGTTTGGTACAGGGGCTGGAGTACTGTGGTGCTTCCTTTTGCGGCTTATATCGGACAATGCGTTTCTATCGAATTCACTACAGGGGATTGTGCTTTGGGTGCCCATTTCGGCTATGCTTACATCGATGCAAGTTGTGGTCCGGCTGATGTGATCACCACTGCACCAAATGCCTGTGGTGGTTATCGGTTAGCAGCTCCTACCAATGCTTTGACATATACTTGGACCAATAAAGCAGGGGGTACTAAAGGTATTCAAGGTCCTGCTACCAATCAAACTGTTGATGTAGATACTGCGGGAACTTATGAAGTAGTAATGTCGTCACTCGCGGGTCCTAATTGTTCCACAACACTTGATATTACGGTTGGTAACCCTGGTCCAAGTCCTGTATCATTTACACCATTTACAGGTTGTGCAGGTTCGTATACTCAATTTACAGATACATCAACCCCTACCGAAAATGCAACAGGCTGGGCTTGGGATTTTAACAATGATAGCATTGCAGATGCCGTTATTAAAAACCCTACTCATGTATTCCCACATAACGGTAACTACCCTGTAACATTAACCATTTATATAGGAAATTGCAGCTCATCGATAACGCAGAATGTATTTGTTGATCTTCCTATATACCCCACTGTTGATCCTTCCGGACCTTTTTGTTTGAATGCACCACCGGTAACTCTTACTACCAGTATTACAGGTGGGACATGGAGTGGACCTGGAATTACTGATGCGTCAGCAGGAATTTTTAGTCCCACTGCCGCCAATATTGGAAATAATTCCATTATTTACGCTACACCAGCCAGTTGTCCTGGAAAAGATACAATTGTAATTGTTATTAATGCACCTGTATCAGATGCCGGTCGTGATATTACAATATGTACAGGCAATACCGGAAATTTAGGAGCTCCATCCACAGCCAATTATACGTATAGTTGGTCACCCACAACAGGATTAAACTCATCGGTAATTTCTAATCCAACCGTTACTTTATCAAATAACCAGAATGTGCCTGTAACTTCTTCCTATACAGTAACTACAACAAACACAGTTTCTAATTGTGTTGCAACAGATTCGGTTGATGTAACCGTTAATCCATTACCAATTGTGAATGCTGGCATTGATCAAACTATCTGCGAAGGTTCAACTGTAACATTAGATGGCTCTTTTTCCGGTGCTGCTTCAAGTATCACCTGGAGTGGAGGTTCTGGCACTTTTAATCCAAACAATACAATTGTAAATCCTGTTTACACACCTAATGCATTCGAAATAGCCACAGGCAGCCTTGCATTAACATTAACGAGTAATGACCCTGCAGGTCCATGTTCTTCAGCAAGCGATCAGATGCTGATTAAAATAAATCCGGTTGCGACAGTTAGTGCAGGTAGTGATCAAACTATCTGTCATGGAAGCTCCGCAAATTTAGCAGGTAGTGTTGGTGGTTCTGCTACAAGCGGAACATGGAGTGGTGGTGCAGGCACATTCAGTCCGAACAGCACTAATCCGAATGCAGCATATACGCCAACTACTGCAGAAGAAACAGCAGGTCTTGTTTCATTAACATATACTACTAATGACCCTGCCGGACCTTGCCTTCCGGTATCAAGTACAATGAAAATTACTATTGACCCTTTACCAACAGCCAATGCAGGACCTGATCAAACGATATGCAATGGTTCCTCAATATTAGCAGGTTCTGTTGGTGGTTCTGCTACAACTATGATCTGGAGCGGAGGTGCAGGCACATTTAATCCAAATAATACAAGTGCAAACAGTACTTATACTCCAAATGCCGGAGAAATTTCTGTAGGTGGAGTTACATTAACTTTAACAACCAATATAGCCGGGGCATGCCCTCCTGCTACAGATCAAATGGCAATTAAAATAAATCCGGTGGCAATAGTTAATGCCGGAGTTGACCAAAACGTATGTATTAACAGTGCAACAGTAGGCAATAACATAATTTTAGCAGCAACATTCAGTGGCGCTGCCACTAGCGGAACATGGAGCGGTGGCGCAGGAACATTTAATCCAAACAATTCCGATCCCAATGCCATTTATACACTAAATGAATCTGAAACGACAAACCCTGACATTTCGTTAACCTTCACCACCAACGATCCTGTAGGTCCCTGCCCTGCTATAAGCGATCAAATGATTATACTCATTTACCAAATACCAACAGCCAATGCAGGTTCTGATCAAACAATATGCAATGGTTCAACAGCAATATTAGCAGGTTCTATCGGTGGTTCAGCTTCAAGTGCCACATGGAGTGGCGGTGGAGGAACTTACAATCCCAACAATACAAGTTTAAATTGTGTTTATACTCCAAGTGCAACAGAAGTAGCGTTAGGTAGCGTTGTATTGACATTAACAACCAACGACCCTGCCGGTCCTTGTAATCCGGCAAACGATCAAATAGTGATTATTATTAGTCCGCCGGCTTTAGCAAGTGCCGGTTCTGATCAAACCATTTGTTCCGGAAGTACAATAACTTTAGCAGGTGTATACAATGGCGCAGCTTCCAGCGGATCATGGAGTGGCGGGGCGGGGACTTATAATCCGGGCAACACTTTTTCAAATGCCACTTATACACCTAGTGCAGCAGAAAATGATGCTGGGTTAATATCATTAACATATACCACCAACGACCCTGCAGGACCTTGTCCGGCAGCAAGTGATCAAATGACTTTAACCATAAACCCATTAGCAACAGTATATGCAGGAAATACACAACCTGTTTGTTCAGGTTCGAATGTTCAACTTAATGGTTCTATCGGCGGGTCGGCAACCAGCGCAACATGGAGTGGTGGTGCCGGCACCTATTCTCCTGACAATACCACTTTAAACGCAACTTATACACCAAGTGCAACAGAGTGTTCAGCTGGTTCAGTGATATTATTGTTAACCACTAATGATCCGGTAGGTCCGTGCCCCCCTGTCAGTTCAAGTGTTATCATCAATATTTTTCCACTTCCAATTGTAAACTTTATTGTTGACGATCCCGATGGATGTCCTGAACATTGTGTAACGTTCACTGATTTTTCTTCTGTTAGTGGAGGAAATAAAATTAAAGATTGGAAATGGACTTTCGGTGATGGAGGAACAAGCACTTCACAATCTCCTTCTCATTGTTACGAGAATACAGGAAAATATGATGTTGGACTTTCAGTAACTGATAATAATTCATGCAAAGCAAATCTAAAAATTGACAAAATGATTACTGTCTTTGCAATGCCTATTGCCGAATTCTATGCTACTCCAAACCCTGCAACAGTGCTAGATCGCAATGTAACTTTTATTAATCAATCATCATCTGATGTAAATTTTTGGAAATGGGAATTTGGTGATGGTGATACGTTAGCTCCTAACATCACTACGCCAATCCATACGTATCCAAGCGTTCCAGGCAGTACGTATCAGGCAAAATTAATTGTTCACAATGCTAATTTTTGCTATGCCAATGTTACTCATGAAATTTTTATCGAACCTGAATTTTCATTTTTTATCCCCAATGCTTTTACTCCTTATGCCAGTGCCGGAGTGAATGATTTATTCTTAGGAAAAGGAATAGGTATTATTCAATATGATCTATGGATATTTGATCGTTGGGGAAATATGATTTTTCATGGTAAAGACCTGGATGACGGATGGGATGGAAAAGCGAACGGAGGAAAACATACAGCACAAGAAGATGTTTATGTTTGGAAAGTGAATCTTACCGATGTATTTCATAAACAACATGATTATATTGGAACTGTAACTTTAGTAAGGTAAAAATTAGTTCAAAGTTTAAAGTTAGAAAGTTAAAAGCTAGAAAACTCCTCTAAAAGAACAGTTAATTCAAGGTTAACCCATGTCTTCCGTTTTCTACCTTCTACCTTCTGAAAACTACATCCTTTCAGGAACTTCAATGCCTAACAATTGCATGGAAGATTTAATGGCAATACCAATGGTTTTTGAAAGTTGTAATCGAAACAAAATCAAGTCCTTTTTTTCTTCTTTAAAAATAGGTGTATCGTGATAATATTGACTAAACTCCTTTGCCAGATCGTATACATAATTTGCTATAACTGCAGGGCTATATTCATTAGCAGCCTGATTCAATGTTGAGTTGAAACCGTAAAGCTGAATGATCAATTGTTTTTCTTTCGGCAACAAACTAGCTGAAGGAATATCTGTAGATGCATCCAATATCTCTAAATTATCTTTAAAATAATCTTCTTTTGCTTTGCGCAACAAAGCTTGAATACGCACATAATTAAACTGAATAAAAGGCGCTGTATTACCATTAAAATCAATTGACTCGGCAGGATTAAAAAGCATTTTCTTCTTAGGATCAATTTTAAGCATGAAATATTTCAAGGCACCTAATCCGATCGTGCGATATAATGTTTCCGCTTCCGTTTCACTTAAACCTTCCGCCTTTCCAAGCTCTTTCGTAGTTGCCGCAGCAGTATTGATCATTTCCTGCATCAATTCATCAGCATCAACTACAGTACCTTCGCGGGATTTCATTTTTCCTTCAGGTAGCTCTACCATCCCGTATGACAGATGATACAGACCATCGGACCATTTATAACCCAACTTTTTCAGGATGAGAAATAATACTTTAAAATGATAATCCTGCTCGTTTCCAACAGTATAAACTAGTTTATCAAATTTATATTCCTCGAAACGTTGAACGGCAGTGCCTAGATCCTGAGTTATATAAACGGATGTTCCATCAGCACGCAACAATGTTTTTTCATCCAGTCCATCAGCCGTCAAATCAATATATATAGAGTTATCGGCTCTGCGTTTTAAAACACCTTTTGCTAAGCCATCATCAATAATGTTTTTACCAAGCAGATAGGTATTGCTTTCATAATATGTTTTATCAAAAGAAACGCCCAACATTTTGTATGTAGCATCAAAACCCTTGTAAACCCAACCATTCATCATCTCCCAAAGCGCACGTGTTTCTTTATCACCCGCTTCCCATTTGCGAAGCATGTCTTGAATCTCAAGCATGATGGGCGCTTTCTTCTCTGCTTCTTCATCACTAACCCCTTCAGCTTTCAACTTTGAACTTTGAACTTTAAACTGTTTATCAAACTCGACATAATATTTTCCTACCAGATGGTCTCCCTTCAAACCTGATGATTCCGGTGTTTCTCCTCCACCCCATTTTTTCCAGGCCAACATCGATTTACAAATATGGATACCTCGATCGTTCACCAGGTTTGTTTTTATAACATTGTTGCCCGCTGCTTTTAATATTTCGGAAACACTATATCCTAATAAATTATTACGGACGTGACCAAGATGTAATGGTTTATTTGTGTTGGGCGAGGAATATTCAACCATAACGGTTGGTGCATTAGTAGGTAATCCCGCACGTGTGAGATCAATAAACGGCTTCCCATTAATGGATTTAAAATAATTCAACCAAAACGAATCATCAATCACAATGTTCAAAAAACCCTTAACAACATTAAAATCAACTACCTCGTCAATATTCGATTTAAGATAATTTCCAATTTCTGTTGCTGTTTCTTCGGGTTTCTTTTTCGATATTTTCAAAAAATTAAAAACAACCAAGGTTATATCTCCAACAAAATCAGGATTGGTTTTTTCTAAAGATACTTTCTCAACTATAGCTGAATAAAGCGATTGCAATGCTTCAATGGTTTTTTCAGAGATCTTCTTTTCAATATTCATAAATTAAATAATTGTTGAATTAGAGAATTGGAGAAATGGGGAATTAAAAGGTTAGCGTTATACCACTTAATAATTAAACATTCTCTATTTCTCCAATTCTCTATTTTAATATGTTAACAACTTACCTACTACCCGATGTAAAATCTCAAAAGTGTTTTCAGCCATCAGATTTTCTTTATCAAGAGTCGGGTTAATTTCGCTGATCTCAAAACAACACACTTTGTGATTTTGTATGAAACTTAAACATAAACTTCCGGCTTCCTTTTCAGATATCCCATTACGAACTGGCGTACCCGTTCCTTTTGAAATGGATGAATCCATGCTGTCCACATCGAATGAAACATATATTTTATCACATTTATTTAAATGTACCAAGGTATCACGAGCGATTTTCTCTACACCGTTGCGTTTAACATCGGCAGTTGTGAACCATTTCACCTTATGTTTTTTTAACAAATACGCCTCCTCCGGTTCCATATCTCTAACACTTATGAAAACAATATCGCTATAATTAATTTTAGGGCTGATCCCTCCTACTTTTTTGAGTTTATTCCAAAGGTCGACCGTTTCTTTATCCGGATTATTTATTTTATGGCTGCTGTTATCTTCGCCCAAAGAGGCTGCCAAGGGCATTCCGTGCAGGTTACCTGTTGGTGTTGTATACGGACTGTGAATATCAGCATGGGCATCTATCCAGATCACCCCTAACCTTTCCTTGGGATAAGCCATTTTGATACCGGCAATAGTACCTCCGGAAGTACTATGGTCGCCCGACAATACGATCGGGAACAAATTTTTCTTTAGTGTTTGGGAGATGGTGCTTGCTAATCGCTCATAAATTTCCAAAACACCTGCGATATGTTTTGCCAGTTTGTGTTTGGGTGATTCAAACAATAATTGATTTTCTGTTTTTACCTCAATTGATTCAATTCGTTTGAACACAGTGCTTCCATAGTCGAGTGCGGCAATTTTAAGAGCATCCACTCCCATGCTGGCACCACGTGTCCCTGCACCTATTTCCGATTTAACTTCAATGAATTTTACATTTTTCATATTACTATATTGTTAAATAAATATACCGTTGCTACGATGATTATTTATAAACGTTCTTCTTATTTCGTTTAAAATTAGAAAGTTGAAAGCCAGAATTCAATGATATTAAATTTTCTATATTAAATATTCTAAACTTTTGTATCCAAACTCATTACTTGAATATAAAAATATCGAAGTAAGTTACTTACATTTGCAAAAAAATCTCATTTCAAAATTTTCAGTTAAGAAAAATGGAAAATACCTACCGCGATTTAATCCAACAAACCTTCGACTTTCCGCAAGAAGGTTTTGATGTTATAGATGATGAACTTCATTTTTATGAGATCCCTTTATTAGACATCATTAAGCAATATGGAACTCCTTTAAAAATAAGTTACTTACCTAAAATAAGTGCTCAGATCCAAAAAGCCAAAAAGCTATTTAATGTAGCCATAGCAAAAGCAGATTACAAAGGCAAATATACATATTGTTATTGTACTAAAAGTTCACATTTCCAATTCGTTCTGGAAGAAGCTTTGAAAAATGATATTCATTTAGAAACATCTTCAGCATTCGATGTGCCATTGGTACGTTCGTTATATAATGCCGGAAAAATTTCTAAAGAAATGTATATCATCAATAATGGTTATAAACGACCGGAATATCTAAAATACATTAGTGAATTAGTGAATGATGGTTTTGTGAATGCCATCCCAATTTTGGATAATAAAAACGAATTACCACAATTAGAAAAATTATGCAAAAAAAAATTTAAAGTAGGCATAAGAGTGGCGACAGATGAGGAACCTAAATTTGAATTTTACACTTCCCGTTTAGGGATCAGGCAAGTTGATATTGTTGATTATTATCAAACGCATATTAAAAACAGTGCGAAATGCGAACTAAAAATGCTTCACTTTTTTATTAATACAGGTATTAAGGATACTACTTATTATTGGACAGAATTAACAAAAAGCATCAACGCTTATTGTGATTTAAAAAAAGTTTGTCCGAGCCTTGACTCATTGGATATTGGAGGTGGTTTCCCAATAAGAACTTCATTGGGTTTTAACTATGATTACACTTATATGGCTGATGAAATTATCCAAAAAATTAAAAATGTTTGTAAAGAACGAGGAGTAAAAGAACCGCATATCTTCACTGAATTTGGAAGTTTTACAGTTGGAGAAAGCGGAGCTACATTATATTCGATTGTAGATGTAAAAAAACAAAATGATAACGAGCTTTGGTATATGATAGACAGTTCATTTATAACTACTTTGCCTGATACCTGGGGTATTAAACAAAAATTTATTTTACTTGCAATTAACCACTGGGATAAAGAATCTCAACGTGTAAATTTAGGAGGATTAACTTGCGACAGCGAGGATTATTATAATGGTGAATCCCATCTTAATCAGGTATATATGCCGGTGGCAAATGAAAAACAGAAAGAACCTTTGTACCTTGGATTTTTTCACACCGGTGCTTATCAGGAGTCGCTGGGCGGATATGGCGGTATCCAGCATTGTTTGATACCCGCACCAAAACATGTGATCATTGATAGAGATGAAGAAGGTGAAATGTCAACGCGATTGTTTGCGAAAGAACAGAGCTATAAATCTATGCTTAAAACGCTGGGGTATTAAAAGTTTTTACCACGGAGACACAGAGAAACACGGAGGCAATTTGTGCGGTCGCTGTCATTCTTAACTTAATTCACACTTTTTATACAGTACAATAAAAAAACACTTCTCCTAGTTCTCTATACCTCTGTGGTTAATCTACCCAAGGTACTTTTCAGGAACACTTTTATCCACAATGCTCCGTGTATAAAAATTTTCACTTATCACTTTTTGTCTTTCAATAACTCTTATTTTTAATACTTAATAAGATCCATCTGATGGCAGAGCCTAAAAAAAATAGTTTAAAAAACACATTAAAAGACGACAAAGCAGAATCCGACTCCTCTGCAAGTGAGAGCACGTCTAAATCCGGCGGTTCTTCTAAAAAGAAAGAAAAACTTTCTGAAGAGCAACCTTCAAAACAATCCATCCTTGAAAAAGTTACTGACTTTTTTGCCTTTATTCATACAGAACGTTTTCAAAAAATTTTCGGTTTAACACTTTTATTATTTTCTGTTTATTTAGCCATTGCCTTTACCTCCTACCCTTTCACATGGATAGCCGATCAGGATAAAGTGGTAAGTAATCTTTTTTCACCGGAGGTAAAAGTGGATAACTGGCTTGGAAAATTTGGTGCTTTACTTTCACATATTTTTATTTACAAATGGTTTGGTGTTGCATCTTATATCTTCGCTTTTATAGCATTTGTAACCGGTTTACGAATTACATTCAACATCGGACTATTAGATTTTCGTAAAACATATATCTTCTCTCTTTTCTTTTTAATTTTTATTTCACTGACATTCGGTTATATTTTCACCGATCCCAATTTTATTTATTTGGGAGGTGCTTATGGCTATACCTTCAGTAATAAGCTAAATGAGGTATTAGGACATATTGGTACCGGAGTGTTTTTATTTTTCTCCTTCATCGTTTTCCTTATCGCGGCATTCAATATTTCATTTGATCTAAGTAAAAAGGATCCTATTACAGATGCAATAGAAGCGAAAGCGGAGCCGATCATTGAAGAGAAAAAAATTCCGGTGAACACCTTTAATGATGAAACAATAATTGAATTAGCTACTGAAGTAATTCCTGAAACCGATGAAGATGATGCCTTTGAGATCACCAACAATCCACAACATGATATCATAGAAGAAGTTGAAAAGCCTTTTGTAAAAGAAGAAATTGTATTATCGACAAATGAAAATGAAGTACAATTTACTGTTGAAACAATTGAAAACAAAGAAGAAGAATTAAGTCCTGAGCAGGTTGCTGAAGCCTTAATTGCACAGGTTGGTGACTATGATCCTACATTAGATCTGTCATCTTACCAGTTCCCTCCTATTGATCTGTTGGAAAATTATGGAGGCTCCAAAGATATTGTTATCAATACAGAAGAGTTGAATCTCAATAAAGATAAAATTTTAAAAACACTTGGTGATTATGGTATTGAGATTCAAAAAATAAAAGCTACAGTTGGTCCTACCGTTACTTTATATGAGATCATACCTGCGGCCGGTGTTCGTATTTCAAAAATAAAAAACCTTGAAGACGATATTGCATTGAGTCTTTCAGCATTAGGAATTCGTATCATAGCACCTATTCCCGGCAAAGGAACTATTGGTATTGAAGTTCCGAATCTGAGTCCGGAGATGGTTCCTATGCGAACCCTTTTAGCTTCCGAAAAATTTCAGAACACAACTATGGATTTACCGATCGCTCTAGGTAAAACCATCAGCAATGAAACTTTTATTTTTGATCTCGCCAAGATGCCCCACTTATTGATGGCAGGTGCTACCGGTCAGGGAAAATCTGTTGGATTGAATGCAATCCTGGTTTCTTTACTTTACAAAAAACATCCATCACAAATTAAATTTGTATTGGTAGATCCTAAAAAAGTTGAGTTAACATTGTTCAATAAAATTGAACGTCATTTCCTTGCAAAACTACCTGATAGTGCCGAAGCTATCATTACAGATACAAAAAAAGTAATTCATACATTAAGTTCATTGTGTATTGAGATGGATCAACGGTATGATCTGTTGAAGGAAGCTCAGGTAAGAAATATAAAAGAGTACAACACTAAATTTATTGCCCGCAAATTGAATCCAAATAACGGACATAAATTTTTGCCTTACATTATATTGGTTGTGGATGAGTTTGCCGATCTAATTATGACAGCCGGCAAAGAAGTAGAAACACCTATCGCACGATTAGCACAACTTGCAAGAGCAATTGGTATTCACTTAGTGATTGCAACCCAACGTCCATCGGTAAATATTATCACTGGAACCATAAAAGCCAACTTCCCTGCTCGTATTGCGTTTAGGGTAACATCAAAAATTGATTCACGCACTATTTTAGATTCAGGCGGAGCCGATCAATTGATCGGAAGAGGTGACATGCTTTTATCAACGGGTAATGATCTGATCAGATTGCAATGCGCTTTTGTAGATACTCCTGAAGTTGAGAAGGTATGTGAATTTATTGGCAGCCAGCGCAGCTATCCCGAAGCTTATTTATTACCTGAATATATTGATGAAAATGGCGAGGGCAGCGGAAAAAATGACATTGATCCTTCCGAACGGGATGCTTTATTTAACCAGGCTGCTGAGATCGTTGTTTCAACACAGCAAGGTTCTGCTTCATTGCTTCAGCGCAGATTAAAATTAGGTTACAACCGCGCCGGCAGAATTGTTGATCAATTGGAATCAGCTGGAATCATTGGACAATTTGAAGGTTCAAAAGCCCGTGAAGTGCTAATTAAGGATATGTTATCTTTGGAACAGTTTTTGAATAAGACGGCAAATTAGTGGTTAGTTATTAGTGGTTTGTGACATTCTAAACACTAATAACTAATACTAAACACTAACAACTAATAACTAAATATGATGTTTACAAAAAAAATTACGTTGATAGGATCACTGGCAATTGTGTGTTTAACAATTAATGCTCAAGTTGATCCGGCAAAAAAAATTTTAGATGATCTAAGCGCCAAAACAAAATCATACTCCACACTCAAAGCGGAATTTTCTTGGACCGTTGAAAAGAAAGATAAATCGAAAGATACTCAAACAGGAAAAATTCAAACGAAAGGTGATAAATATAAACTGGAAATACCCGGGCACGAAATTTATTGTGATGGTAAAACAGTTTGGGATTTCATCAAAGATGCCAACGAGGTACAAATAAAAGATATGGAAGTGGGCGGTGAAGATGTTATAAATCCATCCACAATATTTACTATATATGAAAAAGGATATAAATATAAATTCGAAGGAGAAGATGCTACAACACAGGTTATTAGCCTGTTTCCTTTAAATCCGGACAAGAAAAAATTTCATACCATCAAGTTGTCCATCGACAAAACAAAAAAACAAATTACTTCAGTAAAGCTGATGATGAAAGATGGAACCCTTCAAACATATACGATCAAATCGTTTCTTGGTAATGGAACGATTGCCGATTCCGATTTTGTTTTTAACGCAAAAGCACATCCGGGTGTATCCAGTGAGGATTTAAGGTAAATCCTAAAAATAACAAATTACTAAATCTAATTTCTAAATACTATCCTCTATTATCAACTATCTGATGGTAAAGAGCGTTAAATTTTTCACCTACCTTTTCGTAGCTAAAATTTTGGTTTGCGTAATTACTTAACTCTTCCGAATTATATTTACCCGCTTTGATATTATCAATCGCCTTATTCAAGGCAATTAATAAAGCCTTTTCATCTTGAGGTTTTACAAGCAATCCAAATTTTTCAGTAATGTGTTCGTGTATTCCTCCGGCTGTAGAAGAAACGACAGGAATCCCACTTGCTAAAGCTTCTACCAAAACACAAGGCAAATTTTCATAATTACTGAAAAGTAAAAAACAATCTGCATTACGCATAATTTCAGCAACTTCCATTGTTGATTTTATACCGTCAAAAAACACAAAGGTGTTCAATATTTTTAATTCTGTTGAAGTTTTTATATGTGGGGTAGCATCGCCATCGCCAATAAACCATATTTCAAAATCGTTTCGCTGTTTTGAGAGTTGTTCTGTTACACGCAGCATTCCCGAAACATTTTTGTGTGCATCATCCAATGTTGAAATATGAATTATTTTTATTTTTTCTTTTTTTTCTTCATTGGGTTTTGGATAAAATAATTTTGTATCAACTACATTATAAATAATTTCATAATTGGCTTTAAAACCAACATTAATCATGGCATCACGCAAATCAATCGATACAGGTGTAATACAACTTGCATTAATTGCAATTTGTTTAGATATCACTTTTTGTAACCAACCTAATTTGGTGTTTTTTGAAGGCAAATATCCGGTCCAATGTTCCGTAATAATATAAGGAATTTGCTTTCTTTTTTTTAAATACCAAGCAATTAATCCGGTCGGAAACACAACATTATGATGCACCAAATCTATTTTATGAAGATGTTTTTGGACAATTTTAAAACCTTTGAAATATGCCCGGACATATCGAAATATTTTTTTAGCATTTGAAAAAACTGGAATTGAATGTTCTATTTTTTTATAATAAACAGTTATTGTAAAAACATTGTTAATTAACTCTTCTATGATTTCAAATGTTTGTTTGCAGGAGGAGTCTGAACAAACAAAAAGGGACGCAACATTAGATGTTAAAGCAACCGCTTCGGCATGTTTTTCAACAAAATTACCGAGCCTTGGAGATACTCGATTAGGATACCATGTAGATAAAAAAAGTATGTTTAGTTTTCGACTTTTCACAACTAACTATTTCAATTTTTTAGTTTTTAAACGGATAGAATTTCCAATCACGATAACATCTGAAAAAGCCATTGTCAAAGCACCTATCCCCGGACTAAGAAAGCCCATTGCGGCAATAGGGATAGCGATCACATTATAGAAGAAAGCCCAGAATAAATTTTGTTTGATCGTGATAAGACTATGTTTGCTTATGAGATGTGCTTGAGTAAGCATTGACAGATCGTTGTTTTTCAATAAAATAATTTGTGCAGATTGTATCGCCACTTGAGTTGCATTACTTAATGAAACACCAACTGTTGCTTTCGCCAATGCAGGAGCATCATTCACGCCATCTCCCACCATTGCTGTCGGGGCTTCTTTTGTTAGTTTTTCGATCAGTTCCAATTTTTGAGATGGCAATTGTTCGCTATACACTTTATTAATATTAATTTTTTGTGCCAGCTCTTCACATTTTTTGCGATTGTCGCCACTTAGCATAATGGTTGTGATACCTTGTTGATTCAAGCCATTGATGGTTTCTTTGACACCAAATTTCAAGGTATCTTCCAGATCTATTGTAGCAATTAATGCTTTGTTTTTTAATACATAAATATTATGCATATCACTTAAGATGAGATGTGCGGCAATTTTGTATGAACCTAATTGGTATTCGTTATTATCAGTATCAGTACCGCTAATTGATAGACCTTTATCTTCAAAAACATTCTTAAATATTTTAAGACCAACAATTCCTTTAAGTTCCAAAATTATCGATTTTGCAATAGGATGAGAAGAGTGTTGTTCCAGAGTAAACAAAACTTCTTTCACTTCACTTTCGTTCACGCCATTCATACAATTAATATTTTTTATTTTAAAATCACCTGTTGTAAGTGTTCCTGTTTTATCGAAAACAATATTTTTTATTTTGGCAAATTCTTCTAAGGTACTTCCTCCCTTTATTAAAATTCCCATTTTAGCAGCTCTGCCTATCCCCACCATCACGGCAGTTGGCGTTGCCAGTCCCATTGCGCATGGGCATGAGATAATAAGCACTGCAATGCTGCGCATAATAGATTCCTGAAGTATATCAGTCCCTAAAGCGAAATCGACAAAAAAATAATTAATACAGAATGTAAGTATCGAAATACCAAGTACAACGGGAACAAATATGGCACTTATCTTATCACCTAATTTTTGAATATCGGGTTTTGCCTGTTGCGCTTTTTTTACCAGCTCTATTATTTTTGCAAGTACAGTTTCACTTCCTACAGTTTCGGCGCGCATGCGAAGACTGCCATTTACAACAATAGTTCCACCAATTATTTTATCTGCTATGGTCTTTTCAACAGGAATGCTTTCTCCAGTTAACATGGATTCATCAATGCTTGCATCACCGTAAATTATTTCACCATCAACAGGAATTTTATCTCCGGTATTTACTTGCAATATTGCACCAACATGGATCGATTTATAATCAATTTCTGTGATCACTTCCTTACCTATTTCCAAACTCACTAATTTAGCCTTGGTAACTTGTATCGCGCTAAGCTCGCGAAGAGCCGTGGTAGTTTGCCTTACCGAACGATGCTCAAAAACATTGCCCAACAAAACAAGAGTAATAATGGTAGACGTTGTTTCAAAGAACATATAATTATGAATTTCATGTGTTCCATAATGCATCCACATTCCAATAATACTATATATGAATGCGGAAGCAGAACCAATAAATATCAATACATCCATGTTAGGAACACCTGATTTTAATGAGCCCCAGGCACTTTTTCCGAATTGCATCAACCCGATTATAAATACTGGAAGACAAAGTGTAAGTTGTACAAAAGGCTGATTCAGAATAAAATCATGAGAAAGAAGCATGTGTCCGAAAAATAAAATAATTGTAAAAGGAAGGGTGAAGTAAAAACGTTTTTCAACAGCAGACATCTTGCCTTCGTTTTCTTCGCGGTATTTGCTATCAACAACTTTATAGCCCAGATCAGTAATACTATCAATCATTGACTGTAGTTTACTTTTATCTTTCAGGAGAAAATTGGCTTCACCGGATGCAAAATCAACATACACATTTTCAGCTCCTTTTTTTTGAAGGCTTTTTGTAATACCTAAAGCACATGAGGTACAATCCATACCTTCCACATGAAGTGTTATATTTGTTGAGTTTTCAGCCATAGTGTGATTGTAAAGCTACTAAATAATTGGTTGTTTTTAATAGAAATTTCAGCAGCTTTATAAATATTTATCTTGTTTAATTAAAAAAAATTGTAAAAAACTATATCTTTGCACTCTCAAATTCAAATGGTGGCCATAGTTCAGTTGGTTAGAATATCGGTTTGTGGTACCGAGGGTCGTGGGTTCGAGCCCCATTGGCCACCCAAACGGGGGATTTCTCTAAAAAGGGAGGTCCCCCTTTCTGTTTAACCTCCAGCAAACCTTTTAGAGACGGGATGTTCGCGGAAACCAAATTATTTATGAAAGGTGTTCGATAACCCGTTTCGAGTGCAGTTAAACACTCCGGAAAAAGGGACTTTAAAAATCCTTGTTTTTCTTCAATCTTAGAAATGGTATATAAATAGTTGAGGTCGGTGAGATACTTGATATTATCAGAACTAGAACAAAATTGAGAGGGAAAAGTGAAGTCCATTATTTTGTCATCGTGTTCCCAATGTTTTGTAGCATAATCTCTTTGTTGAATTTTAAACCGGAAGATTAATACCGATCTATTTTAGTTTCCTGTGTAGTTGGGATATTATACATTATTCTTGACATCCTAAGGCAACTATAAATAATAGTATTTGAAAATTTAAAACAATTTGGCCAACAAAATTATTGGGGCGAATTATTATCGATTCTATTGTAATTAAAGGTAGAAGGATTATAAAAATTACTGTAAGTAATGCTTGGTTCACTAATTTATTATTCATCTGTGTGGCGATTCGATTTATCTTAATTATTAATTTTTTACTGCTTTCTTATCATTAACTTTTCAATTGTGCTAATTCTATTTCCCACCTTGTTTTGGAGCCCCAAAACCGTCGCCATCAATAGTATAATATTGTCTTTTGTGATTTCTACGATAAGTAGTTCCATTGTTTTTAATGTTAGGATCTCTTTTGGGGGAATCAAAATGACTCATTTGTTTACGAGGTTTGCGTTCCTTATGAAACATACCACCTTTACCAGATTTTTCTCTATCACCTTTACCAGCTGACTGAGCAAATGAAATAGATGAAACTCCTACCAAAAAAATTATCAATATAGATACCTTTTTCATACTAAAATATTTTAAATTAATTGGGGATTAAAAAGGGTACCATACAGATAGAGATTCGAACTATTTTAGACGGTATCTCCTTTTAGGAGCATGTGAAATTCCAAATTGGTTTGGA